>NZ_JBFGFI010000052.1:0-21410 GCF_041579695.1 Halopseudomonas sp.
CAGGTTATAGAATTGAAAGACGAAGCCGACGAAATCTCGGCGGTATCGGGTCAGTTCACTGTCCTTGGCTTTGGTCAGGTCGATATTCTGGTAACGCACCTCACCACTGGTAGGGACGTCCAACCCGCCAAGAATGTTAAGAAGGGTGGATTTGCCGGATCCGGATGCTCCCAGCATAACGACGATCTCACCGGCAAAAAGATCCAGATCGATACCGCGAAGGGCATGCACTTCGACCTCCCCCTGGCGGTAGGTTTTGGTCAGTCCGGAGGTGTGGAATACCGATGCTTGTGCTGCTTCAGACACGGGGTTTTCCTCTGGCTAGCTAGCATCTTCGGCCCTCTCTCCCGGTTCTTTCAGCAGGCGTCAGACTGCTTCCCGGATGGTCTCCGGTTCCACGATGACCTGTACCAACACGAGTTCATCCGGACGGCGACCACAGGACACCATGATGCGGGCGCAGGGGGTGATTTTGCCCAGAGGCAGAGCCCATGCTGTCAGCGTGTTGCCCCGTCTCGCTGCAAGAGCATTCGCAATATCGGGAGAATCAGATGGCTCATCGTTGAATTATTCCCAGAGGGTTATCTGTCTGATTCATGACGTGCTCACTGAGTTCCGTTGTTATCCCGCGGCTGACCCCGCGCGACCGCCTGGCCACACCGTGATCATCCCGAGCGCGGCTGCGTTATTGCGGCGAGCGGTGACGAAGCGGTGATGAGAGCGTTTCTGCTGGGCGAACAAGTCGGCGATTGAGTGTCAGCCATCCCTGGCAGACCGGTTATCCTACAGATGCCATGTGCCCCGGAAGTACCTGCAACTGCCGGTGTGTGTCAGCTGGAACAGGTGCAGCCACTGGTTGTCCACCAGCCAGCGGACGTCTTGATGAGCCGCGACTATGTTGGCAATGGCTGATTGAGGCGCGTCGACATAGACACTCAGCCTCAAGGGCTGGTGCATCCAGGTGTTGCCATTGTGTACAGATTGTAGAGGCAGGCCGATCCGCAGATCGCCTCCGTTCCCCTCGAATACCCCCAGGTTGCCGCCCACCACGTTATGCAGGGTCTTGTTACCCGCGCCGTACAGATGGGGCTCGGTCACCGAGGCGTTGTACTGCGTGTTGATCCAGTTGGTTACCAGCATCGGCGCCGTCATTATCTGCGTGAGTAACGCCGAGTCGGTATCGTCCTGCCACTGATAGTCATGCAGAAAACTGCGGCCCTCCAGGTTCAGGTGCCGGGTGCGCGACCGGGGCGCGATGATGAAACAGGCATTGTTTGCCAGGCCCCATTCCGGGCGCACCTGGGCCCAGTCCCGGGCCCGTCTGGCCACGGCGCTTACCGCAGGCTGACCGGCAATATCCAGGTGGCGAGCGCGTTCTTCCGCGCACTGGGTGCGTGCCGCCGCCAGCCATTGCAGCAGCTCAGCGTCCGGGTCGCCGGCAAGAATGCGAATCTCGTCAGTGGTGGTATTGTGCACCGCCGGGAAGAAGACAGTGTCCGCGGGTATCTGCAGACCCCGGTCAGCCAGCAAGGGCCTGACGTCCGGGTCGTTGAGTATCTGCGCCAGTATGCGTACGTTGACCTCGCCGCTTTGCCCGCCGCAGGCACCGCAGTCGAGACTGGCAGCATGGGGGTTGTTCTGGCAGTCCGCCCCATGCCCGACCAGCAGCACCTGCTGCGCCAGATTCTGACCCAGCCCCATGGCGCCGAGCACGCCCGCTGCCAGTTCGGCCAGCGCGGCTTTTGACAGGGGCTGGCCATCCCGGCGAATCTGCAGCCGTTGTGCGGGACTGACCGCCTTCGCGGCTGAGCGCCAGCCAAAGGTGTTGCGCAGCAATCCGAAGCCATAGGCCAGTCCTGAGGATTCGACCAGGCTGAAACCACCGTTGGTGGACTTGGCCAGCCCCAGCCAGCGGCTGCCCAGACTTGTCCCGGCCGACTCGTCGTAGTGCTTGTCGGCGTCGCTCACCTGCAAATCGGGCGCCAGCAGTCCGGGCAGTTGCGGCCGGTTGTAGGCGCCACTGCGATAGGCCAGCGGCAGACCGAAAAAGCCGGCGAAGCCGAGCGTCTGGATCTGCGGATGTTGCACCTCGAGGGCCCGGCGCATGACTTCAGAGCGGGTATCAATGCAGAACACAGCCTGCAGGCGGGGTGGGGAGGCTTGCGTTGCCGCTGGCGAGTCGGAGGGCTCAGGCAGTCTGAGCTTGCGCTCCAGACCCTGCTGGAACGCGCGTTCGCTAGCCAGTTGCCAGCAGTGCAGGTGCCGGGCATAGGCCCCGTGAGCCAGGCGTTGCTGGGCTGCCCGGGCGAACTGTTCGCGCCAGGCCGTGCCCACGCCGGGGTGACGGGCGCCCAGATGGCGCCACAACACCAGCTCCCAGGCCAGCCGGGCGGCGAGCAGTTCGCGCGTGGTGCCGTCGGCTTTATTGTTCAACGTGGCTTGCCAGGCCTGATAGGCGGCCATGCTTGCCCAGCCATTGAAACTCAGAAGCAGCGCGTGGCAGTACTCGGTGTGCCACTGCGCAGGTACCTGCAACTCCTCCAGTGCGACTTCAAGCAACTCTTCGGCCGTATCGGGGAGCTGGTCGAACTGCCTGACCAGGCCGGGCTCGGCCATCAGGATCGAGAGACCATGATCGTTGCGAGTAGTGTGCAACCAGGCCTGGTAGAAACCGCTGCGCTGGTCAACAAAGTAGCGGCCGGCAAATTGGCTCAGCTGATGGATGATTTCCTCCCGCCAGCTGATCTGCCGGTTGAGATTGCGATGCTGGTCAAACAACCGGTCCAGGTTCTGCCAGGTGGCAGGGCGCACTGGATCGGCAGTGCAGAACGCCTCCAGCGTCAGGTCCATCTCCTGCTCTGTCAGTACAGCAGCGACGATGTCCTTGGGGATCTGCTGCGCGCGATACTCCGCAGCCGAGAGGAAACAGCTCACCCCTGCCAGCCAGGACAGCTCGCCAGCGATGACCGGCATCGGATGCTGGCGCAGGGACCACCAGGGATTGACCGCTATCAGCTGATCAAGCGGCCAGGTCGGCGCGATGCGCGCGCAGGCAGCATTGGCCGCGGCAAGTACAGCAACCGGTGCAGTCAGGGTGTGCGCAACAGTATTCATGGCTGAGTCTCCTCGACGATGGTATCGGGCTTGAGAGTGAAAGGCTTGGGCAGGCGCACCGGCCAGACTGCCAGGGTGAGGCGTGTTGCCCACTCGTCCAGGTACAGGCCGGCATACAGATGACGAGACAGTGTCTGACGCAGGGCGCTGTTGCGACCAAAACGCATCAGCCAGCCGCCGGTGGCCAGGGCCAGAATCACCAGGGCTGTCCAGATCAGAGCCCAGTCCGGCGCGCTGCTGGCAGGTAATATCAGATGGGATTCGATGGCCGTTTTCAGGCTTAGGTGCAGACTGACCAGAGTCACCACCATCCCCAGTGAAAGCAGCCAGCCGCGCCGGCGCCAGAGGCTACCGAAGCCGATGCTGTACAGGGCCAGCAGCAGCCATTCCGGCGTACTGATGGTCAGTTCGAACTGGCTCGCCAGGTACAGGTAACCGGTAAACGCGACCAGGGTGCCGAACAGCGCTGTGTGAAACCTGGCGCCCCCGCCCGGGGCTGCGCTGGCCGTGACGAAATGCTGGACCTGGCTGCCAGAGTTGAGGAAGGCATAGGCCTTGTAGCAGGAGTGCGCTACCAGGTGAAGCATCGCCAGGTCGTAAAGTCCCAGGCTGATCTGCACCAGCATGAGCGCCATTTGCGCTACCGTTGACCAGGCCAGATTGACCTTGATACTTATCCGGGTAATGGCTGTCAGCGCGGCCAGTACCAGACTGGCACCGGCGACCACCAGCAGGAGACCGGAGGCCACCCCCGAAAGTTCCAGCAGGCCGGACAAACGCAGTAGCAAAAAGCCGCCCAGGTTGACTACGCCAGCGTGGAGCAGGGCAGAAACGGGCGTAGGCGCTTCGACAACCTGGATGAGCCAGCCATGGAAGGGCATCTGGGCGCATTTGAGTACCGCCACCAGGACTATCAGGCAGGCAGCGATTTGCATGGAGACCGGTAGCGACTCGCCGGCCCGCCAGATAGTGGCAAGATTGTCGATGGACAGGGTCTGGTACTGCCAGTAAAACAGAACGAAGGCGGTCAGCAGTGCCGCGTCGGCAATCCGCGCAAAGACGAATTTCTTGTGCGCTGCCAGTGCCGCCCGCGGCCGCTCCGGATAGAACAGTAACAGCTGGTGCAGGCTCAGGCTGATGCTGACCCAGGCAAGCCAGAACACCACCAGATTGTCGGCTACGATCACCAGGGTGACGCTGGCCAGCAGGGCATTGAGCCAGCGAAAGAAGCGCGGCTGACCAGGGTCGCCGGCCAGATAATGTTCACTGAATCGGCTGACGATCCAGCCCAGCCCTGCCACCAGCAGCAACATGATGTTCTGCACGGCGCCCAGGTTGAGATCCACAATGCCGAATGCATCGACGCAGACGATCACTGCCGCGAGCAGCAGCCCCGGCAGAGCACCAGCACTGCGCGCGGACCGCCACATGGCGGCGGCAAACACCAGTGGCACAGCAAGCACGTTCAAAGCGGTTAAAGATTCCATATCGGTGTCCTCCCGTTGACCTGAAGGGAGTATTGATGGCTCAATCGATTAGGTAAAATTCATAATCGGTATGCAATCGTTCTTTTTTACAGAACGAATTGGCCCGGAGGCATCCATGAGCCGACTCAACTATCGGCATCTGTACTATTTCTGGCAGGTTGCGGTGTCGGGTAATCTGACCCGCACCGCACAGCAGCTGCATGTCTCCCAGTCAGCCCTGTCTACACAGATACGCAGTCTGGAAGAGAGCCTGGACTGCCAGCTGTTCCACCGCAGCGGGCGCAAGCTGGTGCTGACAGAGTCCGGCCGGCAGGCCATGCAGTTTGCCGAGGATATCTTTCACCGCGGGGAAGAACTGGAGGTGCTGTTACGGCAGGGCATCAGTTCGGCCAACAAGCGGCTGCGTATCGGTACCACCAGTTACATGTCACGAAACTTCATCGAGGAATTCATCGGACCGGCCATGCAGGATGCGGAAGCCAGCGTATCGTTGATTTCCGATAACCAGCACAAGCTGCTGGAGGATCTGACCCGCCATCAGCTGGATGTGGTGCTCACCAATGCAAGTATCGAATCCGACGACAGCCAGCCATGGCAGATTCATCTCCTGTCGCGTCAGCCAGTCAGTATCGTATGTCCGCCCGCGTTGGAAGCCGCCGGCCTTGACCAATACCCCTGGGTACTACCTAGCCGCAAACATGGCATTCGGGGGGAGTTCGATGCGTTCTGTCTGCGTGAGGCGCTTAATCCGGAGCTGAAGGCAGAAGTGGACGACATGGCGATGCTGCGTCTTATGGCCAGAGACAGCCAGGCCTTCGCGGTCTTGCCTCGAGTCGTAGTCAAGGACGAGCTTGCCTCCGGCAAATTACTGGAGCGGGCAGCCCTGGACAGCGTCCATGAGCGATTTTATGCGATAACCGTAAAGCGCATATTCCAGCCGGAGTTACTCAGCATGCTTTTGCATCGCTACCACTGAGCAACCACCGCGCTGGCGCTTTCAGTTCAGGCGAATATGGCCTGTGGATAGCGTTACGCGGCACACTGACAACCACCAGACATCTCTTGATTCTCTCTGACGGTTTGCGGCAGATCCAGGGCATGGCCATGCTGCTAAACAATAACCTGTTCGATCACCTGGGGTGCAGTCTGCAATATCAGCATAAGCTTATTCGTTATTGATCCGTAGAAGGGAATCGTTCATCTTTTATTCCGGCCAAGTGTTTAAGGAGGGCGTATGTATAAGCTATGTTTCTTCGTACCCGAATTTCACCTTGAAACGGTAAAACAGGCGATATTCGAGACAGGTGCCGGTCGGATCGGTGAATACGATCAGTGCTGCTGGCAAATCAAGGGTATGGGGCAGTTCAGGCCGTTGCCCGGCAGTCAGCCGTTTATCGGGGAATCCGGCGGTGCACTTGAACGGGTCGAGGAGTACCGGGTGGAGATGGTCTGTGCCGACGGCATGATTCGTGATGCGGTGGCGGCACTACGCCGGGCTCATCCCTATGAGGAACCGGCATTTGATTGCTGGATGCTGGCCGAGTTCTGAGCGCAATCTCCCTGATCAGGCCCGGACCTGCCCGAAGGAAGTCCTGGCCCGACGCACGTTCATGCTGGAGTTGAGTACCGTGGGTGAGTTGATCGGACCTTCCTGCCAGTTGTGTCCGATAGAGGTGGAGGCTCCAACCCCACGCTAGAGTGGCAGCAGAAAAAGGTCCTGATTCAGTCAAGGTCTGATTTCAACCAGGGTTCCGTCGGGCACCAGATCCCAGAGCTCACGCATTTCCGGATTGGTCAATGCGATGCAGCCGTTGGTCCAGTCCAGTCCTTCGAAATACCACTCGGGGTATTCCTCGTCTATCGGGGTGCCATGAATCATGATCATGCCCCCGGGATCCACTCCACGCTCGTAGGCCGAAGTCTGGTCCTTGAGGTTGGGGTAGTCCAGATGCATGCTGAGGTTGTAGTCGGGGCTCTTGTGGCGCCAGTCAATGCTGTAAAAACCCTCGGGCGTTCTATTGTCACCGACCTCCTGTTTATGCCCCACCGGCTGCTCACCGAGTGCAACACGGTAGGTGTGGATCACCTCACCATTGCTTATTACCTCAAGCCGGCGTTCATGCTTGTGTACCAGCAGTTTGTCGATGACCGGGTCGGCGGCATGAGCGTTGCCCGTCAGCATGGGGGCGCCGAGCAGAGCCAGCAACAGATAGATCCGTAGCAACATCAACTGACCCGACGTGATTGGCCGGGGCGGTAGACGATGTCCCGCATGCGGATTGGATAGTGGCTGTGCTGGCGGTCATGGAAATATTGCTTGAGCGTCTTGCCGACTGTCGGAAAGGCCAGCTCGTCCCACGGAATCTCTGCTTCGGTAAAGAGTCTTACTTCCAGGCTTTCTTCCCCGGCAGCGAAGGTGTGATCGATCAGTTTGCCGCGGAAAAACATGTACACCTGGTTGATGTGCGGCAGGTTGAACAACATATAGAGTTCCTGTTCGCTGACACGGGCCTGGGCTTCCTCCCAGGTTTCGCGCAGTGCGGCCTCTTCTGTTGTTTCGCCGTTTTCCATGTAGCCCGCAGGCAATGTCCAGTAGCCAATGCGTGGCTCGATCGCACGTCGGCACAACAGAACCTGTTCTTCATGGACGACCAGGCAACCCGCGACAATGCGCGGATTCTGGTAATGGATAGTCTCGCAATGGTTGCAGACATACCGCGACCGGTTATCGCCGTCGGGAATGCGCTGGCTGACCTGCTGACCGCAATCGCTGCAGAACTTCATGATTCGCTGTCTCGTTAGCCGATCTGTTTTGTCCTATCTTGCGGCGCATTTGCCGGCTGGGCAACTGGTTCTACGTAAGTGATCATGACATCATTACTGAAAACGATAGAGGTGAATTGAATGCTGGACAAGATGCGCCTGCGGGTGGGCGAACATCGTCCGAGAAAGATCGAAGCTGCTGGGTTGCCGGAGGCGGGGGTGCTGATTCCGGTCACCTGCGTGCACGATCGGCCGGAGATCATTCTTACCGTCCGCTCCCAGCGCCTTTCTACCCATTCCGGTGAAGTGGCGTTTCCGGGCGGGCGTCGCGATCCCGGCGATGTGGATCTGCAATACACGGCGCTACGCGAAACCCATGAAGAAATTGGCCTGTTGCCGGAGCTGGTAGATGTGGTCGGCCCGCTCGGCTCCCTGGTGTCACGCTTTGGAATCAAGGTGACTCCCTACGTCGGCATCGTCCCCGACGTGTTTGATCTGGTGCCCAACGCCGGTGAAATCGAAACGGTATTCCGGGTGCCGGTAAGCTTCTTTCTGGAAGACCGCCGGGAAATGACGCACCGCATAGATTACGAGGGTCGTAGCTGGTATGTACCCAGCTACCGCTATGAGGGCCACAAGATCTGGGGCCTGACAGCGCTGATGCTGGCCGAGTTCGTCAACATCGCATTTGACGCCGAAATAGAATTGCACACCCCTTACGATGAAGATCGCAAGCAGGAGAGAAGATGAAATACAGCCTGGGTAACGACCGAGTAGAGATGGCAGATGATGCCTGGATCGCCGATTCGGCTGCAGTCGTCGGCAAGGTGCGGCTCGAAGCCGGCGCCAATGTCTGGTTTGGCGCGGTGCTGCGCGGGGACAACGAACTGATCCTGATCGGCGAACACAGCAATGTGCAGGATGGAGCAGTGATGCATACCGACATGGGTTATCCGCTTACGCTGGGCAAGGGCGTCACCGTGGGTCATAACGCCATGCTGCACGGCTGCACCGTGGGCGACTACAGTCTGGTGGGCATCGGCGCTGTGGTGCTCAACGGCGCGAAGATCGGCAAGCATTGCATCATTGGCGCCAACACGTTGATTGGCGAAGGCAAGGAAATTCCTGATGGGTCTCTGGTAGTTGGCTCCCCCGGCAAGGTGGTGCGTGAATTGAACGAGCAGCAGAAGAAAATGCTCGAGGCCAGCGCTGCGCATTATGTGCACAATGCCCAGCGCTACCAGCGCGATCTCAAGCCCCAGGAAGACTGAGTATGGCCGGGGTGACCTCCCCCTGCGTCGGAGTCTGTGCGCTGGATGAGCAGGATATCTGTACTGGCTGCCAACGTAGCGGGATGGAAATCAGCCAGTGGACACGAATGAACGAAACGCAGCGCCGCGAGGTGTTGGGCCGCTGTCAGACGCGTGCCCGCGCCCAGGGATTATGGTTTTCAAGCCATCAGGATAAGGGACTTCAGACATGAGCCAAATAACATGAGTCAGATAGGAACGCCGGGTACCCAGGGCGCGATTCGAGTCCTGCTGCTGGGAGCGGGTGAGCTGGGCAAGGAGCTGGTTATCGAGCTCCAACGCCTGGGCTGCGAAACGATCGCTGTCGACCGTTACGAACGTGCGCCGGCCATGCAGGTGGCCCATCGCAGCCACGTGATCAGTATGCTCGATGGTGCGGCGCTGCGCTCGGTGATCGAGCTGGAACAGCCGGATTACATTGTGCCGGAGATCGAGGCGATCGCCACTCAGACCCTGCGCGATATGGAAGTTGAAGGCTATACGGTTATTCCTACTGCTCGCGCCGCCTGGCTGACCATGGACCGCGAGGGTATCCGCCGGCTGGCCGCCGAGGAGTTGGGCTTGCCGACCTCCGGATACCGGTTTGCCGGCACAGTGGATGAGTACCAGGCGGCGATCAACGAAGTCGGCCTGCCTTGCGTGGTCAAACCGGTCATGAGCTCTTCAGGCAAGGGCCAGAGTCTGGTTCGCGATCAGGATGCTGTGCAGGCCGCCTGGGACTGCGCGCAGTCCGGTGGCCGGGCCGGCGGTGGCAGGGTTATCGTCGAGGGTCTGGTCGAATTTGATTACGAGATCACTCTGCTGACCGTCAGGCATATCGATGGCACCGTTTTCTGCGATCCGATTGGCCATCGACAGGCTGGCGGTGACTATCAGGAATCCTGGCAACCCCAGGCGATGAGCGACGCAGCGCTGGCCGAGTCCAAGCGCATTGCCCAGGCAGTGACAGACGCGCTGGGAGGGCGCGGTGTGTTCGGCGTCGAACTGTTCGTACGCGGCGACGAGGTGTGGTTCAGTGAAGTCTCGCCCAGGCCCCACGATACCGGCATGGTTACGATGATTTCCCAGGACCTGTCGCAGTTTGCCCTGCACGCGCGGGCAATTCTCGGTTTGCCGATCCCTGCGGTAAGGCAGCTGGGGCCTTCAGCCTCCGCGGTGCTGATCGTGGAGGGCGAGTCCGGTTCGGTGAGCTTTGCCAATCTGCATCAGGCGCTGGCCCGGCCGGACTCCCAGCTACGCCTGTTCGGCAAGCCGGAAGTCAGCGGACAGCGCAGAATGGGTGTGGCGCTGGCGCGCGGCGAGGATATCGCCGATGCGCGCGCGACAGCGATGGCGGTAGTCGATGCGATCGAGGTCCAGCTCTGATTCCGGCCTGACCCGCGTCACTGGGCCGGATTTTCTTCCGGCTCGGACCTGGGTAACGGTCCTCCGTGATCCAGGGCCCGGTCCCATACCCGGACGCTTTTGACCATGTTGTCCTTGGTTTGCAGGATTTCCATGCGATAAGACCCGACCGTGAGGCACACGGCAGTCTCGGGAATGCTTTCCAGTTCCTCGGTTATCAGGCCGTTGAGCGTTTTCGGGCCGTCAGCGGGCAGCTTCCATTTCAGTTGTCGGTTGATCGCCCGGATGGCGCTGCCGCCTTCGATCACGAAGCGGCCATCGTCCTGCGGATGGATATCCTGGCTGGGCAAGAGCATATCGCTGGTGAACTCGCCAACGATCTCTTCCAGAATGTCTTCCAGCGTGATCAGACCGATGACGTCACCGTACTCGTCCACCACGATCGCAATCCGTCGTTTCTGTTTCTGAAAATTGAACAGCTGCGTGTGCAGAGGCGTGCTTTCGGGCACGAAATAGGGCTCCTTGCAGGCGCTGATCAGGCTTTCCTTGGTCAGATCGCCGCGGCTCAGCAGGCGTGCTATCGAGCGCATGTGAACAATGCCGGTCACATTGTTGATATCACCCTGGAACACCGGAAGACGCGTGTGGTGGCACGTACGCAGCTGGCTGTTGATGCTTGGCAAGCTGTCTTCCAGGTCGATGCCGACGGCTTCATTTCGCGGGATCATGATGTCGTTAACGGTCATCTTCTCCAGGTCGAGGATGCCCAATAGCATGTTCTGGCGGCTGCGAGTAATGCCCAGGCCGGCTTCGCGCACCACGGTACGCAGCTCCTCGACGCTCAGTTGATCGCCCGCATCGGCTGACACATTGACGCCCAGTAGCCGCAGCAGGGCATTACTGATACTGCTGCAGACCCAGACCACCGGATAGAGGATCTTCTGCAATATCTGAAGCACGATGCTGACCGGAAAGGCGATCAGTTCCGGACGCAGCGCGGCCAGGGTCTTCGGGGTGATCTCTCCAAAAATCAGAATGATGATGGTCAGGCCGATGGTAGCGATTGCAATGCCTGCCTCACCCCATATCTGCACCGCGACCACGGTGGCGATGGAGGCGGCCAGAATGTTAACGATATTGTTGCCGACCAGGATGGTGCCGAGTAGCCGGTCGGGGCGCTCCAGCAGTTTCGAGGCGCGGCGGGCGCCCCTGTTGCCTTCCTTGGCCAGGTGCTTAAGGCGATACCTGTTAAGGCTCATCATGCTGGTTTCAGAGCTTGAAAAAAACGCCGAGAGCACAATCAGTACAGCAAGGCTTATCAGCAGGAAGGTGGTGTGCGAGTCGTTCAAGAGGTGACCTCAAGGACAATGGAAAGAGGGAGCATGGTCAGGCGGCCAGGAAGAACTCACTGACCAGCTTGCTGCCAAAATAGGCCAGGGCCAGCAGCAGAAAGCCGGCGAGGGTCCAGCGGATGGCATTGCTGCCGCGCCAGCCGCGGAAGTGCCTGCCCCAGAGCAGAACGCCGAAGACAACCCAGGCCAGACAGGAGAGCAGCGTCTTGTGCGCGACATCCTGGGCAAACATGTTGTCGAGGAAGACGAATCCAGTGACAAGTGCCAGGGTCAGTAGCAGCTCGCCGCAGAGCAGAAACTGGAACAGCAGGCGTTCCATGGTCTGCAAGGGCGGAAAGGTGCGGATAAAGCGGGTAGGGTGCTTATGCTTGAGCTGGTAGTTCTGGATGCCCAGCAAGCCGGCCTGGAAGGCTGCAATAGTCAGTATCCCGTACGCCAGGATGGACAGCAGAATGTGCGCCACCAACATGCCTTGGCCAGTCACCAGTAAGGTGCCATGCCCGGGAAACAGCCAGGCCAGGAGGACCGTGACCACGGCCAGGGGATAAAGGCCGAGCAACAGGCTCAGGACGGGCGCACGGAAGCTGGACAGTAGAGTGACTGCGATAACCAGCCAGGCCACCAGGGAGGCTGCATTGAAAAAGCCCAGGGCCAGTCCGGCCTCGGTGATCAGTTGCAGATACAGGCTACCGGCATGCGCGAGCAGCGCAACCAGGCCGATGGCGCGCAACACATGGACATTGACGGCCAGGCGCTTGGCCAGGCAGCGCATCTGATAGATGCTGCCCCCCAGATACAGGAACACAGCGAGCAGGCTGAAGATGAGGGTTGTCATACTTCCTTGCAATGAGAATCATTGGAATCGAAGTGTGGCACAAGCCGCGCCGCTGTTAAAGCGCTCCCTGTCATACACAATCGCCGCAGGGTATACTGCGCCGCTTGATCGCTTCAACCGTCTGTCCGGGTTACGGGAAGCATAGGAGATTCAGCATGTTCGACAATCTTACCGAACGTCTGTCGCACAGTCTGCGGGGTGTGACAGGTCGGGCCAAGCTCACCGAAGAAAATATCAAGGATACCCTGCGTGAAGTACGCATGGCCTTGCTGGAAGCGGATGTTGCGCTGCCGGTAGTCAAGGCATTCGTTGACCAGGTGCGTGAGCGTGCCGTTGGTCAGGAAGTATCCCGCAGTCTTTCCCCGGGTCAGGTGTTCGTCAAGATCATCAAGGCCGAGCTCGAAGCTGTCATGGGGGAGGCCGAAGGCCTCAATCTGGCAGTTACTCCGCCAGCTGTGATCCTGATGGCGGGTCTGCAGGGCGCGGGTAAGACTACCTCTGTCGCCAAGCTGGGCAAGACGCTGCGCGAGCGGCAGAAGAAAAAGGTCATGGTGGTCAGTGCTGACGTTTATCGGCCGGCCGCGATCAAACAGCTGGAGACCCTGGCGGCGGAAGTAGGCGTCAATTTCTTCCCGTCCGATGCCGGACAGAAGCCAGTAGATATCGTCCAGGCGGCCATGCGCGAGGCGCGTAGCCGCTTCATGGATGTGCTGATCATCGATACCGCCGGTCGTTTGGCTATCGACGCCGACATGATGGACGAGATTCGTGCGGTGCACGCCGCGGCCAAGCCTGCCGAGACGCTGTTCGTAGTCGATGCCATGACCGGTCAGGATGCTGCGCTTACCGCCCAGGCGTTCAACGAGGCGTTGCCACTGACCGGTGTGATTCTGACCAAGGTCGATGGCGATTCGCGCGGTGGTGCTGCGCTCTCCGTCAGGCACATCACCGGCAAGCCGATCAAGTTCCTTGGTGTCGGTGAGAAAACCGACGCGCTGGAGCCTTTCCATCCCGACCGGATCGCTTCACGCATCCTCGGTATGGGCGACGTGCTCAGTCTGATCGAGCAGGCCGAACAGAGACTCGACAAGGACAAGGCCGAGAAGCTCGCCAAGAAGCTGAAGAAAGGCAAAGGCTTTGATCTCGAGGACTTCCGCGACCAGTTGCAGCAGATGCGCGGCATGGGCGGTCTGGGCTCGATGATGGAAAAACTGCCGATGATGGGCAAGATCAATCCGTCACAGATGGAAACCGCGCAGACCGAGGCGGAAAAGCAATTCAGCCGCATGGAGGCAATCATCAATTCGATGACGCCGGCCGAGCGGCGTAATCCCGACATCATCAGTGGTTCGCGCAAGCGGCGGATCGCGACCGGTTCGGGCACCCAGATCCAGGATATCGGGCGGGTGATCAAGCAGCACAAGCAGATGCAGAAAATGATGAAGAAGGTCAGTGGCAAGGGTGGTATGGCGAAGATGATGCGTGGGATGGGCGGCATGGGCGGCGGCGGTGGCATGATGCCACCGGGCGGCGGCATGCCCAAGTTCTGAGCTCATCGCCGGTCACCCGGCTGCCTTGCAGAAAAGAGTTTTCAATAGCCGCGATATTCCGTAGAATACGCGACCTTTCGGGCACAAGAGACCTGCATTCCAGGTAGTGGCCCGTAATTGATTCAATGAGCGGTATTCAAATACAGGAAACGATGTCCACATGGTAACCATTCGTCTAGCTCGTGGTGGCTCCAAGAAGCGCCCCTTCTATCACCTGACTGTCGCCAACAGCCGCAACGCCCGTGATGGCCGTTTCGTCGAGCGCGTTGGCTTCTTCAACCCCGTTGCCAACGGTGCTGAAGTTCGCCTGTCCGTCAACCAGGAGCGCGTAAGCTACTGGCTGAGCCAGGGTGCACAGCCGTCCGAACGCGTTGCTTCCCTGTTGAAGGAAACTCAGGCTTCCGCCTGATATGAGCAACCTGCCGGAGTCGTCCGGATCGCCTTTGGTGGTCCTCGGCAAGATTGTCTCGGTGCACGGCATTCGCGGCTCGGTCAAGGTCAAGTCCGATACTGATCCGCTGGATAACGCGCTGGACTATCCCGAGTGGATACTCCGCAAGGGTGATCAGACCCACTCCATCAAGGTGCTTGATGGTCGCGTGCAGAGCCGGGTGCTGGTAGTTAACCTTGAAGGGGTGACAGACCGGGATCAGGCGCTGGAGCTGGTGGGTAGCGAGATTTGTGTGGCTGAGGCTGCGCTGCCTGATCTTGATACAGGCGAGTATTACTGGCATCAGTTGGAAGGTTTGCAGGTGATAACGGTTCAGGGGCAACTGCTGGGCCTGATTGATCACCTGCTTGAGACCGGCTCCAACGATGTGATGGTAGTCAAACCCTGTGAAGGCAGCCTGGATCAGCGTGAGCGTTTGCTGCCCTATCTGCCGGATCTGTACGTTAAGTCCGTCGATTTGCAGGCAGGTGTGATGCAGGTTGATTGGGATCCGGAGTTCTGACCGGTGTGGGCCGGTGTAGTAACGCTGTTTCCGGAGATGTTCACTGCGCTGACCGAATACGGTGTAACCGGGCGCGCAGTCAAACGTGGTCAGCTTGAAGTTGCCTTCAGCAATCCGCGAGAGCATACCCACGATCGGCATCGTACGGTAGATGACCGGCCTTTCGGCGGTGGTCCCGGGATGTTGATGAAAGTCGAGCCGCTGCTGGAAGCGATCGAGTCGATCACGGCGCAGGCGCCCTCGAAGCCCCGGGTGATCTATCTGTCGCCCCAGGGCCAGCCGCTGACCCAGCAACGGGTGCAGGAGCTGGCGTCGCTGGACAGCATGGTGCTGTTATGCGGACGCTACGAAGGGATCGACGAGCGCATTATCGAGATGTGCGTAGATGAAGAAATATCCCTTGGCGACTATGTGTTGTCAGGGGGCGAGCTGGGAGCCATGGTGCTGCTGGACTCGGTAACCAGACTGATCCCCGGCGTGCTCGGGCATGCGGATTCAGCGGTTGAGGATTCATTTTCGGAAGGGTGGCTGGATTGTCCGCATTACACCCGGCCGGAAGAGATTGCAGAGCGGCGCGTACCGGAGGTGCTGCTCAGTGGGAACCATGAGTTGATCCGGCGCTGGCGTCTCAAGCAGTCCCTGGGCAGAACCTGGCAACGTCGGCCAGAGTTGCTCGAGGATCTAACGCTGAGCAAAGAACAGCAACAGCTGTTGGCGGAATTTATCCGCGAACGGGAAACCGATAACCATTGATTCAAGTCCGACGGCTTGTGCAGGAGTATGAAATGTCCAACATTATTGCCCAGATCGAAGCTGAGCAGATGAGCAAGAAGTTGCCCGAGTTCGCTCCGGGTGACACTGTGATCGTTCAGGTTAAGGTGAAGGAAGGCGAGCGTGAGCGTCTGCAGGCCTTTGAAGGCGTGGTTATCGGTAAGCGTAACCGGGGTCTGAACTCCGCGTTCACCGTGCGCAAGATCTCCAGCGGTGTAGGCGTTGAGCGTACCTTCCAGAGCTACTCTCCGCTGATCGACAGCCTGACCGTCAAGCGTCGTGGTGATGTACGTAAAGCCAAGCTTTACTATCTGCGCGCCCTGTCCGGTCGTGCCGCTCGTATCAAGGAAAAGCTGGGCTGATCAGCCTGCTTCTCCGGTACGAAATAAAAGCAGCCTGCGGGCTGCTTTTTTATTGGCTGGCGTATGATGTTTTTATTTTCAGCGTCCCGAGAGCATTTAATGATCAAATCCGGACCAGCGCCCATGCAGCATCCGATGCCCCGGGCGGTGATCAGCGACGCCGAGCAGCTTACTATCGCCGGTTACATAGACAATCTATGGCTGGAGCGCGGCCTGGCACGCCCCACGCTGGAGGCGTACCGTACCGATCTTGAGCACCTGGCCGGTTGGCTGGCCGCGCGTAATAGCGTCCTGTTGAGGGCCAGCCGCGCAGACCTGATGGAACACCTGGGCTGGCGCATTGGCAAGGGCTACCAGGCGCGTTCCACCGCCAGGCTGCTGTCATGTCTGCGTGGATTCTACCGGCATGCGTTGCGGCAGAACCTGATAACCGAAGATCCCACGCTGGATATTGCATTGCCGAAAATGGGTCGCCCGTTGCCCAAGGCGCTCAGCGAGGCCGATGTCGAAGCGCTGCTGGCCGCTCCTGATGTCACCGACAGCCTGGGCCTGCGCGACCGTTGCATGCTCGAGGTGCTCTACGCGTGCGGGCTGCGGGTCAGCGAGCTTACCGGCCTGCGTCTGGATCAGCTGAATTTAAGACAGGGGGTCTTGCGGGTGACCGGCAAGGGCAGCAAGGAACGCCTGGTGCCGCTTGGCGAGGAAGCACTGAGCTGGATCGAACGCTACCTGCGCGAGGGAAGGGCGGCGCTGCTTGGTGGCCAGGCCGCAGATGTGCTTTTTCCCAGTCGGCGCGGCAGCGAGATGACCCGGCAGACGTTCTGGCACCGGATCAAGCTGCATGCCAGCCAGGCGGGTATCCGGGGCAACCTTTCGCCGCACACGGTGCGGCACGCGTTCGCCACCCATCTGCTCAACCACGGCGCAGATCTGCGGGTGGTACAGATGCTCCTCGGACACAGTGACCTGTCTACCACGCAGATCTATACTCACGTCGCTCGGCAGCGCCTGAGCGATCTGCACGCCAGCCATCATCCCCGTGGGTGAGGCCGAGGTTTCATGCTAAGCTTGGCCGTCACGAAGAGGACCCCTGATGCGATTTAAATACTACACAGCTTTGTTGCTCGCCCTTGGTGCGCCGGTTGTCATGGCGGCCCCCGCCGACGAGATTCGTGCCAGCCTGGCCAAGCTCAATTTGCCGATGCAGGTGCAGAGCATCAGTGAGTCGCCGCTGGATGGTCTATATCAGGTCCAGATGGAGAGCGGCCGGATTATCTACGCCAGCCCCGACGGCAAGTTTCTGGTGCAGGGCGCGCTGTTTGATGTCACCGACGGCACGCTCAAGAACCTCACCGCTGCAGCAGAAAGCAGTGCCATCGGCGAATCGCTGAACGCGATACCCCGCGAGGAGCTGGTGATTTTCGCAGCCGAGGAACCCAAGACCCATGTCACCATCTTTACCGACGTGGACTGTGGCTATTGCCGCTTGCTGCACAGCGAAGTTGACGAGCTCAACGCGCTTGGCATAGAAGTGCGCTACGCGGCATTCCCGCGTAGCGGGCCGGCCGGCGATAGCGCGCGAACCATGGAGTCGATCTGGTGTGCGGATGATCCGCAGCAGGCAATGACCGAGGCAAAGCTCGGCAATAGCATAGCCGACGCCAGTTGCCCCAATCCGGTCGAGCAGCAGTATCAGCTGGGTATGCAGATCGGGGTTCAGGGCACGCCCGCCATCTTCCTGGCAAATGGCACGCTGGTGCCTGGCTACAAGCCGGCGAAAGTGCTGGCCGAGGAAGCGCTGGCTAATCAGTAACGGCCTATAGCAGTAAAATGAGTGCTGCGAGCTGCAAGGCTCGGGCAATCCTCAATCATTTGATCAATTGGAGACTAGTTTGAAACCGGTGAAAGTAGGTATATGTGGTTTGGGCACCGTCGGCGGTGGCACCTTCAATGTTCTGCAGCGCAATGCAGCCGAAATTTCCCGGCGGGCCGGACGCGGCATCGAGGTTGCCCAGATTGCTGCGCGGCATCTGAACCCTGCCTGTGACACCGGCGACACGCCGATCACTGCCGACGTGTTCGAAGTGGTCAACAATCCCGAGATCGAAGTCATTATCGAGCTGATCGGTGGCTACAGCGTCGCTTTCGACGTGGTGATGCAGGCTATTGCCAACGGCAAGCACGTGGTCACGGCCAACAAGGCGTTGATCGCGGTACATGGTAACGAGATTTTTGAAGCAGCCAGCAAGCAGGGTGTGGTGGTGGCTTTCGAGGCCTCGGTCGCCGGTGGTATCCCGATCATCAAGGCGCTGCGTGAGGGCCTGGCAGCCAACCAGATCGACTGGGTTGCCGGCATCATCAATGGCACCGGCAACTTCATTCTGACCGAGATGCGCGACAAGGGCCGTACGTTCGATGACGTGCTGGCCGAGGCCCAGATGCTCGGGTACGCCGAGTCGGATCCGACCTTCGACGTGGAAGGCATCGACGCAGCGCACAAGCTGACTATCCTCGCATCAATTGCGTTCGGTATTCCGCTGCAGTTCGACAAGGCCTATACCGAGGGTATCAGCAAGCTGACCACCGCGGATGTGCGCTATGCCGAGGCGTTCGGCTATCGTATCAAGCACCTGGGCATCGCCCGGCGCACCGCCCAAGGCGTGGAACTGCGCGTGCACCCCACGCTGATTCCGGCCGACCGGCTGATTGCGAACGTGAACGGCGTGATGAACGCGATCATGGTCAACGGTGATGCCGTGGGCTCCACGCTATATTACGGCGCCGGCGCCGGCGCTGAACCCACCGCATCCTCGGTGGTTGCCGATGTGATCGATGTGGTTCGTGCCCTGACCACTGATCCGAACAATCGCGTGCCGCACCTGGCTTTTCGCGCAGAGTCGCTTTCTGATCTGGCGGTATTACCTGCCTCGGCGATAGAGACAGCTTATTACCTGCGTATCCAGGCCAAGGACCGTCCCGGCGTTCTGGCCAAGGTAGCGACCATCCTGTCCGATCGCGGTATCAACATCGAATCGATCCTGCAGAAGGAAGTCGAGGAGCAGGCCGGCCTGGTGCCGATCATCATCATGACGCACCGCGTGCGCGAGCAGAAGATGAACGATGCCATTGAAGCGCTCGAGGCACTCGACGAGGTGGCTTCGCCCCTCATGCGGATCCGGGTGGAACAACTGAACTAACCGCGGCAAGCCACAAGTTGCAAGCTGCAAGTGGGCCGGAGTCACTCTGGTCGCGTGTGGCTTGAAGCTTGTGGCTTGAAGCTCGAACCGAAGGTTTGCAACGATGCGCTACATAAGTACCCGGGGGCAGGCTCCCGCCCTGAATTTTGAAGATGTGCTTTTGACCGGTCTGGCCACGGACGGTGGCCTGTATGTGCCGGAAAATCTGCCACGTTTTACCCAAGAAGAGATTGCTTCCTGGGCTGGCTTGCCCTATCACGAGCTCGCCTTCAATGTGATGCGGCCCTTTGTCGCCGGCAGCATCAGCGATGCCGACTTCAAGCGGATCCTCAAGGAAACCTACGCGGTGTTCGCCCATCAGTCCATCGCCCCTCTGCGTCAACTGGGCGCGAATGAATGGGTGCTGGAACTGTTCCACGGCCCGACACTGGCGTTCAAGGATTTTGCCCTGCAACTGCTCGGCCGCCTGCTTGATCATTTTCTGCTCAAGCGTGGCGAGCGTGTGGTAATCATGGGCGCGACCTCCGGTGACACCGGCTCGGCGGCGATCGAAGGCTGCAAACATTGCGAGAACGTGGATATCTTCATCCTGCATCCGCACAACCGCGTCTCGGAAGTGCAGCGCCGGCAGATGACCACGATCAAGGGTGACAACATCCACAACATCGCGGTCGAGGGCAATTTCGATGATTGCCAGGAAATGGTCAAGAACAGCTTTGCTGATCAGGGCTTTCTCAAGGGCACGCGGCTGGTAGCGGTCAACTCGATCAACTGGGCGCGAATCATGGCCCAGATCGTCTATTACTTTCACGCATCCTTGCAGCTCGGCGGCCCGGCGCGTTCAATGGCCTTTTCCGTGCCCACCGGCAACTTTGGCGATATTTTCGCCGGCTATCTGGCCCGCAACATGGGGTTGCCGATCAGTCAGCTGATCGTCGCTACCAATCGCAACGACATCCTGCACCGCTTCATGAGCGGCAATCAGTATGCCAAGGACACTCTGCATCCTTCGCTGTCACCGTCAATGGATATCATGGTGTCGTCGAATTTCGAGCGCCTGCTGTTCGACATGCATGGACGCAATGGGCTCGCAGTGGCGGATCTTATGTCGGAGTTCAGGAAGACGGGCATGCTCAGCGTCGATGAAGAACGCTGGACGGAAACCCGCAAGCTGTTCGACTCGCTTGCGGTAGACGACGACGCTACCTGCAGTACCATCAGCGAGGTCTACCGCGAAACCGGTGAACTGCTGGATCCGCACACGGCCATCGGCGTGCGTGCTGCACGCGAATGCCGGCGTTCGATGTCCCTGCCGATGATCACGCTGGGCACCGCCCATCCGGTCAAGTTCCCCGAGGCGGTGATCAAGGCCGATGTGAACGTCGAGCCTGCGCTGCCGGCGCACCTGGACGACCTGTTCGAGCGCGACGAGCGCTTCACCGTGCTGCCTGATGAACTGCATGCGGTACAGGCCTTTGTCGCGGCCCATGGCAATCGCGGCAAGCCGCTCTGAGTAGAGGGTACTGCCGGGCGGACTGTCCGACAGTGCCATGCTATTCCATCGAACCTTGCAGCTGAAAAGGCATCAAAGGCAGTAACAGGGAGTTGCCCGGTCTGCTCCGTCTGCCGAATAGAGGATGATATGGTTCAGGAATTGCGGAACCTGGAGCAGCTGTTCAACCATATTGCCACCCTGGCTAACGAGAAAGGCGAGGTCTCGCTCGGTATTGTGGTTGAATCCATCGGTCATCGCTCGTTCGGGCCGTTGCTGCTGGTCATCGGCCTTGTTCTGTCATCCCCCCTGAGCGGCATTCCCGGAATGACGTCGGTCAGTGCGGCTTTTATTCTTCTGATTGGCGCGCAGCTGTTGATTGGACGTCGTTATTTCTGGCTGCCACACTGGTTGCTGGATCGTTCGCTCAATAAGGCTCAGGTCTTGACAGCGTTGCGCTGGATTACACCACCTGCACGTTTTGTCGATCGCCTGACCCGCCCGCGACTGATGCTTCTTGTCAGTCGCTCCGGCGCTTACGTGACCGCTGCTTTCTGTGTGTGTATTGCGATGATCATGCCCATGTTCGAACTGGTGCCCTTCAGCGCCTCGGCAGTCGGCGTGGCACTGGCGGCGCTCGGGCTTGCTCTGGTCGCGCAGGACGGTCTGCTGGCATTGATTGCTTTCAGCGTGATCGGGGCAACTTTTGGCTTTGCCGCTGTCAATATCCTGTGACCGGTCGAAAGAGCGAGCCAACAAGGAGATTGCCAACCAGATGCTCTGGTTCCTGCTGTTGCATATCATCGCGGTTCTGTTCTGGGCCGCCTCACTATTGTATCTGCCCGCCCTGATTGCAGGTCGTGTCACCCATGACGAAAAG
>NZ_JBFGFI010000053.1:0-21153 GCF_041579695.1 Halopseudomonas sp.
AGTTGCTCTACCAGCTGAGCTATACCGGCGCGGGGTGCATTATATCTAGGCTGCGTGCTGTGTAAAGACGTCAGAGCCTGTTGTGGTTAAATTTCCTGGAAAAAGACCCTGTGAATAGCGTGATCCAGCTTGTGCATGAAACCTATAGCAGCACTTGACAAAGAGGCCTTAACCTCTTGTTTCTTCTGAATTATCCACTTTGTTTCATTTTTGATCAAGGCGCCACAAGCCGCATTCTGTATGGCTTGCAGCGAGATACCAATAAGTCATCAACATTGTTATGCACAGATGGCGGGGATAAGTGCAAAGACCGCCATCTTGTGGATAAGTCTGTGTGCAAGCCGTTCATAGGCTGGTGATGAGCAGTGCAGAACGCTTCTCGGCAATCAGCAAAAAATTGCGCGGCGTCAGCTCTGACGGGCAGAACAGACCGATCTCCACCTGGTAACCAGCCTCCTGCATGAACAGCGCCCGATCCAGCAGTAGCCACATCTCCAGTGGACGACGAAAAAGACCGCGCAGCAGTTCCAGGTTACGAACTTCGGCTAGCCGCTGCCAGCCGCGCTTTTCCAGGTCAGCCCAGCTGGCAGGCTCCAGCAGATCCAGTCCGTGGTGACCAGCCAGCTCCCGGCAGAATACGGCGATACCGTTTGTCATTGCGCTCTCAGGACGCGACGGGGTCGGCAGGTAGACGTCATGGTTTCGGGTCTCGCGCTGCCACAGATCAAACGCCAGTCGCCAGGCCATGGAACGGTCGCGCAATCGGCGGGTGCGTTGCCCGGCTGTGACGCTCTCCTGCATGGGCAACGCAAGATCATCTTTGCTCAGCTTGAGTTGCGCCTTGCCAGCCATGGCCGACATCGCCGCGTACGTCTGCCCCTCGACGCGGTTATAGCAACAGGGAGCGAGCGCCAGCTGCGAGCATCCATTAGCGACTGCCTGTTGCAGCAGCGTCATGTGTAGCTGTCCGCAGGCATGCAGTGCGACCAGGCTGTGTTCAGTGGTCAGAAGCGGCCATGTCTCGGGGGCGAGCACGTCAGCGTCCTGATGCGTTGCAGTCAGTTGGAACTGCTGGCTGAGCATCTCACCGTCGCGGTTGAGCCGGGCGATCTGTTCGAGGCACAGTAATGGATTGCCGGTCTGCCACGCCAGCAGTCGTCCCAGATGGCCTTTGCCTGCGCACCAGTCGACCCAGTGGCGAACGGGCTGCCGCAGGCGCGCCTGGCTTACCTGGGCAAAGCGGGTAATCTGCTGCCATTTGCGCCCAGGGATATGACGCTGCAGGAGCTCGGGGAAATCGGCAGTCGGGCTGGACGTCCAGTCCGGCACCTGCGTCAACGCGGTGGCTGTCTGCGCGAGCTGGGCAAAGGGTTCAGGCGGGTGCAGCAGATGGGGCTGGTTGTGCGCCCGCTCAGCCTGCTCCAGCGTGCGACTACGCAGCCATGCGGCGAGCTCGGGCCACTGGTTTTCCCAGGCACATTGCCGCTGGGTGAACGGCTTGGCCTGCCAGAGCGCCTGATGCTCGGCAAGCCAGGCGTCCAGTTGCTGGAAGCGCTCGACGAAGTTCATTGGGGTTCAGCGCCTGCGGCTGGCCTCGACCTTGAGCCAGCGCTCGACCAGCTTGAACAGCTGGGTAAAGACAATGGTGATGGTCAGATAGATCAGACCGGCGACGAGAAAGAACAGCTCGAACTGATAGGTCCGCGCGTTGATGCCGCGTACCACGCCCATGATGTCCAGCAGGGTAATGGTGTAGACCACCGCACTGGCCTTGAGCATCAGGATCACCTCGTTGCCATAGGCCGGCAAGCCAATGCGGATGGCGCGTGGCAGGATGATGTACTGCAATGCCTGGCGCCGTGACATCCCCAGCGCGCGCGCCGCTTCGACTTCACCCCCAGGCACGGACTGTATGGCGCCGCGCAGGATCTCGGCGATATAAGCCGCGGTGTGCAGCGTCATGGTGATCAGCGCGCACCAGTAGGGCTCGCGCAGATAAATCCAGAACATGCTGTCGCGCACGGCCTCGAATTGCGAAAGCCCGTAATAGACCAGAAACAGCTGCAGCAGCAGGGGTGTGCCGCGAAAGAAGAAGACGTAGGTATACGGCAGGGCCCGGATGTACCAATGCCGTGAGGCGCGGGCGATGCCTAGGGGGATCGCCAGAATCAGGCCGACCACCACGGCGATGCCGACCAGCTCGAGGGTCAACAGGGTACCGTCGATCAGATCCGGCAGGAACTGCAGAATCATTTCCCAGCGTTCGGCCCAGGTCACAGTTCAGTCCTCGCAAAGCCGCGGTTGGCGCGCCGCTCGAACACGTGCAGCGCAGCCATGATAATCACCGTCAGCCCCAGGTAAATCAGCGCAGCCATGAAATAGAACGTGAATGGCTCCTTGGTCGCATTGGCGGCGAACTGTGCCTTGCGCATGATTTCTTCCAGGCTGATAAGCGACACCAGGGCGGTGTCCTTAAGAAGGATAAGATAGAGATTGCCCAGACCAGGCAACGCGACGCGCCACAATTGCGGCAGGGTAATGCGCCAGAAAATTCGTGTCCGGGACATACCCAGCGCCAGCCCGGCTTCCTTCTGGCCATTCGGGATGGCCAGCAATGCCCCACGAAACACCTCGGTGGCATAGGCACCAAAACATAGCCCCAGCGCCAATGTGCCTGCGAGAAACGGGCTTAGTGTCAGGTAGGGATTGCCGAAGAAGCTGCCCAGGTAATTGAAGATCGACGTAGTGCCGTAATAGGCCAGCAGCACCCAGAGCGTTTCCGGAATGCCACGCACGACTGACGTGTAGAAGCCGCCGGCGCTACGCACCAGCGGATTTTCAGAAATCTTTGCACTGGCACCCAGCAGGCCGAGCAACAGCCCGAGTGCAACGGATGCAAGGGACAAGCGGATGGTCATCCAGGTCCCTTCTATCAGGGCTGGACCAAAACCGTGTAAATCAAACATTGGCGGGTATCAGTTCCGGGCCCCGAAGGGCCCGGCCAGTCAGGTCAATAGATGCTGAAGGGGAAGTACTTGGCGTTGATTTCGGCATAGGTGCCGTCTGCAACGATTTCCTCGAGAGCTTTGTTCAGACGCTCACGCAGGGGATCACCCTTGCGCACAGCAATGCCAATCTTGTCGTTGCTGAATACTGGCTCGCCCTTGAACTCGAAGTTCTTACCTGCCTCGCTCTGCAGCCACTCGTACTGCACGAAGGCGTCTGCCAGCACACCATCGATACGACCGGCGTTCATGTCCAGGTAAGCATTTTCCTGGGTGTCATATAGGCGGATATCGACTACATCGCCCATGTTCTCTTCCAGCCACTGGCCGGCAATAGTTGCACGCTGGGCGCCAATGGTCTTGCCTTCAAGGCTTTCTTCATCAACCCCGAATTCGGACTTCTTGGGTGCGACGAACTGCAGCTTGTTGGTGTAGTACGGAAGGGTGAAGTCCACCGCCTGCTCGCGCTCTTCGGTGATTGACATGGAGGCAACCAGGAAGTCAAAGCGTCGGGTGTTCAGGGCGGGGATGATGCCGTCCCAGTCGGAAATGACCACGGAGCACTCGGCGTCCATCCGCTCGCACAGCGCTTTGGCGATGTCGATATCGAAGCCGGTCACTTCTCCGCTACTGTCGATCATGTTGAATGGAGGGTAAGCACCCTCGGTACCGATGCGCAGCTTGTCGGCCAGGGCCGGGGCACTGAATACCATGGCGGCTGTAACCGCCAACAGAACCTTCTTGTAGCTTTTCATGGGTACTGCTCCTTACTTGTGGCTGGACATGAATTGTCTGCAGCGTTCCGATTTCGAGTGTTCGAAAACCTGCTCCGGCGTACCGATCTCCTCGACCTGACCCTGGTGCAGAAATACAACCTCACTCGACACCTGCCGGGCGAAGCCCATCTCGTGAGTAACCAGCAGCATAGTACGCCCCTCGTCGGCCAGTGCACGAATGACTGACAGCACTTCCTGCACCATTTCGGGATCCAGCGCCGAAGTGGGTTCGTCAAACAGGATCACGCGGGGTTGCATCGCCAGCGTGCGCGCGATGGCCGCACGCTGCTGCTGACCACCGGAAAGCTGCGCCGGGAAAGCGTGGCGTTTGTCGGCGATCCCGACCTTCTCCAGGAAAAGCTCGGCTGCGGCAATAGCATCAGCCTTGGGCTGACCCAGCACACGCCGCGGCGCTTCGATAATATTGTCCAGAATGCTCATGTGCGGCCAGAGATTGAAGCTCTGAAACACAAAGCCGACCCGCGCGCGCAAGCGGTTTATCTGCTTGCTGTCAGCTGCCACCAGCGCACCGTCACGGCCGGGCTTGAGCTTCATCTCTTCGCCGGCAACGATGATCTGACCCTCGTTGGGATTTTCCAGCAGATTGATGCAACGCAACAGGGTGCTCTTGCCCGAGCCGGAAGAACCGAGAATCGAGATGACAGCGCCGTCGTTGGCGACTAGATCGACGCCCTTGAGCACCTCAAGATCACCAAATCGTTTATGCAGATTGCGAACTTCCAGAGCGGGCGGTGTCACGTATGATTTTCCAGATTGGCGCCAGGGGCGTCAGTAAATGTGGCCGGCTTTACTCCGGCGGACCAAACAGTTCCGTCTGCGGTGATGTCTTAATCCTGTAATCAGCAAAACTAGCACAGCTATGCCCCATGACCAAGAACCCTCTCCGGGTCATGTCTCGAATATGCATGCAAAAGTCTTTCCAGATTAAAGCTGATGACGAAATATGCCCCGGCGTTGAGTCTTGAGGGAGGGAGCCAGGTATACGATCAGGTATGGTAGGAAGTTACCGGGAAACTTGCTCGAAAATGGTGCTAATCAGGAGCTTTCGGCCGACGATGACGCGCCTCTGGCAATCAGCGAGGCGACAATTCCCAATAACGAGCCCAGCTCGCCACCCTTGAGGAACACCTGATCGGCCAGGTGATGATCCGGCAGCTCAGTGGGCTGAGCGGAACTCATCAGCAGCACGGGCAACTTCCTCAGTCGGGCATCGCCACGCACTGCGCGCAGGAAAGCTGCGCCATCCATTTCCGGCATCATGTAATCGGTAATGATGACATTGGGGGTAACGTCCTCAAGCAGATCAAGGGCCTCTCTGCCATTTTTTGCAGCCAGTACTTCGTGACCCTCACTTTCCAGAAGGATCTCCATTACCTTTCTTATCGCCCGCTCGTCCTCGGCCAGCAGAATGAGTGGCTTGCCAGACATGCCGGCAACTTCAGCAATCAGCATCTTCCCCCTGAGTCCGGCGATGAGGGTGACCCAGCATTACGCCTTCGGTTTGGCTCATGCGCGAATCGACATGGAATCCGTCCCTGCCAATATGAAATTCGTAAATATGCGGAGAGTTGGCCAGCATCGTCTTGCCCTCGCCCGACCCGCCCTGAAAGATGTACACGGCCTGCGGGAGCAATCCGCCGCAGAGTATCTGGTCGAGTCCGGGAACACCGGTAGCAATGCGCTCCATCTCGGAATGGTCAGTCTTGTTCGTCACTACATGCATCCATTATTCGAGCTTGGCTCTGATTTGAATCAGGCAAGACGGATTCAACGATCAAGACACTAGACGGTGCAGGGTGTCAAAGTTCCGCAGCGCGGCGTGGGCATGATTGAAGGCCCGATTTCGACGAGTCCGCTAAATAATGAACAAAAAAAAACCCGCCATGAAGGCGAGCTTTTCTAGATATGGTGCCCAGAGACGGAATCGAACCGCCGACACGAGGATTTTCAATCCTCTGCTCTACCAACTGAGCTATCTGGGCAACGGGGCGCTATTAAACGGTTTAAGGCCCCGACTGTCAAGCAGCGGCATGAATTATTTGCCATTCTTTCAGCCGCTTACCTGGCTCTCACTCAGCAGGGGGCACATAACCCTCGGCCTGCGCGTAATCCTCTCCGGCAAGGAATTTGTCCATTTCCTGCTGCAGGAACTTGCGGTCCTCGGTGTCCATCATGTTCAACCGACGCTCGTTGATCAGCATCGTCTGGTGCGCCTGCCATTCGTCCCAGGCCTTCTTCGAGACGTCCTGATAGATCGCTTCGCCCTTGGCGCCGGGATAAGGCGGCCGATCCAGGCCGGGCAGCTGCTCTTTGTATTTGCGGCACATCACCATACGGGTCATGGGCGGGTCCTCCTGGATGGGTTCAGATAATCAGTTCGGTCCGCTGGAGCAGTTTCTTGACCGGAGCGGCCAGCCCCAGACGGGTGGGCTGGCGCAGGTTATACCAGACCTGCCCGCTCTCGGCCACGCCATGGTCTGCGGTAACCCGTACCAGCAAGGGCTGAATGTCCAGATGAAAGTGGCTGAAGGTATGACGCAGGGGCTCCAGCGCCTGGGGCTCGTCCGCCTGCCAACCCTGCCGAGCCAGCAGGGCGTCGAGCTGGGCATGATCATCCAGTTGCGGCGGACACCAGAGACCACCCCACAGACCACTGTCGGGGCGGCGCTGTAGCCAGACATCGCCCTGTGGATTGACCACCAGCGGCATCAGGCATTGACGCACAGGTATGCTTTTGCGCGGTCGCGACTCTGGATAGGCGGTCGGCGCACCCAGCATCCGCGCCTCGCAGCCTGCCTGCAGAGGGCAGACCAGACACGTCGGTTTGCTGCGCGTGCAAAGGGTGGCACCCATGTCCATCATCGCCTGGGTATAGTGATTGACCCGGACATGGGGCGTGTGACGCTCGGCAATGGCCCATAGCCGATCATGCACCACCTTCTCCCCCGGCCAGCCCTGCACCGCGTGATAACGCGCGAGCACGCGCTTGACGTTGCCATCCAGAATCGGCGCACGCAGGCCCATGCTCAAACTGGCGATGGCCCCCGCTGTCGACGGCCCGATCCCGGGCAGATCAATCAGCAACTGCAGGTCCCGGGGAAAGTCGCCGCCATATTCGTCGACCACCCGCTGGGCCGCCTTGTGCAGATTGCGCGCGCGACTGTAGTAGCCCAAGCCGGTCCACAGGTGCAGCACCTCGTCAGCCGGTGCCGCAGCCAGCGCCTGCACGTCGGGCAGTGCTGCCATAAAGCGTTCATAGTAGTGAATGACGGTAGCGACCTGGGTCTGCTGCAGCATGATTTCCGACACCCATACCCGGTACGGCGTCATATCGCGCTGCCATGGCAGGTCCTTGCGCCCGTGCAGGTCATACCAGCGCAGCACGGCGTCGGCAAAGCTATCCTGGCTCACTGTCCGAACAGCCCCCGCAGTGCATCGCGCACGGCGGGCGCCTGCTCCTCGAGCTTCTCGCTTATCTTGTCCTCGACCTTGCGTCTGGCCTCGTTACCGAGCAGCTTGCCGGCAAGCTGGGTCACGGCTTCAGAGTCGACCCTGCAGCTGCTCGCGGCATTGTGCAGGTAACCGCTGCAACGGATTGGCCACTCAACGCCAATGTAGCGCTCATTGACCCGGCACGCCGAATCGGGCATTTCGACATTGTCGCCCTCGAGCACCAGGCCGACGCGATAGTCCAGACGCTGGGTAGGCAACGCGATTTCACCGCGGCCCCTGGCGGTAATGCCTGGCAGGTCGGCGACCAGATTGTCGTTGATCACGGTGCCATCAACTATCCGGAAACTGCCCTTCAGCGTGGTGAAAGGGGTGTTCTCGGAGCCTACCGGCGCTGCCAGGGTTTCTCGATTGACCATCGCAATTGCCTGGCAGAGCTGTTGCTCCAGATTGATCCCGAGCAAAGCGCCATCATCCACATTGAACCGGGCCTGACCGTTCAGGCTCGACATCCATTGCTGCATGCTGTTGCCGGTGGCACGTACGTCCATGTCCAGGTCAATAGCACCGCGCAGCTGCGGGGCAACGTCATAGGCTTCCTGAATGGCCAGCGAATCCATGCCGGTGAGTTTTTTCTTCGCGCTCAGGGCGACGGGGCGGGTGCGGGCATCGACTCGACCGGTCGCAGCAAAGTCACCACCAAACATTCCACCCTCGAAGCGCGAAAGCTGGAGCAGGCCATCACGGGCCTTGGCTGCCGCCGCAAAGGGCGCAATCGACTGTCCGGTAAGCACAATCTCCTGCATCTCGAGACTGCCATCGACATCCAGATCTGCAAGCAGACCCAGTGGCAGCACAGGGTCGTCGCTCCAGGCGATGGGAGCTGCCTCACTCTTGCTGCCACCGCTGGTGCCGCTCGGCTGCGGAACCGTCGTCTCGTCGATCGGCGGCAGGTAATCGTCCAGATTGAGACGATCGCCAACGAGCCGGAAGCGCAGCGCCTGTCGCTCGAAATCCGTCAAACCCAGACTGCCGGCGAACTCGTTGCCATCGACCTGCATCTTCAGATCTTCCAGCATCAGGCTGCTCGCCGACCCGGCAAGAGCTGACGACAGCGAAACCGCTTCGAGCGCCCGTGGATTAGCGGTTTCCGGCAGCTCCTGGCCCAGCGCCTCGATCAGCCCGCGGGCGTTGAACTGAGCCACATCCAGTCGTCCGGCAAGCTGCATGTCCTGATCCAGCTGCGTGGCCTTGATCCGGCCGGTGGCGCGCAGATCGTCCAGCGACAGGCGCACCTGGTCGAGCTCGGCCACCCGGGCACCCAGATCGAGCACACCATCAGCCTGCAACTGCAGCGAAACAGCCCGACCCGAAAGTGGCGCGCCGCTGGCGTCCAGATTGAGATTGATCGCGTCGAACTGGTAGCGCTCCAACCCCCGATCGAACTGGGCCACGGTCTGCAGGTCGATCCGCAACCGCAACGCCGGCTGTTCGGTAGTCAGGAGGCCGATAAAGGAAACATCAAATGGCTTACCCTCGACCAGCGCCCCGGTCTTCAGGTTGACGTCGTTGAGCTGCACCTGCTGACCGGTTTTCCGGTCCTCGTAAAGAATTCGGGCATTGGTGATATTTACGCTCTGTACCGCTATATCCAGCTCCTGCCCCTGCTCGGCGCCGGGCTCGGCACCCGGCTCGTTGGCCGGCGTGTCGTCCTTGGTCGTAGCTTCGCTGCGCGGCCCGACCGTCTCCCAGTTACCCTGACCATCGGCATCCCTGACCAGGCTGAGACTGACATTATTGAGTATCACATCACTGAAGCGCAGCTGCCGGCGCAGCAACGGCAGCACCTCGACGCCCAGACCCAGGCTGCCGACCTCGGCAAGTGGCTGATCCGGCCGGTCGACAGGTGCTATGCCCACCTGCTCGAGCTCGATGCCCAGCCAGGGAAACAGCGACCAGCCAATATCGCCGTCCAGGGTCAGCTCCACGTTGGCTTTGTCACGTGCGGCCTCGCGGATGTTGTCCTTGTAGTCATTGGGATCGAATATCCGGGTCAGGAAAAACAACAGGGCGATGGCGAGCAGTAGCACACCGAAAATCACCAGTCCCAGGACCTTGCCAAGCGCTTTCATGGATGTTCCTTGTCAGCAGTGCGGGGCGTTACGCCCTTTGTCATAGGGTAGAGGGTGTCGAGGCGCATGACCACTTCCTTGGCCAATGCCAGGCTCGCAGTGAGACCCGGCGACTCGATGCCGAACAGGTTAATGAGTCCCTCTATAGCATGCTCACGTTGATCCTGTATCACGAAGTCCGCTGCCGGCTCCCCGGGGCCGCTGAGCTTGGCTCGGACACCGGCGTACCCGGGCACCAGGCGGGCCGCATCGCAGGCGGGCCAGTAACGCCGCACTGCACGGGCGAATTCGTCAGCCAATGTTTCCCCGACGCTGTAGTCGATCTGCCGGAGAAACCGCACGTCCGGCCCAAAACGGACCTGGCCCGCCATGTCCAGCGTGGCATGCACGCCCAGGCCGGACGTATTGGTCTGGGGCATCGGATAGACCAGATGAGTGAATGGCGAGCGCCCGCTGTAGGTCAGGTAGCGCCCTTGGCACAGATGCAGGGACGGTATGCGGTGGCCTGGCATACCCTCCACCGCACCGGCCAGCCGCTGGGCAAAAAGCCCCCCGGCGTTAACCAGAAAACGGCAGTCAAGACTGAACACCTCGCCGGCGCTGCTGCCGTGCAACTGCAGCCCGCGCGACGATGGCACCACACGATCGACCTGTGTGCGATAACTGACCGAGCCACCGGCAGACTGCAACGCAGCCTCCAGTGACTGCATCAATGCATGGCTGTCGACGATACCGGTCAGGGGCGAGAACAGGCCTGCCACCGCCCTGATCTCAGGCTCGACCTGCGCAACGGCCGCAGCATCCAGCCAGTCAAGCTGCGTACCGCAGGCCGCGGCATTCTTCTGGAGCGCCCGCAGCGCGGGCAGTTCATTATCTTCAACGGCGACCAGAAGCTTGCCGACACGCCGATGCGGCACGCCGCGCTCGGCGCACCAGCGATAGAGCAGTTCGCGCCCCTCAACGCACAGCCGCGCCTTCAGTGATCCGGGCGGATAGTACAGGCCGGCATGGATTACCTCACTGTTGCGGCTGGAGGCATGCTGGCCGGGCCAGGCCTCCTTCTCCAGCACCAGCACCTCATGCCCGGCCGCAGCAAGCTCTTGCGCAACCGCGAGCCCGATCACGCCGGCGCCTACCACTACTGTCTGTAATTCGCTCATCACCCTATTCTGCCCTGAGCATGGCCCCAGGAGAAGGTCTGGCCAAAGCAGCGGCAGCTCGATATCACCTGCCCGGATCGAACCCATACACACAAGCAATCAGTACGCGGTAGCCCCCCGCCCGGGCTGCACGTATAATGCCCCCCCTTGATAGATCACTCAGCGGAGAAAAAGCCATGGCGGAGCGCAAGGCAAGCGTCGAGCGCAACACTCTGGAAACCCAGGTCAGAGTCGACATCAACCTGGACGGCACCGGACAGTCGGACTTTGACATCGGTGTACCCTTTCTGGAGCACATGCTTGACCAGATCGCCCGGCACGGGCTGATCGACATGAGCATCAAATCGCGTGGCGACCTGCACATCGACGACCACCACACCGTGGAAGACGTCGGCATCACCCTGGGCATGGCTTTCGCCAAGGCCGTGGGCGACAAGAAAGGGTTGCGTCGCTACGGCCATGCCTACGTCCCGCTGGATGAAGCGCTGTCGCGCGTGGTGATCGATTTTTCCGGTCGGCCCGGCCTGCACATGCATGTGGACTTTACCCGTGCCAGCGTGGGTGGATTCGACGTGGATCTGTTTGGCGAGTTCTTCCAGGGCTTCGTCAACCATTCACAGACCACGCTGCACATCGACAATCTGCGTGGCGTGAACACGCACCACCAGATCGAGACGGTGTTCAAGGCCTTTGGCCGGGCACTGCGCATGGCGGTCGAGGAAGATCCGCGCATGAGCGGCATGATGCCCTCTACCAAAGGGTGTCTGTAACCCATGGCTGGTGGTCAGGTAGCGGTAATCGACTACGGCATGGGTAATCTGCACTCGGTCGCCAAGGCGCTGGAGCATGTCGGCGCGAGCCGCGTCGAGGTAACCAGTGACCCGCAGATCATTCTGGCTGCGGATCGGGTGGTATTGCCCGGTGTTGGTGCCATCCGCGACTGCATGAGCGAGCTGCGCCAGCTCGGACTGGATGCGGTCGTCCGCCAGGTCGTGCGCGAGAAGCCCCTGCTAGGCGTATGCGTGGGCATGCAGATGTTGCTCGAGCACAGCGAGGAGAACGCTGGCGTGGAAGGGCTCGGCCTGTTTCCCGGCAAGGTCAGCTTCTTCGGCAACGAGCTGTACGACGGCGAGCAGCGTCTGAAGGTACCGCACATGGGCTGGAATCAGGTCAAGCAGACGATCGACCACCCGATGTGGCACCGCGTCGAGCAGGATGCGCGCTTCTACTTCGTGCACAGCTACCATGCCCAGCCCGAGCGCAACACGCATGTCGCCGGACGCTGCCACTACGGTGTAGATTTTGCAGCCGCGATGATCCAGGACAACCTGTTTGCCACCCAGTTTCACCCGGAGAAAAGCCATACCAACGGCCTGCAGCTGCTGCAGAACTTTCTCGCCTGGGATGGGCGCTGGTAGAAACCCGAGCGGCAAGCTGCAATCAACAAGCTACAAGCCCTCTCGCTTGCAGCTTGGGGCTTGAGGCTTGAAGCTCTTTTTCCAAAGGAAAAAGTCATGCTAATAATCCCCGCTATCGATCTCAAGGACGGCGCCTGCGTACGCCTGCGCCAGGGCCTGATGGACGATGCCACGGTATTCTCCGACGACCCGGTGGCCATGGCTGCCAAGTGGGTAGCCGCAGGCTGCCGGCGCCTGCACCTGGTCGACCTGAACGGCGCCTTCGAAGGCAAGCCGGTCAACGGTGAAGTCGTTACCGCGATCGCCCGCGCCTACCCCGACCTGCCGATCCAGATCGGCGGTGGCATTCGTTCCCTAGAGACTATCGAGCATTACGTGCGCGCCGGTGTCAGCTACGTGATCATCGGTACCAAGGCAGTCAAGCAACCGGAATTCGTTGCAGAGGCCTGCCGCGCGTTTCCGGGTAAGGTGATTGTCGGTCTTGATGCCAAAGACGGCTTTGTTGCCACCGACGGCTGGGCCGAGGTCAGTAGCGTACAGGCAGTGGATCTGGCGCGCCGCTTCGAAGCGGATGGCGTCTCGGCGATCGTCTACACCGACATTGCCAAGGACGGCATGATGCAAGGCTGCAACGTCGAGGCCACAGCGGCCCTGGCCAACGCCACGTCCATTCCGGTTATTGCCTCGGGCGGCATTCATCATCTGGGCGATATTCAGGCCCTGCTAGACGCCGGAGCCCCCGGCATTGTCGGCGCGATTACCGGGCGGGCGATCTATGAAGGCACGCTGGATGTGGCAGAAGCCCAGGCGTTGTGCGACAAACAGGCGGCAAGCCGCACGCGCTGAGCAAGCGCGCACCGCTCAATGGAATTAGCTTGCAGCTTGAAGCCTGGCGCTTGAGCTGCTCTCGGAGAAAACCGATGGGTCTCGCTAAACGCATTATCCCCTGCCTCGACGTCGACAACGGTCGCGTGGTCAAGGGTGTGCAGTTCGAAAACATCCGTGATGCCGGCGATCCGGTCGAGGTCGCCCGGCGTTACAACGAGCAGGGTGCCGATGAAATCACTTTTCTCGATATTACTGCCAGCCATCAGGAACGCGACACCACCCTGCATACCGTCGAGCGCATGGCCAGCCAGGTCTTTATCCCGCTGACGGTGGGGGGCGGCGTGCGCACTATTCAGGATATCCGCAACCTGCTCAACGCCGGCGCCGACAAGGTATCGATCAATACCGCTGCAGTGTTCAATCCCGAGTTTGTGGGCGAGGCGGCAGACCGTTTCGGTTCCCAGTGCATCGTCGTAGCCATCGACGCCAAGCGCGTGTCGGCAGACGGCGAGACCCCGCGCTGGGAGATCTTTACCCATGGCGGGCGCAAGCCCACCGGTCTTGATGCAGTCGAGTGGGCCTTCAAGATGCAAGAGCTGGGTGCGGGCGAGATTCTGCTAACCAGCATGGATCAGGATGGCATGAAGAGCGGTTTCGATCTGGGGGTCACCCGTGCGATCAGCGATCGGCTGCACATTCCGGTGATTGCCTCCGGCGGGGTCGGCAATCTGCAACACCTGGCGGACGGTGTGCAGCAGGGTGGCGCCGATGCGGTGCTGGCGGCGAGTATTTTTCACTTCGGCGAATATTCGATAGCCCAGGCCAAGCAATACATGGCCGAACGCGGCATCGAAATGCGACTCTGAAGGGGCCTTCAGAGTCGGCTTTACGGCGTTAATCTCGCGCGCGCGAGATATTCAGGCCCTTGAGCAGATTGAGCGCCTGATTCAGTTGGTAATCGGCGTCCTGCGGGCGCAACGGCTTGTCCGGCGTATTTACGGTAGGCCGTTCGATACCATTCTCGTTGGACAAATGGCCGGCCAGATCGGCCTCGCGCACTCCCATTTCGCCCTCTCCCCGGGTCAGCTTGGCCTGCTCTACCTCGATATCCGGCTCTATGCCCTGCGCCTGAATCGAGCGTCCGTCAGGCGTGTAATAAAGAGCTGTGGTCAGCTTCAGGGCGCGGTCATTGTTCAATGGCAGTACCGTCTGCACCGAACCCTTGCCGAAGGTATCGGTACCCATGATGACTGCTCGACCATGATCCTGTAGCGCACCGGCAACAATTTCCGAAGCCGAGGCCGAGCCGCCGTTGATCAGTACGACGGTCGGGACACCCTTGCTCGGGTCGCGGCTGGTGGCACTGAAGCGCAAGTCGGAATTGCTCAGGCGGCCCTGGGTGTAAACAATAAGACCCGAATCAAGGAAGCTGTCGGCCACCTCGACTGCAGCCTGCAGAACGCCGCCGGGATTATTGCGCAAATCCAGCACCAGCCCCTTCAGCTTGCCATCGGCATTGAGCTTCTCGAGCTGCCTGCGGACTTCATCGCCGGTATTGACCTGGAATTGGGTAAGCCGCATGTAGGCATAACCGGGATCGAGCTGTTCGGTACGCACGCTGGCAACCTTGACCACAGCCCGCTCAAGCTCTACCTCGAAGGGTCTGCCATCGTCGCGGATCACGGTAAGCGTGATACTGGTACCGGGCTCGCCACGCATTTTCTCCACCGCATCCATGATGCTCATGCCCTTGACCGGCTCGTCATCGATCTTGACGATCAGATCGCCGGACTCGATACCGGCGCGGGCTGCAGGAGTGTCATCAATCGGCGAGATTACCTTGATGAAACCGTCTTCCTGCCCAATCTCTATACCCAGGCCGCCAAATTGTCCGCTGGTAGTGTCCTGCAGACCACGGAAGGCTTCCGGATCCAGGTAGGCAGAATGCGGGTCCAGTCCATCAAGCATCCCGCGAATCGCGTTCTCGAGCAGGGTGGCGTCGTCGACCGGCTCAACATAGGCTGTGCGTATGCGCTCCATCACCTCGACAAAAGTCCGTAGCTCGTTAAGCGGCAAAGGCGCGGCAGCGCTCTGCTCCTGGGCTGGCGCAGGCGCGGTGGTTTCCTGGGCCTGCACAGGCCCGAGGACAAAAGCCAGGCTGATGCAGGCAGCTAGCAGGGTACGCACAGCAGTCATCGATCTCTCCCAACGCAGGGCTTAACAGACAGGTAAGGAAACGCACTTGCAGAACATGGCCGCTGGCACTTCATCCCGACAGCATACACCAGGCTGCGGGATCCAGCGCGCGGCCCTGGTGGCGAATTGCGAAATACAGGGCGGGGCTGTTCAGCCCGCCACTGGCTCCCACCGTGGAGACCGCCTCGCCGGGTTGCACCCAGGTGCCGACCTCCTTCAATACGCTCTGATTATGCCCATATAGGCTCAGATAGCCGCTACCGTGATCGAGAATAACCAGCAAACCCGAGCCGCGCAGCCAGTCCGCGAAGACTACCCTGCCGCCATGAATCGCATGCACCGGACTGCCCTGGGAGGCGCCAATCAGCAACCCGTCCCATTTCAGCCGGGAGTCACCACCGCGCTGACTGCCGTAGCGCGCCTGGATCGGGCCTTTTACCGGTAGCGGCAGTTTACCCTTGGCCTTGGCGAAAGGCAGACTGCCTGCCGGCGTGGGAATACTGGTGATGGCCTCGTCGATCGACTTGATCAGTTTTTCCAGACCGGCGCGTTCGGCCTGGGCACTCGCCAGCTTTTCGCCCTGGCTGCGGCTGCGACCCTGCAAGCTGGCAAGAAGAGCCGTTCGCTCGGTCTGCTGGGCCTGCAGCTCGCGCGTATTGACTGCCAACTGCTCTCGACCCTGCTCCAACAAAGCCTGTTGCTCGACGATCTCGGCGCTGGCCTGGCGGATTTGCTCCAGTGTATCGGTGTAGCGGGTCACCTCGTCCATCCGCGCGCTGGTGAGATACTGGTAATAGCGCATCATGCGCGCCATGCGCGCCGGATCATCCTGGTTGAGCATCAGTTTGAGGTAGTCCTGCTGCCCGGCCATGTAGGCGGCGCGCGCCTGGCGGGCAATCTGATCCTGCTGCTCGGTCAGTGCGACCTGCAAAGCCGCAGCCTGCTCTCGCAGATTGCGGACACGGGTTCCGCCTTCACGGATTTTTTCCTCTATTTCTTCGCTCTCGCGCCGCAGGCGGCCAATTTCGCTTTCACTCTGCTTGAGCTCGGATTCCAGCCCCGACATCTCGTGCTTGAAGTTCTTGAGCATGTCTTTCAGACGGGCGATCTCCGCCTTGGTCTGGTCCAGCTCGGCACGGGCTTCGCGGGAGTCGGCCGGCGACTCCTGCGCCGCCAGCGGTGCGGCACATAACAGCCCTGCCAGAGCCGCACCGGCGTACCAGGGCAATGAAGCTGTGCGGGAAGTCCGGAACATGCCCATGGTGTTGCCTCAGGATTGCAGCGTAACGAGCGAACGGCCGGTCATTTCGGCCGGCTTGGGCAGCCCCAGCAATGTCAGCATCGTCGGCGCAACGTCCGACAGGATTCCGCCATCGCGCATGCTGACCTGCCGCGGACCAACATAAACGAACGGCACCGGCTCGCAGGTGTGCGCGGTATGCGCCTGACCGGTGTCATGGTCCGACATCTTCTCGACGTTGCCATGATCGGCCGTGATCAGCGCCTCGCCACCGACCCGCTCCAACGCCTCGCGGATGCGGCTGATACAGCCGTCCAGGCATTCGACTGCCTTGACCGCGGCATCGAAGTCCCCGGTATGCCCGACCATGTCGCCATTGGCGTAGTTGACAATGATCACGTCATAACGCTGCTGATCAATCGCCTCAACGATACGGTCGGTGACTTCCGGCGCACTCATTTCCGGCTGCAGGTCATAGGTGGCCACCTGCGGCGACGGAATCAGGATGCGCTCCTCGCCCTCGAAGGGGTCTTCGCGGCCACCGGAAAAGAAAAAGGTCACGTGGGCGTACTTCTCGGTTTCAGCAATGCGTAGCTGCGTCTTGCCCTGGCTGGCCAGGTATTCACCCAGCACGTTATCCAGTGACGCTGGCGGGTAGGCACAGGGCGCGGGGATATCTGCCGCATAGCGGGTCAGCATCACGAAGTCGGCAATCTGTGGTTGGCGCTTGCGAGCAAACCCGTCGAAGTCGGGCTCTACGAAAGCGCGGCTCAGTTCGCGGGCGCGGTCAGCGCGGAAATTCATGAATACCACCGCGTCGCCGTCGGCAACCGGTGCGGGCTCACCGATGCGCGTGGCCTTGACGAATTCGTCATTTTCGCCGCGCTCGTAAGCCGCGAGCAGTCCGTCTTCTGCGCTGGCTGCAGTAAACTGCGCTTCGCCGTCGACAATCAGGTTATAGGCCGACTCGACCCGGTCCCAGCGATTGTCGCGATCCATCGCAAAGTACCGTCCGATCAGTGTCGCGGTGCGGCCCTTGCCGAGGCGCTGATAGGCCTGCTCCAGCATCTCCAGCGATGCCTTGGCGCTTCGCGGTGGCGTATCGCGGCCATCCAGAAAGGCATGCACGAAGATTTTCTCGGCGCCGCGGCGCACCGCCAGATCCATCATGGCCACCAGATGGTCCTCGTGGCTGTGTACGCCCCCGGGGGAGACCAGCCCCATGACGTGGACTGCACCATTACCCGCGACCGCCTTGTCCACAGCCTCGCAGATCGTCGGGTTGTTGAAGAACTCGCCATCGGCGATCGCCTTGGTTACCCGGGTAAAATCCTGATATACGACGCGGCCGGCGCCCAGATTCATGTGACCGACCTCGGAGTTACCCATTTGCCCGTCCGGCAGTCCGACATCCATACCCGAGCCGGATATCAGCGTGTGCGGCGCTTTGGCCCAGAGGCTATCCCATACCGGGGTGCGGGCAGCCATGATGGCGTTGGAATCGGGCGATTCACTGTGGCCGAAACCATCGAGAATCATCAGGACCAGGGGTTTGGGAGCAACTGTCATGGAAACGACTCACAAAAATATTTGAATGATCGAATAGCGACCCGGGCCGCGCGGCGGGCCGGGCGAGCGCGATGCCAACAGTCTACTGCGCCGGCCCCGGCCTGTCATGCTGCAACACCCCGCGCACCATTCGGCAGGGATGGTTCTGCCACTGCCGACTGCTGTGTATACTGGCGGACTTTATTTATCCGGAAGTGCTCGCATGCAACGCGTTATCGATTTCTTTACCCAGTTCGCCGAATTTCTCGGCAACCATCCGTTCCTGGCCGCCGCTTTCCTGGTGGTGATGACTCTTCTGATCGTCACCGAAGGCCGCAAGGCCGGCAAGACCGTTTCCACCCAGCAGGCCACCACGCTGATCAACCGCGAGAACGCTGTGGTAGTCGACCTGCGATCGAAAAAAGACTATGCCGCAGGTCACATTGTCGATTCGATCAACATTCCATTCGATAGTTTAGGGAAGCGTCTGAACGACCTGGACAAATACAAGGGCCGGCCGATTATTCTTGCCTGCGCCAGCGGGCAGCATGCTGGCTCCTGTGCCAAGCAACTCAAGGCCGCCGGCCACGACAATGTCAGCCGTCTCAGCGGTGGCATGAGCAGCTGGCGCGCCGACAGCCTCCCAGTGGTGAAATGATATGACCGACGTAACGATTTATAGCAGCAACTATTGCCCCTTCTGCATCCGCGCCAAGCAGTTACTCGATGCCAAGCGTGTGAAGTACAAAGAGATCCGTGTCGACGGCCAGCCCAAGGTGCGCGCAGAAATGACGCGCCTGGCCGGCGGCGCCACTTCGGTGCCACAGATCTGGATCGGCGAAACCCATGTCGGCGGTTGCGACGAGCTGCATGCGCTGGAACGCGCTAGCAAACTTGACCGCATGCTCGCCAGCTGAGCCACCTTCAAACAAGACCACAACACAAGGACCTAACATGGCCGACGAAAACCAGAACAGCCAGGGTGCCAACGGCGCTGCAGACCAGCAGCCCCAGGTACAGTTCACGCTCCAGCGCATCTACGTGAAGGATCTGTCCTTCGAATCACCCAAGGCGCCGGCAGTATTCCAGTCGCAGTGGAATCCCCACGTCAATCTGGACCTGAACACGCGTCACAGCGAACTGCAGGAAGGCATTCACGAAGTCGTGCTGAGCCTGTCTGCCACTGTTACCAACGGTGAAGACGACGTGACCTTCATTGCCGAAGTCCAGCAAGCCGGCATTTTCGCGATCAGCGGCCTGGATGAGGCTGGCATGCGCCACACCCTTGGTGCATTCTGCCCCAACATCCTTTTCCCGTATGCGCGCGAAGCGGTCGACAATCTGGTGCTGCGCGGCAGCTTCCCGCCCCTGATGCTATCACCGGTGAACTTCGATGCGCTGTTCGCCCAGGCCGAGCAGCGTCGTACCGCCGAGGCCGAGGCTGGCGAAAAGAGCTGAGCCCCTGGTCAGCCAGACTCTGACTGTCCGGGTGTTGCCGGCATCTGCCGCCGCACCCGGCTATGGCTTCCCGCGCGCTTAACTGCGCTACTGTTACAGCCCCATTATTCCGCGCCCCCGCTTGTCAGCCCGCACGCCTTGAACTACTGTAATCCGCCTGCCAATACCAACAGACGGAAACCCCATGGCCCTACCTGCCTCCCGCCCCCTTTATCTGCTTGCGCTGATCGCGTGCGTGATATTGATGGGTGTCGCCCTGTATCTCGAACACGTCGTCGGACTCATACCCTGCCCGCTGTGTATTATCCAGCGCGTACTGCTTGTCCTCGTCGGACTGGTCTGCCTGGTCGCCCTGATCCACCATCCGCGTTCCGCGCCTCCAGCCAGAAGACCTGCAGCTGCACGACTCTATGCCGGCGGCGTGAGCTTTTTCGCCGTTCTCGGCGCGGCAGTGGCCGGGCGCCAGGTCTGGCTGCAGCACCAGCCTGCCGACCAGCTGCCCTCATGTCTGCCCAGCCTCGACTACATGATCGACGTTCTGCCCCTGCAGGACATCATGCGCATGCTGTTCAGCGGCACCGCCGATTGCGCCAAGGTGGACTGGACCTTTCTCGGCCTGAGTATCGCCGAAGGCACGCTGCTGGCATTCATTGCATTCAGTCTATTCGGGCTGATCCAGTTGTTTCGCAGTACCGACTGACACGGAGGCCCCATGCGCCTGATCATCGCTCTTGTATGTGCATTATCATTGGCTGGCTGCGCCAGCCCTGAGGTTGAGGATTACGCCAGCGCCACGCCGAAACTGAGCCTGCAGGACTACTTCGACGGGGAACTCGAAGCCTGGGGTATGTTCCAGAAGCGCAATGGCGAGGTAGCGCGCCGCTTCCATGTGCGCATGATCGGCAGCTGGGACGGGGACACCGGGATCCTTGACGAATATTTCACCTATTCCGACGGCACCACCGAACGTAGGGTCTGGACGCTGGTCAAACAGCCTGACGGCACTTGGCGTGGCACCGCCGATGATGTCGAAGGTGAAGCCGTCGGCGAGGTTTCCGGCAACACTTTTCACTGGCGCTACACATTGCAGCTTGAGGTCGATGGCAGCACCTGGCTGGTCGACTTCGACGACTGGATGTATCTGATCGACGACAAGGTCATGCTCAATCGCGCGGTGATGTCTAAATGGGGCATCGAGCTGGGGCAGGTTACCCTCAGCTTCATCAAGCCTTGATGCCGGCACCCTGGCTGACCTATGCTGTCCAACCAAAGGGATCGAAGGGCTCTGGTCCCGGCCCAACCAGCCAATTGCGAGTAGAGGTGGATCATGCTGGAGAGTTGCACAACAGCCCAGGAACGTTGGGGCGGTGTACATAAACTGATTGACCGCTGGCTGGCAGAGCGCAAGCAAATGGTTCAACAATATACTCAGTTGCGACAGACCGCAGAAACCGGCGAGGCTGCACATCCTGCTCTCGAGTCCTTTTGCGACATCCTGGTCGACTATGTTTCCGCCGGCCACTTCGAAGTCTACGAACAGCTGATCCGTGAAGCGGAGGCTTTTCAGGATCAGGGCGGCCTGGCACTCGCACGTCAGCTCTATCCGCGAATCGAGAAGATCACGCAGAGCGCCGTACACTTCAACGACCAGTATGGTAGGGCCGGTTCAGACGGTGACCAGGATCAGATGCATAAACAACTGCTCCAGCTCGGTGGCCTCCTGCATGAACGTTTCGAGCTCGAGGACTGTCTTATTGAAGTACTGCATACCGCCCACCAGGACATGCTCAGCGCCAGCTGAGCGCAATGGAGCTTGATGTGACAAGCAAAGACAAAGACAACGGCACGCAGTCAGCCACAGTCATCACTCCGCTGCATCTGCTGCAGACGCTTACCCGCACGCTGAACGAACATCTGGCTG
>NZ_JBFGFI010000054.1:0-21027 GCF_041579695.1 Halopseudomonas sp.
CGACAACGCCGTATCGCCGCTTCAGGTAAGCTTCGACACTCATCTACGCTACCTCATACCTGACGGTACGAGTCCAGGCGCAAAGAGTGACAAACTCAGTCCCTGCTTCGGATTCAGTAGTAGAAAATTGGCTGTCGTTGTTCATCCGATAAGATCTTTTGCCTTTGGATATGACTGGAATACATCTCAGCGCTGCTGCCAGGCGGGACGCGCTGGCATGATTTCAATCAGCTGAATTCAGAACTCGCCGCACCTTGGTTGCCAGCTCCAGACGGGTATAGGGCTTGCTTAACAGCTCAACGCCCGGATCCAAGCGACCATGGTGGACGATGGCATTTTCGGTGTAGCCTGAGGTGAACAGTACTTTCACAGCAGGATAAAGCTCCCTGGTCTGGTCGGCTAACTGGCGTCCGTTCATGCCACCAGGCATTATAATGTCGGTCAGTAACATATTGGTGTCAGGTTGAACCGCTAGCGCTTCCAGCGCTTCGGGTCCCGATCTGACAGCGGTAACGCGGTAGCCTAGGGCGCGCAGTTGAGTCTCAAGGTGTTGTAGAACCAGATCGTCATCCTCGGCAATAAGGATGTGTTCGTTGCCGCCCACCGGCTCTAGAATAAATTTTGATTTATCGCTTGCTGTATGAGCTCCCTGCGCTTTGGGGAAATATAACTTGATGGAGGAGCCTTCACCGAGTTCCGAGTAGATCTTGATGTGCCCTTTCGACTGCTTGGTAAAGCCATACACCATGCTTAGGCCAAGGCCGCTGCCCTGATCCTTCAGTTTTGTGGTAAAGAAGGGTTCAAAGGCTTGCCGCGCCGTTTCCGGCGTCATCCCTGTGCCAGTATCAGAGACACACAGCATCACGTATTCCCCTGCCACCACTTCATCGTGCCGATTAGCGTAATTCTCGTCCAACACGACGTTGGTGGTCTCGATAGTCAGCTTGCCCCCATCCTGCATGGCATCTCTCGCATTGACAACCAAGTTCAGCAACGCCGTATCCAGCTCGCCAGCATCAATCTCAATAATGCTCAGGTTGGGTTCGAGAGCAAAATCTATTTCAATATGCTCAGGCAGCGTGCGACGGATCAGGGGCCGCATGGCCTCGACCAGTTGGTTGATAATTGTGAACTCAGGGTTGAGGGGCTGGCGACGGGCAAAGGCCAACAGTCGGCTTGTGAGCTCGGCACCGCGTTCCGCGGCGGACAGTGTCATTTCTGCCATGGAGCGCAGTTGCGGATCAGTCATACCCTCAACCAGCATTTCCGCATTGCCCAGAATCACCGTCAGCAAGTTGTTGAAGTCGTGTGCAACGCCTCCGGTCAGGTGGCCAACCGTTTCTAATTTCTGGGATTCCCGCAACTGTTGCTCCATCGCGATGCGCTCAGTGATATCCCGCTCGACGGCCACAAAATGCGTGCAGAGCCCCTCGTTATCAAACAGAGGCGTAATATCCAGCTCAAGCCAGTAGGGTGTTCCCGCTTTGGTGTAATTGAGCACTTCGCAGCGAATCGGCTGCCTGTTTTGCAATGCATTTCGGATACGATCCAGCTGCCCTCGGTCTGATTTAGGGCCATGCAACATTCTCGGTGTGCGGCCGATAGCCTCGCTTTTGCTATAGCCGGTAATCCGCTCGAAGGCTTCGTTGACATAGACAATGCGTGGCCCATCCGGCTCGTCCAGCGCATCCGCTGTGGTGATCATAACGATGTCATTCTGTCGTGCCAGGGCGGCCTCAATCAGCCGTAACTGCTCCTGATGCTCCCGTTCACTGCTCAAGTCACGGAAGTAGACGGCCAAACCATCGGGTATCGGATAAACAGTGACATCCAACCACTTTCCCAGAGTCCTATAAATAGCCTGAAAGCGTACGGTCTGCTTATGCTCCAATACCCAGTAAAATTGATGATAAAACTCGCCGCCCACCGCGTGAGGGTAAAGATCCCAAAGGTATTTCCCCAGCATCTCATCCCTATCGCGCTCCAGTATCACACCGGCTTGCCGGTTGATATAGGTAATGATGTGGTTCTTATCGAGCGCATAGAATCCATCGCTAATACTTTCCAGTACGTCCCGTCTCTTCCGTTCAGCTTCAGCTGCCAGCAACTGCGCTTCATGCTGTGTGGTTATATCCTGAAAAGCACCTTGAACTGCAACGATACTCCCCTTGTGATTTCTCTCGGCAACGCCAATTACCCGGACCCACGGTTGTTGCCCATCGACACGGCGGAGCTGGCAAACCACATCAAACGCCTGCCCTTCCTCGACACATTGCTTAAGCGAGTTCGCAATCAGATCGCGGTGCGCGGGAGCATAGAAATTTATTGCCTCGACGGCACTAGGCGGCGAATAACCTGCGGGCATGCCATGAATGGCTGCGGTTTCCGGCGTCCAGATGATGGTTTCATCATTGAGCTCGACACGCCAGCCTCCCAGTCGCACTTTCTCGCCGGCCAAACGGAGAAGATTTTCCGCTTGCGCCAGGCTCCGCCGGGTCTTTATTAGGGGAGTGATCTCCTGAAAATAGACAACTACAACTTCAAAATCTGCGGTTACATGGCGCTCACCCACGCCCTTGACGTACCTCACGCCGCCCCCGCGGAGGTTGATCCGGTGCTCAAACTCGACTTGCGATGTGTTCAGCTCCCCTAAAGTCGCAAAGATTTCGCGGGTGGCCTGGCGATCATCCGGATGCACGGTTGCAAAATACGCCTCCAGATCAGGTCCAGCCTGATCGGCGGGCAGATCGAAAATGTTAAAAATTTGCTCAGACCAGCTGTGCCGCCCGGTTTTTATGTTGAACTCCCAAGCGCCCAGATTCAGCAAGCGCTCCGCGGCGAGCATGCGAGCCTCATATTCTTGCAGCCTCGACAAAGCCTGTCGGAGCTCTTTCGACCTGAGCAGGGTGTCCTGAAAGACACGCAGGTCATTATTGCCAATCGCTGAGGGGGGCTTTGGAAGGATGCCCTCATTGATGATGGCAGTGAGATCCTCCACCCGGTGCATGATGAATTCAACGTCCCCAGCCTCATCCAGTATAGGGCTGTTGACTGGACTCCAGAAACGCTCTTCAAAGGTTCCGTCAGGAAGTCGCACCGGGTAGCGCTGCACCCCCATGACATCCGGTGCTTTCAATGACTGGACCCGGGCCAGGGACGCCGACAGGATCGACGCCCCGTCTGCCTGGGGGTCTTCGGGGTCTTCGGGAAACACTTCGAACAGGGTTTTGCCGAGAATGTCGTTTTCCTTTGTCAGGGTTGCCCGGAGGTATTCGTCGGTGGCGGCAACTATCTCAAAACTGCCAGGCCGTAAAACCAGAACCTTGCCCGGTGAAGATTTAAATAGGCGTTTGTATTGTTGGTCAATTGGTTGGCTCATTCACTGCGCTCCAGTGAAAAGCCATTCCATGCGGTGGCAGCCCTGCTATCTATCGGACGGCCAATAAAATAACCCTGGGCTTCGTTACAACCCAGTCCCCGCAAGAAATCCAGCGCATAGGGATCTTCAACTCCTTCAGCCACCACATTGAGATCAAGAGAATGACCCAGACCGACCATGGCAGTGACGATCTTGCGGGATTCTTCCGAACTGGCCAGACTTTTGACAAACATCTGGTCAATTTTCAGCTCAGAGAAGGGGAGCCGTGCGAGTTGAATCAGTGATGAATACCCAACTCCAAAATCATCAATGGAGAGGTGAAAACCACGAATTCGGAACTGTGTCAGGTTTTCCAGCAGCGCCAGCGGGTTGTCCAGGCTGGCGGTTTCCGTAAGTTCCAGAATTATCTGTGAGGGTGCAACCTCATGATCTCTGCATTGGTCCAGCAGCCAGCGGGGAAAAGTCTCGTCAGTAAAATTAATGGGAGAGAGGTTCAAGGCGAATTTTAGCTCCGCGTTTGCAGGCCGTCCTGGCAGGTTGGCCAGTGCAAATTGATAGACCTGCCGCGTCAGCTCATTGATCATCCCTGTCTGTTCCGCCAAACCGATAAACTGATCCGGTGGTATCATGCTCCCGTCTGCTTGAGGCCATCGCGCCAAACATTCGAAGCCAACCAGCTTACCGTTGTGACATGCGATTTTGGGTTGAAAATACACGGTAAATGCGTTGGCTCGCAGCGCCTGGGCAAGCTGATCCTTGAGAATTTGCCGCTGGGGACGGACAGCCAATGGGAGTAAACGCTGCGGCCATTTCTTTGGCGCACCCGCCGCCAGAAGATCCATAAGTTCAGCGCGAAGAAATGGCTTGTGCAAAGTCCCCAACAACCAGAGCCCATTTTCAGTGGCCGCGCGGGCAGATGAATCAATTATGCGCTGCCCCAGACCGGATATAATTATGACGGCTGCTTTGCACCCCATCTTGGCAAGGCGGTGAACGACCTCCACCCCATCGCGATCCGCAAGCTGTAGATCTACCATGACGTGAGTTGGTGCCCAGCTGACCACTTTATCAAGGAAGATATCAGCATCATCGGTATGAGCTGTGGCGTATGATGCCTTTTCTGCCATCATGCATATGGTGGAGGCAACATCACTTTCGTCATCGAGGACCAATAGACGTCCCGAGTATCCAACTTGTTCAGTCATATCAATCCTATGGCGGTAAGCGAACCTATGGGAAATCTGATTTTGAGCGCTAGTCACCTTTGATAGTGAGAACTTTTTGCACCGACGACCGATGGAAAGTTGAGCGTGATACACGAAATCTAGCGTAAATTTCGAGGCAGAGTAAACTTTGGTATACCCCAACATATTTACGCTTGACTAGAAATTCCTACAATTTTTTGTATCTCGTTTTTTCGTTATCTGTCCTGCAGATGGAAATAACTTCCATAACCGGATGCACCATGTCGACATGGCTATTTGCCACCCCAAAAGGGAAAGTCGCAACGCCTGCTGAGTGCTTTAACCATGCTGTTGCGTCGACCAGTTGAATCCACAGCCGTTACCTGCCAGTCCGTTCAGGCGGCTTTTGGCCGAAAGCCGGCGGTCATGGCAGACTGCTTCCGGCCAATAGTGGCCCACCTAGCGGCCGTAGCAGACGCTCAAGAAAGCTGGGGCGATTCACTGGCGTAATTGAACGCTGCCGTTGAGTTCACCTAGATATGAGCTGTTACACAGTTCATGCGCTACAAAAGTCATCATTTTGGACTTACCCCGCTGCAGTAGACACTTCTAGCCTATGTCGGTTCGCAGCTCGCTTCATAGCGTCTATAAACAGGCACTGGCAATAGGCACCGACTTCTAACGGGCTGCGTTCCCTTCCTGACTCACGTGCCTCAGCCCGGATTCTATACTCTGCTGAATCAGCCAGCGGCGCAGAATTTGTATGCCCGCCTCATGACGACGGCTGGATTTCCAGGCGAAATAGAACTGGTCCCCAGTCATGACGTGGTGGCAAGGGAGTCGGACGAAGTCCGCTGAATCCGAGCGGTTGCTGAGCATGTAATCGTTGGTCAATGCGATGCCCTGATGGTAGCGGGCGGCCTCTAGCGCAAGGAGCATATGACTGAAGTTTTGCAGTCGGGTTCCGCGGGGAAGGGATTGTCCTGCGGCTTCGAACCAGGCTGTCCAGTCGCCGCCGGTCTTGTTGTAGATGCTGTGAGTAGACAGCAGTGGATAGCTCTCTAGTGCTGAGGGGCTCAAGGGCGCAGTTGGATCAAGTTGCAGGTTGGGATCGATCTTCTGTTCACGGCAGATTGTTTGCCAGTACTGCTGACTGCATACGGGGAACAGACGCTCGGTGTAGAGCAGTTCGTAGCTGAAGGCAGGCGAGGTCGGTCTTACTGTGATGAAGCAGTCGGCTACCCGGTCGGACAATTGCGGATTTTCTCCGCTCATCTCCAGCGACAGATCCAGTTGCGGCCACTGCTTTTGCAGCGCTGGCAACCTTGGCACTAGCCAGCGGACGGCGAATGAGCTGAATACCGATAACCTAAGGCTTGCGGTTTCATGCCCCAGTATGTGCTCGCTGGCTCTCTCGACCTGCAGGAGTGCAGTACTTATTGCATCAAAGTATTGACGACCCTCTTCGGTCAGCGTCAAGTAACGGCCCGTGCGAATGAACAGAGGCTCCCCCAGATAGGTTTCCAGTTGCTTGATCTGATGGCTGACTGCGCTTTGCCCGACGGACAGCTCCTGGGCGGCCATTGAAAAGCTGTTGAGCCGTGCCACGGCTTCAAATACCGGCAAGGCCTTTAGCGGAGGTAATTTCATGGAATGCTCCAGTATCCAAATATCTAATATTACTTAGTCTAATATCATTTCTCCGGATACCCGGCAAACCTTACACTCCCGGCACGTCACATAATTGTCCAGAGGTAGGTATGTCAGGTAAAACAGTCAACAGCGCGATTGTGCTGTTGATCATCGGGAACGCGCTGGCGCTGATATCCGATGTATTCATCAAGTTTCTCGAGCAAGGTGCGCCCGTTTTCCAGTACGCATTCATGCGCTGTGTCATCACACTTCTGGTGTTGTTGCCATTCTGGCGACAGATCGACACCAGCCAACCTTTTGCGGGCGCGCGGCTGCATTTCATTCGCGGACACGTGCATCTGGTAGGCATCATCTGCATGGTCTACGCGCTGGTCGCCTTGCCGTTGGCTACTGCCAACGCGGTCTTCTATGTCGCGCCGATTCTGGTCATGGTGCTTTCGGTTAGCTTTTTTGGTGAGCGTCTGACCAGACTGAGTCTGGCTGCCGTGATCAGCGGGTTTGCTGGCATTATGGTCATATTGCGGCCGGTTGATTTCAGTTGGGCCGCATTGGGCGCGCTGGGTTCAGCCGCTGCACTGGCGATCAACGCCGTTCTGGTACGCAAGCTGCCTCGCCAGCAATCCACGGTGCACAAGCTTTTTCTCAATTATCTGATGATCATTCCGCTATGTCTGGCACTGGCAATATGGGAAGGCGCTGCATGGAGCAATGCGGTATTCATCAGTGCGGTAGGCTCCTCGTTATTCATCCTGGGCTATAACGTGTGCGTGCTCCTGGCATACAAGTACGTGGATGCTAATCAGGTCACCAGTGCGGAATATACCGGGCTGATCTGGGCGGTGATCATAGGCTGGATATTCTTTGCTGAGGTGCCGAACTTCTGGTTTCTGGCGGGCAGTGCGATGATCGTATTGCCGCTGTTGATGATCGGACTGCAGCAGCGGCGTGTGCGGCTCCGCGCCACCAATCACGAGCTGGGAGATACCCGCTATCACGCTAGCCCCTGACCGATTGGGTCCGGAGCCGATGACAAAAGCCATCGGTGAGCGAAGCTCCTGATACTGGGGACCTTTGAGAACCCCTCTCGCAGAAGCTTGCATTTAATCCCAAATCCCTCATGTTGAATGCACGTCTTGTCAGATAGATTGCAGCGTCAATGAACCACCAGCGTATCGCATACAGAACACTTCAGAATTTCCTCTCTTAAGCCGGGGCGTCTTCACGTACCCGGCCGCTTCAACCTGTAGCCCCTATCAAAATGGTCGTCCTCAGCCAATATTCTGTGAGCTGACTGGCGCCTATGGTTTAAAACCTGACTGACGGAGTCGTCACCATGAAAAGCCCAAATATCGTAATCAGCAAGCTTGATCTACAGCGGCTCGACAAAATTCTTGATCCCTTGAAATATCCGCTGGATCTCCTTGAGGCGCTTGAGAACGAGATAGACCGCGCGCGTATCGTTGGCCATAAGCGTATTCAGCCCAATGTTGTCACAATGAATTCCAAGGTCCATGTCCTGGACGAGACAACGTCGCGCGAGTTTGTGGTAACCCTGGTTTACCCCCAGGATGCTGGCGCAGCCGACACAGTTTCCATTCTTGCTCCAGTTGGCACGGCGCTCCTCGGACTCAAAACGGGGCAGTGCATCGAATGGAGAACGCCGCAATGCCGGCCGCTGAAGCTGAAGGTGCTGGAAGTGCTCTATCAGCCCGAAGCGAACATGGATTACGACTTGTAGCAGCCCGTTCCGTAGCGATGATTTCTGCCATCAGGCATTGGTAAGTATTAATTGGTTTTCTGGCATTGATCATGTACGTGAACTGACAAGCCAGCCTCTTGCTGGCTTTTGCGTTTCTGGGCGCCCTCGGTCGTTTCCTGAATAACAACGCAAGGCTTCTATTGAACAAAGGACGGCTCAACCGGAATCACTGATCCAGCCGTTCAGGTGGCGCGGATGTGACAAACGCTACTGCCATTGCCATTGCCGTCACGAATGAGCCGCTCGCGCAGGGTTTCAATCCACAAAGGCGCTGCAAAAGCGATATTCCCAGCTATTGGAAGGGGATGGAGTCACTGCAACTTTATGGATAAAAGTCACAGTGCCGCTGTCCACTTGAAACTGACGCTGTAAAACGCATGCGTCACACCAAGATCCGGGGAACACCGAGATGGCTCACAGTAAAATTGTGTTTCGTGCGACTGCTCGCCAGAAAATCCTGAGTGGAGCCACGCAATTGGCGGACGCTGTGCGCGTGACGCTGGGCCCCAAATCAAAGTCGGTGTTGATTCAGAACAAGTGGGGGAATCCGACGGTCTGCAATGATGGCGTAACGATTGCCAAACGCGTTGACCTGGAGGACCCCGAGGAAAACCTCGGTGCCCAAATGTTGCGTCAGGCAGCCGAACGCACGGGCGATGCGGTTGGCGATGGGACCAGTACCTCAACGGTGCTGGCCCATGCAATCCTGGCCGATGGCATACGCAACGTCGTTGCCGGGGCCAGTGCGATCGACCTCAAGCGCGGCCTGGATCGTGGGCTGGCGCTGGTCATAGAATCACTCGTCGCCCAGTCTCGCCCGGTCAGCACACCCAAGGAAAAGGCGCAGGTCGCCTCGCTGTCGGCGCACAATGATCCTGTTATCGGTCAACTCGTGGCAGACGCCCTGGAAAAGGTCGGCGTTGAAGGCGTCGTCAGCGTTGAGGAGTCCAAGACCACCGAAACAGTGTTGGAGGTTATGGAAGGCATGCGGTTTGACCGAGGCTATGTTTCGCCTTATTTCGTCACCGACCCCGAGAAGATGCAGGTAGAACTCGATGATGCCTATCTGCTGCTCTGCGACCATAAACTCAGTGTGCTCAGGGACTTGCTACCATTGCTTGAGCTCATTGCCAAGAGTGGAAAACCCCTGGTATTGATAGCAGACGATATCGAAGGTGAGGCGTTGACAACACTGGTCGTCAACCAGATACGGGGTGTACTGCGAGCAGTGGCGATCAAAGCGCCAGGCTTTGGTGACCGACGCAAGGAAATGCTCCAGGATATCGCGGTTCTGACAGGCGCAACGGTGGTTTCCAATGAATTGGGTGTCACTCTCGAACAGGTGGAACTGAGCCAGCTAGGGCGGGCGCATCGAGTGGTGGTGCAAAAGGACAGCACCGCACTGATTGGTGGTGCGGGCACGCGCGAGGCCATTGAGGCCCGTCTGCAGCAGATTCGTGCACAAATGGACAGCACCACCAGCGATTACGACCGTGAAAAACTTCAAGAGCGACTGGCCAAGATGTCTGGCGGTGTTGCGGTGATCCGGGTCGGGGCACCTTCCGAAGCAGAAATGAAGGCACGCAAGGATGCGCTGGATGATGCCATCTCGGCCACCCGGGCGGCGATTGCTGAAGGTATTGTTCCGGGGGGTGGGTTTGCGCTGCTCAAGACAGTTCCGGTTATCGCTGCCGAAGAAGCTTGTCATGAGGGCGATGCCAGGACCGGTTTGCAGATTCTTCGCCGGGCGCTGGAAGCACCGGCAAGAATCATCGCGGAAAACTCCGCGGTGGATGCCGGCGTGGTGGTTGCCCGTATGCTGGCAGAGTCTGGAAACGTCGGTTTCGATGCCTCCGTCAACAGCTATGTAGACATGTATGACGCGGGTATTATTGATCCGACCAAAGTGGTGCGTATTGCTCTCGAAAATGCCGTTTCAATCGCCAGTATCTTGTTGCTGACAGAGGCAACTATGACCGACATTCCGGAAATGGAATCACCCGCCCAGCCACCTTTTCCTGAATGAAAAGCCCGGTTTGGCTGACCAAATGACCTCGTCAGCGGTCGGCGCCATGCCGCACCACCTCAATGCAAAACTCCTTCTCGTAGGGCGGCACATTGCATTCGACGATGTCAGTGGTGGCTACTTGCAGATGCACGCCGACAATGTTGGCCCGTATTGGCTGCTGGCAGATATGCCGGTCGACCAGCACGGCGCTATAGACGTGACGAGCCCCGAGTTGTGCCAGATACGCGCAGGTGCGAAGGAGCGAATGACCTTCGAAGAGCACATCGTCGACAACCAGCAACGTGGTGTTGGCAAGGTCCAGCTCGCGCAGCGCCGGATTCTCGGTCAATTGCGTGTTGGTATGCAGCACCTGGAGGTCGTCGTCGTAGCGCTTGACGCGTAGGGGGTAAAGCGGAAGTTCCGGCTGACCGGTCTGACGCGCAATGTGTTGGCGCAACCGCTGAGCCAGCGGCTCGCCCCGGCGTTGGATGCCAATCAGTGCGGCATGAGCTGGGGGCAACATTATCGAGGCTTTGCGCGCCATCGTTTGCAGCACGTTATCAAGCTCATTGCTGTCATACATGCGCAGCCGCTGACTCGTGAGTGGGGTCGTCATAACCTTCTCCTGCCCATGACCGATGGGTTAATCCTGATGCAAGGTTGAATCGCTCCGGCTGTTATAGACACTGCCAGGCGAGAAAAAGGGAGGCCTGTGTCGTTACACCCGGTCAGAAGACGAATCGCTTTCATTCTTTTTAGTCAGCCGGTGTCGCTGCACTTCGCGGAGTGACTGTCCCGCGAGGAAAGGAATCGCGCTCACTCCCAAAATCAGTGGCCAGGGCCCCCAGCCGAGCGGTTGGGTCTGTAACAGATTCGATAGCAGTGGCAGGTATACCGCGGCGGCAAGCAGGGCAATGCAGAGCAAGAGGGCGGCCCAGACCCAGAGATTGCGCGTTATTTCATTGCGCACGATACCGGATCTTGGATTGCGCAGAACGAAGGTAAACCAGAGTTTACCGAAAGCCAGGGTGAGGAACGAAACCGTCACTGCTTCCAGTTCCGTCAGCCCCAGCCAGCGCTGTCCCAGCAGGAGAGCGCCCAGCACGCAGGCCGCCAAGATGGCGGCAAATCCGCAGATCTCCGTCCAGTGGGCCCGGGAGAGCACGGACTCCTGGGGGCTGCGTGGTTTGTCTTGCATTTCACTGCCGCTAGCCGGGCCAACCCCCAGGGCTAGAGCCGGAAAGACGTCGGTGAGCACATTGAGGTAGAGGATCTGCAGGGGCAGCAATGGCAGAGGCCATCCCGCGCCAGTGGCTATCCCCACCGCCAGCACCTCGGCCACGTTGGTGGTGAGCATGAAGATGACCGACTTTCGTATGTTGTCGAAGATGACACGTCCCTGGCGAACCGCTACAACGATGGTTTCAAAGGCGTCGTCCTTCAGTACCATGTCGGCGACCTGTTTGGCCGCCTCCGTTCCCCGTTTGCCCATGGCAATGCCGATATCGGCTTTCTTCAGGGCGGGCGCGTCGTTGATGCCGTCACCGGTCATGGCTACGATCTCTCCCCGATCCTGATAAATACTCACCAGATCGAGCTTCTGCTCGGGGCTCACCCTGGCGAAGATGTTGGCGCGGTAGATCTTCTCCTGCCTGTCCTCGTCGATTTCTTCGGGAGAACCGATGTCCCGCCCCAGCATGCCGACTGTCTCGGGATCATCCTTGCCCCCGACGATCCCCACGGCCCGGGCGATCGCCGTGGCGGTCTCCAGCTGATCGCCGGTCACCATTGCCACCCGGATCCCGGCCGCCTGACAGGCGTCTATCGCCTCTTTGACATTTTTGCGTGGAGGATCGAGCAAGCCCACAAGGCCGAGGAAGCACAGCTCTTTATAGGGATCGGCATCCTTGGCCGCCACTTGTTTCTCGGCCATGGCCAGAAGGCGCAAACCCTCGCCCGCCAGTTGGTTAGCACGTTCGAGCCAATGGCGGCGAGTTTCGTCATCCAGCGGCTCGGTGCCGTCATCCGCCGCCGCGATGTCGCTGCACACTTCCAGCACGGCCTCGGGAGCACCTTTCACCGCCACGTAAAAGCCGCCATTATCCTGATGAAAGGTGGCCATCTTCTTCACTCGGGGCTCGAATTTTTCCACCCGGGCCTCGGGCCGCTCTTCCAGCAGCGACTTGCGTTCCAGTCCCAGGTTTTTTCCGCCTTTCAGAAGCGCTATTTCAGTGGGATCGCCGCGAGGATTGTCCTCGCCCTGTTCCTGGCCGAGGGAGCCGCCATTACAGAGCACGCCGACCGCCACGGTGCGGCGAACCCCGTCCTTGTCCGCCAGCTTCTCGTCAGTCCCGGTTTTCTCCAACACCAGATCGCCGGTGGGGGTGATGATTTTTTGCAGCCTCATCCGGTTTTCCGTCAGCGTGCCGGTCTTGTCCGAAAAAATCACCCGGGTGGCCCCCAGGGTTTCCACCGCGGTGAGCTGGTTTATCAGCGCGTTGCGGGCCGCCATCAGGTACATGCCCCGGGCGAGGGCAATGGTGGCGACGATAGGAAGACCCTCGGGAATGGCCGCCACCCCCAGCGCAAGTGCGGTCTCGATCACCAGCGCGGTCTGTTGCTCTTTTACCAGAAAGCCCAGCAATGCGACCGCAATGGCAACGAAGATGGTCAGTATGGCGAGACGACGCCCCAGTTGATCCAACCGCTGCTGCAATGGTGGGACCGTTCCCTCGGCCGATTCCGCAAGTGCGGACACCCGCCCCAGCTCTGTTTCCGACCCGGTGGCTGCGGCAACGCCCACAGCCCTGCCATCGGCGAGGCTGGTGCCCTTGTAGAGCATGTTCGTGCGGTCGGCGAGATCCGTATCCGCCGCCACGGCATCGGTTAATTTGCTCACCGGTACCGACTCCCCTGTAAGGGGCGCCTCGTTGACCCTGAGTTGCTCCGCCTCGATCAGCCGTAGATCGGCGGGGATCAGGTCGCCGGCTTTCAGCAGTATGATATCGCCGGGCACGATTTCCGCTGCGGCAATGTCCCGTTCACTGCCGTTCCGCCGGCCTCGGGTCATGTGTTCGCCCAAGCGACGCAGAGCAGCCATGGAACGTACAGCCTTCCATTCGCTGACAAAACCGATGGCAGTATTGACAAACAGCACCGCCAGGACCGCAAAGCCCTCGGGCAGGCGACCCGTAGCAAAAGCCAGGATGGCGGCACCGCCCAAGAGGTAAATGACGATACTGCGAAACTGTCCTATAAGGATTCGCCACCAGGGCCGGCTCTCCGTTGCCAGCAACTGGTTCGGTCCATAGCGCTTCAAGCGCTCCTGCGCCTCGTCGTCCGTCAATCCGGTTTCCTTCCGGACGCCGAGTTCCGCCAAAGTGCCCTCAATGTCTAGAGCGTGCCAATTGTGCGTGTCGATGCCGTTACTTTTACGTTCGTCTGTCGAATCCAAAGATTAGCTCCTCGATCTGGGGCCGTCCGTGGATGCGGCTGATCGAATGATCTGCAGAAAATCCTCTGCCTCGAGAGAAGCGCTCACCACCAGTCGGGGCAACTGTGCGAAAGCCCGTAACAGCACCATGTTGGCCTACTCCTCAAGCCCCTTTGAAAAAGGATCTCGTGCTTACACGACGGGGCTCTGGCCACTTGGGCGAACGAATAAAAGCGTGGCCTGATTATTAATATCCGGTCCTGATAATGGACAAGAAAGTCCCATACGAGTTCGCAGCCTTTTTCCGTACTCTTTAAAGTTGTCAATCTGGTTGAACTGAGCTTGCCATTGAGATGACGAATGAACGGGGTCAGCGAAAAAACCGGATGAGGTGATCAATGAGTGAAATCGAACGCATCCTCGGCCATGAAGCCGAGTTCCTGCTGGGTTACGAGTGCGGTGGTATCAGTCGCAAGCATCTCCATTTGCCAGGTCCCGATTACGTGTCGCGGGTGCTGGCCGACAGCGATCGCTCCAGTGTCGTAATGCGTAACCTGCAAACGATCCTCGGCCATGGCCGTCTGGGGGGCACAGGCTATGTGTCGATTCTGCCGGTCGATCAGGGCGTGGAACACTCTGCGGGTGCATCGTTCGCACCGAACCCGCTGTATTTCGATCCCGCGAATCTCGCGGAACTGGCAATTGAGGGTGGCTGTAATGCCATTGCCTCGACCTATGGTGTGCTGGCATCGGTCAGTCGCCGTTACGCTCACAGGATCCCATTTCTGGTAAAGCTCAATCACAACGAGCTGTTGAGCTATCCGAATCAATACGATCAGACGCCGTTTGCCACTGTCGATCAGGCGTTCGAACTCGGAGCCGTGGCCGTGGGCGCAACGATTTATTTCGGTTCTCCCGAGTCTCGGAGGCAGATCGAAGAGGTGTCCCAGGCTTTTGCTCGCGCCCATGAGCTCGGCATGGTCACGATCCTCTGGGCGTATCTACGCAACCGCGCATTCAAACAGGATGGTACCGATTACCACACGGCAGCGGATTTGACCGGGCAGGCCAACCATCTGGCCGTGACTATCGGTGCCGACATCGTCAAGCAAAAACAGGCGACAGTGAATGGCGGATTTAAAGCGCTCGAGTTCGGCAAGACCCACGATCGTGTGTACTCGGAATTGGCCACAGACCACCCAATTGAGCTTGCCCGCTATCAGGTAGCGAACTGTTATATGGGCCGCATCGGTTTAATAAACTCTGGCGGAGCGTCCGGCGGTGACGACCTGCATCAGGCCGTGCGTACGGCCGTGATCAATAAACGCGCGGGCGGAATGGGACTGATCACCGGACGCAAAGCTTTCCAGAAACCCATGACGGAAGGCGTGCAGCTCCTGCACAGGATTCAGGATGTCTATCTTGCAGAGTCCGTGACCGTGGCCTGACCGTCTTTTCTCGACAAGGTTCTATACAAGTCTGAACACTTCACCAGAGCAAGCAACGGAGACCGCAATTATGAAGATTGGAATAAACGGGTTCGGCCGTATCGGGCGTCAGGTATTTCGCATCGCCTATGAGCAGCAAGGACTGGAAGTGGTTCATATCAATGACATCACCGACCCCGATACCTTGGCCTATCTTCTGCAATTCGACTCTACTTATGGCCGCTGGGGTCACCATGTGCTTGCCGAGGGTAACGCGCTGATAATTGATGATGAGATCACTGTTTCAGTAGGTGCAGAGAAAGCGCCGGCGCAACTGCCCTGGGGCGAGAAGGGCGCTGAAGTCGTTCTCGAAGCCACCGGACTTTTCCGCAAAAAAGAAGACGCGCAGCAGCATATCGAAGCGGGTGCGCGAAAGGTGCTCATCTCGGCGCCGGGTAAAACCGAGCTCGATGGTGATTTCATCCTTGGCGTCAATGGTGATGAATATGATCAGGACCGGCATCATATTATCTCGATCGGAAGCTGCACCACCAATTGCCTGGCGCCGGTAGTGAAGGTGTTGCACGACGAGTTCGGAATCGAAAAAGGCTTTATCAATACGGTACACGCCTACACGGCGTCCCAGAAGCTATTGGACGGACCGCATAAGAAGCCCCGACGTGGTCGGGCCGCAGCGGAAAATCTGATTCCTACCTCCACGGGCGCGGCGGCGATGATCAGTCAGATCATCCCTGACCTGAAGGGGAGACTCGACGGTATCGCAGTGCGGACACCGCTCAAATGCGGGTCATTACTCGATCTGACATGCGTCCTGGCGGCAGACGCTGATGGTGCGCGGATCAACGATGCATTTCGGGAGCGGGCGGACGGTTCGATGCAGGGTATTCTTGCGGTAGACGATTCGCCCCTTGTTTCCAGCGACATCGTCGGCAGGGAAGAGAGCGCAATCGTCACCAGTCAGGATACGCAGTTAATCGGTGACCGCTTCGTCAAGATGCTGGCCTGGTACGACAATGAATGGGCATTCTCCAGGCGTTGTGTGGATATGATGCAGCGAATGCTCTGACTCGCCATTAATCTCAGGGGGCGGCGCAACCTGACCGGTGCCCGAAACGCTCTGTGGACATGTCTATGCGTGCTGGTGAATCTTTACCATTTTGGCGATGGATTCCACCCTTTCCAGGTCCATGAGCTGATTGCCCGGTGTGCTGACCTTGGCAGCGGCGGCCGCGACGCCGTAACGGAATGCCTCGGCTATGGATTTTCCGCTATCCAGCTGGTGGACAAGAACCGAGACGAAGCTGTCTCCGGCGCCCACGTGACTTATCACGCGGGTTTCGGGAGGACGGGCGTGCAGTTTTTCGCCGGCACCGGACGCGAGCAGGGCTCCGTCGGCATCCAGAGTGACAATCAGGTTCTCGGTAAGTCCCTGGTCGATAACTTTCGCCATTGCGGTCAATATGCTGGAATGCTCCCGTGGGCCGGAGTATCCCAGTTCGGCGAATTCACCGAAGTTGAGTTTGGTAAGATAAATACACTTTCCGTGGGAGCCGGTCAGAGCCTTGCCGGAGGTGTCCAGTATCACCCGGGTGCCGGCAGCCGTAGCCGAGCACGCCAGGGTTACGTAGAAGTGCGTCGGTACGCCCCCCGGCAGACTGCCGCTGAGCACCAGGTAATCGGGCTTGGGTTTTAGCGCATCGAACGCATCGATACAGCGCTGCCACTCGGACTCTTGTAGCTCCGGGCCGGGGAAAACCAGATGAAAGAGCCTGGCGCTGGCCTTCTCCGTGAGCGCGAGTGATTGGCGGGTCTCATCCTGGATGTCGACGCAGTGAAAGGTAAGCATCTCGCGCTGCAGGATTCGTTTCAGCAACTCTCCCTGCAAACCTCCTGCGGTCAGGATCGCGACGACATCCATGCCGAAGCGGTGCAAGTTGCGGGCTACATTGATGCCCCCACCCCCAGGTTCGCGGGTAACATTGTGGCAGCGGCTTTTGCCGTCCTCCACCAGTCTTTCGGTTTCCGCGAAAAGATCGACGGTGGGATTCATCGTCACTGTCGCTATGTTACCCATACCTCATTACTCCAGTTATCTGGAACAGCAAAGCTTGGATCCCTTATGTGACGTTTCAGTTCGATCTATTCCCGGGCCATGGTTTCCGAAAATCGGTAGCGCTGTACCCCATGGGAAATCAGATCATGCAGAAGCGCCAGAACAAGCGCAGTGCCTGATTCAACAGCGGAACAATGTTGCCCGGACTGTTTGCGCAGAGCATTGCCTGTGGTCTGACAGATCAGAGGAGGGCGGTGCACCGGTACGCTTGACATGACAAGGCCATTACGGGCGTCGTGCAGCTCCGATAGCCAGTTGGCAGACCCGGGAAAATTCTCAATGATCAGTGCGGTTCGGTGGCGCAGATCTGATAGGGAGTTGATCTGGCGGCACTCAAGCAGTATTTCCAGTTGGTACATCACCAACATCGCGGTTCTGGAGCTGTATTCATGGCGCTGCTGGGCTACCTTCAGCAGGGTGAACAGCACTTTGTTGATGCTTTTGATTGCAGTGTCTGTCCGGCTGCTTCCAGTGCTCTCAAGCCAGGACCATGTCTCTTCAAGGGACAGCGCTTTAAGGGGTGGCCAGTGGTTCTCTTGCGACGTTTTCAGTGCGCCGTAATACATTCTGGAGTCGTAACTTTGCGCCTCGTACTTGTGGGCGCCTTCGCCGATAAATCGGGTGTCCAGAAGCTGGATGGCTCCGGGTCTGAGCAGATTGACCGCCATCACCAGTTGCTGGACAAAGACGGTAGCTACCTGGTATCGCTCTTCCTCCGCAGAGGTATGGTTTTCCGCCGAGACGGTAACGGATAATCCAGCCATGATTGCTTTGGCCGGATCGTCCACATAAGCCGATTGATGCCTGGAGAACGAGCCGGATTGGTCACTGGCGCTCTCCATGGCGGCAATCAGTTCTGTGGCGTCCAGGCTGACGTGGTAAGTATTGGCCGGCCCGTTGAGCTGGCCCTGGGCGGTGAAAGGCAGATTGGCGAAAAAGGCATTGATCTGGTGCCAGAGTTCGATGATTTCACTCGTCTCCTTCTCGTTGCCGGGTGGAATGGCATTGCCAATCTGCAACTGGATGGTCGTCGATGACCTCATGGCTAACCTCCTACTCTAACAGCTCTACTGGACCCCATGTTTTAGCGAACGTGCGCTCCGATATGTCCGGCGCTGTATGTGAGACCTGATTTTCTCTGGCAAGTTGCCTGGCTTGCGCATTTTAATAACTTTGCTGGATAACGTATCTCCCCCGAACGAAGCGGAATTTGTGCCTCCAGATCGATGCTGCGTCTAGGGTTCCCGATCCTTGTTCATTAGGGCAAACAGCGAGCTTCCCGCCTGCCGTACGCGCTTCCATTCGCGCGAAGCGGAGAACCCACCAGCTTCCCGCCGCCGCCGGTTGAGCTGGACGTTCAGCGCCCTGTCATATCGGGCCTTCAGCAGTTCACGCAGCGCATCCACGTTGTACTGTTCCCTATCGGGCGAGACGGACAAGGGCAGAATATCGTCCAGCTTCAGCACATCCCTGTTGAACTCCAGTGCTTCACGAATAAGCGTCGCTTTTGCTGAATCTTCAGTCAGTTCGTAGGGCGGATTCCAGTCCGCGAGCGTACCAAGACGGTCGACCTGGTTGAGCAGGCCGATGATCGGCGGCGGTTGATAATGGATATGCCGGCTCCGCCATTCCCGGAAGTGATCGCCGAACTCCTGATCGAGCTTGCGGGCCGGCTGGTTGGCACGTAGTACCCAGAGCACCATGTCGGACTCGACCATTTCCTTGAACAGGATTTTCTCGGTTTTCGGATCGCCGTTAAGGCCCGGCAGGTCGAGTAATCTGAGAAAGGGAATGCCGTCGACCTTGCATTCGTAAACCAGGCCCCGGTCGGTGGAGGGCAGGGCGCTGGTTTCTGCCTGCCAGCCCTCGGTCAGCGCGTTAATGACCGATGACTTGCCGGCACCCACCTGACCGATGAGACAGATCCGGACCGGCTCGGGTTTCTCCGCCGGGCGGGTGTCGTCCTTGCGGGTCGTGGCGCTAACGGACAGTTCGTCATCCTCGAAGCGGAAATGACCGCCGTAAAGATCAACCGCCGCACGCAGAACCTCAAGCAGTAGCAGGCGCTTGAGCCTGATCTGCATCTCATCGCTGAGGCCCTCGAAGGACTGGCCGATAGCCTGGCTGCCCAGTTCGGCGAGCAAGCCCTCCGGGGTCAGCAGGCGCACCTTGCGATAGATGTTGACCAGCTTCAGCGCCGGGGCGAACTGATCGCTTTTTTCCTCGAGCCAGAGCACATGGGAAATTTTCAGGTGGTCGATGCCCGGCACATTGTCCTTGAGGGTGCGCCGGTAGCGCTGGGTCAGTCGCTCGGCAATTGCCAGCAGTGCTACCGGTGAAAATGCCCATTCGGCATTTCGCTTGCCCTTGCCATAATGCATAGCCACGCCGCGAGCGATCTCCAGCGACGCATCCGGCATGGCACGCCAATCCGGGTTGCTCTGGACCAGCTGGCCCACCAATGGCAGCAATTCCTGCTGCGCCTGACGATCACGGGGTGTCCAGTACTCTGGTGTTTCCATGGCTTCAGTCAGGGCTTCATCGATTTGCGGCAGGGCTTTGCGTTTGCGCTTGCGCATGAAGATCAGCGGTAGCATTGCGCCCAGAGTGAGCAACCCGAGCAGGCCGACGAAGGTCAGAATATAGTTGTAGCGGAAGATGGCGTAGAGACCGAACAGCGCGAGCAGCAGGATCGGCGGCAGCACGACAATGAACATGAACGGCTTCAGCCGGTCGGAGAAAGAGCCTGCTGTGCGCCAGGCGTTAAAGGTTGTTTTCAGCTTCATCTCTGGCCACTGGCATGATGTGTTCGAAGGCCTTGCGATAGGTTGCCTTGAGCTCTTCGGGGGAGGTCGGCTGGCCGCAGGCCTTGTTGAAAAAATAGATGCAGCCAGCGCGGCCCAAGGCGTAGGTGACGCAGTAACTGGTGACTGCCGCAGAAGCGGCGCCCACGGTCTGCCCGTATACCGGGATCAGCTTGATCAGCTGCTGCAGACCCAGGCGCGACGCATACTGGACGCCAAAGCCCATGCCCAGTGTGCTTCCCAGCTCGGCCAGCAGGCGCCTGTTCCATTCCAGTCCATACTGGTTGGCCAGGCTGTGCAGCATCTTGGTCTGGATTGCCGGCACAGAGACCAGACCCACCACGGGCACCGCGTTGGTTGCCCCAGCGGCGCCCGCGTACCACATGATCTCGGTTTTCAGTTTGCGGAAATTGGCCTCCTCTGCGGACTGTTTGTCCCGTCGCTCGAACAGCTCCGCAACGATGGGCAGAAAATTGGCCAGTTTTCCGATCAGATCTTCCAGACCGACCGGTTGACCACTCCGGCCGATGAGATCCACCGGAGCATTCTCGATCTCGCCCCAGATCTTCTCGACGGCCTGCTGGTTCAGCGCGATGCATTTGTCCCGCTCCTGCGGGCTGTCGAGCAAGTCGATAGCGGTATGTACCAGTAGCGCATTGCGAATCATGCCCGATTGTCTGATCTGCCTGAGCGCATCAAGAAGTTCGGACTGCTCCGGATCATCGGCGCGCATGACGATGACCAGGGCATGGCTGTTGCCTTCGCAGGCGTTGATGTCTTCCCTGGGGTCGTACCCGGCTTCGGCCAGGCCGCGGGTGTCGATAAAAGTCAGCACCGGGGTATCGGCGAGAAAATCATAACGCGTAGCAGTCCGGGTGCAGGGCTTGAACCCGCGGCCCACTTCAATGTCGCTGAGGCCGGTCACCGCCCTGATCAACGTGGATTTACCGGCTCCGGTCTTGCCGATCAGCCAGAGGGTGGGCAGGTGTTCGACATTGTGACGGAAGGCCAATTCCAGGTCGGGCTTTCTGGCCGGGTTGAGTGTGCGGTAGATACGCTGGAAGTAACTCATGGACCGTCCTGCTGGTGTCGGTGAGCGAAGATTCTGGCGCGTGGCAGCGCACTCCGTTTGCTTGCCTGTAGTGTAGGTCATGGAGCGCTCGCTTCCCACGCCCGGCGCGTTGTTTCACGGTTCCGCCCAGGGAACACCGGCGGCAAACTACAATCAGATAAGGTGAATCAATGC
>NZ_JBFGFI010000055.1:0-20906 GCF_041579695.1 Halopseudomonas sp.
CCTGATCCCATCCCGAACTCAGAAGTGAAACGATGCATCGCCGATGGTAGTGTGAGGTTTCCTCATGTGAGAGTAGGTCATCGTCAAGCGCTTATACTGAATAGCCCCGCCTGGAAACAGCGCGGGGCTTTTCTTTGCGCGCTAGAAAAGTGGCAAGCCGCAAGATAAAAGCTCAACCTCCCACATCAAGCGCAATCAAAACAGCGGCGCGATGGCCCCCACCACTCCGTCATCCTCGCGAACGCGGGGATCCATTGGGTCTGGCAGACTGCGCGTCGTCCGCGACAGGCACGCCTGATACTTCAGTCAGAATGGATACCCGCCTGCGCGGGTATGACGATGGGGCGCTGCAACTTCGTCCTACGACTTAGTCGCGGCCGTGACGAGCCCCAGAATGGAGCTGTGACCCTGTGCCAATGACTTGAAGCTAGCGCTCCGAGTCCTTCCATTCCTCTTCCTGCAAAAGCCGCCACATGATTTTGCCAGTAGGTGACTTGGGGATGCTGTCGGTAAACTCGATCACCACCGGGCATTTGTATGCCGCCATGTTCTCCTGGCACCAGGCCATAATGTTTTCAGCACTGGTTTTCTCATTACCTGCCGACAGCACAACGAAGGCTTTAACCGTTTCTCCTCGCCGTGCGTGGGGCGTTGACACCACACACACCTCGCGTATCGCAGGGTTTGCGTACATAAGTGATTCGACCTCCGCGGGCCAGACCTTGTAGCCTGAGGCATTGATCATGCGTTTGACGCGATCCACCAGGAAGAAATAACCCTCTTCGTCGTAGTATCCCAAATCGCCAGAGCGGAAGAATCGGTGTCCATCCAGTTCGATAAAAGCCTCTTCAGTTGCTTCCGGTCGGTTCCAGTAACCCTGAAATATCTGCTCTCCACGCATGATGATCTCGCCTGTCACCCCCGGGCCGACTTCCTCCAGCGTATCGACATTGACCACTCGGGAATCGACGCCAATGATGGGTATGCCGAGGCACTGGGCCTTGCTGGCCTGGGGTGGGTTGACGTGAGTCGGCGCCATGGTCTCCGACAGGCCATAACCCTCCATGTAGGTGAGGCCTGTCTTGGCTGCGAGCTTGGCGGCAACAGCTGCGGGCATCGCTGCGCCACCGCCGCCGATGCTGTTGAGTGAGCTTATGTCGTACTGATCGATGTCGGGGTCCGACAGCATGTCCACGACCATGGTGGAGATATTTCGCCAGGTATTGACCTTGCAGCGCTGGATCAGCTGGGCCGCGACCTTACGGTCCCATCGGGTCATGACTACCAGGGTGCCTCCCGCGTAGAGCGTGCTGTTCATGCACGATTGCATCCCGGTGACGTGAAACATGGGTACCGATACGAGATGCACGATATCGTGCTGGGCGTTGGTCCAGACCGCCCCGTATACGGTCGTAGCCATCACGCTGTGATGGGTATGTGCGCAACCCTTCGGATTGCCGGTTGTGCCTGAGCTGTAAGGAATGACGCACAGATCATCAGGTCCCGCAGTCAGCTCGCCTGGTATCAGCCCAGCCTTTAGCGCTTCTTGCCAGGCGGTCACACCGGAGATCTGATTTTCGCTGGCGGGTGCGCGGACAGCGTCCGGCAAGTTCAGATCGGTGGATTCGGTGATGTACTCAGAATATGCGGTGGCCACTACCTCTCGTAGATGGCCAACGCCGATATGCGGGAGGATGTTTTCCAGCAGCTCCTGCCCGCATAGTGCTACCGGTGCCTGGGTATCCTCAATCAGGTATTGCAGCTCGGCCGATCGATTCATCGGATTGACCGGGACCACCACGGCGTTGGCCCGCAAAATGGCAAAAAACCCGATGATGTACTGGGGGCTGTTCTGCATGTATAGCAGCACACGATCGCCTTGCTTTACTCCGGCCTGTTGGAGGTGACCGGCCAGCGCTTCGGCTTCATGCTTGAAGCGTGCATAGCTTATGTCGGTGCCGTAATAGTGGATCGCCGGATGTTGCCCGAAGCGCAAAGCCGAGACGGTGAGATTGTGAAACATGCTGGTAGCAGGGAGCTCCAGCTGGCGGGGCACCTGATCGGGCCACACCTGATAATGACGATCGAACATACGCGCGATACCTCAGCTGTTGTTTTTATGTCTTGTAAGCACAGCTTAAACCTGGCCAGCGCCGCTGAAAACAGACAGTTACTATGGTGTTGTCCCGCTATAAGTTAGCCTTGGTTTAGCGCCAGTGTCGGAGTTGGGCAGAGCCAGCCAGGGCGCTGATGCGTTATAGTATGGCTTTGAATCACGGCTTCGGCAGGTGCTCTGCAGATAAATCTCAGGGCCCGTCAACGAGCAGCCAGCAAAGAGGAAGGGCCGATGAACAATGATCGCGTCATCATATTCGATACCACGCTGCGTGACGGGGAGCAGAGCCCCGGCGCATCGATGACCAGAGACGAAAAACTGCGCATCGCCCGCTCGCTGGAAAAGCTCGGAGTGGATGTGATCGAGGCCGGCTTCGCCATTGCCAGTCCCGGCGACTTCGCTGCGGTGAAACTGATCGCCGATAGCATTCGTGACAGTACGGTTTGCAGTTTGTCCCGCGCGATGGATGCGGATATTGATCGAGCCGCCGAAGCGCTGAGTGGAGCCAATAGCGGACGCATACACACTTTCATCGCCACCAGCCCGGTTCACATGCAGCACAAGCTGCGGCTGCAGCCCGACCAGGTGGTCGAGCAGGCCGTCAGGGCGGTCAAGCGGGCACGTAATCTGTGTTCTGACGTGGAATTTTCCTGCGAAGATGCCGGGCGCTCCGAGCTTGATTTTCTCTGCCGCATCATCGAGGCAGCTATCGATGCCGGCGCGCGAACGATCAATATACCCGACACAGTCGGCTATTCGATTCCGCATCAGTTTGCCGAGATGATCACTCAGATCATCCAGCGCGTTCCCAACGCCGACAGGGCCGTGTTCTCGGTGCACTGCCATAATGATCTGGGGTTGGCGGTTGCCAACTCGCTTGCTGCGGTCAATGCTGGAGCCCGCCAGGTTGAATGCACCATTAACGGATTGGGTGAGCGCGCCGGAAACGCCGCCCTGGAAGAAATCGTGATGGCCATCAAGACCCGAGAAGACGTGCTCGGCGTTCACACAGGCATTGTTACCGAGAACATCCTCAGCGCATCGCGGCTGGTCTCCGGAATTACCGGCTTCGCGGTACAACCGAACAAAGCCATAGTCGGTGCCAACGCGTTTGCTCACGAATCGGGTATCCACCAGGACGGCGTACTCAAGCACCGCGAGACTTATGAAATCATGAGTGCCCAATCGGTTGGCTGGCATACCAACCGGTTGTCCCTGGGCAAGTTGTCGGGTCGTAACGCTTTTCGCTCACGCTTGCAGGAACTTGGCATTGAACTTGGCAGCGAGGCCGACCTGAATGCCGCGTTTGCACGATTCAAGGATCTGGCAGACAAAAAACAGGATATTTTCGATGAAGATCTCCAGGCTCTGGTTTCCGAGACGCTGACGGAAGTAGTGGAGCATACCAAGCTCGTTTATCTGGATGTGGCCTCGCGCATGGGCGAAACACCCCTGGCGCGCGTGGTGTTGAGCATCGCGGGCGAGGAGAAAGAAGCGACCGCGTCCGGCTCGGGGCCGGTGGACGCTACCTTCAAGGCCATAGAACAGATTGCCCACTCCGACTCGACGCTGCAGCTTTATTCGGTCAATGCGATTACCCAGGGCACAGACTCGCAGGGTGAGGTGACCGTTCGGTTGGAGAAAGCCGGACGCATCGTCAATGGAAACGGTGCCGACACGGACATTGTCGTGGCCTCGGCCAAGGCCTATATCAATGCACTGAATCTGATGCGTGAAGGAGCCTATCGCGCGCACCCGCAGGCAGCAGACGTATAATGCGTGAATCGCAGCGATTGGCGTTTTTGCAAGCCATCGGCGTCACCAGCTGGGTTCCGCGTCAGCCGCTGGCCCACGCTGCATTGCGCATGCCGGCTGAAGCGGAGCCAGCTGCGCAGCGTGCTCGGGCTGCGGACCTCACTCCTGCGCCTGCCGTTGATGCGCCGGCAGATTCTACTGCTATTGCGCCTGCGGACACCGGCAGGCCGGTCACTGACTCTCCCTCTGCCAGGCTGGTAGAGCAGCGGCGTGCGCAAGTGGCGGCACAGCCAGCCAGGAAGGAGTTGCCGCCACAAGCGGCCTCTGTGTCAGATCTGGCTGCAACGCCATCCTCCCCCATAGAACAAGCCGGCCGAACCGTTGCGCCTTTTTACCTGCAATTATGGATGGCTGGCCCGTGCGCGCTGTTGATCGAGATATCCGATCCGGGGCTGGAGAAGGGAACTGCAGAGCACAATCTGCTTTGCGATATTCTGCGCGCCGCGGGTTTACCGCCCGCCCCGCGTCTGCAAGCGGACTTTCGTTGGCCGCTGAGCCGCAATCCCCAGGTTGCACGTAGCGCCGAGGCCGCCAGCGAAGCACTGCAGGCTTTCATGCAGGCGCGTCTGGAATCCCAGCCGGTAAAATCCATTGGCTGTTTTGGTGCCATGGCAGGCTTGCTGGCCACTGGCGACCCAGAGGAGGCAGCAGCGCTCAGGGGCCGCGAGGAGGCGCTTGAGGAGCTGGGAGCGGGATGGTTTGCGCCCGGCATTGAAGTGATGTTGCAACAGCCCGGGGAGAAGGCAGGATTATGGCAGTTACTCAAACGCGTGATGCCGCGTTGGGCGGAGACCAGATGACCGGATTGCGCTACCAGCCGATGTTACCTGAGGATGTCGATGCGGTGCTTGAGGTCGAGCTCGCCGCATTTAGTCATCCCTGGACCCGGGGCATATTTCTCGACTGCATCAAACCGGGTTATGAATGCTGGCTCCTGTTTCTGGACGACCAGCAGGTCGGGCATACCGTACTGTCAGTGGCCGGAGACGAATCGCATCTGCTGAACATCACCATCAGACCGCAGAACCAGAAAGCGGGGCTCGGTGCGGCACTCCTCGAGTTCATTATTGAGAGGGCGCGGCAACGAGGGGCGGAGGTGACCTTTCTGGAGGTCAGGGCTTCGAATCTGGCGGCGGCAGGGCTCTACGAAAGTTTCGGCTTCAACGAAATAGGCCGGCGGCCCGATTACTATCCGGCCGCCAACGGCAAAGAAGATGCATTGGTGATGGCCTACTCCCTCATCGATTGATCAGGAAGACCATATTACAAGGTAGGGAAGATGAGCGATTTGAAGCAACTGTTCGCCAATAACCGCGAGTGGTCAGAAGCTATCAAGCAAGAAGACCCCGAGTTTTTTACCAAGCTCGCCAGACAACAGGCCCCAGAGTACCTGTGGATCGGTTGTGCGGACTCCAGGGTGCCTGCCAACGAGATAGTCGGGTTGCTGCCCGGAGAGCTCTTCGTACATCGCAACATAGCCAACGTGGTGCTGCACACCGATCTCAATTGCCTGTCAGTCATGCAGTTCGCGGTGGACGTGTTGAAGGTGAAACATATCATCGTGACTGGCCACTATGGGTGTGGTGGCGTCAGGGCTGCGATGCGCAACAATCAGCTGGGCCTCAGTGATGGCTGGCTGCGCTCCATTCGGGATCTCTATTACGAGCAGCGCAACAAGCTGAAGTTGATCGAGGGCGAAGAGCGCCAGATCGATCGCATGTGCGAATTGAATGTTATTCGCCAGGTGGGCAATGTCAGTCACACCAGTATTGTGCAGAACGCCTGGCACCGTGGGCAGCCGTTGACCGTGCACGGTTTTATTTACGGGATCAAGGACGGGCACCTGAAGGATCTGGACGTCACCGTCAATGGTCCGGAACAAATCCCTGAGCAGTACCGGCTCAGCCCCCCTTGACCCCCCATGCGCGCTATTGGGCGATCGCCGGGCTGGTGGTGTGCACCCTCGCCTGGGCCGGCAACGCTCTGATAGCGCGTGCAAGTGCCGGCCTGTTGCCGCCGGTCAGTTTGTCCTTCTGGCGTTGGACCACCGCGCTGCTGATACTTCTGCCTTTCACCGCCCGCGGGGTATGGCGTCATCGGCGGCTGCTGCTGGAGCATCGTTGGCAGGTTATCGCATTGTCGGCGCTGAGCATTTCCACCTACAACACACTGCTGTATCTGGCGGCACAGAGTACTACCGCGATCAATATCACCCTGGTCAATACCGGGCTTCCGGTAGCCGCTTTCATCTGGACGTTGATAATCCTCCATGAGTGGCCGACACGGGCCACCCTGCTTGGCGCGCTGCTGTCCTTCTGCGGGCTATTGGTCATTCTGACCAGCGGCCAGCCGCAGCGGCTGCTCGAACTGCAGTTCAATCCCGGTGACCTGATCATGATCGTCGCGGTGCTTGCCTGGGGGCTTTATTCGGTGCTGCTGCGCCGATGGATGCTACCTGTTCCCGGTCTCACGCAATTGTCGGCGATGCTGCTCTGTGGGGTACCGCTACTGCTGCCTTTCTATCTCTGGGAGTTCAGCCAGGTAGGGGCGATGCCATTGGAGCTGCACACTCTGGGAGCCATTGGCTATACTGCAATCGTCGCTTCCCTGGTGGCGTATCTGGCATGGAACAATGGGGTAAAAGTGCTTGGTCCGGCCACTGCTTCTCTGTTCAGTTATCTGATGCCGGTGTTCACCGCATTGCTCGGTGTGCTGCTGCTGGGCGAGGTATTGCGCTGGTATCATGTGGTTGGTGGCGCCCTGACCTTTCTGGGTCTGCTGTTGGCCACCTGGGAGGGTAGCAAGAGATGACACGGTTGTGCGTGATTGCCGGCGATGGCATCGGCCATGAAGTCGTACCATCGGCTGTCAGGTTACTGGAACGGCTGATCCCGAGGCTGCAGGTCACGGAGGCCGAGGCAGGCTGGGATTGTTTCCAGCGCCATGGTCAGTCTGTGCCTGAGACAACCCTGCAGCGGATGCGTGAATGCGGCGCCGGGCTTTTTGGCGCGGTATCCTCACCTTCCCATCGGGTGGAAGGCTATCGCAGCGCGATCCTGACCTTGCGACAGAGTCTGCAATTGAACGTGAATCTGCGACCGGTCCGCAGTTGGCCCCGGATATCGCCCCGGGCGGATGTGGATCTGATGATCCTTCGGGAGAACAGCGAAGGGCTGTATATCGGCCGCGAGCACATGCAGTCCGCTGATCTGGCCATCGCCGAGCGGCACATCAGCCGGCATGCAAGCGAGCATATTGCCCAGCGAGCGGCCCAGGTGGCCAGGCTGCGAGACGGCAGGCGGATAACGCTGGTGCACAAGGCAAACGTATTGCCGCTGACCTGCGGGTTGTTTCGCGACAGTTGTCGCCGGGTGCTTACAGCGGAGGGACTTGACGACATCGTCGATGAGCGCCTGGTGGATGTTGCTGCACTGCAATTGATCGAACGCCCACAGGACTTCGACATACTGGTGACTACAAATCTGTTCGGCGACATATTGTCCGATCTGGCCAGCTACTGGTCCGGCGGTCTGGGCATGGCACCGTCGCTCAACTGGGGGGAGGGCATTGCGCTCGCCGAGCCGGTTCATGGCAGCGCGCCGGATATCGCTGGCACAGGCAAGGCCAATCCGCTCGCGGCGATACTCAGTTCAGCGCTCTTGTTGCGCTACCAATGGCAAGCCGGCGCACTCGCCGATCAGCTTGAAAATGCGGTGGGATCCCTGTTGGCGGAAATGTCGATCGCGGAGCTAGATTCTCAGACTACGCAGATAATCGAGCAGGAGCTGCTCAAGCGCCTGTAGTCTTTACAGCGGACATAAAAAAAGGCCTAGCCGAAGCTAAGCCCTTGAAAAGGTTGGTGGCTACACCTGGACTTGAACCAGGGACCCCAGCATTATGAATGCTGTGCTCTAACCAACTGAGCTATGTAGCCATCCGAGGCTGCGCATTATTCAGTTGCGCGGGTCTAAAGTCAAGCACTCAGAGAGATTTATTTACCTTTCTTATCAACCGGTTAACTTTCGATCAGGGAGCGTTGTCGAATGACTGGTCCGTGCCCAGATGCAGCGTGGTAGGCACTACCGAGTTTTCCGCAACAGCCTCAATACCCACGTCAAGAAGTTGTACACGGGAAGGTGCTAGACCGGCACTGTCTACCAGATAGCCCTTGATGCTCGCGTTCCGCTCCTGGGCGAGGCGTCTGAGCAGCGCATCATTGTTTGCCCAGGTCTCCAGCACGGCCTGCCGGATCCGCTCGGTGCGCGCCTGGACCTCCAGCTCCGCCCATTGTTCCGGCACCGGTTCTTTCAGTCGGTCGCGGTATATGTCCTCCAGCAGCTCGGTTTCTTTCTCGGCTGGTATGCCGGGTTCTGCATCAGATGCTGGCGTCTGTCCCTGTTCCAGCACTTTCTGCCATCGCCGGCTCAGCTCCCGCTCCAGCCGCTGCTGGGCTACCAGGGGGCCATCTGCCGCGGGGGAGCTCATGCCTTCGACTTCCAGTCGCAGGGCCGGACGATCCTTTAGCGCCCTGGCCAGATTGTCGAGCCTCTGCCGTGCCTGGCTGTCGAGGTCGGCTTCCCCGGCGGTGAAGATAACCTGGCTGAGATCATCTTCTTCGTCGCCTATCAGGTTGGCGATAAAGCGGAATGGTGCTGTGGCGGCGCGTGAGAGCAGGTTGCCGAAGCTCTGCCAGATGACTGGCATGATGTCGAAGTCGGGATTGCTCAGATCGCCCTGCACGGGCAGGGTGATATTTATATTCCCCTGGCCATCCTTCAGCAGCGCCACTGCCAGACGCACCGGAACGTCCACTGCGCTCGGGCTTTCGACCTGCTCGCCGAGCTGCAGGTCGCGCAACAGAACCTGGTTATCAGCCTCCAGGACGCCGTCATCGATCTGGTAGTGTAGTTTCAGATCCAGGCGTCCCTTGCGTATCCGGTAGCCCGCAAATTTGCGCGCATAAGGGCTCAGGGTGGTCAGTTCTATATCCTTGAAACTGGCCTCGACGTCCAGGCTGTTGAGCGGGTCGAAAGGCGTCAGGCTGCCTTCAATCCTCACCGGCGCGTAGCGGTCGACCTGACCTGCAAGGCTTAGCTCTGCGGGGGTTGCGCTCTGGTTATCCAATGTGCCGATCTGCCCGGTCAGTTCTTCCACGGTCAACGCCACGTTAGGCTGCAGACTGAAATCGGCAAAATTGATCGAGCCCTGCTGGATGTCCACCGCGCCGATGCGCACGCCGAGGGTTTTTTTGTTGTCCTCCCTATCGTCGGCCGGCTGGCCGATTATCAGGTTGCCGACGTTGGTGGACAGATCCTGGTTGATGATGAGGCGCGCATAAGGCTTCAGTAGCTGCGCCCGCTCAACTGAGATGCCTTCATTACTGTAAGCAATGCCGTTGAGCTGCAAACGTTCCCATTTCAGCAAATCGCGGCTCTCCACCGTATCGACCACGTGCAGAGCGAAAATCCCGGCGTTGCCGTTCACGCGCAGCGAGAACGGCTCGATGCTGTCGATTTGCACGTCGGCTGTGGTATCCAGCGTGCCTTCACGGATCTCCATGCGCACCAGCGGGTCGATGTAGGCTTGAGCCAACTCCAGGTCGATGTTTTCGGCACTTACCTGCATCTCCATGCTCGGCGGATCCAGTCTGGCCTGCCCCTGCGCGCTCAGGCGACCCTCTTCTGCCACCCGGGTGTCGATCTGGAGGTCAAAGGCACTGTTGTCGCCACTGTCGAAGCCGGTCATGTCCACATCCAGAGAGCTCAGCTGAAGATTGACGGGTGTTTGCGGCTGTTTGTCGGTGAGGTGGAGTTGGTAATCGCGCAGTTGCACGTCAGGCAAGCGGATGCGCCAGGCTGCGTTCGGATCTGTCGGTGTATTGGCTGCCTGCGCTGTGTCGTCCTGAGCAGGCAATACCGCCTGCCAGTTCAGCTGGCCATTTGCGTCGCGGCTGAACCATGCTTCCAGCCCACGGCTACGCACATTACCCACGCGTACCGAGCGTTGGGCCAGATCGAGGGACGTATCGTTGAACTGCAGTTGTGCTAGGCGTGCCAGGGGCTCATCGCCGGCCGAAGTGACGGCGAACGACGACAGGGTCGCGCTGGCTTCATCCAGGACCAGTTCGGTGCCGTCTTCCAGGTCCAGGCGGTAGTCGAAGTGACCGCTGAACTCGCCGCGCTCCAGTCTGAGATCCAGTAGATCGCGGACATAGGGCCAGAAGGGTGCCAGGGGGAGGTCGTCCACGCTGAGCATGCCGGCGGAGTTGAGCGGCGCTACGGCCAGGCTTCCCTCCAGCTGCAGCTGAGAGCCCGAGGGGCCGCTGGCCTGCAGACTCATTTCGGCGCGCTCCGCGTCTACAGTGCTGAATTGCTGGACCTCAAGGTTGATCTTGTCGAAGCTTGTTTGCACGGGTGTAGATGGCTCTCTGTCCTGGAAATCCAGCTGGCTGTTGACCAGCTCCAGTCGCTCGATGCGCACCGGGAACAGCGCTTCGCCGCTATCTTTCGGCTCGCTATGCGGAGCATTCATCAGCTGGGTGAGATTCAGGGTGCCGGACTCCCGCAGCACCGCCGCCACCTGCGCGCGCTCGATGACCAGGCTATCCAGCTGTAGAGCGCCGCGCCATAGGCTGCTGACCTGCAGATTGGCGTGCAGGCGCTGGAAACCCAGCAGCGGATCCTCGGCCTCACCGATTTCAAGGTTGCCCAGGGTGAGTTCCAGGCTGAACGGATTGAATTGCAGGCTGTCCAGCCGGGCGGGTACGTTCACACGCTGGTCCAGCTCTTTGTTTATCAGGTCCAGCGCGATGCCCGGAAGGAGCAGAAAGCCCAACAGGCAATAGATGAAGAGGGCCGACACTAAGCCGACAGTTAAAGACTTGTTGCGTTTCGACATTGGACAAGAGGCATCTTATGGCTGTGCCCATCAGTATGGCATGGCCTACCCACAGTGCCAGTACAGTCCTAGACTTGCTGTTTGCCCTGCTGGCCGGATGAGCCCTGACCGGGCCGGTCGATGCCGGAGTTGGCGGGAACGCCGGCGGCGGTGATTTCCGGGATATGTCCGCCGTTGAGGTCGACCAGCATCAGGCTCATCAATATCGAGAAGGCGAGGATCAGGAGGCGACTGGTATGCTTGAGCATTCGCGCCCCTGCATCTATCTCCTTCAGTTGTTATCCGGCCCCTGAAGTTCCGGAGCGTAACGAAGCTGTTCAGTCTCGCCGTCGGTACGCCAATATAAAAATCCCCCGGCTGCATCGGCAGGCGGGGGATTGATCGAGCTTTGTAGCGGCTCAGACGTTGAAGCGAAAATGCATCACGTCACCGTCCTTGACGATGTATTCCTTGCCTTCCAGCCGCCACTTGCCGGCTTCCTTCGCGCCTGCTTCACCGTTGTGCGAGATGAAGTCGTCATAGGCGATGACTTCGGCGCGGATGAAGCCTTTCTCGAAATCAGTATGGATCACGGCAGCGGCTTGGGGTGCGGTAGCGCCGACCTTGACGGTCCAGGCGCGCACTTCCTTCACACCGGCGGTAAAGTAGGTCTGCAGGTTCAGCAGCTGGTAGCCAGCGCGGATCACTCGGTTGAGACCTGGCTCTTCCAGACCCAGGGACTCGAGAAACATGTCTTTCTCCTCGCCATCGTCCAGCTCGGCAATCTCCGCTTCGATCTTGTTGCACACCGGCACCACGATCGCCCCCTCTTCGGCGGCGATGGTATGCACCACATCCAGGTGTGGGTTGTTCTCGAAGCCATCCTCGGCGACGTTGGCAATGTACATCACCGGCTTGCTGGTCAGCAGGTGGAAACTCTTGATCAGTTGCTTGTCTTCCGGGCTCAGATCCTTGATCAGTGAGCGTGCCGGCTTGCCCTCGCTGAAATGCGGGATGAGCTTTTCCAGCAGCGCCTTCTGTGCGACTGCTTCCTTGTCTCCGCTCTTGGCATTGCGAGAGACCTTGTAGAGCTGCTTCTCGCAGCTGTCCAGGTCGGCGAAGATCAGTTCCAGATCGATGATTTCGATATCGCGCTTGGGATCGACGCTATTGGAGACGTGAATCACGTTCTCGTCTTCGAAACAGCGCACCACGTGTGCGATGGCGTCGGTCTCACGGATATTGGCGAGAAACTTGTTGCCCAGTCCCTCGCCCTTTGAGGCGCCCGCCACCAGGCCGGCAATGTCCACGAACTCCATGGTGGTGGGGATGGTCTTCTGCGGCTTGACGATAGCGGACAGGGCGTCCAGGCGCGGATCGGGCATCGGTACGATGCCACTGTTGGGCTCGATGGTGCAAAAAGGGAAGTTTTCTGCTGCGATGCCTGACTTGGTCAGGGCATTGAACAGCGTGGATTTGCCAACGTTGGGCAGACCGACGATACCGCAATTGAATCCCATACTGGTGTCCTCTGCCGCTTGGCGGCGAATTGTGTAATCAGGCTTTGAAACTGTGCAGGCGCTGCATGACCTTGGTCCAGTCACCGGCGATCATGCCTGGCAGCTCGCGGATAGCTTCATCGACGCAGGCCTCCAGCGCTTCCTGCTCGGCGCGCGGCGCGCGGCCAAGCACAAAACCGGTTACCTGCGAACTGTGGCCGGGGTGGCCGATGCCCAGGCGCAGGCGGTAAAAGGTATTCTGATTGCCCATGCGGGCAAGTATGTCTTTCAGACCGTTGTGTCCGCCGGTACCGCCACCCTGCTTGCACTTGACCACGCCGGGAGGCAGATCGAGCTCGTCGTGAGCTACCAGAATTTCTTGCGGCTCAATACGGTAGAAACCGGCCAGTGCGGCAACAGCCTGACCACTGCGGTTCATGAATGTGGTGGGGATCAGTAGACGTACATCCTGACCATCAAGGGTCAGGCGACCGGTAAGGCCGTAGAACTTGCTCTCCTGGCGCAGTTGCACATTGTGCTGGTCGGCCAGACGGGCAACAAAAAGGGCGCCCGCGTTGTGACGGGTCAGTTCATATTCAGGTCCGGGATTTCCCAGGCCGACGATCAACTTGATTCCCTGCGTCACAACGGGGCGCCCCTTATGGGTCTCAGCGGTTAATTACTCCGCTGATTCCTCGCCTTCATCCTTCGGTGCTTCTTCGCCAGCTTCTTCGTCAACAGCTACACGAGGAGCATGAACGTTGGCAACTGGCAGATCGTGGTCTGCGCCCTGGGCCAGAGCGGTAAGGCTCACACCCTTGGGTAGTTTCAGATCGGTCAGGTGAACGATGCCGTTGAGTTCGACTTCTGCCATATCCACTTCGATAAACTCGGGCAGATCCTTGGGCAGGCAGTGAACTTCGACTTCGGTCATGGTGTGGGAGACGATACCGCCGCCCTGTTTGACGCCAACGCAGCTACTCTCGTTGAGGAAGTGCAGCGGCACCAGAACGGTTACTTCATGGCCTGCGATCACACGCAGCAGGTCGACGTGCATGACGTGACCCTTTGCAGGATGACGCTGGAGGGCCTTGATCAACACGTTGTTGTTCTTGCCATCGACATCGACCTTGATGACGTGCGAGAAGAACGCTTCGTTTTCCAACGCCTTTTTCAGTTCCCGGGCTTCCAGGGATACGCTCTGGGGGGCCTTGGAACCACCATAGATGATTGCCGGTACCATATCGGCGTTACGACGCAGGCGGCGGCTCGCACCTTTCCCCAGATCGTCACGCGCTATCGCTCTTAATGTGAAGTCGACCATAGTTAGTCTCCTTGCTGAACATCCGGGCACTTGCGACCAGCGCATCGGATGATTGATATAAACCCGGTTGCTATCAACCGGGATGTTTACCCAGTGCCCTGTTCCTAGCGGAACATGGCGCTAATGGATTCTTCGTTGCTGATGCGGCGCATCGCTTCGGCGATGATCGGCGCCATGTCCAGCTGGCGGATACGATCACAGGCGGCAGCGGGACCGGACAGCGGGATGGTGTTGGTCACGACCAGTTCGTCGAGCTTGGAGTTGGAGATGTTCTCGATGGCCTTGCCTGACAGCACCGGGTGCGTGGCATAGGCGAATACCTTGGCGGCACCATGATCTTTCAGCGCGCTGGCGGCATGGCAAAGTGTGCCGGCAGTATCGACCATGTCGTCGATCAGGATGCAGTTGCGACCTTCGACATCACCGATGATGTGCATGACTTCCGACTGGTTCGCCTTGGGCCGGCGCTTGTCGATAATCGCCAGGTCAACGCTCAGTTGCTTGGCTACGGCACGGGCACGAACCACGCCGCCGATGTCGGGAGAGACGATCATCAGGTTGTCATGCCGTTGGGCAATCAGATCGTCGACCAGGACAGGGGAGCCGTAGATGTTGTCTACCGGAATATCGAAGAAACCCTGGATCTGGTCGGCGTGCAGGTCGACGGTGAGGACGCGATCGACACCTACAGTGCCGAGCATGTCGGCAACCACTTTGGCGCTGATGGCAACTCGTGCCGAGCGTGGGCGACGGTCCTGACGGGCGTAACCGAAGTAGGGCATGACCGCAGTAATACGCGAAGCCGATGATCGGCGCAACGCATCGGCCATGATCACCAGTTCCATCAGGTTGTCGTTGGTGGGGGCACAGGTAGGCTGGATGATGAATACATCCTTGCCCCGCACATTCTCGTTCAGCTCGACGGTGACTTCGCCGTCGCTGAAGCGGCCGACGGAGGCGTCGCCGAGGGGAATGTGCAATTGACGCACGACGCGTCGTGCCAGATCGGGGTTGGCGTTCCCCGCGAAAACCATCATCTTGGACACGCTGCATTACCTTATCTGGGTAGTGGTCGGTGCGATTGAAACCGTCTGCGGGTCGGATGCATGAAAGCACTCGATCCAGTGACAACCGGATTCAAGGTGTAATGATTGCTGCCGGAGAAAATGGCAGGGGCGGCTGGATTCGAACCAACGCATGGCGGGATCAAAACCCGCTGCCTTACCGCTTGGCTACGCCCCTGTAATAACTGTCCGGATGCTCGGTTGCATCCTTTTTACGCCGCTTTGAAGAGCATCTGATGTAACGGTGAAACGTTACAACCGCGTGCAACAAAGGTTTGCAGAGTGGCTGGCAACCGGGCGCGAACTTTATCAGCTTCACGTTCGTTTGGGAAGGCCCCAAACACACAACTGCCAGTTCCAGTCATCTTAGCTTCACAATAATTGTTTAGCAAGATCAATGTGTTACGTATTTCCGGGTAACACGCTTCCGCTACCGGTAGGCAATCATTTCGACCGCCGCGGTCATGGAAGGCCGCTAATGTAATGGGCTGGGTGTCACGCGTCAACCTCTCATCAGAAAAAATCTGCGCGGTGCTCACCTGGCAATCGGGCACGGCCAGCAGATACCAGGGCTCCTCCAGCTCGACTGGCGTGAGTAATTCGCCTACGCCTTCCGCCCAGGCTGCACGGCCCAGAACGAAAACCGGAACGTCTGCGCCCAGGCTCAAACCGAGCGTCGCCAGTTGCTCCAGGCTGAGGCCCGTTTGCCACAGGTGGTTAAGGCCAACCAGGGTGGTTGCCGCGTCCGAACTGCCGCCGCCGATGCCGCCGCCCATGGGCAGGCGTTTGTCCAGGCGGATGTCGGCGCCCAGCCCGCAGTTGCTCGCTTGTTGCAGCAGAAGGGCTGCGCGCAGCACCAGATTGTCCTTGGCGGCTACACCCACCAACTCACTTTGCAGGTGCAGCTGCCCATCGTCACGCGCATTGAAATGCAGGGTGTCGCAGACATCGATGAACTGAAATAGCGTTTGCAGCGTGTGATAGCCATCGGGAAGACGGCCGGTCACATGCAGGAACAGGTTCAGCTTGGCTGGGGCGGGCAGGCTCAGCTGCGCTTCGACAGGGGGCGTACCCGAGGACTCAGAGGTTTTCATGGCCGGTCCGGCAGGTTCCACTGTGTCAGGACCAGTGTCACAAGGATGTCATTGGCCGATAGCTGGAGACGTTGCGGCAACTGCAGGCCGTCGACGTCCTGATAGCGGCTGTACTCGACTGTCCAGCCGGCCTGTGACAGACGGGCGAGCCGGCTTTGCGGATCCAGCTGCAGACGGCTGGCGCTATCCGGGGCAGGGAGCCCCCGTACCCACCACAGCAGATGTTCAACCGGCAGACGCCAACCTGTCTGCTGTTCAAGCAGTTCCTCCGCCGAAGCGGCGCGCAGGGTCGGCTGGCCAGCCATGTCCAGGATCACACCCTGTTCGTTACCCTGCAGACGTGTTGCCCCTCGGCCCAGTGGGCCGGAGATGCGAATATCGTAGTCACCCTGTTGTTGGATCCAGGTCAGGGTTCCGCTGCCGGATTCCTCTGGTGCGCGGACGCCGATCTTGCCCTGCAGGGTCCAGCTGCGGACAGGTTGAACCGCAGAGCGATGAGCCTGCCAGGCAGCGGTATCGCCACCAAAGTCGAGGGTTTCGCGTTGATGCAGGCTGGTACAAGCGGACAGTATGCCGGCCAGCACGATGAGCAGAGTGGGGCGCAGCAGGTACATGGATCAGTTGGCTTCCAGACGTTGACGGGTGGAACGGATGAGGGAGCTCCCGGGGGTCTCTTGCAGTGCCTCATTCCAGATTTTACGCGCTTCTTTGCGTTTGCCCTGCACCCAGAGAACCTCGCCCAGATGGGCGGCGACCTCATGATCAGGGTATTGAACATGGGCCTGACGCAAATAGGTTTCAGCCAGATCGAGATTACCCAGCCGATAGTGCACCCAGCCGAGGCTGTCGATGATGGCCGGGTCATCAGGTTCCAGCGCGGCGGCACGTTCGATAAGCTGTAGTGCCTCGTCCAGCTTTTCGTTGCGGTCGGCCAGCGTATAGCCCAGCGCATTGAGCACCATGGCATTGTCCGGCTCGTCCTGCAGGATACGCCGCAAGTCCCGTTCCATGGCTGCGATATCGCCCATCTGTTCGGCGAGCATGGCTCGGGTGTAGAGCAGGTTTGGATTCGCCTCGAAGGTTTCCAGCGCCTGGTTGACGCGCTGCAGGGCGATTTCCAGATTCTTATCGGCGAGAGTTTCGATTTCGATCAGATATAGCTGCAATGCAAGATCCGGATTGGAAGCTCGCTCGGCCAGCATGGTCCGCGCCAGTTTGTCAAAGTCGCCCTGCTCGGCCAGCAGCTGGCTGAGCAGCAGGCGCGAACTGAGAAACTCGCGCCCGGCCTGAACCTGCAGCCATGCCCGCTGGGCGGCTTCGTCCCGCTCGAGCTCGCGGTAGGCGATGCCCAGGTGATAGAGCGCGGTATCGTTCTGTGGATCTGTCTCGATCAGTTGCTCAAGATGCGTGGCGGCCTGTTCAAAATGGTCGTTTTCCAGATGCACCAGGGCCAGGGACAGCAGGAGGTCGGTATCGTCGGGATTCTGTTTGATCAGGGTGGCAAACTGGGTGCCGGCTGCGTCCAGATCGCCGCTGGATACCAGAAGCCGGGCCAGTAGCAGACGCATGCGGGTATCACCGGGATGCTCGGTGAGGCCCTGCTGCAACATGTTGATCGCCGGTTGCGTCTCACCACGCGCGGCTAGAACCCGGGCATGCAGCATGAGCGCAGCCGGTGCGCTGGCTGCTTGCGGATGCTGCTCGAGTACAGCCAGCGCCGCTTCGTCGTTGCCGCCCTGCTGTAACAGCAGGGCCTTGGCAAATACCAGTTGGGCATTGTCCGGATTGTTTTCCAGCAACTGGCTTATGCTTTCCAGCATCGCCGCGCGGGTCGGTTCGTCGGTTTGCGCTGCAGCGAGGGCAAGAAAGTCGAAATGGGTTTCGCCCTGCATGCTAAGCACCTGTTGCATCGCCTGCATTGCGCGCTCATGCTCGCCGGCTCGCGCAAGATGCAGCGCTGCCGCGCGGAAGGCCTCAGCGTTGTAGGCATCGACTTCGGTCCAGAGTATGGCCATTTCCATGGCTGGCTCATGGGCGCCGAGAAACTCGGCTACACGCATGGCCCGTTCCACTACGCCGGCATCGCGCGTGCGCCGCGCCTGCAGCAGATAGTTGTCGAGGGCGATGTCATAGCGATCGCGCTGACCGGCAATTTCTGCGGTGAGCAAATCGAAGAGGGTGTCCTGGCGAAACTGCCCGTATACCTTGGGCGCTTCGATTTCTTCAGCTGCGGGCGCCACGGCTGGCGGTGGCGTGGCGGCTTGCCTGGGCGTGGCGCAGCCGGCCAGCGCCAGGGCCAGGAAGCAGGGCAGCAGCGGTCGATGAAATACAGCCTTGATGGTTGCGCTCATGGGCACTCTGATGATGTTCGGCAAGGTAATCATCATGACACAGGATCTGTTGCAAACCCACAGGGTCAAGGGAATTGATCGGCACTGGCATACATAGGACAATTGCACGTTATGTTCAGATAAACGGGACACCATGGGCTTCCTCGCATTCGGGATCAATCACAGAACCGCCGCAGTCGATGTGCGCGAGCGCCTGGCGTTCGCCCCCGAGCAGCTGGCCGGAGCGCTGCAGCGTCTGCGTGATGAGACCAGCACCCAGGAAGTGGCTATCCTCTCGACCTGCAATCGTACCGAGATCTACTGCTCGCAAGATCACCTTGATGCAGACTGTATCCTCGTCTGGTTTGCTGCTTTTCACGGCATGCCCGTCGCGGAATTACGAGCCTGCAGCTATCAGCATAGTAACGAGGACGCTGTGGCGCATATGATGCGTGTCGCCGCGGGGCTCGACTCCATGGTGCTGGGCGAGCCGCAGATTTTCGGTCAGATGAAGGATGCCTGGCAGTCAGCGCGCAGTGCCGGCACTCTCGGTCCCTATCTGGACCGGCTTTTTCAGAGCACGTTCAACACGGCCAAGCAGGTCCGCACGGATACCGCGATCGGTGAGAATCCGGTGTCGGTCGCCTTTGCCGCCGTCAGCCTGGCCAGACAGATCTTCTCCGATCTGCGCCGCAGCACCGCGCTGCTGATCGGTGCAGGGGAAACCATCGCACTGGTCGCCCGGCATCTGTTTGAACAGGGGGTGGGCCGCATCATCGTCGCCAACCGCACTCTGGAGCGCGCCGAATTGCTTAGCGGGCCGCTGGGCGGTCAGGCCATCGTGCTCAATCAGATTCCCGACTTTCTCGGCCAGTGCGATATCGTGATCAGCTCCACGGCCAGTCCACTGCCGATTCTTGGCAAGGGCGCGGTGGAGCGTGCGCTCAAGCAGCGGCGGCGCAAGCCGATGTTCATGGTCGATATCGCGGTACCGCGTGATATCGAGCCGGAGGTGGGTGCGCTGGCCGACGTCTATCTCTACTCGGTAGACGACTTGCATGAAGTGATCGAAGACAATATGCGCTCACGCCAGGATGCGGCAGAAGCAGCCGAGCGGATGATATTGCTCGGCACAGCCGAATTCATGCAGCGCCTGCGTGCGCTGGCGGCGGTGGATGTGCTGCGCCGATACCGGGTCAAGGCGGAGACTCTGCGCGACCAGGAACTGCTCAAGGCGCAGGCGCGACTCGAGCGGGGTGCGGATCCTTCAGTGGTGATGACCGAAATGGCCCGGGCACTGACCAACAAACTGCTTCACGACCCCAGTGTGCAGCTCAAGCAGATGACAGCCGAGGGCCGGGCCGAGGCCCTGGCGTTGGCGCAGGAGCTGTTCGCGCTGGACGATGTGACCACCATACAAGGCGAACCATGAAAGCATCCCTGTTGAACCGCCTGGATATTATGCAGGAGCGACACGAGGAGCTGTCGGCGCTGCTCAGCGACGCTGAGGTGATCAGCGACCAGAAACGCTTCCGCGCCTATTCCATGGAGTATGCCGATCTGGGCGAGACCATCGAATGCTATATCGGCTGGCAGAAAGTCCGCGCCGATCTCGAGGAGGCGCGCAGCCTGCTCAAGGACGCCGATCCCGATCTGCGCGAGATGGCCGAGGAAGACGCTGCCCAGTGCGAGGAAAAACTCGCGCAGTTGGAAGAGCGGCTGAACTTCCTGTTGCTGCCCAAGGACCCCAATGATGAGCGCAACGTGTTCCTGGAAGTGCGCGCCGGCACCGGTGGCGATGAGGCGGCGATCTTTGCCGGTGACCTGTTTCGCATGTACGGCAAATATGCCGAACGCCAGGGCTGGCGCATCGAGATTCTTTCCGAGAGCACCGGCGAGCACGGCGGATTCAAGGAAGTCATTGCCCGGATCGAGGGGCAGAATGTCTATTCGAGACTGAAGTTTGAATCCGGCGCACACCGAGTACAGCGCGTGCCGGAAACCGAATCCCAGGGGCGGATTCATACCTCTGCCTGCACCGTGGCGGTCATGCCCGAGCTGGATGAACAGGCGCAGACCGAGATCAACGCTGGCGACCTGCGGGTCGATACTTACCGCTCATCCGGCGCTGGTGGGCAGCACGTGAACAAGACCGATTCGGCTATCCGCCTGACCCACCTGCCTACGGGAATCGTGGTGGAATGTCAGGAAGAGCGCTCCCAGCACAAGAACCGTGCGCGCGCGATGAGTTTGCTGCAGGCCCGACTTGATAACCTGCAGCGCGAGGCGCAGGAGAAGGAAATGTCCGACACCCGGCGTTCGCTGGTCGGCTCCGGTGACCGGTCTGAACGGATACGCACCTACAATTTCCCACAGGGCAGGGTGACCGACCACCGGATCAATCTGACGCTTTACAGCCTGGATGATGTGGTTCAGGGCAACCTGGATCAGGTAATCGATCCGCTGCTGCGTGAATATCAGGCCGATCAGCTGGCAGCGCTGGAACACGTCTGATGTCGACCATTGCCGAGCTGTTGGCCCAGGCCGACCTGCCAGACTCGCCAACGCCGGTACTGGATGCCGAGCTGTTGCTGGCACATGTGTTGGCGAAGCCGCGCAGCTTTCTACGCACCTGGCCGGAACATCGGCTGGAGGCCACGCGAATCGACGCGTTTAACCGGTTGCTCGACCGGCGTCGCGGCGGTGAACCGATAGCGTATCTGTTGGGCGAGCAGGGTTTCTGGAGTATTGATCTGCAGGTCAGCGACGCCACACTGATTCCCCGGCC
>NZ_JBFGFI010000056.1:0-20309 GCF_041579695.1 Halopseudomonas sp.
ACGTCGTAATCGGTCGAGATAAGCTCGCGCATGCGCGCTTCGATCGCAGCCATGTCTTCGGGCGTAAAGGGGCGCTCGTAGGCGATGTCGTAGTAGAAGCCTTCCTCGATCACCGGGCCGATAACCATCTTGGCCGAGGGATAGAGCTGCTTGACGGCATGACCGATCAGGTGGGCACAGGAGTGGCGGATGATCTCCAGCCCTTCTTCATCCTTCGGCGTGATTATCTGCAGGGTCGCATCGCTGTCGATGGTGTCGCAGGCGTCGACCTGCTTGCCGTTGACCTTGCCGGCCAGGGTGGCCTTGGCCAGACCCGCGCCAATGGACTGGGCGACCTCAAGTACGGTGACCGGGTGATCGAACGATTTCTGACTGCCGTCGGGGAGAGTAATAGTAGGCATGTGCCGCTCCTTCTCAGTGGTGACCCCTACGCAAGGCCACATGATGGAAAAGTCCTCTCGGAACGCCTGGCGCTGCAGTTCAGGCCAGCTAACGATCGCCGGCGCCCCTGGAGGCTACTGCACAGGCGCCCCGAAGGGCGCTGAAATAAAAAACCCGGCCACAGGGGCCGGGCTTTAATTTTGGTAGGCACGAGCGGATTCGAACCGCTGACCCCCACCATGTCAAGGTGGTGCTCTAACCAACTGAGCTACGTGCCTGCAATGGCCGCGAACTTTACGCAGCACGCCGAACCTTGTCAAGCGGTAAGTTACTGAATATCTGCAAGTTAACTAGAAGCCGCAGTTGTCGGGTGGCTGGGGGAATATGGTTGAAGATCGGAAGGTCAGAATGGATTCCCGCGTGCGCGGGAATGACGGAGGTTTGGAGCGGGCGGCGTGGCGGCCTGATACTCCGCCTGGATTCCCGCCTGCGCGGGAATGACGAGGCGTGGGGTGAGCATCGCGGCGTGCCTGACAGACCGCGTGGATTCGCGCCTGCGCGGAAATGGAAATGATGGGGTCTTGGTCGTCATCCTCGCGAACGCGGGGATCCATTTCGGGTCAGGCTGGACGCATGAGCCCGAGTTTTCCCACCAAGGTCAAAATGGATTCCCGCGTGCGCGGGAATGACGGAGGTGCGGGGCGGGCGGCGTGGGCTTGCCTGGTACACCGCCTGGATTCCCGCCTACGCGGGAATGACGGGGCCTTGGTCGTCATCCTCGCGAACGCGGGGATCCATTTCGGGTCAGGCTGGACGCATGAGCCCGAGTTTCCCCACCAAGGTCAAAATGGATTCCCGCGTGCGCGGGAATGACAGAGGTTTGGGGCGGGCGGCGTGGGTTTGCCTGGTACACCGCCTGGATTCCCGCCTACCCGGGAATGACGGGTGTATGGGCGATCGCGGATTATCAAGACCAGCATCAAACGTTCCTATAACCCGATCATCCTCGCGAACGCCGGGATCCATTGTCGGGCCGCGGAAATGGCACGTCAGACCTGGATCAGCAACGCCCTCAGCTTCTGAATCTCATCCCGCACGCCGGCAGCGGCCTCAAACTCCAGATCCCTGGAATGGTGGTACATCTTCTCCTCGAGCTTGCGGATCTGCTTGCTGATCTCGGAGGGTGAGCGTAGCTGGTTAGCATCATATTCTGCTGCGTCTTCGGCGGCCTTGAGGCGTTTGCGTTTGTTGCTCCGGCTGTTACTGCCCGGCACCACTGCCCCTTCCAAAATGTCCTGCACGCTCTTGGTAATGCCGACCGGGGTGATGTCATGCTCCAGGTTGAAGGCTATCTGCTTCTCCCGGCGGCGTTCGGTTTCGCCGATTGCCCGCTCCATCGACCCGGTCATACGGTCGGCATAGAGGATCGCCTTGCCGTTGAGGTTCCGTGCCGCGCGGCCTATGGTCTGGATCAGTGAACGCTCCGAGCGCAGGAAGCCTTCCTTGTCGGCATCCAGAATCGCTACAAGCGAAACTTCAGGCATATCAAGGCCTTCGCGCAACAAGTTAATACCCACAAGCACATCAAAAGCACCGATACGCAGGTCACGGATAATCTCGACGCGCTCTACCGTATCGATATCCGAGTGCAGATAGCGCACACGGATTCCATGATCCCCCAGGTAATCGGTCAGATCTTCGGCCATGCGCTTGGTCAGCACGGTCACCAGCACCCGCTCCTCTTTGGCTGTACGCAGCGCTATCTCGGACATCAAGTCGTCGACCTGGCTGGTCGCCGGGCGGACTTCGATTTGAGGATCGACCAGGCCGGTGGGACGCACCACCTGCTCCACCGTGCGCCCGGCATGCTCGGCTTCATAGGGCCCGGGGGTGGCCGACACGAAGATGGCCTGGGGCGAGATCAACTCCCACTCGTCAAAACGCATTGGCCGGTTGTCCAGCGCCGAGGGCAGGCGGAAACCGTAATCGACCAGTGTTTCCTTGCGCGAGCGGTCGCCCTTGTACATTGCGCCTACCTGCGGCACGGATACGTGGGATTCGTCGATGATCAGCAGCGCGTTCTTGGGCAGGTAGTCAAACAGCGTCGGCGGCGCTTCACCGTGGTTGCGGCCCGACAGATAGCGAGAGTAGTTCTCGATGCCGTTGCAGTAGCCCAGCTCCATGATCATTTCCATGTCGAAGCGGGTGCGCTGCTCCAGACGCTGGGCTTCGACCAATTTGTTCTGGCTTTTCAGCACTTCCAGGCGCTCGGCCAGTTCGACCTTGATGTGCTCCACTGCGTCCAGAAGCTTCTCGCGCGGGGTCACATAATGTGATTTAGGATAGACAGTTACGCGTGGAACCTTGCGTAGTACCTCACCTGTCAGCGGGTCGAAGAAGCTGATGGTTTCGACCGTATCGTCAAACAGTTCTATACGTATCGCCTCCAGATCCGATTCCGCAGGAAAGATGTCGATCACGTCGCCACGCACACGGTAGTTGGCCCGGGCCAACTCCATGTCATTGCGGGTGTATTGCAGTTCTGCGAGACGCCGCAGCAGGGTACGTTGATCCAGCTGGTCGCCACGATCTACGTGCAGCACCATGCGCAGGTACGAGGCGGGATCACCCAGACCATAGATGGCAGAAACAGTCGCGACGATAATGGCATCCGGTCGCTCCAACAGCGCCTTGGTCGCTGACAGACGCATCTGCTCGATGTGGTCGTTTACCGAGGCGTCCTTCTCGATGAAGGTGTCGGACGATGGCACATAGGCTTCTGGCTGGTAATAGTCGTAGTAGGAAACGAAATACTCAACCGAGTTGTTCGGAAAGAACTCTCGGAACTCGCCATACAGCTGGGCGGCGAGCGTCTTGTTCGGCGCCATGATGATCGCCGGGCGCTGGACCTGCTGGATCACGTTGGCGATGGTAAAGGTCTTCCCTGACCCGGTCACGCCCAGCAATGTCTGGTGTGATAGCCCTGCTTCCAGCCCTTCCACCAATTGCGCAATGGCGGTCGGCTGGTCGCCGGCGGGCTGAAAACGGGTCTGGAGCTTGAACTGGGTCATCTATTCTCGATTCCGACTGCAAAAAACGACACTTATCATAGCATCGCCTCGAGTTGCGTTCAGTGCTCGCCGGTCGGCCAACCGTTTCACCATGCTGCACTGACATGACTTCGTTAGATGCACTCGCCGCGACGCGTGTTGCTGCACTCGCTGCTGCACTCGCACCTTTACGCCGGTCTGTCTATAATGGCCACCGGTAACACCCACTCACCTGCTTCGAGCTTGCCTATACCATGACTTTGTTTTCCCCTGTTGAAATGGCTCCACGCGACCCGATCCTCGGCTTGAACGAAGCCTTCAATGCCGATAACCGGGCTGAAAAGGTCAACCTGGGTGTCGGGGTGTATTACGACGAAAATGGCAAGGTGCCCTTGTTGCGCGCTGTACGTTCGGCTGAAGAAGCCCGCGTAGCCGAGCAAGGCCCCCGTCCCTACCTGCCGATGGAAGGCCTGGCCTCCTACGACAATGCGGTACAGACATTGCTCTTCGGTCCCGAATCCAACCTGCTGGAATCCGGCCGGCTGGTCACCGCGCAATCCATTGGCGGCACCGGCGCACTGAAGCTGGGCGCCGATTTTCTTTATCGCCTGCTGGACAAGCGCCTGGTGGCCATCAGCGATCCGAGCTGGGAGAACCATCGCTCCCTGTTCGAGGCTGCCGGTTTTGAAGTAGTGACTTACCCCTACTACGATCCGGAAACTCATGGTGTGAATCTGGAAGGGATGCTGCAGGGCATTGAAAGCCTGCCCGAAGGCAGCGTGGTATTGCTGCATGCCTGTTGTCACAACCCGACCGGTGCCGACCTGAGCCTGGCCGAATGGACCCGCGTGATCGACGTGATCCAGCGCCGCAATCATGTGCCTTTCATCGACATCGCCTACCAGGGTTTCGGTGACAACCTGCAGGACGACGCTGTTGCGCTGCGCCTGTTCGCTGAATCCGGCCTGCCATTATTCATCTCCAATTCTTTTTCCAAGTCGTTCTCGCTATATGGTGAACGCGTCGGCGCGCTGACGCTGGTCACCCAGAGCCACGATGAAATGCTCAGCACCATGTCGCAGCTCAAGCGGGTTATCCGCACCAACTACTCCAACCCGCCTACCCACGGCGCCAAGGTGGTTTCTGCCGTACTCAACAACCTTGAGCTATATGCGATGTGGGAAGAAGAGCTGGCGGAGATGCGCGATCGCGTGCGCATCATGCGCCATACACTGGTCGAGAAGCTTGTTGCAGCTGGCGTGACCAGGGATATGAGTTTCATCGAGCGCCAGCGCGGCATGTTCTCCTACTCCGGGCTGACCAAGGACCAGGTGGCAAGACTGGCCGAGGAGTTTGCGATCTATGCGGTGGGTAGCGGTCGTATCTGTGTTGCTGCGCTGAACACCGGCAATATCGACCATGTGGCCAATTCGATGGCAGCCGTTCTGAAGGACGACAACTGAGTTTCGAGCTGCAGGCTTTTTCACAAAGTATCTTCAAGGCATTGACTTTGATCGACTTTTTGATAAAGTTCACAGCGTCCGATCCGCGATAGCTCAGTTGGTAGAGCAAATGACTGTTAATCATTGGGTCCCAGGTTCGAGTCCTGGTCGCGGAGCCAAATTCAAAAGCCTGTGCTGATGCACGGGCTTTTTTGTGGGTGGTGATTCGTCGTTCCCGCGCAGGCGGGAATCCATTTTGACTTTCGCTTTCCCGCCTACAGTTTCAGCCCCCGGCTGATAATCTCCTTCATGATCTCCGAGGTGCCGGCAAATATCCGCTGGATACGTGCATTAGCGTACATACGGCAGATAGGGTATTCCCACATATAGCCTGCTCCGCCGTGCAGCTGCACTCCCTCGTCTACCGCCCTGCCCAATAGTTCGGTGGTAAACAGCTTGGCCTCGGCAGCCACCTCGGCGGTGAGTTGCTTCTCGTTATGGTCCATCACGCAGCGGTCGACGAAACACTGGGCCACGTCGATCTGGGTACGCAGTTCAGCAAGCTTGAAGCGGGTGTTCTGGAACTCGGCGATGGGTTTGCCAAAGGCTTTGCGTTCTGTGACGTATTCCAGCGTGGCGCGGAAAGCAGCTTCAGCGCCTGCCACGGCACCGCAGGCGTTGGTCAGGCGTTCCTGGGCGAGCATCTGCATCAGATAGACGAAGCCGGCCTTGCCGTCGCCCAGCAGATTGGCCTTCGGCACCTTGACGTCGTTGAAGAACAGCTCGGCGGTGTCCTGGCTGTGCATGCCCATCTTCTTCAATTTGCGCCCACGTTCGAAGCCGGGCATGCCGCGCTCGACCAGAAACAGGCCCATCGCATGCTTGTTGGCCGGATCGGTCTTGGCGGCGACGATAACCAGGTCACTGAGCAGGCCATTGGAAATATAGGTCTTGGAGCCGTTGAGCACGTAGTGATCGCCCTGCTCTACCGCCGTGGTGCGCATGCCGGCGAGATCGGAACCGGCGCCGGGTTCGGTCATGGCAACGGCCAGGATACATTCGCCGCGAATGATCGCGGGCAGAAACCGCTGCTTCTGCTCATCGTTGCCATATTCGGTGATGTAGGGACCGCACAGCGCCGAGTGCAGCGGTAGCATAAAGCCTGGCTCGTTGATGTAGGCCAGCTCCTCGCTCATGATCTGCTCGTAGCGAAAGTCCTTCAGCCCCGAGCCGCCATATTCTTCATCTGCCCAGGGCAACAAAAAGCCCAGTGCGCCGGCCTTTTCCCATACCTGCCGGTCAACAATACCGGCCTCTTCCCAAGCTTCCTGGTGCGGAACCACCTCTTTCTGCAGGAAGGTACGAAAGGATTCGCGGAACATCCGGTGTTCGGTTTCGAAGTGTATGCGCTGCATGGCGGAACTCCTGATTATTGTCCGGTCAGCCTAGCCCCCGCGCAATTGACGCTCAATGACACCAGCGCTCATCGCAATTGACCATTTTGCCCGCCAGCCATCGGTTGCCACCTGCCCGGCGCTGTGGCTAACTCGACCGCAGCCATCAGGAGAGTTCCGCAGCATATGAGCAACCGGTCAGTCGCCATTCATTTCGTCCGGGCCGCCCTGCGCGGGGCAGAACGGCATGGGCACGACAGCCGGACTTTACTGACTGCGGCAGGGATCAATGCGGACCTTCTCGAGCAGCCTCGCATGCGTGTCGACGCTGACCAGTATGCGCGGCTGATCAAGCTGCTCTGGGACACTCTGGAAGACGAGCTGATGGGCTTCGGGCCGGTTCGCAGCCGCCCTGGCACCTTTGCGATGATGTGCCACGCGCTTATCCATTGCTCGACCCTTGAGCGGGCTCTGCAACGCGGCATGTTGTTCTATGGGCTCTTTGCCGATAACCCGGGAATCAGCATGCGCGGTGAGGGCGACCTGGTCTGGCTGGAGATCGATACCAGCATGATTGATGATCCGGATCACTTTCTCACCGAATCCCTGCTGGTGATCTGGCACCGGCTCGGCAGCTGGCTGATCGGCAAGCGCATCCCGCTTGAGCAGGCTACTTTTGCCTATCCGGCCCCCGCCCATCACCAGGAATATCAGTTGATATTCGGTTGCAGGCTGCGCTTCGGTCAGCGAGCCACTGCGCTGGCGATTCCCCGCAGTTATTTACAGATGCCGTTGATTCAGGATGCCCGCACACTCAAGCGTTTTCTTGAGCAATCACCATCTGACCTGTTGTCGCGGCGCGACTTCGGCAACAGTCTGTCGGGCCGTATCCGCCAGCTTATCGGGCGCAATGTGGGTGCGGAAATGCCCGACATGGAATCGGTGGCCGGACAGCTGAACATGAGTCCGCCGACCCTACGGCGCCATCTGCGCGAGGAAGGTACGTCCTACCAGGAGCTCAAGGACCATTTGCGCCGGGATATCGCCATTTACCACCTGTCGCGTCAGGACATGGCGATACAGGATCTTGCTGCCCTGCTGGGCTTTTCCGAGCCTTCGGCGTTTCACCGTGCGTTCAAGAAATGGACCGGGCTGACACCGGGGGAATACCGGTGACCGCCCGGGATGGAGACTTGAGCCGATACTCAGGCGACGCCAGGGGATCAGTTGCGACTCCCTGAGTCACGGTTGCCTGCGCCAGCAGGGGCAGCGAGAAAGATAGCAGGCAAAGCGAAAGAAAATATTTCATCGTGGATCTCCTTATAGGATTCCGTTTTTTGAACAACGCCAGAGACAGACAGCATGAAAGCTCCACGCGTTACTCTTGAACAATGGCGGACTCTGCAGGCTGTGGTCGACAGCGGCGGCTTTGCTCAGGCCGCTGAGGTGCTGCATCGTTCCCAGTCCTCGGTGAGCTACACCATTGCCCGGATGCAGGAGCAGTTGGGCGTGCCACTGCTGGAAATCGTCGGCCGCAAGGCGACGCTCACAGAGGCGGGCGCGGTATTGCTGCGCCGTTCGCGCAACCTGCTCAAGCAAGCCAGTCAGCTCGAGACACTGGCTTTCAATATGGACCAGGGCTGGGAGCCGGAAGTGCGGCTGGTCGTGGATGCTGCCTATCCGACCCGCCGTCTGGCAAAGGCGCTGAAAGCGTTCATGCCCCTGAGCCAGGGCTGCCGCGTGCAATTGCGCGAAGAAGTTCTTTCTGGGGTGGAGGATTGTTTACTGAATGATTCAGCGGACCTGGCGATCTCCGGCATGAGCATCGCCGGCTATCTGCCGCACCAGATCAACGCGGTCGATTTTGTAGCTGTGGCACATCCGGACCATCCGCTGCACCAGATGAAACGCGAGTTGAACCACGAAGACCTGCAAACCCAGTTGCAAGTTGTGATCCGCGACTCCGGGCATCACCCTGTCGACTCAGGATGGCTGGGCGCCGAGCAACGCTGGACCGTCGCCAGCATCGGGACCGCGGCCACGCTGGTAGCAAACGGTCTGGGGTTCGCCTGGCTGCCCGAGCATGAAATCACCGAACTGCTGGAGCAGGGCAGACTCGCCCCGCTGCCCCTGCAGCAGGGAGCGCGACGGTCACACTATCTCTATTTGTACGCCAACAAGCACAAGCCCCTTGGGCCGGCCACACAGATATTGGCAGACCTGCTGATCCAGCATTCCATGGCCGACTGACTGCGGCGAATCAGTCCTGGTCGCACTCGATCATCACGCGCACGCGGATAATGTCACGCTGGAACGCCTGGGTAAGCACGGTCTTCTCGCCAGGAGCCAGACGTACTCTCAGCGGCGATGGCCTCTCCGGGCCATTGACGAAGGTAGCGACACAGAAAACCTCGCGGCGGTCCTGGTTGGCCAGGGTAACTGTGGCGACGTTACCGATGTTGCCAGTGTTGGTGCTTTTCAGATCCAGACCCTCGGCCTGCAACTGGACATCAATCGGAAAACCCAGCGGTTGCTGAGCCAGCAGGGGCATCGAAAAAAACATCGAAAGAGCCAGCGAACCGACAAGAAGTAACTGTTTCATGGTAAATCTCCCAGAATTCCGGCGAACTGTTCACTAATTGGACTCTGCCTGAAGACAAAGTTCGGCGCAAACATCAGAGAGCAGCGACGCCTTGGGCGATGACAAACCGCTACCAGCAAGGCATGCTCACTACATCTTCCGACAAACCCGGCTTGAAGTCAGGGTTTTCCATCAAGGAAAGGATTCATGGCTTACCTGCAACTAAACGGATGCAACCTGCATTACACCGACCAGGGCGAAGGCGAGCCGGTTCTGCTGCTACACGGACTGGGCTCCAGTGGCCGTGACTGGGAGCACCAGCTGTCGGCGTTGTTGCCGGGTTACCGCGTGCTCTGTCTGGACATGCGTGGCCACGGCAAAAGCGAGAAGCCGGCCAGCGGCTATAGCGTCAAGACCTTCGCTGATGATTGCCTGGCGTTCATCAACTACATGCAGCTAGGCAAACCGCATATCGTCGGCATCTCCATGGGCGGCATGATTGCCTTTCAGCTCGCCACCGATCATCCCGAGGTGCCTGCCAGCCTGACCATCGTCAATAGCGGTCCGGAATTGATTCCGCGCCGGCCGAAGGAGTATCTGCTGGTCGCCCAGCGATTGTTCTTTGCCCACGTTTTGCCCTTGAGTGCGGTAGCAAGGGGTTTGGCCAAGACGCTTTTTCCCAAACCCGAGCAGCAGGAGTTGCGAGAAACCTTTGAGAGCCGCTGGCTGGAAAATGACCGTCGGGCCTACCTGGCCTCGTTACGCGCGCTGGTGGGCTGGGGAGTGACCGAGCATCTGGACCGTATTGACTGCCCGGTACTGGTAGTCAGCGCTGATCAGGACTACACGCCGGTAGAAAAGAAACGTGAATATGTGGGCCATCTGGGCGATGCCCAGTTGGTGGTAATCGAGGATTCACGCCATGGCACGCCCATTGACCAGGCCGAGAAATTCAACGCTGTGCTACTGGACTTTCTGGCGCAGTCGGGTTCTGCTTCACCTGCCGGAAACGCCGGCTGATCGACCGCTTTTTTTCCACGGAGAGATTGACCATGTTCAAACGTCTTATCGCCACCGGCGCCCTGCTACTGGCAGCCACTTCCGCACTGGCAGACAACCCACAGGTTCTGCTCAAAACCAGCCATGGCGATATCAAGCTGGAGCTTAATGCCGAAGCCGCGCCCATCAGCGTTGAGAACTTCCTGCGCTACGCCGATGCCGGGCACTATGACGGCCTGATATTCCATCGGGTGATTCCGGGCTTCATGATTCAGGGCGGCGGCTTTACCCCGGACATGGATCAGCGTCCGGTGGGCAAGCCGATCAAGAACGAGGCAGACAACGGCCTGCGCAATGATCGCTATACGGTGGCGATGGCTCGCACCCAGGTAGTCGACAGCGCTACCAGCCAGTTCTTCATCAACCTGGGCAAAAACGAGTTTCTCAACCATGGTGGCCGCGACTTCGGCTATGCGGTATTTGGAGAAGTAGTCGACGGCCAGCACGTGGTCGAGACCATCGCCAAGGTACCCACCGGCACCACCCGCGGCCATCAGAACGTGCCCAGCAGCCCGGTTGTGATCCGGAGCGTCGAGCGAGTAGAAGCCTCGGCCGAGTAAGGTTGCGAGTGCGCAGGGACATTCTCTGCGCATCTGGCTCCCTCCCGGAAAACGGTGTCTCCTACCCGAAAACGTCTAGCTCCGCCTCGATGAAAAGGTTGAACTCACTCGGCCTGGCGATACGGGAGGTACTCCCGCGCTTCTACCTGGTAGGCTTTTACCCCTTCCCGCTCCCGCAACAGAAAATCCGCGACCGCATCATGCAGCGGCTCCTGCAATTTGTGCCATGACTGTGTCAGTACCGGTTCGAAACCGCGGATCAGCTTGTGCTCGCCCTGCGCGCCGGCGTCGAATCGCTGCAGACCCTCGGCTATGCAGCGGTCCATGCCCTGGTAAAAACACGTCTCGAAGTGCAGGCGGTCATATTCCTCCAGACAGCCCCAGTAGCGACCGTAGAGCGAAGTCTGATCGGCGAGAAAGAACGCACCGGCTACATCGCGCCCATCATGGCGGGCGAAGACCAGCCGAATGGCCTCCGGCATCGACTCGCACAGCCGCTGGAAAAAAGCTGGCGTGAGATACGGGTGCTGACCGCGCTTGAGATAGGTGGCAGCATAGAACGGATAGAACCGGTCCCAGACTTCCGCTGTCAGTTCATCTCCGGAAAGCCATTGAAAGCTGATGCCCTGCCCCGCCACTGCCTGGCGCTCCTTGCGAAAATTCTTGCGCTTGCGCGAGTTGAGAACCGCAAGAAAGTCGTCGAAATCCTGATAACCACGATTGAACCAGTGGAACTGACATCCGAGCCGTCTGACCCAGCCCGCGTCCTCCAGGGCTGCATCTTCTTCTCCGTTGTTGAACAGCAGATGCATGCCGGATACCTGTGCGCGATCCAGTTCCTGATTGAGATAGCCAATTATCAGCGCGCGGCTTTCCACGCAGCGCGACAATAGCCGCGGGCCCTGCACCGGAGAGAACGGCACCGCGGCAAGGTATTTGGGATAATAGCTCCGACCGCTGCGCTCCCAGGCCTCGGCCCACTGGAAATCGAAAACGTACTCGCCGTAGGAGTGCATCTTGCGGTAGAGCGGTAAAGCGGCCTGCAGCTGCGCGTCGTCATCAAGGACCACGAGATGGGCAGGCTCCCAGCCGTGCTGGACGCTGACTGAGCCGCTGTTTTCCAGCGCCGCCAGGAAGCCGTGTCGCAGGAATGGATAGGCGCTGCCGAGCAGGCTATCCCATTGCGCGGGGGAGATCTGGTTGATATGGGTAAGCTGACGTATTTTCATCGCTACAGCATGCCATAGCGCAACGCGTATTCGCAGAGCGTAACGTGCTCCATGCGTAACAAAAAGCCCGGCAGGTCGCCGGGCTTGGAGGTCGGAGCCGGCTTATTTGGCCGCCCACTCCAGGAAGGCCTCGCGGCTTTCCGGGCTGAGCAGCAACCAGAGCTGTTGCAGCGTGGTCAGGGTAGCGTCATTGTGCGGCAGGGTCTGAGTGGCTGCGACCTGAGACGGGGCCGGCGGCGTGGTGGCCAGCATTGCCGGCGCGGGGCCTGCAGTAGCCTGCTGGGCTTCAAGAGGCTGAACTTCATTGTCGTAGCTAACACTGGAGCCGCCGCCCATCAACTGACCGATCAGTGACACGTAGGCCGGGCCTGGCTCGGCAGGATAACGCGTGCCCGTGCGGGTATTCTGGGACCAGCCGGCAAAGTTATCCTTCATCGCCCTGGCCTCCCGGAGATTGGTCGGAGCTTCAAAACCCAGCCGCCATACTTCACCCGCCTCGCCATCGATCGTGAAAGTCGCACTGCGTGTACGGACCACTTCACTACTGAGTCCACCGTCCAGGTCGTAGACGTTTTCGTAGTAGGCATTGATCCGGTAGGTGCCTGGCTGGAGCTCCAGCTTGCGGTCCTGATTGCCCGTCATCCGATTGGCTTCCGGCACCGGCTGACCGTTGATATTGAGCACTTCGAGGGTGTACGGCATTTCCACGATGACCAGCTGACCCGTCGGCTGCTCTGCGCCGGAATACAGTTTGACCGGCTCACGCTGCGCACAGGCGGCGAGCATGCAGGCAACAGCGACAACGAACAGATTGCGCATGGCAACTCCTTGATATATCGATAGATCCAGAGGGTGGAAGGTTGTCTTCCGACGAGTAACTGAGGGTGATAATAAGACGATAAGATGTCACTGATATGACAAAAGGGTTATGCCGCAGGCATAACCCTTTTTGCTAGTGCTTGGTGCTGACGATCAGAAATCGTAGCGCAGACCAACAGTCAGACCGGTAGCATCTTCACCAGCGGCACCTGCCGGATCAGCGGTACGAGCCTGTCTCCAGGGAGTCAGGACAGCCAGCTCGTCGTTATCGACCATGGCGTAGTTGGCATAGACACGGACGGCCTTGTCCAGCTTGTGCTCTACACCCACAACCCACATGGTGCTATCAAAATCGCTGGCATCCGCTTCACGGGTCAACCACATACCCTTGATCGCCGTAGCAGAAGCTACCTTTAGCTCGGCACCCAGACCAAAGGTGTCAGCAGTCAGCCGGTCACGCGCAGCCTGGGTCACGTTCTCGTTTTCATAGTCAACGGTCTGGTAGAAGCCTACGGCTTTGAGCGCATCAGTGACCTTGTAAGCACCGGCAAAACGCACACCGTCGCGCTCGCCGCGGCCGGTATCTTCTTCAGCAGTCTCATATGCCAGGGCAGCTTCTATCGGGCCGCCAACATAGTTCAGCGACATGCTCAGAGTGTCTGTGTCGACGTTATCGCCAGCGACGGTGGTTTCGTGCAAAGAATAGCCCAGCTTGGCGAAGAAGCCACTCATGTCCGGAGTGGTGTACTCGATGGTGTTGTCATAACGCTCGTCAAAGCGGGCATCACCAACGCGAGTCAGGTTGCGCATGTCACCGACCTGGTCACCGAACAGGTTGGCCGGACCACGGGCTGCCTTGAAGGGGCTGTCAAAACGGCCGGCGCGGACACTACCGAAGTTGCCGCCCAGACCCACAAAAGTGTCGCGAGTGGCTAGAGTCTCATCGTTGTCAGTACCGAAATTGATCTGCTGCTCGATCTGGAAGAACGCGTTCAGGTTCGGGCTGATGTCGTGGTTGCCCTTGAAGCCCAGGCGGGAGGAGTTGCTCGACAGGTTGACTTCGGAATAGTCGGCGCCGTCGTCGAGGTGGTCGATCGAGACGTGGGCGCGACCGTAGACGGTAACGTCTGCCATCGCAGCAACCGGCATGGCCGCAGCGGCCCCAATAACAATCGCAAGCAGCTTCTTCTTCATCAGTAACTCTCCTAGGTATTTTAAACGCCAGCTCAGTTGACGTGCCGTCGTTGTTTCGACTGGGGCGATTATGGAAATCCCAAATGACAAAACGGTTACCGGAGGATGAAGTTTTGAATGAGCGGGAACTTTTATCCGCATCAGGGGTATTGCCGTGCAAAAACCCGGGCAAAAAAAACCCGCTATGGATAGCGGGTTTCAAGGAGCAGTACTCGATAAGACAAGCCGCGTAGCGAACGCCCGACCTGTGTCACACCTTAATAATGCACTGCGCAAATGACACCTGCATGCCACGCAAGTGACATAGCGGTGACATAACGCAAATAATCAGTGCTTGCGCACGATCACACTGCCGATCGAATAACCTGCACCAAAGGAGCAGATCACGCCGAAACTGCCGCTGGGCAGGTCGTCCTGGTGTTTGTGGAACGCGATAATAGAGCCGGCGGAGCTGGTATTGGCGTACTCGTCCAGTACCACCGGTGCCTCATGCGCTTCCGGGTCGCGGCCAAGCAGTTTGCGGGCGATCAGCATGTTCATGTTCAGGTTGGCCTGATGCAGCCAGAACCGCTTGATGTCGCCCACCGGCAGCGAGAATTCCTTAAGATGCTCGCCAATCAGCTCGGCCACCATCGGACAGACATCCTTGAACACCTTGCGGCCCTGCTGGACGAATAGCTTGTCCGGCGCACCCACGCCGCTGTCGTCGGCGCGATTGAGAAAGCCGAAGTTGTTGCGGATGTTGTTCGAGTATTTGGTCAGCAGTTTGGTACCGATGATGTCGAACTGGTGCTCGGATACCGCGTCTTCCGCGCGCTCGATCACCACTGCAGTGCAGGCATCGCCAAAGATGAAGTGGCTGTCGCGGTCACAGAAATTCATATGGCCGGTGCAGACTTCCGGATTGACCATCAGCACTGCGCGCGCCTGGCCTAGCTGGACCGAGTTGGCCGCCGCCTGGATGCCGAAGGTGGCCGAGGAGCAGGCAACGTTCATGTCAAAACCGAAACCTTCGATGCCAAGGGCTTCCTGCACTTCCACGGCTACAGCAGGATAGGCACGTTGCAGGTTTGAACAGGCGACGATTACCCCGTCAATGTCTGCGGCGGTGCGCCCGGCTTTCTCCAGGGCCTCGGTGCCGGCCTTGATGGCCATCTCACAGAGTACCGACCACTCCTCGTTACTGCGCTCGGGAATATCGGGCTTCATCCGGTTGATGTCGACAATGCCGCTCTTGTTCATCACGTAGCGGCTCTTGATACCAGACGCTTTCTCGATGAACTCGGTGCTCGAGGGAGTCAGCGCTGCCATCTGGCCGGCGGCGATTGCCTCGGCATTGTCTTGGTTGAACTTCTCGACATAGGCATTGAAGCTTTCAACCAGCTCTTCGTTGCTGATGCTGTTGGCGGGGGTGTACAGGCCTGTCCCACTGATCACGACTCTTTGCACGGTCGGTCCTCTCTGATGTTTTGGGTAATGCATTACCGATATAGCGGTAAAACCCTGGCCTGATGCTCAGGCCGTGCACTAAAAATGGCTCAAGGGCGAAGCATAATGCAAACAGACGCGCAGATCACTCCATTGGTCACCATTGACCCATCCCTGTGCGCCGATCAGGCAGGAATGTCCTGCCACAGCTTGGATAACCGTTTGGCCGATACCGGCATGCGTGTACCGAGCTGCTGGGCAAACAGCGAGACACGATACTCCTCCAGCATCCAGCGCCAGGTAAACAGCGCGTCGTCGTGGCGCCCTTCCTGTCGGTGCTTCAGCTCGCGCGCCTGATAACGCGCCATGAGTTCCTGCAGCTCTTCGGTCCAGACCCGGTCGCGCTGGACCTGGCCCTGCAACTTGTCCAGACGTTGCTCGATGGCCTGCAGGTAACGCGGATACTGCGCCAGCCATTCGGCCGGCACAGCACGGACGAATCCCTTGAAGAACAGCCCGGCCAGCTGCGCGCGTATGTCGTTGAGCGCCAGCGCCTGGGCCAGGTCAATCTTGCCCTTGAGACGTTTCTGCACCGCATGCCAGCCCTTGAGCGCCGCCAGCGTTTCAGCTGCCTGCTTCTCGGCTGCGGCAACCCATATGCCGCGGCCCTGCTCCAGGCGCTCAGCCAGTGCTTGCGGATCACGGGGCAAGGGCTGATCGTCCGGAAGAAACACCCGGTCGATAGCGGCCAACAGGACGTCTTCTGTCAATTGCTGCTGGTTACCCAGCTCACGATAATAGATAGCTGCGTCTTTCAGGGCAGCGCATTTCTGCCGGAGGAAGCGCGCCTGCTCGTTCAGCTCGCGCAGCAGCAGGCGTTGCACTCCGCGTCGATGGGCCTGCTGCGCCTGATTAAGCGTATCGAACAATTGCTCCTGGACCTCGTCACCCTCCTCGACCCAGGCCGGCCAGAAGGTAACTTCAATACCCGCCTGGTTGCGAACCAGCGACACCGGCAGCGTGTAGGTGCCAGCCGGTCTGGCCTGCTGTTGCGGCTGACTGGCGACTCTCGGCGCAGGCTGGTCCTGCACCTGCCCGGCCAGCTGACTGCACAGCGCGCTGTAATCACGGCCCTCGGCGATCACCTTGCCGTCGGCATCGACCACCTCGATATTGGTCAGCAGGTGCGGTTCCAGCTCGATGTCCGTCCAGGCTTGGTCGTCTATGCGAGTGCCGGTCATGCGGGTCAGCTCGCGGCCCAGCGCCTGACCCAGATTGCCCTGGGCAAAAGGCATGTGTTCCAGAGCTGCGCGTACAAAGTCCGGTACCGGCACGAAATTGCGCCGCAGTGCCTTGGGCAGGCCGCGCACCATCGCCACGCATTTGTCGTACAGCAGGCCCGGCACCAGCCAGTCCAGCCTTTCAGCGGGTATCTGCCGCAGCAGCGGCGCCGGCACGCGCATGGTGACACCGTCCCGGGCATGGCCTGGTTCGAAGTGATAGGTCAGAGGCAGCGCTACCTGCTGCCAGCGCCAGGCATCGGGATACTGCTCGGCAGTGACCTCGCCCGCCTCACGCTGGAGCAGCTCTTCGCGGGTCATATGCAGCAGTTGAGGCTGGTCGTGTTGCTGGGTTTTCAGCCAGCGCTCGAAACTGGCGAGCTGGTAGATCTGCGCCGGTATATGCCGGTCAAAGTAGGCATACAGCGTTTGCTCGTCGACCAGAATGTCCCGGCGCCGGGCCTTGGCTTCCAGCTCGTCGAGTTCGGCGAGTAGTTGCTGGTTGGCCTTGTTGAAAGCGGCGCGGCCATGCCACTCCCCCAGCACTAATGCCTGACGGATGAAGATCTCGCGTGCGGCTACCGGATCGATCGGGCCGAAATGCACCTTGCGGCGCGGCACGATGATCAAACCATAGAGCGTGACCTGCTCATAGGCGACAACCTGTCCGCGCTTTTTCTCCCAGTGCGGTTCGCTGTAGCTGGTCTTGAGCAGGTGGCCGGCCAGCGGCTCGACCCACAGCGGATCGATTTTCGCCGCAAGGCGACCATACAGACGCCGGGTTTCGGTCAGCTCGGCAACCATGACCCACGGCGGTCGTTTCTTCGCCAGCGCGGATGAGGGATGCAGCATGAACCGGCGCTGCCGGGCACCGAGGTAGTCGCCCTCCTCGGTCTTGTTGCCCAATTGACTGAGCAACCCGGACAACAGCGCCTTGTGTACCGCTTCATCGGAGGCCGGCTGGCTGTTGCGCTCGAACTTCAGGTCGCGGCATGTCAGCACCAGCTGGCGATGGGTTTCGCGCCATTCGCGCAGACGCAGGAAATTGAGGAAATTGCGCCGGCACCAGCTGCGCAGCTGGCCCTGGGTCAGGGCCTGGCGCTGTTCTTCAAATCCACGCCAGAGATTCAGAAAGGCGGCAAAATCCGAGCTTTCCTCACGCCACTGCACATGCGCCTGATCAGCGGCCTGCTGACGCTCCAGCGGCCGCTCACGGGGATCCTGCACGGTAAGCCCGCTGGCAATGACCAGCACTTCCTCCAGACTGCCAGTGCGGTTAGCTTCCAGCAGCATGCGGCCAATGCGCGGGTCCACTGGCAGCCGTGCCAGTTGCCTGCCGTTGTCGGTAATTGCGCCTTCACGGTCAACTGCTCCGAGCTCCTGCAGCAGGGTGAAGCCATCGCTGATTGCCCGGCCGTCCGGCGGCTCGATGAACGGAAAATCCTCTATGCGGCCAAGCCGCAGGTGCAGCATCTGCAGGATTACCGCCGCCAGGTTGGTGCGCAGTATTTCCGGATCGGTAAATTCCGGGCGGGTGTTGAAGTCCTCCTCCGCATACAGGCGGACGCAGATACCCGGCGCGACCCGACCACAACGCCCCTTGCGCTGATTGGCGCTGGCCTGGGACACCGCTTCCACTGGCAGGCGCTGTACCTTGGAGCGAGGACTGTAGCGGCTGATGCGCGCCTCACCCGGATCGATCACATAGACAATGCCGGGTACGGTCAGTGAGGTTTCCGCTACGTTGGTAGCCAGCACCACGCGCCTGCCGGCGTGGGAGGCGAATATCTTCTGCTGTTCGGCAACAGACAGCCGGGCGTACAAGGGCAGAATCTCGGTATGGCGCAGATTGGCCTTGCGCAGGTACTCTGCGGTATCACGAATCTCCCGCTCCCCGGGCAGAAACACCAACGCGTCGCCTGGCGGCTGGCCGTTGGCCCGCTCATGGCGCTCCAGCTCTTCCAGGGCGGCAACTATGCCCTGATCGATACTCAGGTCCTCCTCGACCTGATTGCCCTCCTCGTCCATTTCTGCGCTAAGCGGCCGGTACCAGACGTCCACCGGATAGGTACGACCGGAGACCTCGATTACCGGGGCGTTGTCGAAATGCGCGGAGAAACGCTGCAGATCGATGGTCGCGGAGGTGATGATCACCTTCAGATCGGGGCGCTTGGGCAGGATGGTTTTCAGATAGCCGAGCAGGAAATCGATATTCAGACTGCGCTCATGCGCCTCGTCGATGATCAGCGTGTCATAACGCTGCAGGAAGCGATCATTCTGGGTTTCCGCCAGCAAGATGCCGTCGGTCATCAGTTTGACCAGCGTGGTATCCGAACTCTGGTCGGTGAAACGCACCTGAAAGCCCACCAGCTCGCCCAGCGGCGTGCCGATCTCGTCCGCGACCCTGCTGGCAACGCTGCGCGCGGCCAGACGACGCGGCTGAGTATGACCGATGAGTCCGCGGGTGCCACGGCCCAGCTCCAGGCAGATCTTGGGAATCTGCGTGGTCTTGCCTGAACCGGTCTCGCCGGCAACGATCACCACCTGGTGTTGCGCAATCGCCTCGCGTATCTGCTCGCGGCGCTCGGCGATCGGTAGCTGATCGTCGAAGCGCATCGGCGGGATGCTCTCGCTGCGCGCCTGTACGCGCGCGCAGGAGCGTTGGAACTGCTCCAGCCAGCGAGCCTGACGCTGCGGGTCGGGTTGCTTGTCCAGTTGCTGCAGTTGCTTTTGCAGCCGGTGGCGGTCGGCGGCCATGGCCTGCTCGAGGTTGGCTGCCAGCGCGGAGAGTTCGGTCATTGTCTGTGTCTGTACCTGCCTGATAAAAAAAGCCCCGCCAGGGCATGACTCTGGCGGGGCCCTGTTGCCGCGGCTATGGCCGCGACACTGGTGCATTCTACTGGTTTGCAGCCTTCTTGAGTTCCTCATCGCGCAGCTCGCGGCGCAGAATCTTGCCCACGTTGGTGGTCGGCAGCGCCTCCCGGAACTCGACGTACTTGGGTACCTTGTACGCAGTCAGGCTGTCACGCATTTGCGCTTTCACCTGGTCCTCGGTCAGCTCGGCGCCAGGTGCCTTGACCAGGAAGACCTTGATCGCCTCACCGGATTTCTCATCCGGCACCCCGATCGCGGCGCACTGCGCCACGCCGGGGATCGCAGCCATCACATCTTCCAGCTCGTTGGGATAGACGTTGAAGCCGGACACCAGGATCATGTCCTTCTTGCGATCGACGATGCGCAGGTAACCGTCTTCCTGAATGATGGCGATGTCACCGGTTTTCAACCAGCCCTCGGCATCGAGCATCTCATCTGTCGCCTCCTGGCGCTGCCAGTAGCCCTTCATTACCTGGGGGCCCTTGACGCACAGTTCGCCGCGCTCACCCAGCGCCACTTCCTGGCCATCATCATCGATGATCTTGCACAGGGTGGACGGAACCGGAATGCCAATGGTGCCGAGCTGGATGTTGTCGATCGGATTCACTGTTGCCAGCGGGCTGGTTTCGGTCATGCCATAGCCTTCGCATACATCACAGCCGGTGATCTTCTTCCAGCGCTCGGCCGTGGCTTGCTGCAGCGCCATGCCGCCGGAGAGAGTGACCTTGAAATGACTGAAGTCGAGGTTGCGAAATTCGGCGTCATTGCACAACGCGACAAACAGGGTATTCAGCCCGACAAAGGCGGAGAACGGCACCTTCGAGAGTTCCTTGACGAAGGCTGGGATATCGCGCGGATTGGTAATCAGAATATTGTGGTTACCACTGATCATCATCGCCATGCAGTGAAAGGTAAAGGCATAGATATGATAGAGCGGCAACGGACAGATGATCGTCTCTTCACCGTCCTTCATTGTGGAGCCCATCATGGCCTTGGCCTGCAGCATGTTGGCGACAAG
>NZ_JBFGFI010000057.1:0-19928 GCF_041579695.1 Halopseudomonas sp.
CCAATTAGCCCAAATTGAGGCGCTATTCCGTCTCAAGAATAGTGCCTCAAGGGGCGAGAATCAGAAACTGATTTGCACCCCAGCTACTGCTGAGCTGAAATTGTCAGTTGCATCAATGCTGGTGTTGTAATTCACGTACGCAGAGACGCCTTCGGTAATGCCCGCCTCAAGACCCAGGCCAACGCTGAAGTAGTCGCGGTCAGGATCGCTGGTCTCCAGGCGTGCACCGCCAACATTGAGACTACGCGCTTCATCACTGTATTCATGCTCCCAAGCCAGGCTCGCGCGTGGGGTAAAGACAGCAAAACCCGTCTGAATCTGCATGGATGTATCGACACCAAACATGGAACGCAATGATCTGGCGCGCTGATCGCTGACTTCATCTGCGTTGTCATACTGGTAGGCATCAATGTCACTGTAGACATACTGTACCCGTGCGAAGGGGTCCAGTGCGACGACGCCCAACTGGTTGTGATAGCCCAGGCCAAGCAGCAGTGACATCTCGTCTGCGTCAGTTTCCGCGCTGGATGCAGTATTGAGCTCGTAGCTTGCCCGCGTATAACCCAAAATTGCCTGAACATGGATCTGGTTGGTCAACTGATAGCTGCTGAACAGTGACAAGCTCGTAGCGGTACGGTTGATTTCGTCGATGGAGGCATCGAGGTGGCTGTCACCTTCCTCATGGCTCAATGCTGCTCCTACTACCATTTCTTCAGTCAGCTTGTGATCAAAGCCGGCGGTAATACGATTGCTGCGATAATTATAGCCTGGCTGAGTATCGCTGGCATTGACGTCATTTTCGTCATAGGAGGTCTGCAGGAAAAAACCATGCTGAGGATAAAGCGATGACTCACGCAGGCTGCCGAGACGCTGGCCCAGGGTGCGCGCAAGGGACTTGTTGGCGCTGATGGACAGGTCCCCCAGCAAAACATCCGCAGAGGTCAGTGGCAAGGTAACGAAATAGATCGCACCTGGGCCGGTGACCGTCGTGGTGAAGGTTCCCTCGTCACCCGCAGCGAAGCCTGTATCCACAATAATATAGCGGGTACCCGCAACCAGACTGATGTTCTCGATATCCGAGGTGCCGATGCCACCGTTGCCGTCATCGTCGCCAGCGACAAAGTTGGCAATCTGATCAAGCGGATCAAAATTGTTCAGGTACAGGAATAGATAGCCATCGTAGCCATTTTGTACCGAAGAGATCGAATAAAGTCCGTCGGAACCTACCCAAAGGTCCTGTGCTCGAAATTTAACCGGTCCAAGTCCGGAGCAACAGGTGCCCGCTGCAAAAGGCCTCACCCAAGAGCCAGACTCAGCAGAACTGATGTCGCCGCTGTAGCTGCCTGTGGCAGCCATGATTGGCGCGGAGATGGCTGCAGTTGCGAAGAGGGCAAATCGGATGGCGCTGCGTAAGCTCCGGACAGAAAGTGTTGTCATGTTTTTCTCGTTATTGGTGGAGGCACGAGTCTAGATTACGGCCAATACTGGCAATTGGACAGCAAATATTTATTTCTACCCGGATCCTATTTAACTGTCGCTCTAGAGGTTTCACAGCTGGATTGATTGCCTAGGTCAAAGCCACTTTAGAACCCTTTTACGCTAGGGAAAAAGCTGTCTTCGAGTAATTTGGGCCAGATGGAGATTTTCCCAACCAGGCGATAGCAGCCTGCGTTACTCTAACCAGGCCTGGCCGACAGACGGATCCGTTTTTGTAAAAGAAGGTACTGGCAGACGCTGAAGTAAGATCTCCTCTTTGATCCCGTCTCAAGGGTTTGCCGGGAGATGGCGCCTGGGGAGTAGTTAGTTGGGGACAGATCGGACTGACCCCGAATTCCCCTCATCGCTTAACCGAAACTGATAATCTCCTGCCCCGCCACATCGGCCAGCAACGGGCTGGCAGCGGCACGTTCAAATGCCTCATCGATGGCTTTGGCACGGGCTTGAGTGGTTGGGCGGTAGTTGGGATGGGTGAAGATGTACAGCTCCTTGGCGTTAAGGGCTTCCACTACGCGCTCGCCAACAATCTCGACCGGCAAACCGTTATCAATGATTTTTTGCATTTGCGCCGCCATCGCCGCTTGCTGTGGCGTGGCCTCGCGCTTGATGCTCTCACCTTTGTAGGCGCTTTGCTTGTTACGCGCGGACAGGTTGATGCGCGTTTTGACAAACGCCGGGCACAGCACAGATACCTGGATGTTATGTGGCTGCAGTTCGGCAAACCAGCTTTCCGACATACCCACAACGGCGACCTTGGTGGCTGTGTAGGCTCCACCGTAGGGTATGCCGCCCATACCGGCCATAGAGGCAACATTAAGCAGCCAGCCGCCTTCGCCGTGCTGCTTGATGTGGGGAATCATGACCTGGGTGCCGTTGATCACGCCCATCAGGTTAACGTCCATTACCCAACGCCACTCGGTGTTGTCTATTTGCTCGATGCTGCCGGTACCGCCGCCCACGCCCGCGTTATTGACCAGCATGTGAATTTTGCCAAAGCGTTCAATCGCCTGTGCGGCAAGCGCTTGCCACTGATCGATCTGGGTAACGTCCATCTGCGCGGTCAGTACCTCGATACCCGCCTGCATCAGTTCCTGTTCTGCGAGCTTCAACTGGTGAGCATCAATATCGCCCAACACGACGTTCATTCCTTGTTTGCCCATAGCCAGAGCAATACTTAAACCAATGCCCTCGGCACCGCCGCTGACAACAACAGTCTTACCTGCGAAATCATTCATGTTCTGCTCCTTTTGATGCTCGCCGCGGCCTGCGCACAAAGCGGCAGGATCGGGTGGCTGATGCTCGATCGATGCAATGTGCGCCTGATCTGCACTATCGGTACAGCACTATCTTTATCCATTATTCTCCAGCATAAGCCTCTGCAACCACATGCAGACCGTGCGATACGGGACTGTTGAAAATATCAATCGACGTCCCGGCTTGACGCAATAGCAGGTTTTGCCTTAACAACAGTGCCCCCTTCTGCGGCTAGTGCTATATTTTGTAGCCAAGGAAACCAACAATTGCGACAACACGCTGACGGCAACGGACTGCGGTAATCTGCGACCTCGACGTCAGATGCATCTGGTAAAGGGCTAAAAAATACAAGTGGTGTCCCTCTGCTCTCCCCCAGTTACACACTATCCGTGCCGCTCGGTCTGCGCGGGGCTTTACCCATGATCGCTCACACGCCAACCATCTTCGCCTCTGTGGCCTGGGTGGCACTGATCATGGCCTTTTGTCTGCTGGTAGTCGGCCGATTCAACCAGCGCGATGGCATGCTGACGGTGGGGGCCGGGTTGCTTGCTCACGCGTTGGCCTACGTCTGCTTCACCCTGTTCGGCCATGCCTCCCTGTGGCTTACCTATGCCGTGCCCAACTCGCTACTTGCGGTCGCAGTGGCTTTCTACACCGCGAGTATTTTCCGTATTGCCGATCACCGCGTACCCTGGCTCTGGCTGTTCAGCCTGCCACTGTGCCAGATAGTCCTGCTTACTCTACTGCTCAATACATTGGAGCCGCGCACACTGGTGGCCTCCGGGATCCTCATGCTCCAGTGCGCGTTCCTCATCCGCTGGGCAGCGCACTTCGCCCAGCCGGGCGGACGCGCTCATATTCTGCTGATTGTCGGCGCGAGCATCAGTTTGATAGGCATCCTTATCCGGGTGGTTTCCATTGTCGGAGGCAGCACTGTGGAGATGCGCTATGACGTCAGTAACCTCAGGCAATCCATATCTATAAGCATCGGCACGGTAACAGTGATGATGCTGTCGCTAGGATTGGTGCTGATGTCCAAGGAGCGCAGTGAGGCGGCTCTCAAGTTTCTTGCGCTGCGCGATGCCCTCACCGGCATACCCAACCGACGAGCCATTCTGGAAGAGCTTGAGCGTGAAATTGAGCGGGCGCGGCGGACTGAAACCAGTCTGGCCATCGTTATCATCGACCTGGATCACTTCAAGGACATCAACGACCAGCATGGACACCTGGCTGGCGATGAGGTGTTGCGGCACTGCGTTGAACAGATGAAAAAAAGACTGCGGCAGACCGATCGTCTGGGTCGCTACGGCGGAGAAGAATTCCTTCTGATAATGCCCGGCACCACAGTGGAGGGCGCCATGACAGCGGTAGAAGATCTGCGCCAGGCCATTTCAGACAATCACACGCAGTTTGGCGAGCAAAGCATTCCCCAGAGCTTCAGCGCTGGCGTCTGGGTCGGTTTGCCAGGCGCAATAGACGATGGCAACAGCCTGATCGCTCAGGCAGATGCTGCGCTGTATGAATGCAAAGCGGCAGGACGCAATACAGTGCGCTTGGCTGGTGGAAAGCTTATTAACGCAGGCACTACAGCGGCTTTCACTACCTAACCTGACAGCACGAAAAAATAATCGTGATCCGCGGTCAGGTCTTGCCTTTTGCTAGTGCGAAACCCTGGCAGTCGCTTGCAGGTTGATGCCCTATTCTTCGTCCTCGTCGCTGAACGCAGACCGGTGAAATTCGATAGCCTCTTCCGCCTCCTTCATACCGGGTTCCACCAGTTCCGGAACCTCAGCCCCGGCAAGTACTTCAAGAACGGCGTGAACGCCCAGGGACAATGACTTCAGGTTGTAACCACCCTCCAGCACCAGGGCCAACCTTCCATCGCAGTGCTTGTCGGCGATTTCCTGAATGATTCTGGTGATGACCCTGAACCCATCGTAGGTCAGGTTCAAGGCCATGTCGTTGCGGTGGGGATCAAACCCTGCAGAAACCAGTATCAGGTCGGGTTTGAAGTAGTCCGCAGCCGGCACCAGGATTTCCCGGTAGATTTTCTCGAAGGCAATATCTCCGGCGGTTTCTGGAAGCGGTACATTGATTGTGTAGCCTTTACCCAGTCCGGCCCCCACATCGGTTATGTGACCGGAACCGGGGTAAAACGGTGCAGCACAATGGGTATCGAAGAACAGAACGTCGGGGTCTGCCCAGAAAATCTCCTGGGTGCCGTTACCATGATGTGCGTCCCAATCGATTATCAGAATCCGCTCGCAGCCCAGCTTGGCCTGCGCGTGTGCGGCGGCAACAGCAACGTTGTTGAGCAGACAAAAGCCCTGCGCTCGCACCGGCTCGGCATGGTGCCCAGGCGGCCGCACAAGGGCGAAGGCGCTTTGCGAGTCGCCATTGACGACGCTTTCCACCGCCGCGATGGCGTTTCCGGCCGCCAGGGAGGCCGCCTTGATACTGTCTGGCGATACGGCGGTAGTGTCTTCATCCAGCCAGGCTCGCTGACCGGACAGGGAGAACAGGTGGTCCAGGTAGGACGTCGTGTGCACGCGCGCCAGCTGCTCGTAGCTGGCACTCACGCCTGACTTGAAGCTGACCCCGGGTATCGGATTTTGCTCCAGATACTCAGTGATCGCCTTCAGCCGTCCCGGGTGCTCCGGATAGCTCCACTTGAAATTCAGCCCCTGGAGGATTGTTCTGACCCGCTTTTCTACCCGGCTGGGCACAAAGGGCAGATCTACCTCGGGGTTGTGTCCGAGCATTCCTTGATCGAAAAATACGCTTACGCTGCGATCGCCTATCACACCATCTCCTTTAAGCTGACAAAAAATCAGGTCCAGACTTACTGGTCGATCTCTACCAGCAGTCTAGTCGCTTTAGCGAACAAGGGGATAAGGCGACACGAATGGACAGACTTTTACATTCCCGGCTTGCCATGCCCCTGTTTTCCATAAAGCCGGCCTGCCAACGTCACAACGCCGAGGATCGCCGCACCCGCCAGTATGCCGAACAGCGCATCGAGGAGCGTTGGCACCAATCCGCCCAACACCGAGCCAATATAGGGCAGCGCCAGGGTAAACTCGGCACTGGTTAGAATCGCATGATGCACAGCACCGAAGCCGTGAGTAAGAATGCCGCCACCGACCATGAACATCGCTGCCGTGCCGACGACTGACAGGGTTTTCATCAACCAGGGCGCGATAAAGAGTATCGCGTTGCCGATACTCGCTACCCAGGCGCCGGTCTTCTGGCTCAACAAGAGGCCGAGATCATCCAGCTTGACGATGCCGGCAACCAGTCCGTAGACGCCAATGGTCATGATCAATGCAATGCCTGACAGCACCAGGACCTGCTGCAGGAATGGCGCACCGGCCACTGTGCCGAGAGTGATCGCAATGATTTCTGCAGACAGAATGAAGTCAGTTCTTACCGCCCCACTGATCTTTTTCTTCTCGAAAGCCACCATATCCACGTTCGGATCAGCCAGCGCCCTGATCGTTTCGGCGTGCTTTGGCGTATCGTCATGCAGAAACCGGTGCGTCAGTTTCTCGAAGCCTTCGTAGCAGAGGAACGCGCCGCCCAGCATCAGTAATGGCGTCACCGCCCAGGGAATGAACGCACTGATCAATAACGCAGCGGGAACCAGGATTAACTTGTTGCGCAAGGAGCCCTTGAACACGGCCATCACTACCGGCAATTCCCGGAGCGGTTTTACACCCGTCACTTGCTGCGCGTTAAGGGCAAGGTCATCACCTAGCACACCGGCGGTTTTCTTGGCGGCGATTTTGGTCATGATAGAGACGTCATCGAGGATGGTGGCAATATCATCGATCAGCGCAAGCAGGCTGGAGGCCAAGGGGTGAATCTCCTATTCGTTGGGAATAATTGGCACCTGAACAGAGGCCAGAACAGCGCCCGCAGTGTCAAAGAGATCAAGTATACTCCCGCCCAGAAGTAGCCGGGCCCCCGGTTGTACATTGCTATAAGCCGTTCAATGTATCGATTTAGCCGTTACGGGCTTGGCGCCTCCCTGCTGGCGCTGTGGTTACTCAGTAGTGCGCTGTTTGCCGCTCCAGTTTCCTTCGAGGCCGCCAAGACCCAGGCCCGCGAGCAGGTCTACCATGATCGCAGCGCCCTCGGCAGCCTCTACTGTGGCTGCAACTGGGAGTGGACCGGACGCTCCGGCGGTCGCCCTGACCTGCAGGCCTGCGGTTACCAGATACGCGCTCAGCCCAACCGCGCCCGGCGCATCGAGTGGGAACATATCGTCCCAGCTTCGCTGTTCGGGCAACAGCGCCAGTGCTGGCAGCAAGGCGGGCGCAGCAACTGCAAGCGCACCGACCCGCTGTTCAATCGCATGGAAGCTGACTTGCACAACCTCACCCCGACCGTCGGCGAGGTCAACGCAGACCGCAGCAACTACCGCTTTGGCGTGCTGCCCTCGGCGCAGCGACAGCATGGGCGCTGCGACTTCAAGGTGGACTTCAAGGCGCGTGTTGCCGAGCCGCGTGACGCGGCCAAGGGGCAAATCGCCCGCACCTACTTTTATATGCACGATCATTACGACCTGCGGCTGTCGGAGCAGCAGCAACGACTGTTGATGACCTGGGACAAGCAGTTGCCGGTCAGCGAATGGGAACAGTTGCGCAACCAACGTATCAGCCGCCTGATGGGCCACGACAATCCCTTTGTCAGCGGCACGCGTTACTGGACCCTGCACCACCGCAATCAGGCGGCCGGGCTCAAAAGCGAGGCAGCCAAAATCACTTCAGAAGCACCGGAAACAAATGTCGGGGTGCGCGGTAACCGTCGTAGTCAGCTGTATCACCTGTCAACCGGCTGTGCAGGGTACACGCAGATTGGTGAGAACAACCGGGTCGAATTCGGCTCTGAACAGGAAGCCATTGCCCAGGGTTTTCGCAAGGCTGGCAACTGCCGCTGAGAGCACTGGCAGACCTTGCTCCACCTCGCGCACACGTTGCTGCAGCTCAAACTGCTCTGCCTCCTGGGCGCTCTCTCCATCGAACTCGACGCGCACCAGGGATTGGGACGAAACGAGATGCAGGAGTGGCTGCAGCTTGCACTATTCCCGCGCAAGTCGAATTGGAGCCTATCAGTGCCTGTTCACCGCATCGGGATCCACCGAGGCACCGGCCCCCAGTTCAGCCCGCACCTTGGCCAGGCGCGCGCCTTCCTTTGAGGTGATCATGAAGAGCTTTTCCGGATCAGCGGTGCGCAGCTGCAACGCGCCCTGTTCCATACCCTCGGCCACCACGATGTCATGCTCACGAGCTGCCAGGCCATCGAGAATGGTCTTTGCAGCATCCTCCGGATCAATGCCATTGTCGATGTTGGTATCCGAACGGCCGCGCGCCGTGCCAGCACCTTCCAGCGCGTTCCTGGCGATGTCAGTACGCACCGAGCCGGGCAGAATGATACTGACGCCAATGCCGTAGGCCTCTTCCACTTCCGCCCGCAGCGCTTCGAAATAGCCGACCACCGCGTGCTTGGCCCCGCAGTATCCGGTTCTCAGCGCGGTACCGACCTTGCCTGCTACCGAACTCACCACCGCCACCTGTCCGCTGCCCTGTTCGACCATGCGTGGCAACAGTTCCTGAGTCAGCGCCAGCGGTGCCAGGTAATCGACTTCGATCAACTGGCGGTAGACTGAAAAAGAGGTATCCAGCGCCAGGCTGCGCTGGCTGATCCCGGCATTATTGATCAGCAGATCAACGCGTCCACGCCAGCTCCAAGCCTGCTCCACCAGTTCCGGCAGGCGCGCATAATCGGTGGTTTCAAAGGGCAACACCAACGTCCGCTCGGGCGCCAGATCGGCCACGGCCTGCAAAGCCTCGGCGCGGCGACCGGAAAGAATCACCTCCGCGCCCTGTTCTAACAGGGCCTTGGCCAAGGCCTCGCCAATGCCTGAAGAGGCACCAGTAATCCACACGACCCGGGATGCATATGACATGACTGTTCTCCGTTGACAGCGGGCCGCGAGCGGCGCGCAAAGGGGCAAAGTACTACCTGCACGAGGGCATGTCTGTCTCATGCATGACAGTCGCTCCCTGGGGGACGAACATATCCAGCGATGAAGTTCGTCAGCCGCGGATTACTTTGACTCTTTTTTATCAAACACGCTGACTACACGCCGGTACCAGGGTGCAGCAAACTGCTCCTCGGGCGTCGGCCAGTTGGTTTTCTTGCTTTCGCACTTCACTATTCCGCTCGCTCCCAGCCGCAAACGCCAGCGCTGCGCAGTAGAGAATGCTTTGCCAACCTCGGTGTGCACCACTAGCAGATCGTAGTCCTGCTGTTTTTCGATGGGGTGTGCCTCTATGTTCGCCGCGGGATCGTTTTCGTCAGCGCTGACAAACAAACGGTGCTTGCTTGCCTGAATCATCTCGCACAGTTGCTCGCAGTTCAGGCTCAACCGTTCCTGGATTTCCTCCTGCTTGAGCGCGTCCTTGTCCAGGCTCAGCTCGGAACGGTAACAAATGATCTGCCGCTCCTCGTTGGTTGCCCAGTCGCCGGAATAATCGAGTACCTGACGTGGCAACTCGGGGAGCCGTCGGTAGTCGAGCCAGACCTTCTGCTGAGCCAGCAATTTCTTGGTGTAGGGCATGAACAGGCGGATCTTCCAGCGCGGTTTTCCCTTGCGCAACCACCGCGTAATTCCCGAGATCATATCTTCACGCAGCAGGTCGCGAACGGCATATACGAACGCGATGCCGAGCAAGAGCGCCAGGGAAAGTTGTTCGCTGGCGTCCCGCGCATTGAACAGAAAGTAGGTAAACAGCGACATGATCAACATGGTCGACGCTGCCTTGACCAGCTTGCGAGTGCCAGCACCCAGCTCGGTGACCTTGGAGCGCAGGAGTACCGGATATTCAAGCAATCTGTGATACAGACTCATGCGGTTCCAGACTCGGTTCGGCGCACCGCGGAAGTCGCTGAGGTAGTCACGTTCCTTGCGGTACTTATGCTCGTTGCGCAAAAACTCCGCTACGGCATCTTTCAGCTCCTCATCCAGCTTGGCGAAGCCTTCATGGGACATGCATTCCAACAGAAACTGCTCTGCGTACCAGGAAAAGTAGACATCCATCTGCCGGAAATAACGCTGCTGGTTGCTCTGCTTCGGACTGGTTTTGCGCAGCCGCAGGGCAAAGTGTTGACTCAAACGGAGAGACCGTTTGAGCGGTTCGTCGAAATTCTCGGCGACCTGGATTTGCTGGCGCAGGCGATCAATCGAAGCACGGTACTGGAACAGCCAGGAGCCGTAGGTAATTTCGTAGTAGGGAGAAAGGAGCACGAAGGAGCGGTCCGCCTTGCCAGCGCGATCCTTGTCCGGCAGGCCCAGCAGGCCCAGCAGACCGAAGCGATGCTCGAGGGAAGTGAAGAAAAACTGCTGCTCACTCAGGCTCCACGGCGTCAGAGTGCTGTCGTGCGGCGTGAACAGGTACACCTCGACCTTATGCCGACCTGACTTTTTCAGGGTACGGGTCAACTGCAGCCGGTAGTCGCCCTTGCGCTTGAGTGAGTACACGCCCCCTCCCCTGACATGAGACCGATAAGCCGCGAAATCCGGAACTACACCGAGTAGCTCTGCGCGCACTGCAAAGCTGAATTGACCGGAAGATTCAGGCCTGATCGATATCATGTGATCAGCCTGTTTTCGATCCCCACTCAGCCCCGAAGTTAGCGCTATCCTAGCATAGAGGCCCGCCGTGACCGGGGTCAGGTCATGCTCGACCCGCTGCGCCAGGACTATTTCGAGTTGCTGGCAGATATGCCCGGCGATGAGGCGGCCTCAAATCAGCATTTCTTCGAGAAGGAAACAGATTGAGCTGACCACGATCGTATCCCGCTCAGTAGACGGTGGAATACCGCCTATTATTAATGATGCGCTCACCTGATGGTCGACGAGCGACGAGGCATTTGAGTCCAGCTTACCAGGAGCCGTAATGACCTACTCTAAGCGCATAGATGAGATTTGGCGGTGCCCCGGTCCGGATGACTCGGCTGATAATTACCGAGCGCTGGCGCATTGTGCGACCCTGGCCGCCTCCAGCCACAATACCCAACCCTGGAGATTCAAGCTCGATCAGGACCGGATCACTATTCTGCCGGACTTGTCGCGGCGCTGCCCCGCCGTGGATCCAGACGATCACCATTTATATGCAAGTCTGGGTTGTGCCGCTGAAAACATTATCGTGGCCGCGCCAGCCTTCGGGTTGACGGGTCACTACTGCTATAACGCTTCGGTGCCAGCTGTACAAATCGACTTTGAGCCAACGCCTGTGGTTCGATCCTCTTTGTTTGACGCCATTGCGGACCGGCGATGCAGTCGCGTCGAATTTGACGGATCTTCGCTTGATACCGATCAACTCAGCCTATTGAAGGATGCCGCGCGTGGCCAGGGCGTCTCCACCATGTTCATCACAGACAAGCATCAGAAAGAGCGCATTAGCGATTACGTCGCGCAAGGCAATAGCGCACAGTTTGCTGACAAGGCCTGGAGGGCGGAATTGAGATCGTGGATTCGTTTCAGTGCCAGAGAAGCAGTGCATTCCAACGATGGCCTTTACGGGCCCGTAATGGGAAATCCTTCTGTGCCACGATGGCTCGGTCTTCTATTCATGCGGTTTACGTTCTCCGCCGAACGCCAGAATCAGAAAGACATTTGCCACATCCAGAGCTCAGCCGCTGTAGCGATAATATCGTCCGAGGTGGATGACAAGCAGCACTGGATTGAGGCCGGGCGGTGTTACCAACGTCTTGCCCTTCAGGCGACGGCGCTGGGCTTGCGCACAGCCTTCATCAATCAACCCGTCGAGGTAGCCGCTCTGCGCGCTGATTTTGCCCGCGAGCTGGGATTGGGCGATAGACGCCCTGATCTCATAGTTCGCATTGGCCGTGGCCCCGAAACGCTCCACTCGTTGCGACGCCCGGTGGCGGAGGTTCTTGTTTAAGGCGCTTTTTTGTAGCTGTCCTATGCTTCTCGCAAAATCCGGATCAGGTCTTGTCTTATGCCCCCCGCCTACTCCACGTCATTCTGGCTGCGCTGAAACTTGCGGCGGTTCTTGAGCGCCAGTTCTTTACTCTCTAAGATACTGCCTTTATTCCAGCTCAGGACTACCGCATGAACGATACCAAATCGCTACCTCCTTTACCGGACAGGCTGTCGACCAATCCCCGCAGCCCCCATTATGTTGAAGAGATTTTCGAACATGATATTGGCATTATGCTGAACGGCAAAGAGCGCACCAACGTCGAGGAGTATTGCATCAGCGAAGGTTGGATCAAAACCCCTTCCCCCAAGGCATTGGATCGCCGCGGCCAGCCAATACTGATCACGCTGAAAGGCAAGGTCGAAGCCTTTTATAGTTAAAAACAGGAATTGCATTTTGACCAACAATGATATTTTACGGCGCTTACGTTATACCTTTGATTTAAAAGACAGCGCTGTGATCGACATACTCGCGCTGGGCGATATTGACGTGACCGAAGAGCAGGTAGCGGCCTGGTTAAAAAGAGAGGAAGACGACGGCTTTCTCGAGATGAGTGACCGTGAAATGGTCGCTTTTTTAAATGGCTTTATTAACCTCAAGCGAGGCAAGCGTGATGGCGCGCAACCGCCGCCTGAAGAGCGCCTCAACAATAATATGGTAATGCAAAAATTACGGATCGCTCTCAATTTGCAAGCTGAAGGCGTTCTAGAGATATTGGAGTTAGCCGATTTCCGTTTAAGCAAGCATGAGTTAAGTGCTTTTTTCCGCAAGCCTGCCAACAAGAATTATCGCGAATGCAAAGATCAGGTCCTTCGCAGGTTTTTGCTGGGCCTTCAACTTCAATTCAGACCCGGTGAAACTGCTCCAGAACTATAATAAAACCGTTCACTTGAAGACATTGGAATAAAGACGACAGATTTATTAAACCCCGCTGCAAAACCCGATATTCAAGGGCGTGCTAAGCTCTCCTGATACCCCACGAATGCAGGGCCACCATGTTCATCAGTGTGCTGGATCTGTTCAAAATCGGTGTCGGGCCGTCGAGTTCCCATACGGTCGGGCCCATGGTTGCCGCCCATGATTTTATCGGGCGGATAAACGAGCAGGCATTCGATGGTGAAACACTGCAGGGTGCCACGATCCACTGCACGCTCAAAGGGTCTCTGGCCTATACCGGCAAAGGCCACTGGACCGACCGGGCTGTTGCCCTGGGATTGCACGGTTACCTTCCTGCCGGTCTTGTAGATACTGATGTACAGGATCTGGTAGCTCAGCTCTGGCGAAGCGACCGCATCGAGCTGGATCACAAGCGCACGCTTATGTTCAATCCCGCTCGCGACATCGTTTTTGATATGGGAAAGCCTCTACCGCAGCACCCCAACGGCATGGTTTTTGAGCTGAGGAGCGGTGAAGACACGTTACTGTTCTCGGGAACCTATTTTTCCATCGGCGGCGGCTTCATCAACACCCTGGCTGAAATTGACCAGCTGCAGGCCCCCCTGAAATTTGCAGCAGCCGACTCTTCAACCTATCCCTTCGATTCGGCAAATGCCTTACTGGCGCTCGCTGACATGCATCAGCTCTCCATTGCTCACATGAAGCGGGCCAACGAGCTCGAGCATCTGGACGAGAGCGAGCTCATTGCGGGGCTGGATAACATCTGGCGCGCCATGCGGACCTGCATCGAGAGTGGCTTGGCGACAGACGGCCTGCTGCCGGGTGGGCTGGACATCCCTCGTCGAGCCAAGGGCCTCTACCAGAGTATAAAAAACAAGCCAGAGACGGCGAATATCAATGACTGGCTCTGTGCTTATGCCATGGCCGTTAACGAGGAAAACGCTGCCGGCAATATGGTTGTGACGGCGCCTACCAACGGGGCGGCCGGCGTGATACCGGCGGTGCTGTATTACTTTGTGAACCACGAGCAGGGTACGCAGGAGCAGGTCAGGAATTTTCTGCTGACGGCCAGTGCCATTGGTGGCCTGATCAAACAACGCAGCTCGATCTCGGGTGCCGAAGTTGGCTGCCAGGGCGAAGTCGGCTCAGCCGCCGCCATGGCTGCCGCCGGTTTGTGTGAGGTACGAGGCGGCACCGCCCAGCAGGTAGAGAACGCCGCAGAGATAGCGCTGGAGCATCACCTGGGCATGACCTGCGATCCGGTAAAGGGGTTGGTCCAGGTGCCCTGTATAGAACGCAACGGCTTTGGCGCCATCAAGGCCTATGCGGCGGCTTCGCTGGCGCTGCGCGGTGATGGAAAGCACTTTATGCCGCTGGATAATTGCATCGAGGCGATGCGCAAAACAGGGCTGGAGATGTCCTACAAGTACAAGGAAACGTCTCTCGGTGGGCTCGCGGTCAGCATCACAGAATGCTGAATAAAATCAGGGTTTGCCATGCCGGCATCCGATTGACACCTCTGTTCGAGATACCTGCATGACGAGATGGAACATTGCGATCACCGGTTTTGGCGCCATTGGTAAAGGCGTTGCTCAGATCATCCAGGAGCGCCGGCAGCGCTATCGGGAGCTTTACGATGCCGATGTACGCATCGTCGGGGTCTGCGGCTCGCGCGCGGGATTGATTGATCACAATGGGCTGGATTGGAGCAGCGATGCAGGGCTGACTTTGCGACCCGGTGAAACCGGTCCCGGTTTTGTACAGCGTGCGCAGGCTGACGTTCTGATCGAAGCCGGGCCGACCGATTTCGAGACTGGCGGCCCGGGATACACCTATATCAAAGAGGCCTTGTCGCAAGGCACACACGCCATATGCATCTCGAAAGGGGCGTTAGTTTTCGACTATGCAGGGCTGGCTGAACTGGCTCGAGCCAATGCTGTACAGCTGAAAATCAGTGGCGCCACATCCGCAGCCCTCCCCACCATCGATCTGCTGCAATACAACCTGGCCGGGTGTCAGATCCTGGAAGTGGAAGGCATCCTCACCGGGACAACCAACTTTGTTCTCGACAGCATGATGAGCGGCATGGGCTTTGCTGATGCCGTGATCGAGGCTCAGCACCTAGGCTATGCCGAACCTGACCCGCGATTCGATGTGGAAGGTTGGGATACCGCCTGCAAGGTCAATATCCTGGCCAACGCCGCCTTTGGCGCTTGCCTGAAACTGCAGGATATTCCCCGTGACGGCATCGACCAGATCACCCCTGCAGATATTCAACGCTGGAAAGCCGAGGGCAAGGTGCCGAAGCTGGTCGGGCGCATCCAGAACGAGACTGGTAATGTGCGTGCCAGCGTTGAGCTCAAGACCTATCCGTTCGATCACCCCTTCGCCCGGGTCGACGCCACAATGAAGGCTGTTCGCGTGGCGACAGATGTGATGGGTGAAATCACCGTGATGGGCGTCACCGGCCCGTCAGCGACAGCCGCCGCAGCACTGAAGGATTTCGAACATCTGCTGATAGCCGATGTTCACTGTATGCCACGAGCCACTTAACAGGACGCAGCTGCTTGCTGCCGACACCCCCTTATGCTGATCACTATTTCCCGCTACAGCCTCCCCTATGAGGCCCACATTGCCAAATCCCGTCTGGATGCAGAAGGCATACCCGCGTTTATCGCCGATGAGCATACGATCAATATGCAGTGGCTTTACTCCAATGCGATGGGTGGCGTGAGGCTGCAGGTGCCCGAACCCTATGCCGAAACGGCAGTCAGGCTGCTGGCCGAGGATCGGGAGGAGGATCTGGTCGAGCTGGTAGGAGCCGATGAACAGGCCTGTCCGCATTGCGGCAGTGAGGATACGGAATACCACCAGATCGGCCGTCGCTGGGCCTTTCTGATGTTTCTGGGAATCAACTTCCCGCTATTCCCGGTCAGGGACGGGATCAAGTGCAATGCATGCGGGAAGATTTCCAGAATGTAGAGTCTCGTTCTCCCGTCGGTATCAAGTTACGTAATCAAGGCACCGTTAAGATGAGGTGCGACCCCCTGTCACAAGCCCAGATACTCGGCGATCAAAAATGCCTCGCCGGGGCCCTCCTGTTTGCCGAAATAACTGACCGGCTCGCGCGTGTCCTCCTCGATATAACCGACCTCGCAATCGATGTCATATTTCCTGGCAAGGCTGTTGAACAGATTCACCGGAAAGTTGAGATGAATGTTCTTCTTTACCGGCTGGGTAATGCCCAGTTGCCAGTCTTCAACATCGTCGCTTGCGCACTCATTGATCAGAGTGACGTCATTGGCTTCGTTGGCATCCACGTAAGCTTGTAGTGCCGCTTGCAGCTCTGGCAGGTTCTGCTTCAGCTTCTTTTCCTGCTTTTCGTCAAGGCGATCGCACGCGACGAGAACGTATATGAGCATCTGAATATTCCGATTTGGCTTTTGCGCGACCAGTGTACACGCGGCATTGCTGCTCGCGATCCGCTGGCAAGATCACACCTTAATCCAGCTTGACCACCACGCGCCCGACCATCTTGCCACCGAGAATACGCTCGATCTCGGCGGGCAGGTCGTCCAGCCCGACTTCGTGCTCCAGTGCGGTCAGATCGGTCTTCCACTGCAGTGAAAGCCTGTCCCACATCGAGGCCTTGACTACCAGCGGTTGCTCGACGGAGTCGACGCCCAGAAGGTTGACGTTACGCAGAATGAACGGCAGTACGCTGCCCTGGAACTGGGTGCCGGCAGTCAGGCCACAGGTGACGACGCTGGCGCCATAACGCAGGGACTTGACCACGTTGAACAGGATGTCGCCACCGACGGTATCCACTGCACCAGCCCACTGCTCTTTCAGCATGGGCTTTTCCTTGCCGGCTTCGAGGGTGGTGCGGTCTACGATCTGCTTGGCGCCGAGCTTGAGCAGGAAGTCTGCCTCTAGTGCCTTGCCGGTAGATGCGGCGACTTCGTAGCCGAGCACCGAGAGCATCGCCACTGCAATGCTGCCCACACCGCCTGTGGCGCCGGTGACCAGTACCTGACCCTGGTCGGGCGAAAGGCCTGCCTGCTCGAGCTTGTCGATGCACAGGGCGGCAGTGAGGCCTGCGGTGCCCAGCAGCATGCTGTCACGTAGTGACAAACCTTCGGGGCGCTTGAGGACCCAGGCAGCGGGTACGCGGATGTACTGGCCGTAGCCGCCGGCGGTGTTCATGCCCAGGTCGTAGCCGGTCACTATCACTTCGTCGCCAACGCTCAGCTCAGGCACCGAGGAAGCTTCAACCACACCTGCGGCGTCGATGCCAGGCGTATGCGGATACTGCTTGGTTACGCCCTTGTTACCCGAGGCGGAAAGCGCATCCTTGAAGTTGAGCGAGGAATACCTTACGCGAATCAGTACCTCGCCAGGGGGCAGGTCGTCTACGTGCCGCAATGCGACACGGGGTACGTACTTGCCGTCTTCTTCGGTGACAACGAGAGCTTTGAATTCAGACATGTTTTTCTCCTACCAGAAACGCTGATTGTGAAAGCGCGACGCCCAGGTCAGCAGCAAGCGGTCGACGGTTGCCGACATGCCCACCGACAGTTTGTCCTGCAGGCGTTTACGCTGCACATAATGCACCTCGAAGACGTCCGCTTCGTGGATCATGCGACTAATGTACTGGTCACTGGTGGTAATTTCATCTGCCAGTGCCTTCTCCAGCGCCTCGGTGCCAAACCAGATTTCCCCGGTGGCTACCTCGGACACATCCAGCTGCGGCCGATACTTGCCGACAAAGGATTTGAACAGGCGATGGATGTTTTCCAGGTCCTCCTGGAACTTCTCGCGGCCCTTCTCGGTATTCTCGCCAAACAGGGTCAGCGTGCGCTTGTACTCGCCGGCGGTGAGCATCTCGTAGTCAACATCGTGCTTTTTCAGTACACGATTGAAGTTCGGCATCTGCGCGACCACTCCGATCGAGCCCAAAATCGCAAAGGGCGCCGCCAGCACCCTGGTACCGATACAGGCCATCATGTAGCCGCCGCTGGCCGCGACCTTGTCGACACAGACGGTAAGCGGTACGCCTGCCTCGCGGATACGCACCAGTTGCGACGCCGCCAGCCCGTAGGCATGCACCATGCCGCCGCCGCTTTCGACCTTGACCACAATCTCGTCCTTGTCGGTGGCCAGTTCCAGCACCGCGGTGACTTCGTGGCGCAGGTTTTCCAGCGCGCTGGCCTTGATGTCGCCATCAAAGTTGAGCACGAACACGCGCCTGCCACGTTCGGTCGACTTTTCCCGCGCCTTCGCCTTGGCCTTGCGTGACTTGACCAGCGCTTTCAGCGCCGATTTGTTGAGTATTGTCTGCTCCAGCTTCTCGGTCATGCGCTGCAGCTGCTCGTTCAGGCGCACCACAGTGAGCGTGCCCTCCTCATGCTTGTTGCGAGTCTTGAGCAAGGCGATCAGCGAGACGATCAGAAAGACCACCACAACAAAGGTAAACGACTTGGCGAGAAACATCGTGTACTCAGCTATCCATTCCACAAGCGCACTCCAGAAAGTTCTAAATCGAGGGTGTAAATGTCAGAGAACAAGCATACAGGATGAACCCGGACTGAGGCGCGGGGCACCGCAAGATGATTCAAACAAGCGTATGGTTTACTGTTGACACCTTCCACGCCGCCCCATACCCTCATATCTTGTTTTCAAGACAGGTGACAACGTGGGCAGCATTTATCTGATAAGGCACGGCCAGGCTTCGCTGGGCGCTGCAAACTACGACGTACTGTCCGAGCTGGGCATCAAGCAATCAAAACTGCTTGGCCAGTTCGCGCATTCCAATGGTCTCAAATTCGACCGCTCCTACGCGGGTGAAATGCAGCGCCAAATCGATACCGGCAGCCACGCCCTCGCCGAGATGCCAGGCTCGGGTACTGAGATCCTGATCGAGCCGGCGTTCAACGAATACGCCGCAGACGAAGTCATGCGCGCCTACCTGCCCCACCTTGAACAGAGCGAGCCAAAGGCAAGGCATTTTGTCGAGAACGCCGGCGAGTACCGCAAGGAGTTCCAGAAGGTCTTCAGCCAGGTAATCACCATGTGGATTACCGAGAAAAACGACGTTCCCGGCTGTGAGCCCTGGTCCGCTTTTGTCGCTCGCGTGAAGGAAGGCCTGGCCCGCGTTATGGAACAGGCGGGGCGCGGCGAGAACATCGCAATCTTTACTTCGGGCGGCACCATCACCGCTGCCTTGCAACTGATCACGGAAATGCCGGCCACCAGCGCCTTCGAGCTGAACTGGCAAATAGTGAATACCTCTGTAAGCCGTCTACAATATGGTAGAAGCAAGATCAGCCTGGCCTCGTTCAACAGTCAGGCGCACCTTGATGTCCACCAGCAGCCAGACTGGGTCACTTACAGATAACCAACGGCAACTGGCTTCAGCCTGTTGCCCCTCAAGCATCGAAAACAAGGACTTAGACATGAGCAACGTTGCAGAAATTACCCAGAAGATGGAAGAGAAGTTCAACCCGTCCGCCGCTGCCGGTCTGGACCTGGTTTTCCAGTTCAACATCGAAGACGACAGCAACTTCAACGTCACCATCAAGGACGGCACCTGCGCCATCGCCCATGGCGACGCCGCTGCTCCCAACGTTACCCTGATCATGGATAGCGACACCCTGAACGGTGTAATGACCGGCGAGACCGACGGCATGCAGGCCTTCATGGCTGGCAAGCTGCGCGCCGAAGGCGACATGATGCTGGCTCTGAAGCTGGGCGAACTCTTCCCGGCGTAAGAAGCAGAAGCAGTACAAAAAACCGGAGCCAATGCTCCGGTTTTTTTATGTTCGGTGTTTGTTCAAGCCGCGAAGTGCCCTGAAGCTCCAAATGGATCCCCGCGTTCGCGAGGATGACGTGTGGGGAGAGCTTGGCGGTATTCCTGAAACTCCGATCAGATCCCCGCATTCGTGAGGATGACGTGTGGGGAGAGCTTGGCGGTATTCCTGAAACTCCGATTAGATCCCCGCATTCGCGAGGATGACGGCTGGGGAATGCGCGAATGACGGTTGAGTATGCGCGGATCACGGTAGAGTGTGCGCAGATCACGGTTAAGTATGCGCGGATCACGGCTGGGTATGCGCGGATCACGAGTGACTGGGACATCGTCATTCTCGCGAACGCGGGAATCCATTTTCGGCCCTACCAATGCACACCAGCCGATACCTAGGCTTACCATCCTCGGCTTGAATTCGCCTTTGAACCTGGACGGCACGCTCCAAGCTGAATTGGCCGGAA
>NZ_JBFGFI010000058.1:0-19845 GCF_041579695.1 Halopseudomonas sp.
CTTTGTTGTCAATTACACCACTGCCCCCTGGCTGATCGCCAAGTTGACGCTGGTGTCACTGCTGGTGGTCTGTCACACCCTGGCGGGTCTGCTGATCCTGCGGGCGGAGTCGAGAAATGGCAAACCCGTACTGCCGTGGTGCGTTTTGCTCGGCGTCACCTGCGGCAGTCTGATGCTGGTGATCGTCTGGATTGTGCTGAGCAAGCCGTCGATAGGGGGCGAGCCATGATTGCTGCAATGGCGCTGCCCAGCGTGCGGTTGCTAGAGGTTCTCGCGCCGCTTGGCCATTTTTTTCGGCGATACACCCACGGCGTGATCATAGACCAGCTCGCCGCCGAGCAGGCTGGTAAGCGAGATCATCAGGCCGGTAAGCAGCGAGAGATAAAGGCCCCAGGGCTCGATCGCCAAGTCTGGCGCGTTGAGCCGCAGCAGCCAGTTCAGGGTTGCCAGCGAGAGCATCATCACCGCCAGCATGCCGTGGCACCAGGCGGTAATCAGACTGCGTATCTGCGGTACGATAATCAGATCGAGCATGCCGATGGAACCCGAGATCCAGCCACCAACTGCCCCTATGCCGGCCAGCCAGATGCCCAGGCGCGCCCAGAAGTAGTCGTCGGTGAGCATGAAGCCAAGATCGGCCCCAATCAGGCCGATCAGCGCGGCGACCGGGAAGTGGATTACCATCGGATGGATAGGATGCCCGTGTATGGACATCTTGCTGCGGATATGTTCCTCGGCCACGGTGACTCCCGACGATCGTCTGTTGAAACCGCCCGGCCATGCGCCGGAGCGACTGTTCAAAGCCTAGCAGTGCGGGCGTCTCTTGGCACAGGTAGCGCAACCGGAGGAGGGGCCGGGTGACTGATCCGCTGATTGAGCACAATCGCCAGCGGCACGAGCAGTTTTCCAGGGTATGGGGCAACCTGCGCGGTTGGCGCTCGCTGTTGGCGGTCAATCATACGACTATTGGCCTGCGCTTCATTGTGACCGGGTTTCTGTTTTTTCTGGTTGGTGGTCTTCTGGCGATGCTCTTGCGCACTCAGCTGGCGCTGCCCGAGCAGGATATTGTCGGGATAGAGCTCTACAACCAGCTGTTCACGATGCACGGCACGATTATGATGTTCCTGTTCGCGATCCCGGTGCTCGAAGGGATGGCGATGTATCTTATCCCCAAGATGATTGGTGCGCGGGACCTGGTCTTTCCGCGGCTAAGCGCTTTTGGATATTTCTGCTACCTGTTTGGCGGCCTGATCATTCTTTCCAGCCTGGTGTTAAGCACCGCCCCCGACACCGGCTGGTTCATGTACACCCCTCTCAGCAGCTCGACCTACTCGCCTGGGTCTGGCGCGGATTTCTGGCTACTCGGTATTACATTCGTCGAGATATCTGCGCTCTCGGCCGGCGTTGAGCTGGTGGTCTCGATCCTGCGCACCCGAACACAGGGCATGTCCCTGAGCAAGATGCCGGTTTTCTGCTGGTACATCCTGGCGATGGCCCTGATGATTATTTTCGGCTTTCCGCCATTAATTCTAGGAAGCATCCTGCTGGAGCTCGAGCGTGCGGCCGGCATGGTCTTTTTTCAGGTGGCGGGTGGCGGCGACCCGTTACTCTGGCAGCATCTGTTCTGGCTGTTCGGTCATCCCGAGGTCTATATCCTGTTCCTGCCGGCGGCGGGTATCGTTTCCACCCTTATTCCGGTCTTCGCCCAGCATCCGCTCGTCGGCTATCGCTGGATTGTGGTTGCGGTGATTCTGATGGGCTTTCTCAGCTTCGGTCTGTGGGTGCATCACATGTTCACGGTGGGCATACCGCAACTGGCGTTGTCGTTCTTTTCCGTGGCGAGTGTGCTGGTCGCGATCCCCACCGGTATACAGATTTTTGCCTGGCTGGCTACGTTGTGGGCCGGCCGGGTGGTATTCCACCTACCGATGCTGTGGATCCTGGGATTCATCGTTGTCTTCGTCAATGGCGGGCTGACCGGTGTGATGCTGGCGCTGGTGCCGTTTGACTGGCAGGTACACGACACGCATTTTGTGGTCGCACACATGCATTACGTGCTGGTCGGCGGGATGCTGTTTCCGCTGATTGCCGGGCTGTATTACTGGCTACCCCATGTGTCCGGACGCATGCCGTCCGATACCCTGGGCCGCTGGGGTTTCTGGCTGGTGTTCATCGGCTTCAACCTGACCTTTCTGATCATGCACCTGACCGGTTTGCTGGGCATGCCGCGACGCATCTACACCTACGAGGCCGAGATGGGTTGGGGCTGGCTGAACCTGATTTCTTCGGTGGGTGGCTTTGTGATGGCAATCGGTATCGCCGCTATCATCCTGGACCTCGCACTGCATTTTCGTTTCGGCGAGAAGGCGTCGCGCAACCCATGGAACGCCGACACCCTCGAATGGGCAATGCCCATGCCCGTGCCACCATACAATTTTGCCAGCCTGCCGGAGGTGGGCACCCGGCACCCGCTGTGGGAAAACTCGGAGCTGCCCGTCACCATCTTTGCCGGTAAGCACGGCCTGGCCGAGATCCAGCATGAGCGTCGTGATACCTGGGGGTCCGATGCGATCAGTGGCACAGTGCGCGAAGTGGTCAACCTGCCGGCCAATTCCTGGATGCCATTGCAGTGCGCCGCCGCCATCGCCGTTCTGTGTCTCAGCCTGCTGACCAAGGTATATGGGCTGGCACTGCTGGCGACTCTGGCCGCGGTTTTCCTGCTGCTGCGCTGGAGCTGGCATAACGGGGGACACCCGGGCGTGACACCCTTGCGCGATGATGATCCGGTAGATCCGCCGCTGCATACGCGCACCTTTGATGGTCCGGGGCTATGGGGCATGGTCGTGGCCCTGATGGCCAACGGTACGCTGTATATCTCTCTGCTCTTTGGCTGGTTTTATCTCTGGACCGTTTCGCCTTTCTGGACCACGCCGGAACAGGGCCCGCTGGCATTGCTGCCGCTGACGGTCAGTGGTGTGCTGCTGACCCTGGCGACGTTGCTTTATGGACGTGGCCTGGTGAGATTGCGCAAGCGCGAGGTCGACGGGCTTGGTCGCCTGTTCTGGTTGGTCAGTCTGCTCGGCGCGGCGCACGTCCTGTCGCTGCTCTGGTTGCTGGTCGATGCGCCCCTGCATCCAACGCTGACTGCCCACGACGCGGTGCTGGTGGTGATGCTCATCTACCAGTTGATCCACAGCGCGCTGGCGGTAATCCTGACAGCGATGCAGGCGGTCCGGCTCAGGCTTGGCTATGTCAGCGCGCAAATCCCCTACGAGCCGATTGTGGTCGGGCCGTTCTGGCTCTATACGCTCGGGATCTTCTGGATGAGCTTTGCCGCCTTCTTTCTGCTGCCGCTGGCATGGGGTGGTGTCTGATGTTTTCCCCGTCCCATCCGCTGCAAATGTTCTTCGGCCCGATTGTCTGGAGTGCCTGGTTCGTCAGTCTGTATGGCGGGCTGGGGGTTACCTGCGCCTTGATACCGCCAGATCCCGAGCAGGGTGCGCTGACCTGGATCAACGGGGGCCTGCTGGCGTTTGGCTTACTGTTGTCGCTATTTCTGCTGTACTGCGCCCGACGCTGCTGGTTGGCCAGACCGGCAGCCGATGAGCAGCCGGACAAGGATGCGGATAATCAGCGTTTCATTGCCAGTGCGGCATCGGCGGTTTATCTGATCGGCGCGTTCGCCACACTGGCAGTGGCGATGCCTGCGCTGACACTGCCGCCTTGCGTATGAGCCACGTGCAACGGACCTGTCTTCCGAGCCTGTGTGTGCTCTGGGGCGCGAGCATGCCGGCGATGGCCCACAGCCCAACCTCCGGCAGTGCCCAGGAGCAGATTGCATCAATGCTCGCAGTGGGGCTACTGGGTGTGTTCTGGTTGTTCTATCTGGCCGGATCCCGCCGTCGGCAGGCGCAAGTCTGGCGTGCGATGGCTTTCCATGCGGCTATGCTGTTGGGTTTTTTCGCCGTGGCCGGCCCGCTGGATGAATGGGCGGAAACCAGCACCACCGCGCATATGGTCCAGCACATGCTGTTCATGGTGGTTATTGCGCCGCTTTGGGTCCTCAGCCGACCGTTGAAACGTCTGGCCGCTGCCGGCGGGAAGTGGGTCAGCCGAGGCTGGCGACCCCTGCTGCGCCTGACGCGGCACCCGGTGCTGCTGGCGTATCTGCACGGGCTGACGATCTGGTTCTGGCATATGCCACGGTTCTATCAGCTGGCGCTGGATAATTCCTGGTGGCACGTTGTGGAGCATGGCATGTTCATGCTGACTGCGGGCCTGTTCTGGTGGGCTGTACTTTACGGCAGACAGCGTAGCGTGCATTGGTCGCTTTTCGCATTGTTGTTGACGCTGATGCACACCGGTTTTCTCGGTGCGCTGCTGACGTTTGCCCAGGCGCCACTGTATGGCGAGGCGCGCAGCCTGCAGGACCAGCAGTTGGCCGGGTTGATAATGTGGGTGCCCGGTGCGCTTCCCTATCTGCTGGCGGCCGCATGGGTGGGCTACCGCAGGTTCAGGACTGTGCATCGTGGCGCTCTGGACTCGGAGACGGCCGCAGGCAGCTTGCAGCGCGCGGCAAAAGATCCGATCCTGTGGGAATCTGAAGAACGCCAAGGAAAACTCTGATGATTACCAATAACGCTTTTGCACGCTCCGTGGGTCGGCTCGCTGTCGTCAGCCTGGCTCTGGTTTCGTTTCTGGCGCAAGCTGCGCCGGTGGCCAAGCAGCAGGATCAGGTACCCGGGTACTACCGGATGAATCTGGGTGAGTTCGAGGTAACCGCGCTCTACGACGGTTATATCGATCTCGATCCAAAGCTGCTCAACGGAATTGACGCGGACAACCTGGAAGCCCTGTTTACCCGGATGTTTGTTCCTGCTGATAATGGCGTGCAGACTGCGGTCAACGCTTACCTGGTCAATACCGGCACCGAGCTGGTTCTGGTCGATGTCGGTGCTGCGCAGTGTTTCGGGCCGACACTGGGCAACATCGCGAGCAACCTGCAAGCTTCCGGCTACGAACTCGAGCAGGTCAGCATGGTGCTGCTGACGCACCTGCACCCTGACCATGCCTGTGGTCTACGCAATCGTGATGGTTCGGCTACCTATCCCAACGCCACAGTGCATGTACCGCGGGCCGAGGCTGCCTATTGGCTGGATGAAGAGCTGGCCGCGACTATGCCCGCGAGTGCTCAGCCGTTCTTCAAGATGGCCCAGGAGGCCGTCAAGCCCTACGTGGCAGAGAACCGGTTGAAGCAATACGGTCGCGATACTGAACTTATGTCTGGGTTACGTACGGTGCCAGCTAACGGCCATACCCCTGGGCACAACGCCTATCTATTTCAGTCCGAGGGGCAGGATCTGATGGTCTGGGGCGATATCGTGCACAGTCATACCGTGCAGTTTGCCCGTCCGGACGTCACCATCGAATTCGACGTCGACAGCGAAGAAGCATTGGCCACCCGCAAGCAGATCTTCAATGATGCGGCGAAGAACCGCTTTTGGGTTGCCGGCGCGCATTTGCCCTTCCCCGGCCTGGGGCATGTACGCCGGGAAGGTGCCGCGTTTTCCTGGGTGCCTGTAGATTACGGTCCGCTGCGTAACGACCGCTAAGCTGGGTCCTTGAAAAAACCGACGCCCGCTTTACGGGCGTCGGTCCGACTGATTGGATGGAAACTTCGCGCGAGGCTCTTGAGTCCAAGCAACAGCATGGCGGCGACAATCCTCAAGGATTGACGCCCCAAATCGACCAAGAGAGGCCTGTTCATGGATTCCACCGATACCCTGGAAACCCGCGAAATCATCATTACCGTTCCCGCTGGCGACATGTATGGCGATCTGACTTTGGCTCGGGATGCGAAAGGACTGGTGCTGTTTGCCCATGGCAGTGGCAGCAGTCGGTTCAGCAGTCGTAACCGGCAGGTTGCCAAGGCATTGAATCGGGCCGGCTTCACGACCCTGCTGTTTGATCTGCTGACCGTTGCCGAGGACCAGGTTGACCGCAGCACCCGCGAGTTTCGTTTCAATATTGATCTTCTGGCCAGCAGGCTGATAAGCGCAACGGAATGGGTGGCAGCGCAGCCGGATATGGGGTCGCTATCCCTGGGTTATTTTGGCGCCTCTACCGGCGCAGCGGCGGCACTGATCGCCGCTGCGGCCCGGCCCGAGATGGTAGACGCCGTCGTTTCCCGAGGGGGTCGAGCAGATATGGGCGGCCCCGCACTGCCCCAGGTCACAGCCCCAACATTGCTGATAGTCGGAGCGCTTGATGACATCGTGATCAAGCTCAATCAGGAGGCATACGATATGCTGCGTTGTACCCGGCACATGGAAATAATTGCCGGTGCATCACACCTGTTCGAAGAGCCGGGTACCCTTGAGCAGGTCGAGGCACTGGCAATCGACTGGTTCGACACACACCTGCGAAGATGATTTAAGGGTCGCGACGGCCCGAAGGCCTGCCGCGACCGGATATCAATTCGTGGCAACGGTCTGGTCGTCCTCGCTTGTGCTCATCCGCCCGACGCCCCAACTACGTTGTATGTAACCGATAACCTCGTCGAGCTCTTCACGGGTCACCGAGGCGGGCTCTCCGTGCTCCAGAGGGTCGTAGTGAAAGATGTAGAGCCTGGACAGAAACTGGGCGAAGGGCAGCGATGCCTCGCCGAATCGCTCGCCGTGCCCCGACGTGCTCACTTCGACGCCATCGCCCCAGTTCTGACCACTGTCATTGTTGGGATTGAAGAAATATACCCGCATCTGGTCTTTCTGATCCAGATTGACCCGCAGGATGGTGATTGCGTGCCAGCCGATAAAGCGTGCGGCGCTATCGGTGACTGCAATGCCTGACGGTTGCGGGTGAATCAACGGTTGATTACCGTTGTGGTACGGATGGTAGGCGGCATAAAAGTGCCGCAGAAAATCTTCCAGATCGACCAGGTTGCCAGTGGGTACGTCGACGTTCAGGCGGAAACCGCGCCCCGCCCACCAGCCATGGAACTCCGGATTGACCCAACGGTGGGGGTCGCCTTCGCGGCCAATACAGCGTCGGCCCATTTCTGCGTAAATGCGGTCCAGATGGGGTACCACCAGCAGCGAAACTGCATCCAGATCGATAGGCAATGAAGTCGCCACCCCACCCAGGCTTTCCTGTGACGAGATAGGCTGCCCCTCGAAGTGCATGATGATCTCGTCGTCACGGGCTGCCCAGGTAACCATCTGCAGAAGATAATCAGGGTCGTTGTAGGCCCACATCGACAATGCCCGCGCCGATTGGCACGTCGGGTTGTTGCCCTGACCCACGCCAAGGGGGAGGCCCAGCATGCACAGCACACCTTCGAGCAGCAGCGCTTCGGGCGGTACAGCAGTGCCAAATGCCAGGGCCAGACGCTCTTTGGACCAGGCGGACAGGGGCAAGCCAAGCTGGCGCCACATGGCCGGGGCTACCGGCAACTGGAACAGAATGCCGCGCTCGAGCATTAGCGCCAGCCCATAGATCGCCTGTGGGGTGCCGGGATGAACGCCTTTGTTGATCAGCTCCAGTACCAGCTCGCGATAACACAACAGACAGTCACGGCCGGTAGCCGAAAGACCCATGGCTTCGGCCAGCAGATGGTCCGCCTGGTTGAGCAGATGACGCACAAGCACGGCATGGTACGCTGATGCCAGGCCGGTATCATGCATAGCCCGGGCAAAGCCGGTCGCCTCGCTTTGCAGCGCCGCGTGGTCCATATGCTCGAGTCGTTCCTGATAGATTTCTATGCCCGGATCTTCACGGCAGGCATAGGTGGGGCCATACAGACTGCTGACCAGCCGGTCGGCACCGTGGCCGCTGGTACCCAGATCAATATCAGGATCAGTCTGACATATCGCGATCTGCGTGATCATGCGCTTGACCGGGTCAACCTGAATGGGGCGTTGTTGCAGAATGCGCCAGATCTCGCCAATCAACTGATCGATTATGTGCTGGTAGCCAATCGACGTAGCAAGATGCTGCAGCAGATTGCGTGGCACCTCGGCCAGCCGCCCCTGGGTTTCCCGCTCGGCCTCACTGGGAGGTGAAAATAGCATGGCGAGGTTGCTTGCCAGGACTTGCGTCAGGAAATGTCTTGCGTGCTCGACCGACACCAGCGCGTGCTCATATTGACCACGCGCTACTGCCAGCAGCCTGAGCTCGCTCAGGGCTTCGATAACCAGGGTATGGGCATCTCCGCTTGAAAGAGTATGCGGCGTCAGCGCCGGGACCAGCGTGTCGGGATTGTCCCAGTCTGATCCGGCGAAAACGCCCGCGTCCTCGATTGCCGCTGCACGGGCTTCGATTTCTGCACAGCCGTCAGGCTCCATCAATACCCGGCGGGCGGTGTCGAACACCCGCCCAAGCTTGCCTGGTTTGGCAAACTCCGGAGCCCGAGCCAGCAGCTCCAGAGCTTCGTCAAACCGGGCCAGCAGCAGGTCGAGCTTGCTGCGGTCCGGCTTGTCTTGCGCATCTACGTCAACCACGCACATTCTCCCTAACTGTTTTGACTAGCACCCATGATAGGGACATGACCGGCAGCGCGCTATACGTAGAAATCCAGTTCTTCCTGACGTGCCAGCAGATCGTGCATCGTTTTAGCGTCGTCGCCCTTGAAGTAGATCAGACCCCAGTGCGTGCCGAATGCAGTACGCTTGGTGACCATTTCTTCGAGCGGCGTGGTCAGCTCGTGGGATTCGAAATAGGGGTGATCTTCTGTCTCGGAAGGAATTTCCAGCTTACTGACAACCCTGCGGCGCGGATAGACGCCGAAGCAGCCGGCGTAACCGTCAGCATCTTCAATTTCCTTCGGAAAGTAGGCTTCGACTTCCTCTTCGGTGGATTTCGGATCGAACACCAGCATTGACGCATGGTAGGCGTTGAAGCCCTTGTAAACGCGCTCCAGCAGCTCGAATACCTTGAAGCCCGGTGGGCGATAGGCCACTTCACCAAAGTACATTTCACCATCGCTGGTTACGAAGTATTCGGGGTGGATCATCCCGAATTCGATGTCGAAGGTCTTGATCAGCTTCTCGATCTGCTTAACTATCTGCGGACGATACTCCTCAAGCTTCGGCGATGCGGGCACGTGTACCGAATATCCAAGACGGACATACTCGGAAATGTTCAGGAAACGGATCTTGCCGTTGTGAATCCATGCCTCGACAGCGAATTCCCAACCATCAAGGTGAGACTCCATCAGCGATGGAAACTCCTCGTCGGGAATGGCATCCACGTCGTCGGGTGTACGGATGACCCGGTGACCGAGGCAGCCTGCCTTGTCGAAAGCCTTTACGTGGATGGGGTCGTTCGGATCACCATCGAGCTTGAGCAGTGTCTGGTTGACGCGCTTGAGGAATCGGATCACATCACCGCGATCATGCGCTTCTTCAAAGATACCTACGCGGATACCGCCGAGCTGCGCGCGCCGTTTCATCAGCGACTTGTCACGCATCAGCATTGACTGACCGAACAGCCTCGGGTTGTCCAGCAGGACCGAGTTGATCGCTCCAGCCCATTCGACTGTTTCCTCGAATAGTGGAATGGAGACGTCGACGCCCATGTCCTTCAGTGTCTGGGCTATCTCCATGGAGCGATCATTGAGGCGCTCGAAGTTCCAGGGCACGTAGGGAATGTCATGCGTTTTGCAATATTCTTCTGCCCACTCTGGAGCAACTACGACATAGCGACGGTCGAAAGTGGCTGCAGCTTCGACAGCGTTGGGTGCCCAGCCGAGCAGAGCAATAAAGCCCTTGGTTGGATCCTTCTTCATGTGCGATCTCCTTGGTGTGCAGGACCTTGTCCTGCGCAATGCATAATTTATATGTGTAATGACTATACACCATAGATTGGATGGCGGCTAACGCAATTGCTACATGCGTAAAGGTTGTAAGAGAATTCAAAATGATTCGAGAACGAAATATTATTACCTGTGGTCCAAGTTCGTGGCTACGCTATCCGCTACCATGTCCGGAGCTCAACGCTGTCCAGTGGAGTCTCGCGGGACCTGGCAGGGAAACGGGATATCAACGTTGACGCCCGGTCGGGAGAGCAGGATGATCCATTTCACGATGAAGACTGACGGGGAAATCAATGCTGGATGGCCTTAATGTACTGCCTGAGGGATTTGTATTTCCGGAAGGCATTCTGCGGTTGCTGATCAGCACCGTGTTGCTGTTCGCGGTGGTCCTGCTTTCTCGCGCACTGACCGCCCGCTTCATCCGTCGTACGGTGGTGTCTCCCGAACTGCGCGGTCGTTGGCTGGTCAATTCGCGCAATGGATTTCTGCTTCTTACCCTGCTTGGCCTGGTGATTATCTGGGGTGAGGAATTGCGGACCCTGGCTTTGTCCATTGTCGCAATCGCAGTGGCCTTTGTGGTCGCCACCAAGGAGCTGATTCTGTGCCTGACGGGCTCGATGCTGAAAAGTGGTTCGCGCTCGTTCAATCTGGGTGATCGCATTCAGGTAAAAGAGTTTCGCGGCGATGTGATTGATCAGAGTCTGCTGGCCACAACGGTGCTTGAGGTCGGCCCCGGAGCGCTGCAGCAGCGCACTGGGCGAATGATCGTGATCCCCAATGCGCTGTTCGTTTCCGAGCCGGTAATTAATGAAAGCTTTACCGAGAACTACGGTTTCCATGTGTTCAGCATACCGTTCCGCCGCGGTGACGACTGGCGTGCAGCGCAGGTAGCATGCCTGGACTCCGCCAACCGTCAGTGCGCCCCTTATCTGGAGCAGGTGCGCGATTATATGACCCGGGTCAGCGCCAATCGCGGGCTGGCGGTACCTGCGGTAGAGCCCCGGGTGACGCTTCAGTTTCCTGCCGCTGATACCGTCCATCTGGTGGTGCGGGTGCCGGTCAAGGTGGGGCAGCGCAGCTTTATCGAGCAAGCCGTTCTCAGCGAGGTGTTTACCGAGCATGACTTTCTGCCGGAACGAGGGTGCACGCCTGTGCGAGCTCAGGAACCGGCGGCGTCCGGCGGCCAGGAGGATGTATGAAGCGCAGCAGTCGACCCTGTGCGCTGAGTTGGCAAAGGCTTGCAATTTGCCACGTACGAAATTAGCGTCGTCATTCTAAATACACACCCCGGCGCGTTGCCGGAGCTCCATCACAAGAGGCAATTGATCGTGAAAACGCGTATTACTGAACTGTTCGGCATCCAGCACCCCATTATCCAGGGCGGTATGCACTATGTCGGCTTCGCCGAACTGGCGGCGGCCGTTTCGAATGCTGGAGGTCTGGGGACAATTACCGGCCTGACGCAGAAAAGCGCCGCCGATCTGGCCAATGAAATTGCTCGCTGCCGGGACATGACTGACAAGCCGTTTGCGGTCAACCTGACCTTCCTACCCTCGCTGAACACGCCGGACTACCCCGGCTATATCAAGGCCATTATCGAAGGTGGCGTCAAATACGTGGAAACCGCTGGCCGTAGCCCGGAAAAGTACATGCCGCAGCTCAAGGACGCTGGCATCAAGGTTATCCACAAGTGCACATCGGTGCGCCATGCGCTCAAGGCCCAGGCGATCGGTTGTGATGCGGTTTCCGTCGACGGCTTCGAGTGTGGTGGCCATCCGGGCGAAGATGACATTCCCAACATGATCCTGCTGCCGCGCGCAGCCGACGAGCTGGAAATTCCCTTTGTTGCTTCCGGCGGCATGGCTGATGCGCGCTCATTGGTTGCAGCGCTGGCGATGGGCGCTGAAGGGATGAATATGGGCACGCGTTTCATTGCCACCAAGGAAGCGCCGGTGCATGACAACGTCAAGCAAGCGATCGTTTCTGCCAGTGAGCTGGATACCCGCCTGGTCATGCGTTCGCTGCGCAATACCGAGCGCGTGCTCAACAATGCTGCGGTCGAGCGGATCCTCGAGAAGGAAAAACGGCTGGGCGAGGATCTGCAGTTCAAGGACATCATCGACGAGGTTGCCGGCGTCTATCCGCGCATCATGATGGAAGGCGAGATGGAGATCGGCGCCTGGTCCTGCGGCATGGTGGCCGGCCTTATCCACGACATTCCCACCTGCCAGGAACTGCTTGATCGCATCATGGGCGACGCTGATACGCTGATCCGCCAGCGCCTCAATTCAATGCTCTGAGCGCGTTTAACAGGCGGTCCGTCGCGGACTGCCTGTCCGGGACTGCCTGTCATATCCTGCAGTACGCCGGCGCAGTTTTCTGCGAACTGCGCCCGCGCTCAGCCGTCCAAGCTGGATACCAATCGTGTAAAAGGAGAAGAATCATGGCAGACCCCGTCCTGGTGATAACCGGTGCCTCATCCGGCATTGGTGCCGCCACCGCCCGTGAAGCCTCGAAAGCCGGTTACCGGCTGGTGTTGGCAGCGCGATCGAAAGATAAACTGCAGAGCCTGCAGCAGGAGCTCGGTGGTGAAGAGCGCGCAATCGTGGTCAGCTGCGACGTACAAAGCCGGGACGACCAGCTGAATCTCGCTAAGGAGGCGGAGCGTGCCTTCGGCCAGATAGACGCTGTGTTTGCCAATGCCGGGCGCGGCGGCGAGCCCGGCGGGTTCAGCAAGGCCGACCCGGATGTCTGGCGCGACATGATTCTGACCAATGTACTGGGCGTCGGCCTGACCGTGCAGGCCTGCATGCCTGCACTGCGCAGAAGCCGGGGTCACGTGCTGCTGACCGGCTCGGCCGCCGGCCGGGTGACGATTCCCGGGTCCATGTACAGCGCGACCAAATGGGCTGTTTCCGCAATTGGTTATGGCCTGCGCGAGGAAATACGCGGCAGTGGCATGCGCGTGACGCTGATCGAGCCGGGCATGGTCGATACCGCTTTTTTCGATCAGCCGCCAGAAAACGCATTGCAGCCTGAGGACATCGCGCGCGCGGTGCTTTATGCGCTCTCGCAGCCGCCACATGTTGACGTCAACGAAGTCCTGGTCAGGCCCACCCCGGCGCAGGAATAGCTGGTGGGCGAGTGCAGTCTGCACGCCCGGTGTAGAAGTGCGTGCGTTGGCTGATCCTTCTCGGGCATACTTTTCCGGAAGACAGGGAACGTATTTCTGATGGAGCAGTCGCGCATGATTCCAGATCTGTATATAGCCAACAAGAACTACTCCTCATGGTCGCTCAGGCCATGGGTGCTGATGCGGCAATTGCAAATTCCATTCAACGAGCGATTGATGCCCTTCGCCGGGAGCGAGACGCAGGCGATCTACCGTACTTTTTCGCCAAGCGGCAAGGTGCCTTGTCTGCTGCATGACGATATCGTGGTATGGGATTCAATGGCGATCTTCGAATACCTTGCCGACATTCACCCCCAGGTCTGGCCGGCCCTTGCGCCTGCCAGGATCTGGGCACGTTGCGCCTCGGCCGAGATGCACGCCGGTTTCGCGTCATTGCGCAACATCTGCACGATGAATTGTGGTTTAAGGGTGCGCATGTCGGCCATGGAGCCCGGTTTGCTGGCGGATATCGACCGGATCGATGCGCTCTGGAACCAGGGTATTGAGTGCTTTGGCGGCCCTTTTCTGGCTGGCGACCAGTTTACTGCGGTGGATGCCGCCTTTGCGCCGGTGGCCTTCCGGGTCCAGACCTACAACCTGCCGATGTCTGCCGTTGCCCTGGAATATGTCGATCAGTTGCTTGAGTTGGCACCGATGCGCGACTGGTATGAGGCGGCATTGCTGGAAGACTGGCGCGATGAAATTCACGAGCAGGAGGCTCGGGAGGCAGGCCCGTGGCTGGAAGACCTCCGTGCCTAGGCCTCGCCAGGCGCGGCTTTTTTCGCCGCGTTGATGGTTTCCTCCGCCGCCGCCCTGTCGCCCGCTTCCGGTTCTGGTTTGACGTTTTCGTCGCTGCGCGACGGTCGACAGCACAGGGTGGCTAGAATAGGGAAATGATCCGAGCCGAATCCCTTCAGCCGTTGCATACGGCCCAGGGTGAAGTGCTCGGTGACGAAGATATGATCCAGTGGCCAGCGCAGGAGTTTGTACTCTGCATGGAAGGTGGCAAACATGCCGCGGCCACGACGCGGATCGAGCATGCCGCTGATGCGGGTGAACAGCTTGGTGGTTCGCGACCAGGCGACGTCGTTGAGATCGCCGATGAGCAGCGCCGGGCCCTCGTAGTCGCGTATCTGTTTGCCGACGATCAGCAGCTCTGCATCTCGCCAGAGGCTGGTTTCGCTCTCCTGTGGCGAGGGCGGGCGTGGATGCAGGGCATGCAGACGCACGCGCTCGCCACTGCTGAGTATGATCCAGCCATGGATTGAAGGTATGTCCTCCTGAATCAGTCTCTTGACCTCGACGCCCTGCAGTTCCAGGCGCGAATAGAGGTGCATCCCGTAAAGATTGTCCTGCGGGATGCATATGTTTTCCGGCCAGCCTTCGGCCAGTGCCGCGTGCAGTTGCTCGCCCCACCAGTCGTCGGACTCCAGCGTCAGCACAATATCGGGTTGGTGTTCCAGAATCTGGTCGATCAGCCCTGCGGCATTGTGATTGGGCGTCAGTACGTTGGATATCAGCAGTGTGACGCAACGGTCTTCATGCCCAGGTTCGGCATCCGCGAGTTCCAGTGGCCCCAGACGGGTGTATGGGTATATCCGCCAGAGCTGGATAATTACAACGAAAATGCTCGCGGCCAGACTATACGGCCGCCAGGGCTCTGCGGTCAGTAATGCCAGCAGTGTGACGATGAAGGCAACGCTGGCAATCTGGACGCGAGGAAACTCGCAGGCCCTGAGCCACCAGTCGCGCAGTCTCACTTTGGCAAATACAGTAACTGCGAGCAGTATCATGCTCAGTGCAAAAATGGCTAGGTCGAACATGCGGCGCTCCGTTTGCCCCGGGGTCGGCGCGGAGGCCGGTTTGTACGCCCGTCCGGGGGCACCGGCACAGGCTACTGAATGCGCTTGGCGTCAGATTTCCGCGTTGTGGTAAATGTTCTGCACGTCATCAAGCTCATTGAGCATGTCGACGAACTTCTCGAACATCGCGACGTCGTCGCCTTCCAGCGTAGTCGAGGTTTGCGGCAGGAACTGAATCTCGTCGACGGCGAAGTCTATATCCCCAAAGGTGTCCGCGAGCGCCTGTTTGGCTTTGCCGTAGTCGGTGTTGGCCGCGAACACTGTGATCATGCCGTCTTCGTTTTCGATGTCGCTGACGTCAACGTCTGCCATCATCAAAGCTTCCAGTACGCCTTCCTCGTCGTCGGATGCAAAGGACAGGATAGCGCAATGATCGAACATGTGGCTGACGCTGCCCGGCGTGCCCATTTTGCTCTTGGTCTTGGTAAAGCAGTTACGTACATCCGAGATCGTGCGATTGGGATTGTCGGTCAGGCACTCGACAATGACGATGCAGTTGCCTGGACCGAAGCCCTCGTAACGAGCCACTGAGAAGTCTTCGCCACCACCGCCTTTGGCCTTGTCTATGGCCTTGTCTATGACGTGTGCGGGCACCTGATCCTTTTTTGCGCGCTCGATCAGACCGCGCAGCGTCAGATTGCCCGTCGGATCAACGCCGCCGGATTTGGCGGTGACGTAGATCTCGCGTGCATATTTGCTGTAGACCTTGGTTTTGGCATCGGCCGTCTTGGCCATCGATTCTTTGCGGTTCTGATAAGCGCGGCCCATTGAACTGTCCCGTTGGTTGGCTTCAAACCGGCGATTTTACCTGCAGATCAGGGTCAGAGCTACGGGCGATTTTCCGGCTGTGGCAATCCTCAGGGGATTGTCCATTGCGTCCCGGGGTAAACCGGCCTACCTTGAAATCAGAGCTATCCGGATACCACCAGGAGATACAGGAGGAAACATGTCCCTTTCCCGATTGAGTTCAAAACGATTGTTCCGCCAGCAATGCTATATCGGCGGCCAATGGCGCGATGCCACCGATGGTTCGACCGTCACCGTGGACAACCCTGCTACTGGTGAGACTCTGGGGACTATTCCTTCTATGAGTGCAGACGAGATCAGCAAGGCGATTGATCTTGCCGAGTCGGGATTCCAGACCTGGCGCAAGAAAACCGCCCAGGAGCGTGCCGATTTGCTGATGCGCTGGAATGACCTGATCCTTGAGCACAAGGAGGATATCGCAACCCTGATGACGCTGGAGCAGGGCAAACCCCTCGAAGAATCCCGTGGTGAGGTGGGTTATGCTGCTTCGTTCATCCGCTGGTTTGCCGAAGAGGCCCGCCGTGTCTACGGTGAGACCATTCCGGGTGCGAAGCCGGGGCAGCACATTGTTGTTACCCGTTTGCCGGTTGGCGTCACCGCCGCGATTACACCCTGGAACTTCCCTGCCGCGATGATCACCCGCAAGGCTGGCGCGGCCCTGGCAGCCGGCTGTTCAATGATCGTCAAGCCGGCCGAGGCAACGCCTTACACCGCGCTGGCACTGGCCGAGCTGGCGGACGAGGCGGGCATCCCTGCTGGTGTGTTCAATGTGGTGACCGGTAAATCCAGCATGATCGGCAAGGTGTTTACCAGCAGTCCGGTGGTACGTAAGTTGAGTTTTACCGGCTCGACCACAGTCGGCAGCAAGCTGATGGCCCAGTGTGCCGAGCATGTGCAGAAGGTCTCGCTGGAACTGGGTGGCAACGCGCCTTTCATCGTGTTTGATGATGCCAATCTTGATCGTGCCGTCGAAGGTGCGATGGTCAGCAAGTTCCGTAACACCGGGCAGACCTGTATCTGCGCCAACCGCTTCCTGGTCCAGAAAGGCGTGCATGATGAATTCGTCTCGCGCCTGGCCGATGCGATGAGCAAGCTCAAGGTGGGCGACGGTTTCGAGGAGGGCGTCACCCAGTCTGCGCTGATCAATCACGATGCGGCACAGAAAGTCAAACGTCACTATCAGGATGCCCTGGCCAAAGGGGCCACGCATGTGGCCGGCCCGAAACCGGAAGCTGACAACGGCAACTATGTACATCCCGTGCTGATTACTGATGTGACGCCGGACATGGAGTTGTGTGATGACGAAACCTTCGGTCCGTTGGCTGCGGTGATGAAGTTCGATACCGAGGAAGAGGCGCTGAAGATCGCCAACGATACGCCCTATGGCTTGGCTGCCTACTTCTACAGCACCAATATCCATCGGGTCTGGCGGGTTGCCGATGCATTGGAGGCGGGCATTATCGGGGTCAACGAAGGGGCCGTATCCAACGCGGCTGCACCCTTTGGCGGAGTGAAGGCATCGGGTCTGGGTCGTGAAGGATCCAGTCATGGGCTGGATGAATACACCGAACTTAAGTACCTGTGCATGGGCGCGGAGTGAGCTGATGAGTGTTACCGGAAAGGCTGCCCGCATCGCATTGATGCCGGGTGATGGAATCGGCGTCGAGGTGATGCAGCAGGCTGTCAGGGTGCTGGAAATACTTCGCGATCAGGATGACCTGGCCCTGACCTGGGACCTGCTGGACTGGCCGAGTACCGCCTGGCATCGGGAACACGGTCAGATGATGCCTGATGACGCGCTGCAGCGCGCCTGCGATTACGATGCCCTGTTGTTGGGCGCCCTGGGCGACCCGGGGCCGATAAGTGATCCAGGGAGGTATCGGTTGCCCGACGGTATATCACTCGCGCCCTTGCTGACTTTTCGCAAGGGGCTTGACCTGTGGGCCTGCGAGCGACCGGCACGCCTGCTTCCGGGGGCGCCGCGCTACCTGGCTGATCCCAGGGCCGAGCAGGTCGACATGCTGGTCATTCGTGAAAACAGCGAAGGCGAGTATGTGAACCAGGGTGGACGCCTGCAACAGGGCACGCCCCATGAAGTGGCAACCCAGCTGGAGATATTCACCCGTCGCGGTACTGAGCGGCTGATCCGGCATGCCTTTGATCGGGCCCGCGAAAGGCTTCAGGCGCATGGTGAGACACGCAGTTTTTTCTGCGCCGAGAAGGGCACAGCCCATGCTCAGGTATGTCTGATTACCAAGCGTAACGCCCAGCCTGCCTGGGGCGAGCTGTACACCGAAGTCTTTGCCAAGGTGGCCCCTGAATACCCTGAAATAGGCGTTACCCACCAGTTGGTCGATGCGGCTTGCATGAAGTTCGTGCAGTGCCCGTGGGATTTCGATGTCGTGGTGGCGAGCAATTTGCACGGGGACATCCTGACCGATCTGGCGGCGGTGCTGTCGGGCGGTTTGGGGCTGGCGCCCTCGTGCAATATCAACCCCGATAGTCGGGAAATGCCGGCGTTGTTCGAGCCCACACACGGCAGCGCACCGGATATCGCCGGGCAGGGCAAGGCCAATCCGGCAGCGATGTTGCTGACCACGGCAATGATGCTTGAATGGCTCGGCTTTGGTTCTTCCGCCGAGCGTCTGCGCCAGGCGGTGGCCCAGGACTTGCTTGCGGGCCAGAGCCGGGAGCGCGGTTGCAGTGAAGTGACTGATGGCATTATCGCGCACCTTGATTAGTACTTATCGGCGAACGGCCATTGGCTGATTTGCCTGTCGCTTTACCAGCGGACTTACGGAGTCCGCGGTCACTGTTGGAGCTGTATGTCATGACCTTCGTATTGGTACTGGTCGCCACTGGCGAAAACGAACTGCCCGGGCTGGGCGGTTTGCCCGATAACGTGCGCGTCGAGACCGTCAGCGACGAGGGGCAGCTGCGCCAGCTACTGCCCGAAGCCGATGTGTTGGTAGTAACCGATTTTCGCACTGGCCTGCTTGAGCGCTGCTGGCCGGAGAAGCCGCGCTTGCGCTGGGTGCATGCCACGAGCGCGGGCGTTGACGCCCTTATGTTTCCGGCGCTGGTCAACAGCGATATCCCGGTGACCAACGCCCGGGGTGTATTCGACCGCGGCATCGCCGAATACGTGCTCGGCGCGGTCCTGTTGTTTGCCAAGGACACGCTGGGCAACCTGGACTTGCAGCGCCGCCACCAGTGGCAACACCGCGATACCGAGATGGTCAACGGCACGCGAGCGCTGGTGGTCGGTGCCGGATCTATCGGCGGTGAAGTGGCCATGCTGCTGCGTGCGGTCGGGATGCAGGTCACCGGTATTGCCCGCACCCCCCGCGAGGATCAACGTTTTGATCAGGTGCTAGGCAACGAGCAGCTTTTCGACTGTTTGCGCGAGTCCGACTACGTCGTCATCACCGCGCCGCTTACCCCCGACACCGAGGGGCTTTTCGACAAGCACGCATTTGCGCTGATGAAGGCGTCCGCGCGGTTGATCAACGTCGGTCGCGGCCCCATCGTGCGTACTGACGATCTCCTGGCTGCGCTGCGCGCGGGCGAGCTAGCGGGGGCGGCACTGGACGTGTTTGAAGAGGAGCCCTTGCCGCCGGAGCATCCGCTCTGGGATGAGCCGAATGTGATGATGTCGGCGCATATGGCGGGCGATTTCAAGGGCTGGCAACAGGCGCTGGGTGAGCAGTTTGTGGCCAATTTCCAGGGCTGGGCACTGGGCAAACCCCTATTCAATCAGGTTCCCAAGGCTTGACTGGAAGGGCTGATCGACACGGGCGAACAGAAAGGCTGACAAGACAGGAGAAGCATATGTCCAACGAGATTTTGCGCATGACCGCTGTAGAGTTGTTGCAGCAGTACCAGGACAAGACGTTGTCACCGGTGGAGGTCGCCGGAGCGATGCTGGACCAGATAGAGCGCCTGGACAAGCATACCAATGGCTTCTGTCTGGTGGACCGGGAAACATCGTTGGGATTTGCGCGCGAATCCGAACAGCGATACCAGAAGGGCGAAGCCCGAGGCCTTGTAGACGGCGTGCCGGTGGCGGTGAAGGATGTATTCCTCACCCCGATGTGGCCGACGATCAAGGGCTCGCGCACGATCGACCCGAAAAGCACGCTGGGAAAGTCGGCGCCGGCAACTGCCGCATTGACGCGCCATGGTTATGTTCC
>NZ_JBFGFI010000059.1:0-19248 GCF_041579695.1 Halopseudomonas sp.
AACACACGAGAGCCTGCTGGAAGCCGGAGCATTCGTCGAAACGATTGAAAAACGCCAGGGCTATAAAATCGCCTGTCTGGAAGAAATCGCATTCAATAACGGCTGGCTGAGCAAACAGGATTTGGAACGTATAGGCCAGACGCTCAAGAAAAACAGCTATGGTCAGTACTTGCTTGAGCTGACGGAGGACAGGTTTTGAGTCTGGTTCAGTGGGTCGAATTGAAGGAAATGGGCGATGAAAGAGGCTCGCTGGTAGCCATAGAGGCTGCCAGAACAGTGCCTTTCGAAATAATGCGCACCTACTTCATTTACGGCACTCAGCCTGGAGTTTCTCGCGGCTTCCATGCGCACAGGGCGCTAAAGCAATTGGCCGTGTGCGTCGCTGGCAGATGCCTCATGCACTTGGACAATGGAAAGGAGAAAGCTGATGTCTGGCTGGACTCACCCACCAAAGCCATCTTGATCGAGGGTTTGGTCTGGCGCGAAATGCACGACTTCAGTCCCGACTGCGTATTACTGGTGCTTGCTAGCGAACATTATGACGAGTCGGATTACATTCGCGATTATCAAAGCTTCCTCAAGGCAGTGCAGAAATGAGTTTTATACACCCACTAGCGGATGTGGCGGCCTGCGAAATAGGCGAAGGCACACGCATATGGCAATTTGTTGTAATACTCGAAGGTGCCCGCCTGGGCCGTAATTGCAATATTTGCTCGCATACCCTGATCGAAGGAGATGTAATAGTTGGCGACAACGTTACCGTGAAGTCCGGCGTGCAGTTATGGGCCGGAAGTCGCATTGGGAACAACGTTTTTATCGGCCCCAACGCAACCTTTACCAACGACAGTCATCCCCGCTCAAAACAATTTCCACCTGAATTTGCCAGGATCACAATTCGGGAAGGCGCGAGCATCGGCGCCAACGCAACGCTATTGCCAGGCATCACCATTGGCAAACTCGCAATGATCGGAGCGGGTGCAGTCGTGACCAAAGATGTTCCTCCCAGGGCTGTTGTAATAGGTAATCCCGCGACAATCGTCAGGTACATAGAACAATGATTCCATTCCTAGATCTGAAAGCCATGAACGGACATTACCGGGAAGAACTGCTACAGGCAGCCACACGGGTAGTAGATTCAGGCTGGTACATCCAGGGGCAGGAAGTGAAAGCTTTCGAGCAGGAATTTTCAGAATATTGCGGCACCAGACACTGCATTGGCGTAGCCAATGGTCTTGACGCGTTGATTCTGGTTCTTCGAGCCTGGAAAGAACTCGGCAAACTTGAGGAAGACGATGAAGTCATCGTGCCGGCGAACACCTATATCGCCAGCATCCTTGCGATTACGGAAAACAACCTCAAGCCGGTTCTGGTAGAACCGGCAGAAAGCACCTACAACCTTTGCCCGGACAACATAGCCAGAGCCATTACTCCCAGAACCAAAGCTATTCTGGCTGTTCACCTGTACGGACAGCTCGCTCCTATGTCAGAGATCATGGCGTTAGCCGAGCAGCATAATCTGCTGGTATTGGAGGACTCAGCTCAGGCACACGGCGCCAGTAGCAAAGATAAAAAAGCCGGGAACTGGGGACATGCTTCCGGATTCAGCTTTTATCCAGGCAAGAACCTGGGCGCGCTGGGCGATGCCGGCGCGATAACAACAAACGATGATGCCTTGGCCGAAACGCTGCGCGCATTAGGTAACTACGGCTCCCACCATAAGTATCGCAATATCTATCAGGGGGTAAACAGTCGGCTTGACGAGATGCAGGCTGCGATGCTCAGAGTCAAGCTCAGGCATCTGGACGCCGATACAGCCCATAGAAGAAAGGTTGCAAGCCTGTATCGAGATAAAATCACCAATCCGTGTGTGCTGCTGCCACAAGTGACTGAGCAAAACAGCCATGTCTGGCATCTGTTTGTCGTTAGAACGGCGTATAGAGACGAACTACAGCGCTACCTTAGCGAACAAGGCATTCAGACGCTGATACATTACCCTATACCTCCGCACAAGCAGCAGGCTTATGCGCAGTTGGCCGACAGGCATCTTCCGCTGACAGAAAAAATTCATGATGAAGTGCTAAGCCTGCCTATCAGCCCGGTAATAAACACGGACGATGTTGCGCAAGTCTGCGAGCTAATTAATCGCTTCCAGCATGCTGTTGAGCATAAAACAACCAGCTGAAGGCAACCGGGCCTTCGCCCGATCATTTCAAATAAAGCCGAGTGGCGCCCCTGAGTGTCTTCATGTCCCAGGAGCGCAGGGGTATTTGCCTGACAATTTCACGTGCAAGAGGTTTGTCGAGTTTTGCAGCCTTGAGAAACATCGACTTGCGATGATTCAGGCAAACCTTTTCATAGTCCTTGTGGTCGGCGAACAATGAATAGATTTTAAGCACTTCATCCAGCATGAACCGTATGTTGGCATGGGTATTCTGTGCATGGGTACGGTAATACGCGACCTCATCCTCCAGCACATCTACCACATATCCTGCCCTGCACACCTTGAGCATCATTGTAAGATCTTCTATACGCAAATCTGCATCGTAACCGCCTACTTCGATTATGACCTCACGCCGCATCAGAAAACTTGGCGCAGGCGCACCAGGTAGCAGGTTATTGAAGATGCTGTCGAAATCCAGACGACGAGCAGGGCGTCGGCGCCGTTTCTTCTCGAGAATCCTGCCGCTGTCGTCAATCGGTATGATATTCCCGCCACAGATCGCCACCTCAGGATGCGCTTGCATATGAGCCACCTGAAGCGCAATGCGATCCGGCAGCATGATGTCGTCGGAGGCAAATGGAGCGAAGTACTCGCCATTGACCTCATGCAAGGCATCGTTAAGCGTGGGTAACAGCCCCTTGTTAGTCTGAACCCGCAGATCGAAACCGTGCTTTGCGGCCATTTCTCTGAGAATCTGTGGACTCTCATCCTTTGAGCCGTCGTCAATTACCAGGAGGCTTATATTGGGATAGCTCTGGGCCAAAACGCTGTCGATGCAATCCCTGACGAATGCGGCGTGGTTGTAACAGGGCACCACGACATTAACCAGTGGAAGGTCATTCATTGCTGGCTCCGGCGAAGGACTTAGCCATACCCGATATCAATTGACGATAATTTGCTCGGAAATCGTCGATGCTGTGAGCTCGGCACAGATATCCATATCCGGTTTCGCCCATCGACTGTCTCTGCCCGGGCGACATGTTCAATAGTTCTTCAAGTCTGGCTGCCAGATCATCGTGATCTCCTACCCGGAACTGCAAACTGCCGCTATCTTCCAGTATGGGCCTCAGGCTATCGATATCCGAACCTATGACCGGTAAACGTCCGCTGAGCCCTTCCAGTAACGACAAAGGCAATCCCTCGCTGTAGGACGGCATCACAAAGAGATCAAAGGCTTTCACGTATTGCAACGCGTCGGCGCGGGTACCGAGAAAATGTACTTTTTCAGCAACTCCCAGACTGCTTGCTAGTTCGCCAAGGTCCGCATGTGAACGGCCACCACCAATTATCGCAACCTGAGCCTGCGGGTAGCTCCCGGCTATCCTGGCAAAAGCCTTGATCAGCACATTGTGTCCCTTGACCGGGACCAGTCTGCCAATGCAACCGACGATGAGCGCATCAGCCGGCAGACCAAGCTGCTCTCTGGCAGTGTCTCGATCAAGCTGCATCTTTTCGGCACGCTCGATGTCGATCGCATTGTTGATACACAGTGTATTGTTCGCGTTAAAGGCTCCGACCTTGCTGACCAGGTACGCCTGTACTGCACGAGAAACGCCAACAGTGCGCCAGTTGGGCCGGACCAGTGCTCCGGCCTCCAGTCGTCGCCAGAAACGGTCGTAGTCACCAATGCCATGCTGGATTCCGATACAGACCGGAACCTTCATGAATCGGTTGAGCCACATCAGCATACTCATGGGCTTGAAACGATGTGCGATGATCACATCGTACTGCTCCTGGCGGCAATGCTTGAGCAACTGCCAAAGGGATAGCCAACGCCGTAGTCCCTTGAGCTGACCGGGGGAAAAATCGAAGTAGACGGAGCGCTCGGCGGCGCTCTCGGGCTCACCCGCTTGAGGCTTACCGCGCAGAAACGCGGTCGTCGTTGAAAATCCGGACACCGGCAAGCCGAGCAGAATCTGCTCGGCCAGATCTGAGGCAGCAACGTTGTAACGCAACTGAATCTGCAGAATCTTGATCCTGTCTTTCACATTCACCTCTGTATAGCTACGGACTTGTTCTCGGTTTTCCCTGCTGCCATCTCATAGCCACACACTTAATAAAGACTGGCGACAACCTTGTGCAGATAAGCTATCTGCTCGCGAATATCGTTCTGTTGATTACCTACGAAAAGGCCATTGGCGTCTATGTACTCTGCGTTTTCCATCGAACCGGCGACTTCATAGTCAAAAAATTTCAGGACATCGGTATTCTTCAAAAAGTTGCCCGTCACAATGGGTCGGCATTCGATATCGTGCTCGGCAAACAGCTTGACCAACTGTTTTCTGTCGCACTTCGCGTTCTCCTTGATCACCAGGGAAAAGCCAAACCAGCTGCTCTTTCCGGTCTCCTCCTGAATCTGCAGAAAAGGATGATCGGAGAACAGCGTTTGAAAATAAGCTGCGTTCTCGCGTCGTATACGGATGAAGTCAGGTAGCTTCTTCAGCTGTTCCTTGCCAATCGCGCCGCTCATTTCCAGAGGTCTTACGTTATAACCAGGCAACGCAAACTTGAATGATTCTTCGAATGGATCATCGCTTTTCTCACCCGTCACCCTGTTGAACTTGGGTAGATTGCGCGTCCAGCCGTGGGCGCGCAGGCACAGGAGAATGTGGTGCAATTCTTCATCGTCGGTAACCACACAGCCACCTTCCATCGTGGCAATGTGGTGGGAGAAGAACGAGCTGTAAGTGCCCATCAGACCGAATGTGCCCGCCTGTTTATCGTCAAAGGTAGCGCCCATCGACTCACAGTTGTCCTCTAACAACAAGATATCCCGATCGGCCACTATCTTCTGAATGGCGGCGAAATCATTGGGATTACCCAACAGGTTCACCAGCAAAATAGCCTTGGTCTTGTCGGTAACAGCAGCTTCCAGCTTCTCGAGATCGATGTTCAGGGTGTCACGATCAATATCGACAAATTTAACCTTCAGACCGTACTGCTGTAGCGGGAAATAGGTTGTGGACCAGGATACGGCCGGCACGATTATTTCATCGCCGCGCTTCAGCAGCGGATTGCGGGTAAAGAATAAGGCCGCAATCATCAACAGATTGGCCGTTGAGCCGGAGCTGACCATTACCGCATGGCGTGCGCCAAAGAATTGCGCAAACATCTGCTCATATTCGGCCACATGTTTGCCCATGGTAAACATGTCTGATTCGACCACCTGCTGGATAGCGAGGCGCTCCTTCTCGTCCCATGTGCTGCTTGCCAGTGCGTAGTTAGTCATTGCGGTGATCCAGATAGAATTGGTAAGTGGCCCGTATACCATCGGCCAGGGAAGTACGGGCAGTCCAGCCAAACTTACCGAGGCGCTCGGTTGACACTAATTTTTGCTGCATACCCACGGGTTTGGCCAGGTCATGCTCGAAGTCGCCATGAAATCCAAGTACCTGGGCAACAGTCCGGTAATAATCATTAATGCTGTGATCATGGCCCAACCCGACATTGAGCAAAGCGGGCATCTGCTCGAATCGAGTAAGCGCAGTGAAGATAAAATCGGCAAGATCACCGGCGTACATGAATTCACGCCGGGCTTCACCATCGCCCCATATCTCCACCGTCTCGGCGTTGGCGAGCACGGCTACATCGATCTTGGCAATTACGGCGGGGATCATGTGCGAATTGTGTGCACCGAACTTGTCATGTCGACCATACAGATTGCACGGAATAATAGTCTTGTAGCTGAAACCAGGTTCTTCCTTGACGATATAATCGCAAAGTCGCGCCGCCGCTATCTTGGCCAGCGCATACCCTTCGTTGGTCGGTTCAAGCTCCCCGGTCAGCAGCGCCTCCTCGCGCAGCGGGTTGACCGCATTACGCGGGTACATACAGGAGCTTCCCAGATTGAGCAGCTGTTTTACCCCTGCACTTCTGGCACCGTTGATCACGTTCATCGCCATCTGCATGTTGCTGGTAAAGAAGCGGACCGGATTGGCAATATTGGCCTGGATGCCTCCCACGATCCCTGCGCAATGAATCACGACGTCGGGTTTGTGGGTTTCAATGTATCGAGCTACCGCCTCACCATTGAGCAGGTCGAGTTCGTCACGGCTGGGCGCAAGAATGCTGTAGCCGTCACTGGCAGGATGCTCAAGCAGGTTCCTGCCTACCATCCCGCTGGCGCCCGTAATAAAGAGTTTCATGGCAGCCTATTCCTGTGGGACCGGGATCTCGTGGCCGTGCTGTTTCAACAGGGCGTGACGTTTGGCGACCTTGAGATCCTCGACCACCATCTCCCTGCACATTTCCTGTGCAGTGATTTCCGGCACCCAGCCAAGCACCTCCCGAGCCTTTGTAGGATCACCCAGTAATGTTTCGACTTCAGCCGGGCGGAAGTAGCGGGGGTCGATACGAATGATCACATCGCCCACGTTTACAGCAGGTGAATCATCCCCGCTGACGCTATCGACGATACCGATCTCATCCACGCCGCTGCCCTCGAAACGCAGATGGATGCCCAATTCCAGTGCCGACCAGACAATGAACTCCCTAACCGAATACTGTGTACCGGTAGCGATTACAAAATCGGCAGGGCTGTCCTGTTGCAGCATCATCCACTGCATGCGTACATAGTCCTTGGCATGTCCCCAATCGCGGAGCGCATCCATATTACCCATATACAGGCAGCGCTCTAATCCCTGGGCAATATTGGCCAGACCACGGGTAATTTTCCGGGTGACGAATGTCTCACCGCGTCGAGGCGACTCGTGATTGAACAGGAGACCATTACAGGCGTACATCCCATACGCCTCCCGATAGTTCACAGTGATCCAGTAAGCATAGAGCTTGGCGACCGCATATGGCGAACGCGGGTAGAAGGGTGTGCTTTCCTTCTGCGGTGTTTCCTGTACCAGACCGTAGAGCTCGGAAGTCGACGCCTGATAGAAACGGGTTTTCTTCTCCAGCCCTAGCAAACGGATCGCCTCAAGCATCCGCAAAGTACCCATCGCATCAACATCTGCTGTGTATTCAGGCGATTCGAAGCTGACAGCTACGTGGCTCTGAGCGCCGAGGTTGTATACCTCGTCCGGCTGAACCTGCTGCAGAATACGGGTGAGATTGGACGAATCGGTCAGATCGCCGTAATGCAAAATGAAACGTTTGTTCTCGGCGTGGGGATCCTGAAAGATATGGTCGATGCGCTGGGTATTGAATGAGGAGGCCCGACGCTTGATGCCGTGCACCTCATAGCCCTTTTCCAGCAGAAACTCCGCCAGGTAGGATCCATCTTGGCCGGTGACTCCGGTAATGAGCGCTTTTTTCATAAAATCTCGTCAAAAAGTCCTGTACACGGTATCCGGATCGCGAGCCAATCCGGCGTCGGAGAGGGACATGAATGCCTCGTGAGGCTAGGCATTGCTGCCTCATTCAAGGCAAGACCCTCCAAATACTAGCAACTACTGCAAGGCTTTGGTGCACTTTGGCATCAGCGTTTTCCTAGCCAAAGCCGGATCGCTTTTCGGGTATAGGATGCCTTGAGCAAAAGCCGCCAATTGTTTCGCAATGCAGCCGAGTAGTATTTTTTCGCTGCCTCGCGATCTTTGGCAAGGTAAGCGCTGCGGAACAAAGAAAGGCAGCGCTGCGCATAAAAATCGTCACGCAATGACTGCATCTCGGCAGGAAGGCGGGAAAAAACTTCATCAACCACCTGGGTACCCACGGCCTGGCCATGGCCAACGTGGTGACGAAGGCTGTCGCCGTGTTTATAGAGCAGCAGCAAGGGTTCCGCCAATGTACTGACCGGATAACGCGCCAAAGCCTGGGCAAAGACGGGCAAGTCCTCCGAGTTGCGAAAGTGTTCCGGGTAACCACCTTGCTCAAATACCTCACGATGCATCGCGCATGCCCCGTTAGACAGGCCGAGGGTCTTGTCGAGCAAATACGCTTTCACTCGCTCAAAACCTCTATCCGGTATCGGATCGTTCTTGTGACGACGACGATGGCCCTCTTCACTAACCGAAATATGCTCACCAATCACCAGCCGACTGTCAGGATTGCTCTGAATATGCTCGGCGAGTTTGCCCAAGGCGCCAGGCACAAATTCATCATCGGCATCCAGGAATACCAACCAATCCCCCGCAGACTCACGCAGCCCCAGATTGCGGGCCGACGCCGCTCCGCCGTTATCCTTGCGAATACTCCTGAACTGTCCCGGATAACCCAGATGCAACGCCTTGACTACTTCCGAGGTCGCATCGGTTGAACCATCATCAACGATAAGCAGCTCTGTTCGCTCATCACGCTGGCCCAGGATCGACTGGGCTGCGCGAGCCAGCGATGCGGCGTAATTATAGGCGGGAATGACAACACTGATGAGCGGCGAAGCGATGTTATTCGTGCTCATCTCCCCTCGCTCGAAGTTGACGCTCTCAGTCATCAGTAAGGCCCGGGCCCGGCTGGTTATCATGGGCGTCCATCGGCTTGTCTTTCACAACCAGAATATCCTCCATAATCAGATATTCCAGATCCGAACCGAAGAACATGTCCAGCGCATCCTTGGGTGAGCACACCATCGGCTCGCCCCGACGGTTCAGCGACGTGTTGAGCACCACGCCGTTGCCGGTCACATGCTCAAGTTCTTTCATCAGATCGTAGTAACGCGGGTTGTAGTCGCGCTTGAGCACCTGGGCGCGGGCGGTGCCGTCTTCGTGGACGACCTCGTGCACCCGATTCTTCCACTCGTCATTCACCTCGAAGGTGAAGGTCATGAAGGGCGATGGATGATCCATGCCGAGCATTTGCGGGGCAACAGAGTCGAGCATCGACGGGCAGAACGGACGCCAGCGCTCGCGGAACTTGATCTGGGCGTTGATACGATCGGCGACGCCTTTCACGCTCGGGCAGCCGATAATGGAGCGGCCACCGAGCGCGCGTGGACCGAATTCCATCCGACCCTGGAACCAGGCAACCGGATTGCCCTCGTGCAATACCTTGGCGATCTCGCCGGTCACATCCTCGAGTTTTTCCCACTGCGGGTTGCCCGGATGGCGGGTGCAGGCGGCGATGACGTCTTCATTGCTGTAGTTGGGGCCCAGGTACACGTGCTCCATTTTCTCGACCGGCACGCCGTTGCGCTCGGAAACGTAGGCTGCAGCGCCGACTGCAGTTCCGGCGTCGCCGGAGGCCGGCTGCACGAACAGTTCTTTCACTTCCGGACGGGCGATGATGCGCTGGTTGAGCTTCACATTCAGCGCGCAACCGCCGGCAAAGGCGATCTTGCCGGTCTCGCGCAGGATGTCGCCCAGATAGTATTCCATCATTTCCAGCGCCAGCTTTTCGAACAAGGCTTGCATGCTGGCGGCGTAGTGGATGTAGGGATCGTCGGCGATATCGCCTTCGCGCTTGGGCCCCAGCCATTCGATCAGCTTGGGCGAGAAGTAGTAACCCTTGCCCTTTTCCTTGTAACGGCGCAAACCGATCACGTTGACGTAGTCAGTATTGATGATCAGCTCGCCGTTCTCGAACTTGGCCAGGCGCGAGAAGTCGTATTTGCTCGCATCGCCATAGGGCGCCATGCCCATGACCTTGAACTCGCCATCGAGCATTTCAAAACCCAGGTACTCCGTCAGCGCGCCGTAAAGGCCACCTAACGAATCGGGATCGTAGAACTCCTTGATCTTGTGGATCTTGCCGTTCTCGCCGTACCCAAAGAATGTTGTCGCGTACTCGCCCTTGCCATCGATACCCATGATGGCAGTCTTTTCCTTGAAACCGGAGCAGTGGTAGGCACTGGAGGCATGGGCCAAGTGATGTTCGACGGGTTCAAGGCGTACTTTTTTCGGGTCGAAACCGAGCTGTTCCAAACACCAGAGAATCTTCTTGCGGTAGCGTTTGAAACGGCGGTTACCAGTCAGAATCGCATCAATCGCCCGATCGGGTGCGTACCAATAGCGCTTGGCATAATGCCAGCGCGCCTTGCCGAAAATACTGATTGGCGCGAAGGGAATGGTGACAATATCCACCTCGGCAGGGGTGATACCGGCCTGCTCCAGACAAAACTTGGCAGACTCATATGGCATGCGATTCTTGGCATGCTTGTCGCGCACGAAACGCTCCTCTTCCACCGCGGCAATCAGTTTGCCGTCGATGTAAAGAGCTGCGGATGGGTCATGGCTCAATGCGCCGGAGAGTCCGAGAATAGTCAATGCCACAGGTTTGCCTCGTCTGAACAACTATCGATGTGCCGCCGATTTTACACGGATAAGGGTCATGTTGCGCCTTTTCGCCTGGCGGCAAAATCATCCGGAACATTCCCCCAGCACCGCTGGCGTTCAGCGGGGCAAATTCGCTTGCAGCCAGTCTGCCAACGGGCTGCCCGCGGGCCAGTTGCGTACGAACCTCGCTCTGTCCTTGCTCCAGCCCTGCTGAAAATCCGGATCAGAGGTGTGTACCTGCATACTGTCCAGATCAATCAGCCATACCTGGCCGGCATACCAGAGCAGATTGGTCGCCTTGAAGTCGCCATGACTGATGCGCGCCTCGCTCAGTTGACCGACCATTTTCAGCAGGGCATCGCCCTGCTCTTTGTCCGGCAGGATTCGTCCATCAGACCCGAACAATTCAAGCAGGTTCTGCCCGGGGCAAAACTCAGTCAACAACCATGCGCGCCGACGCAGTGGACCGAAACGGCTTTCAATCATCGCCAGGGGCGCAGGAGTGGCGATACCCAGAAATTGCAAACGGTGACCAGCAAGCCAGGAATGCCAGGCGCGAGTCGGGCGCCAGAATCGCGTCAACCAATGGGCTAGGCCCTTGATATTATAGCGTTTGATGACCAGGGGCTGACCGTCCGCCTCGACCAGCGTCACGCTGCTGGTGCCTCCGTCCTTGAGTGAGGGGCCTGCGGCAAACGACTGATCAGGCGCCTCGAGCAACGAGCGCAGGGCTCCCGCCCGCTCGCGCACCACCGCAGTGAATCGCGTCCAGCGTTGTTCCACACTGAAGTGGGTGCAGTCGCGCACGGCCTTGGCCAGCCAGTCATGCAGGCGTTTGGCGCGCACCTGTTTAACCTGGCCGAGCATACGGTCCGGATTGAGTGGCCGCTCGGCATTGGTCTGCAGGTATTCGATGAGCAGCAGCTCCATCATCTCATCCCAGGCTGCATCCAACTGGGCAAAGAAGATCGCTAGATTGTTTTCTGCCTCACGGCTGCCGACAGGTTGCCCCGGACTCAGCGCCCTGATCGCATCGCCATCAATCACCTGTACCTGGCAATCGTGCAACAGGAAATTACCCATGTGCAGATCGGTCTGGATCAGACCGGCGCGATGCATAAGCGCGATACTGCGCAAGGCCTGTCCCAGCAGGGCAATAGCCTGCGGATCGCCCGGCGAGAGCCGCGAGCCAGGCATTGAGTCAGAGAGGGCGTCCCATTCCTGCTGCAATGTCCGTGCGCCAGCCAGATAGTCGGTGCACAGAAAGAAGCCCTGGTGCTCCAGTTCTCCGGCTGCCACCAACTCTGGCGTGCGGATACCTGCTTGCTGGAGCGCTTCGAGACCGTCCTTCTCGCGTTGCCAATGCTGTTTTGCCCGCGGTGCAATAAACAGCTTTGCCATCACTGGCCGGCCGGCGAGATCGCCCGCCCCTACCAGACGCTGTCCGGGCAGAACCCGCAACCATTGGTTGATCGTCAATGGTCCCGACGGGGTAGTTACCTGCAACGGGAGCGGCGGCTCGCGGCCGCTATTCCGGAGATCCTGGACGTTGCCGGGCATCAGCTTTTTGTCCTTCTGGCGGCCGGAGCGCGACCGATGATCTGCCTAAGCATATCCCGTGAGCGCCCGCCAGGCCGCTGCTTGCCCATATAGGCCAGCAGGAAACGCAGTTTCTGTCCCGCTGTGGCGACCTCGCTTCGGCGCAACAGGCTGCGCAGATCCCTGATTCTGTCGCGCTCACCGAGCCACGCGGGCCGGGTCTCCACCAGGTCGATCAACCGCGCGCCGGCGCCGTCGTCGTCAAGTTTGAGAAAGATGTGCCGCGGATACAGATTGTTGTGCATGCGCCCGGCATTGTGCAGCGAGCGTACCAGGGCGGCAGCCGCCAGAATCAGATCCTGCCTGTCACGCCATGCGAGTGTCGACCAGCGTTCGAACCACCAGGTGAGCGGCTTGTAGATATCCAGCGCGCGGGTGAGCAGGATCGCCTGCTGATGGCCATTCTCGCTTCGCCGGGCAAAGAAGGCTGCTTCCAGTGCAGGAATGCCCAGATGGGCAAAATGTTGTATCGCGCGAAACTCGCGGGCAAAAGTGGGCTCGCCCAGCGGATGCCGGAGGCTACGCGCCAGCTGATGGTCCTGGCGCTTGAGATAAAAGCTCTGCGGCTCGCCATTGGCGTCCTGCAGCTCGATCCGGGTGACTTTCTTCCAGCCCTTGCCGCGCGTCGCGGCAACCGGGTCACCACTGTCGCCGAAACGCCAAAGCGCATCAAAACTGTCGAGACCGTGACGGGCAAGCACATCCCGTGCATTCACCGCGATAAAGGCCGAGCAAGTCATTCGCGTCCCCTGAAAAAATGCACGATCGCCCGTATGCGCTTCTTGTCCACGGCAGTCAGGCGGCTGTTTTCGCAATAATCGTGGTAGAAACGCAGCCGCTGCGAGCGGGACAAGACCTGCTTACCCAACTTGTCCAGGCACGCGAGGTCCTTGATGATCCGATATTCCAGCAGCGGCCCCCACCAGAAGCTGCCGCTTGGACAATCAATCATGAAGACGTCGGGATAGGGCTTTTCGTCAACCAGAATGTTGCGCCACTTGAGGTCGTTATGCGCAAACCTTTGGTCGTGCATCATTCGGGTGGCATGGGCGACCTGGCGCGACACATGGTTGACCCAGACCGGATTGCGAAACCTCGGGTCGTCGTTCCTGGCGATCTGCGCAAGATCTGCAGTACCGGACAGCTCCTGAGTAACCAGAGCGCCCCGATAAAATGCGCCACTACGACGCTCCATACCAAACCCGACAATGATTGCGGAAGGGATGCCCCATGCCTGGAAGTGTTGCAGATTTTCCCACTCGGCCTGGATCCGCGGCCGGCCCATGTAGCGGCGCAGGTTCTTGCCGGCGCCGGTGTAGCGCTTGACGTAATAGAAGCGGTCAGCGACCCACACCTTGTGCACGGTACTGATGTCATCGCTAGTGATTTGTTCGCCTTCCAGCGCAAAGACGCTGTCGAGATCGGCAAAAAGCTCGCCGCTGACTCCGGTGGCATATTCAGGATTGAGGGTCCAGCCGGTCATGCATCCGGTCCCTTGGCGTACTTGCGCTCGAACCGCGCCTGCAACTGGCTCGCTTTCGCCTCGAGCATCGCCAGCATGGCTGCCTCCTCGGCCAGCACCTGACGCAGCGGCTGGGCGAAGTATTCGCGCAGGAACCGCAGCTTGTCGTGGCGCGTGAGCCCGATATTCAGCGCCGAGAAATACAGTCCGGCCAGGTCCTTGTCCCGCCAGCGCCGCGGCACCCGGGAGCGGATCTGCGCCCGGTGCAGATCGATCAGCGAAAGACGAAAATCCTCCGGCATCGGTTGCTGGTCGGTGTGCAGCAGAAAATGGCAGATGTAACAGTCGCGGTGATTCACCCCGGCCTGGTGCATGCGCCGGGTCATGCTCGCAACTTCAGCGATCAGCGCCCACTTGAGAGCCGGCGGCGGCGGATTGATCGGCCAGTCCTGGCTGAAATCTTCCAGGCTGACAGTCGGCGCCAACTCTTCGGTAATGATAAATGAGTGACGTGTGGCCGGGTTACGCCCCTGCTCGCCGAAGGCGACTGCGGTCATGGTCGGCACACCCGCGGCCCGCAGGGCGTGTATGGCATGCCATTCCTGGTCAGCGCCGAGCACCGGGCGTTTCAGCGTGAGCCAGTTCTTGAGGATTTCGCCCCAGCCGACGCCGCGGTGGATCTTGACAAAATAGCCCTGCCCCGCCACCTCGGTGCGCAGCGTGCGCCGCGCCTCCAGCTCACGAAATATCTCACCCTCAAGCTGCTCGACCTGCTCAAACGGATTTCGGCCCGCCCACAGCGTAGCGAAGGGTTCGCTCAGGTGTAAGCTCAACGTGTTTCTCCCAATATGACGTCGGCTGCCCGCTCCGGCAGGCTGTAAAGATCAGCTCTATCGGCAAAAGCCAGTGCATTCTCGTGCCAGCGCAGGCGAACATCGCGGTCATCGAGCACCTGCGATAGCGTCTGGTTGAAATGGCGCTGCTGGAATGGAGTTGGGATCACCCGGCCACAATCGGCGTCCTCGATGTAATGGGCGTAACCACATACATCCGTTACCAGTACCGGCAGACCGGCAACCAGAGCTTCGAGCAAAACGGTGCCGGTATTCTCGTTGTACGCAGGATGAACCAGCAGATCTGCTCCCAGTAAAAAGCGCGGCACGTCGTCCCTGCCGCCAAGAAACTCGACCTGGCCGCTTACACCTGCCGCTCGCGCCTGCGCCTCGAAAATACTGGCATCATCCTGACCGATTACCATCAACCGTGTGCGCTTGCGCAGATCGGCAGGCAGGCTGGCGAGCGCCGCAATAGAGCGATCCAATCCCTTGGTCTTGAAGCCAGACCCTACCTGAAGCATCAACAGTTGATCCTCTGCCAGACCGAACTCCGAGCGGAAAGCGACGCGCTGCGCGGCAGCATCCGGCGGTGCCCGACGGTCCGGCGCAATTCCCGGCGGCAACAGGTGAAAGCGATCCTCGGGTGTGCGGTAATGCTTCATGAACAGTGGTTTTTGCACCTCCGAAATCATCAGAATCTCGGTTCCGCGTTCGGGCGCAAACACCGCTTTTTCGTATTCGGCAAAATGCCGATAGCGGCCCCAGACGCGATACAGCGGATTGCGCAGGGTTTGCGCCTTGTCCTCGAAACAGGGGTCGGCCGCGTAGTAGACGTCCAGCCCCGGCATCTTGTTGAAACCGACCACGCGGTCAACCGGCCGCCGCGCCAGATCCGCCTGCACCCAGGCGGTGAATTTCTCGTTGCGGCGGTGATTGGAGAACGCTTTCACCGGCACCACTAGAACCTCGAAGCCGTCCGGCACCTCGCCTTCCCAGATCAGCGTGTAGACCCGGATAGCATGGCCGCGATCCTGACATACGCGGGCGATACGCATGAAGTCGCGCTGCAGCCCGCCAAAGGGAAAATATTTGTAAAGCACAAAAGCCAGTTGCATCAGAGCGCTCTCTCGTCCGCCAACAGCCCTTCCAGTTGAGTCATCACTCTTTCCGGAGACAGCCGGGTAAAGCATAGTGGTTGCTCGCTGTGCAGGTCGAACTCGCGCGCATCAGCCGGCGTGGGCGTATATGTGCAGCGCTTCTGCATGCACGGCGCGCAGGGAAAATCACTCGCCAGGTGAATCTGGGAGCTGCCATAGGCGCCGGTAAACCCGGCATTGGTCGGGCCAAACAGGGAGATTCCGGGTATGTTGAGCGCAGCGGCCAGGTGACCAAGCCCGGTATCTACCGCCACGCAGGCCCGGGCGCCAGCGATAATCCGCGCTATCCCGGCCAATTGCATCGGCGGCAACACCTGCACACCGTCGAGACCGCTGGCAATCCGCTCGGCCCGTGCCTTTTCCGCAGCATTGCCCCAGGGCAGCCGCACCTCGAGGCCCCGTTCTATCGCCATTTCGGCCAGCCGCCGCCAGTACAATTCCGGCCAGTGTTTTGAGGCCCATGTCGTGCCGTGCAGAAAAAGCACGTAGGGCCGCGTTGCGGGCCCACCGCTGAAATACTCGCAATCCAGTCCGTAGTCACCCATGCCAGAGGGCAACGGATAACCGAGCGCAACGGCAAACAGCTGACGTACCCGCTCTACCGCGTGCTGGCCCCAGGGCACATCGATACCCCGGTCGTAAAAACGGCTGGCCAGGGGCTCACGGGCCGAGGTACGTTCCAGCCCGACCACCGGACCCTGTGCATAGCGGGTCAGCAACGCGCTCTTGAGCAACCCCTGGGCATCGATGATCAGATCATAGCGGGTGCTTTTCAGACGCTGACGGAAATTCTTCCATTCGCCGCTGCGCATGGTTTTGAGTGGGCTCTTGCGCCACCGACGGATCGCTACCGGGATGACCTGGGCGACAGCCGGGTGCCAGGCGGGTATCTCGGCAAAGCCCTCCTCCACCACCCAGTCGAACTCGATGCCGGGAACCGCCCGGCGCGCATCGGTCAGGGCCGGCAGGGTATGAATCACGTCCCCCATGGAGGAGGTCTTGATCAACAGTACGCGCATGGGTCAGCTATCCTGCGGGTCGGCAAGGGGCTCGCCGACCAGCCGATCAAGCGCTGCCACGACCAGACCGGGGCGCAGGTCGCGAAGGCAGTTGTAGTGGCCAAACCGGCAGGTGCGATCAAAACAGGGGCTGCATTCGAGGCCCAGCTGCAGTGTCTCCACGCTGGAAGCCAGCGGTGGAGTGAATCCGGGGGAAGTGGAGCCATAGACAGCCACCAGCGGCCGGTCCAGCGCTGCTGCCACATGCATCAGGCCCGAGTCGTTGCTGACCACCGCGCTGGCGCAGGACAGCAGATCAATCGCTTCGGCAAGACTGGTCTCGCCCGACAGATTGACCGACTCCTCACGCAGCCCGGGTATCAGGCGCTGGCGAATGTCCTCACCGACCGGATGATCCTTTTTCGAGCCGAATATCCATACCTGCCAGCCCTGGCGGATTTTCTCGTCCGCCACAGCAGCATAGTGCTCGCTTGGCCAGCGCTTGGACTCGCCGAACTCCGCGCCCGGACATAGCGCAAGTACCGGCCGGTCCAGCGTCAGATCAAAACGCGCCAGCGCCGCATCACGGCTATCGGCTTCAATCTGCAAAGCGGGACGGGGATAGGGTTCAGGCAAAGCCGCGCCTGACGGATAGGCCAGCGCCATGAAGCGCTCGATCATCAGCGGGTAACGCGCCTTGTCCAGCGTGCGCAGATCATTGAGCAGACCGTAACGCATCTCGCCGCGCCACCCGGTACGCCTGGGAATACCAGCGAAGAACGGCACCAACGCAGACTTCAGTGAATTGGGCAGAGCGATGGCCTGATCGTACTGGCCGGCAAGGCCCTTGCCGATGCGTCTGCGGGTCGCCAGTTCCAGTGCGCCGTGGCCCAGCGGAAAGCTGAGCGCCTGACGGACCTCGGGCATTCGCTCGAGAATTGGCCGGCTCCACTCTGGAGCCAGCACATCTATCTGGCAGTCGGGACCGTGCCGGGCCCGGAGACAGGCAAACAGCGTCTGCGCCATCACCATGTCGCCGACCCAGCTTGGCCCCACGATCAGAATGTTCATAAGGGCAACTTCAAGCCGCACGCTTCAAGCCGCAAGTGGGCTGCAAGCACCAGCCCCGCTGCTGCCTGCAGCCCACCGCTTGCCGCTAGCCGCTTATCGGACAAGCGTCCGCCATTCGGGATGCGCTGCTGTCTGGCCGCTGACCAGATCGAAATACGCCTTCTGCAACTTCTCGGTAATCGGCCCGCGGTGGCCCGCGCCGATCTGCCGGCAGTCGAGTTCGCGGATCGGGGTTACCTCGGCAGCGGTGCCGGTAAAGAAAGCCTCGTCGGCGATATATACCTCATCACGGGTGATGCGCTTCTCGACGATCGGAATATCCAGCTCGCGCGCCAGCGTCAGCACGGTGCTGCGGGTAATGCCGTTGAGGCAGGCAGTCACTTCAGGGGTATATATAACGCCACCCTTGATGATGAAGATATTCTCGCCCGATCCTTCCGCCACGTAGCCCTCCGGATCCAGCAGCAGTGCCTCGTCGGCGCCGGCAGAGACCGCTTCCTGCAGCGCAAGCATGGAGTTCATGTAGGCGCCGCTGGCCTTGGCCCGGGTCATGGTGATGTTCACATGATGGCGGGTAAAGGAGCTGGTGCGGATCTTGATGCCGCGCTCCAGAGCCTCATCACCCATGTAGGCGCCCCAGTGCCAGGCAGCCACAGTGACGTGCACCTTGAGGTTGTCAGCGCGGATACCCATACCCTCGGACCCATAGAAAGCCAGCGGACGGATGTAGGCGGTTTCCAGGTTGTTGTCGCGTACTGCGGCACGAATGGCTTCGTTGATCTGTTCCTTGGTAAAGGGGATCTTCATGCCCATGATGTGGGCAGAATCAAACAGCCGGTCGGTGTGCGCTTCCAGACGGAAGATTGCCGTACCGTCCGGTGTCTTGTAGGCGCGTATACCTTCGAATACGGCCATGCCGTAATGCAGTGAATGCGTCAGCACATGAATATTGGCTTCGCGCCAGGGCACCATTTCACCGTCAAACCAGATAAAGCCATCACGATCGGCCATCGACATTGCAGCCCGCTCCATAATATTGGGTTATTCTAAATTCGATTTTCTCAATTTGAGCTCGCCGGCTCTAGTCAGGCAACCACTGTTGCCACAGGGCCATGACGGCGCGGCGAAAATCATGAAACTGGTCGCCACTCACTTTGCCTGGCTGCTTTTGCAATGCCAGGCGGTGGGCCGCTGCGCGATAGGCCTTGTAAGCCTCCTGCAGACGCTGTACATCGTCACCGGATACCAATCCGGCGTCCCGCAGCCCATCAAGTATTCGGATGTTGTCGGTGTACCGCAGCAATTCGGGATGCTGGCACGACCAGGCCAGGACGGCATATTGCACCATAAATTCGATATCGACGATACCTCCGGCATCCTGCTTCAGATCAAACAACGCCTGCCCGGTGAATGCCGAGGGATCAAATCCCGCCCTGGTCGCCTTGGTTCCCAGGTTATCGCGCATTTTTTGCCGCATGCCAACCACCTCCGCACGCAGCGCCGCCTCGTCGCGCTGCTTGCCAAGCACCTCGGCGCGCAATACGTGGAACCGGTGGCTCAGGCGCTTGCATCCGGCCAGCACACGCGCCCTGACCAGGGCCTGATGCTCCCAGGTCCAGGCCTCTTCACGCTGGTACCGTGCATAGGATGCCAGCGAACTGACCAGCAGACCTGACTCGCCGGAAGGACGCAGACGCATATCCACCTCATACAGTGCGCCGGAGGTGGTCTGCGCATTGAGCATGTGA
>NZ_JBFGFI010000060.1:0-19194 GCF_041579695.1 Halopseudomonas sp.
ACCGACGACAGTTTCGTGATCATGGCGCGTACCGATGCGCTGGCCGTCGAAGGCCTGGAATCAGCGCTGGATCGTGCGGCAGCCTGCGTGGAAGCGGGTGCTGACATGGTCTTTCCTGAGGCCATCACCGAGCTTGAGATGTACAAGCTGTTCGCGTCCAAGGTGAATGCGCCGATTCTGGCCAACATCACCGAATTTGGTGCCACGCCGTTGTTCACTACCGACGAGCTGGCTAACGCCGATGTATCCCTGGTGCTTTATCCGCTGTCCGCCTTCCGCGCAATGAACAAGGCTGCGGAAAACGTCTACAACGCGATTCGCACCGATGGTACCCAGCAGAACGTGATCGATACCATGCAGACCCGCATGGAGCTGTACGAGCGCATCAATTACCACGATTTCGAGCAGAAGCTCGACGCCCTCTTCGCACAGAAAAAATCCTGAACCGCCTTGCATTGCAAGACGGGCACCTGACAAGAAGGAGAACGAATATGGCTGAAGCAAAGAAACTGAGTGGCGCGGGCCTGCGTGGCCAGGTAGCGGGCAAGACCGCATTGTCTACAGTAGGGCAAACTGGTTCCGGCCTGACCTACCGCGGTTATGATGTGAAGGACCTGGCCGCCAACTGCCAGTTTGAAGAAGTCGCGCACCTGATTCTCAAGGGCGAGCTACCGACCCAGGCGGAGCTGGACTCCTACAAGAGCAAACTGAAGAGCCTGCGCGGCTTGCCGCAGGCGCTGAAGGAAGTGCTCGAGCGCATCCCGAAAGACGCTCATCCGATGGATGTGATGCGCACCGGTTGCTCGATGCTGGGTAACCTGGAAACCGAAGCCGACTTCAGCCAGCAGCAGGATGCGACTGATCGCCTGCTCGCCGCGTTCCCGTCAATTATCTGCTACTGGTATCGCTATACCCACGATGGCGTGCGTATTGACGAAAACACAGATGATGATTCGGTCGGCGCACATTTCCTGCACATGCTGCGTGGCGAAAAGCCCAGCGCACTGCACGAGCAGACCATGAACGTGTCGCTGATCCTGTACGCAGAGCACGAATTCAACGCCTCTACCTTTACCGCTCGCGTCTGCGCTTCAACGCTATCGGATATGCACAGTTGCGTAACCGGGGCCATCGGCTCCCTGCGTGGCCCGCTGCACGGTGGCGCCAATGAAGCTGCGATGGACATGATCGAGAGCTTCACCAGCCCCGAGCACGCCGAAAAAGAAATGATGGGCATGCTCGAGCGCAAGGAAAAGATCATGGGTTTCGGTCACGCGATCTACAGCACGTCCGATCCGCGCAACGAGATCATCAAGCAGTGGTCCGAGAAGCTGGCCAAGGATGTGGGCGATACCGTGCTCTATCCGGTATCCGTGCGCTGCGAAGAAGTCATGTGGCGCGAGAAGAAACTGTTCTGCAACGCCGACTTCTTCCACGCATCGGCCTACCATTTCATGGGCATTCCGACCAAGCTGTTCACACCGATATTCGTGATGAGCCGCCTGACCGGCTGGGCTGCCCACGTGATGGAGCAGCGCGCGGATAACCGCATTATTCGTCCGAGTGCCGAGTATGTGGGTGTTGAGCCGCGTACCGTCGAGCCGATCGAGAAGCGCTAAAAAATGCACTAAGGAAACGCTGACTGAGCACTGATGCCATTCAGCGGCGTTGAGGATCGACCGGGCTGGACCGTCGATGCCCAGGGACGGGCATCGCCGAGCGTACAAGGACGTATTTACAGCGTGTCCAGCCCGGTCGGTCCTCAATGACGCCGACGCATATACCTCAACGTCAGGGTTTCCAGGGTTCTGGAGCACGGCAAAGAAGCCGGTCCCAGCCACCGATTACCTGATGAGTCCTGATGCCATGAATACCCAATACCGCAAGTCCCTGCCCGGCACCGATCTGGATTACTTCGATACCCGCGAAGCGGTCGATGCCATCCAGCCCGGCGCCTACGCCAAGCTGCCCTATACTTCGCGTATCCACGCGGAAAATCTGGTGCGCCGCTGTGAGCCGGATATGCTCACTGAATCACTCAAGCAGTTTATCGAGCGTCGGAGCGACCTGGACTTTCCCTGGTTCCCGGCCCGTGTAGTGTGTCATGACATTCTTGGTCAGACTGCTTTGGTCGACCTGGCAGGTCTGCGCGATGCGATCGCCGAGAAGGGCGGTGACCCGGCCAAGGTCAATCCAGTGGTACCCACCCAGCTGATTGTCGACCATTCGCTGGCAGTCGAGCACGCCGGTTTCGAGGAAGATGCCTTCGAGAAGAATCGCGCCATCGAAGACCGCCGCAACGACGACCGCTTCCACTTTATCAACTGGACCAAGACCGCGTTCAAGAACGTCGATGTGATCCCCCCAGGCAATGGCATCATGCACCAGATCAACCTGGAGAAGATGTCTCCGGTGGTCCAGGTTGCCGACGGTGTGGCGTTCCCGGATACCTGTGTGGGCACCGACAGCCACACGCCGATGGTCGATGCGCTGGGCGTGATTTCGGTGGGCGTTGGCGGGCTGGAAGCTGAAAGCGTCATGCTCGGCCGCGCCTCCTGGATGCGCCTGCCCGACATCATTGGTGTGGAGCTGACCGGTAAGCTCCAGCCCGGCATCACCAGTACCGACCTGGTACTGGCGCTGACCGCGTTCCTGCGCAAGGAGCGGGTAGTGGGAGCCTACTTGGAATTTTACGGTGAAGGCGCCAGCCGCCTGACCATTGGCGATCGTGCCACGATCTCGAACATGACGCCCGAGTATGGCGCCACCGCCGCGATGTTCTATATAGACGAACAGACCATCGACTATCTCAAGCTGACCGGCCGTGAAGATGACCAGGTCAAGCTGGTCGAGCAGTACGCGAAGGAAACCGGCCTGTGGGCAGACAGCCTTGCAGGCGCCGAATACGAGCGGGTGCTCAAGTTCGACCTGTCCAGCGTCGCGCGTACCATGGCGGGCCCGTCCAATCCCCATGCCTTGCTGCCGACCTCCGAGCTGGCCTCGCGGGGCATCAGCGGTACGATCGAGAACGAAGAAGGCAAGATGCCCGATGGCGCGGTGATCATCGCCGCCATCACCAGCTGCACCAACACCAGCAACCCGCGCAACATGATCGCGGCCGGGCTCATAGCGCGTAATGCCAACAAGCTGGGTCTGCTGCGCAAGCCCTGGGTGAAAACCTCTTTGGCACCGGGCTCCAAGACGGTCAAGATGTACCTGGAAGAAGCTGATCTGCTCGGTGAGCTGGAGCAACTGGGCTTTGGTGTGGTGGCCTTCGCCTGCACTACCTGTAATGGCATGAGCGGCGCGCTGGACCCGGTTATTCAGAAGGAAGTGATCGAGCGCGATCTGTATGCTACCGCGGTGCTTTCGGGTAACCGCAACTTCGATGGCCGTATTCACCCCTTTGCCAAGCAGGCATTCCTCGCATCGCCGCCGCTGGTCGTCGCCTATGCGATTGCCGGCACCATTCGCTTCGACATCGAAAAGGATGTGCTGGGTACCGACCAGAACGGCAATGAAATCACCCTGAAAGACATCTGGCCCAGCGATGAAGAGATCGACGCCATCGTCAAGCAGAGCGTTAAGCCTCAGCAATACCGGGATGTCTATATCCCCATGTTCGATATCACTCGCGAGGCGCAGAACGTCAACCCGTTGTATGACTGGCGTCCCATGAGTACTTATATCCGCCGCCCCCCTTACTGGGAAGGTGCACTGGCCGGTGAGCGCTCGCTGACCGGCATGCGTCCACTGGCGGTGCTGGGTGACAACATCACCACCGACCACCTGTCTCCGTCCAACGCGATCATGCTCGACAGCGCTGCTGGTGCGTACCTGCACAAGATGGGTGTGCCGGAGGTCGACTTCAATTCCTATGCGACCCACCGCGGCGATCACCTGACTGCCCAGCGTGCGACTTTTGCCAACCCCAAGCTGTTGAACGAAATGGTGGTGGAGGACGGCAAGGTCAAGCAGGGCTCGCTGGCGCGTATCGAGCCAGAGGGCAAGGTGACCCGGATGTGGGAGGCCATCGAGACCTACATGGAACGCAAGCAGCCGCTGATCATCATTGCCGGCGCTGACTATGGTCAGGGTTCATCCCGCGACTGGGCGGCCAAGGGTGTGCGATTGGCGGGGGTAGAGGCGATTGCGGCCGAGGGTTTCGAGCGTATTCACCGCACCAATTTGCTGGGCATGGGCGTATTGCCGCTTGAGTTCGAGCCGGGCACCACACGCAAGACTCTGGCGATCGATGGCACCGAGACCTTTGATGTGACCGGTGAGATCAAGCCGCGTAGCGCCATGACACTGGTGATTCATCGCAAGAATGGTGAGCGGGTAGAGGTGCCAGTCACTTGCCGTCTGGATACTCAGGAAGAGGTCTCGATCTTTGACGCCGGCGGTGTGCTGCAACGCTTTGCCCAGGATTTCCTGGAGGCTGAAGGCGCGGTTTGATTTCCCCTCTTTCAGGATGCTCAAAGGCATAAAGCGCTGGGCTGAGTGCCAGGAAGCATTGACTGGGATGTAATTGCGTCAGCTTCGCCACCACTCCGGTGGCTCGGACACGCTGTAAATACATCCCTGTACGCTCGACGATGCCAATCCGACCGCCATGGATGGCGGAAGTGTCGAAAACGCAGGAGCAGTTTTCGACCCTGGGCATCGACGGTCCGATCCACCGGAGTGGCAACGCTGCGGCGGACCGGGTGAAGCAGTCAATGCGCCCGCTACATTTACGTTTTCGTCTATTGTTCTTGGGAGCAAAAGCATGGCTCATAAGCCACAGATCAAAATACCTGCCACCTATATGCGTGGCGGTACCAGTAAGGGTGTTTTCTTCCGGCTACAGGACTTGCCCGATGCGGCGCAGGTGCCAGGCAAAGCGCGGGATAATTTCCTGCTGCGGGTGATCGGTAGTCCCGATCCCTACGGCAAACAGACCGATGGCATGGGTGGAGCGACGTCGAGCACCAGCAAGACGGTGATTCTCGCGCCGCCTACCCAGCCGGAGCACGACGTTGATTATCTGTTCGGCCAGGTCTCCATCGACAAGCCGTTTGTTGACTGGAGTGGCAATTGCGGCAACTTGTCCGCCGCGGTGGGCGCGTTCGCAATCAGTTCCGGTCTGGTCGATGCTTCCCGCGTACCGCAGAACGGCACTGCCGTGGTGCGGATCTGGCAGGCCAATATTGGCAAGACCATCGTTGCCCATATCCCCATGACCAACGGTGAAGTGCAGGAAACCGGCGACTTCGAGCTGGACGGCGTGACCTTTCCGGCGGCCGAAGTGCAGATTGAATTCATGGATCCGGCAGCCGACGAAGACGGCGCAAGCGGGTCGATGTTCCCCACCGGCAACCTGGTGGACGAGCTTGACGTGCCAGGCGTGGGCGCGTTGCAGGCCACGATGATTGATGCGGGTATTCCGACTATCTTTATCAATGCGGCTGACGTTGGCTGTAACGGTACGGAATTGCAGGACGCGCTCAATAGCAACATTGATGAGCTGCTGAAATTCGAAACCATACGTGCCCACGGCGCGGTCAAAATGGGTTTGATCAAGCATGTCGACGAAGCAGCCGATCGCCAGCACACGCCGAAGGTCGCGTTTGTGGCGCCACCGGCGGATTACATTTCGTCCAGCGGCAAACAGATAGCCGCCAGTGAAGTTGATCTGCTGGTGCGCGCATTATCGATGGGCAAGATGCACCATGCGATGATGGGTACCGCCGCTGTTGCTATCGGTACAGCCGCAGCGATCCCCGGCACCCTGGTGAATCTCGCCGCAGGCGGTGGTGATCGTACGTCAGTGGTTTTCGGTCATCCATCGGGAACGTTGCGTGTAGGCGCTGAAGCGAAACAGGTGAATGGCGCATGGACTGTGAAGAAAGCCATCATGAGCCGCAGTGCGCGGGTGTTGATGGAAGGTTGGGTTCGCGTGCCGGGTGATAGTTTCAGCTAAGGAGTATGCATATGAATCTCGATCTATCAGGAAAACGCGCTCTGGTCTGCGGCGCCAGCCAGGGGCTGGGCGAGGCCTGTGCGCGCCAGTTGGCAGAACAGGGCGCGGAAGTGGTGGTATTGGCGCGCACCGAAGACAAGCTGGCGCGCGTCTGTCAGAGCCTGGCTGCAGGGCAGGGTCAGACCCACAGTTATATCGCCGTGGACGCCGCCGATATTGCGGCGCTGTCTGCCGCAGTGGCTGCCGAGCTGGAGAAGGGCCCAATGCATATTTGGGTTAACAACACCGGTGGGCCGGCTCCCGGTCCAGCGCATCAGGCGAAACCGGATGCTTATGCCGATGCCTTAGGTCAGCACCTGATCGCCGCACAGACGCTTTTGCATCTGTTGCTGCCGGGCATGCGGTCGGCAGGGTACGGTCGTATCCTCAACGTGCTCTCGACCTCGGTCAAGGCACCAATCCCCAATCTGGGCGTGTCGAACAGCGTCCGTGCGGCGATGGCGAACTGGGCCAAGACGCTGGCCGGTGAGCTGGGAGTTGACGGTATTACCGTTAACAATGTGCTTCCCGGACTGACTCAGACCGCCCGCCTGGACAGTCTGATCGGGCATATCGCACAGGGCAGTGGCAAAACGACGGATGAGGTGTCCCAGGGCATGCGGGCGGCGATCCCGGTCAAACGCTTTGGTCGGCCCGAGGAGTTTGCCAATGCGGTAGGTTTTCTCGCCTCACCTGCCGCTGCGTTTATCAATGGAATCAACTTGCCCGTCGATGGAGGCAGTACCGGCAGTTTGTAACGAGCTGAACCGGGCAGGAGCCCGGTCAACCAGTCATGCCGGGAGTAATCAAGGGTGCAGGTGCTCGGCTGCATGCAGGGTATTTTCCAGCAGACAGGCCCGGGTCATCGGACCGACGCCGCCGGGTACTGGCGTAATCCAGCTGGCCCGTTCCGCGGCGGTTTTAAATTCCACGTCACCCGTCAGGCGGCCGGCGTCGGTGCGGTTGATCCCCACATCAATCACGATTGCTCCCGGCTTGACCCATTCCCCGCGCACGATCCCTGGCTTGCCGACGGCGACGACCAGCAAATCGGCACGGCTGACGTGATCGGCAAGATCCTTGGTGAAACGGTGGGTGATGGTGGTGGTGCAGCCAGCCAATAGTAGTTCCAGCGCCATCGGGCGACCGACGATGTTCGAGGCGCCGACGACGACCGCGTTGAGCCCGTACAGATCGACGCCGGTGCTCTGCAGCAGACGGATAACCCCGAACGGAGTGCAGGGGCGCAGCATCGGCATGCGCTGGGCCAGACGACCTATATTAAATGGATGGAAACCATCAACGTCCTTGTCCGGGCGGATGCGCTCCAGCAGTTGCGATGCATCGAGGTGCGCCGGCAAGGGCAGCTGGACGAGAATGCCGTCGATCTCGCCATCCTCATTCAGGCTGTCGACCAGCGCCAGTAAATCGGCTTGGGACGTTTCGGCAGGAAGGTCGTGGGAGCGTGAAATGAACCCGACTTCCTCGCAGTCCTTGCGTTTGTGGCTGACATAGACCTGAGAAGCAGGATCCTGGCCGACCAGAATAACTGCAAGCCCGGGTGCACGTAGACCGCGTTCACGGCGCGCTGCTACCTTGCTGGCAATGTCCTGGCGAATATGGGCGGCAATCTGCTTGCCGTCGATGAGTTTGGCGTTCATTGAGTTCCTGGCACAAACAAAAGAAGACCGCAATTGTCGCACGCTAGCGCGGCTGGCAAAAGACTGCGGTGCTGGATCGCCCGGTTTATCACGCAACTTCCTTAACTCACTCAAATAATTAAAAAAACGGCACACAAACGTTGACGTGGAAAAGGTGGCTGAGTATTATTCGCCCCGCTTCACAAACACCGCATGACCGGTTTGGAAGGCGATCAGGCTCCACCGCTTTTACAGCCCAGAGCTGTCATGGCGGGCATTTCAGGATACCCTAGGTAATCCGAAGGTGCGCAAGGCGCCCGTAGCTCAGTTGGATAGAGCATCCGCCTTCTAAGCGGATGGTCGCAGGTTCGAGTCCTGCCGGGTGCACCATCGCAACGCGGCCTGTATGGTGAAGCTAGTAGCAAGCAGTAATGGTGGGCGTAGCTCAGTTGGTAGAGCACAGGATTGTGACTCCTGTTGTCGTGGGTTCGAAACCCATCGTCCACCCCATTTTTTCAAGCGCCAGGCTTCGGCCTGGCGTTGTTCTTTGCAGGTCCTCTTTTGCGGACGTGGTGGAATTGGTAGACACACCAGATTTAGGTTCTGGCGCCGCAAGGTGTGGGAGTTCGAGTCTCCCCGTCCGCACCATCTAACAAGCGTTGTAAATCCAGCAAGGCAGTTTTCCGCTCATCCGTCCGGGCGGGCTTGCCTGTGGGTGCTATTTTGATATCGCTCTATGATTGCCAGCACCGCTGTGCGCTGAGCGGCGTGCAGGGAGCGCGCGATTGCATGGCTATTGTCACAGCATGATGGCAGCGCCGATTTTGAGCATATTCTGTCCTCACAGACGATCGCGTAATAATATGCGGTCACGTAGCGCAATGGTATTTCCCGCCCGCGCCACCACTGGTGATGACTTCCATTGCGTAAGCGATTAGACTGTTCGGCTTTTACGAAATCACTAATTAATCTGTTCGTTCACGAGGACTCTCCATGCAAGTTTCGGTTGAAACCACCTCCGGCCTTGAGCGCCGCATGACTGTCGGCATTCCGGCTGACCGCATCGAATCCGAGGTCAACAAGCGCCTGCAGCAGACTGCCAGTCGCGCCAAAGTCGATGGGTTTCGTCCTGGCAAGGTGCCGATGAGCGTGATACGCAAGCGTTTTGGCGGCTCTGCCCGTCAGGAAGTCATGGGTGAAGTCATCCAGTCTTCCTTCTATGAAGCCATCATGCAGGAGAAGCTCAATCCGGCAGGCGCTCCGAGCGTCGAGCCCAAGCAGCTGGACGAAGGCAAGGATTTCGAATACGTAGCCACTTTTGAAGTCTATCCGGAAATCACCCTGGGCGATTTTGGTGACATCAAGGTCGAGCGCACCGAGTCCGAAGTGCGTGACGAAGACCTCGAGAACATGCTCGAAATCCTGCGCAAGCAGAACACTCAGTTCGAGACAGTCGAGCGTGCTGCAGAAAACGGCGACCAGTTGAAGGTCGACTTTGTCGGCCGCGTGGATGGCGAACCCTTCCAGGGCGGTACCGCGAACAACACCGAGATCGTGCTGGGCTCCGGTCGCATGATTCCGGGCTTCGAGGACGGTCTGGTCGGCGCGAAGGCCGGTGATTCGGTCACCCTGAACGTGACTTTCCCCGAGGATTATCAGAATCTCGAGCTGGCCGGCAAGCCCGCCGAATTCGATGTCATGGTCCACTCTGTAGCGGCCCCGGCTCTGCCTGAGCTCAATGATGAGTTCTTCGCCAAGTTCGGCGTGGAAGAGGGTGGAATCGAAGGGTTCCGTGCCGAAGTACGCAAGAACATGGAGCGCGAACTGCGCCAGGCAATCAAGACCAAGGTCAAGACCCAGGTCATGGATGGTCTGCTCGCGACCAACAGCATCGACGTACCCAAGGCTCTGGTCAGCAGCGAGATCGATCGTCTGCGGGAGCAGGCCGTCCAGCAGTTCGGCGGTGCCAACATCAAGCCCGAGCAACTGCCCGCTGAACTGTTCGAAGAGCAGGCCAAGCGCCGCGTTTCCCTCGGCCTGGTCGTAGCCGAAGTAGTCAAGCAGAACGAGATCAAGCCTGATAACGATCGCGTTCGTGCGATGGTCGAAGAGCTGGCATCTGCCTACCAGGAACCTGAGCAAGTGGTGAACTGGTACTACCAGAATGAGCAACAATTAGCAGAGATTCAGTCGGTTGTGCTCGAAGAGCAAGTGGTGGATACTGTTTTGCAGAAGGCTCAGGTGACCAGCAAGCAGGTCCCCTATGAAGACGCCGTGAAGCCAGCCCAGTCAGCCAAGGACCTTGAGTCTGACGAAGCCGAGGCCGGCGCCGGCGAGTAAGCTCGTCAACAACTCAAGCAATGCGTGAGCCAGCCTTAGGGCTGGCTTTCGTTTTTTCGCGACAGGTTCAATCGGAGTGATTTCAATCCATGACGCATAACAGCTTCAATCAGTTTCCACCGGATGTTAAGGCAGCAGGCGGTCTGGTGCCCATGGTTGTCGAGCAGTCAGCCCGGGGCGAACGCTCCTATGACATCTATTCCCGTCTCCTCAAGGAGCGCGTGATCTTTCTGGTGGGGCAGGTAGAGGACTACATGGCCAACCTGGTCGTGGCCCAGCTGCTGTTTCTGGAATCGGAGAATCCCGACAAGGATATCCATCTATACATCAACTCGCCAGGCGGGTCTGTGACTGCCGGTATGGCGATCTACGACACCATGCAGTTCATCAAGCCCAATGTAAGCACCCTGTGCATCGGTCAGGCGGCCAGCATGGGTTCATTCCTGCTCGCCGGTGGCGAGCCGGGCAAGCGTTTCGCCTTGCCCAATTCGCGCATGATGATTCACCAGCCGCTGGGTGGTTTCCAGGGTCAGGCGTCGGATTTCGAGATCCACGCCAAGGAGATCCTCAATATCCGCGATAAGCTGAACAAGATTCTGGCGCACCACACCGGCCAGACCCTTGAGGTGATCGAGCGCGATACTGATCGTGACCGTTTCATGAATGCGGAAGAAAGCGTTACCTATGGCTTGATCGACAAGGTCATGACGAGCCGCGAAATCGGTGAATAAAGCGGCCTGGCTTAGCGCCTGGCCTGGCCCCGGAAGTCTGTTCCGAGGCCTTTTTAGCCAGCCTTCCCTGGTGAAGTGCCGGTATGCATTGACAGTGTTGCACTTGCAAAGTGGCGGTATTGCCCCCATCTTTGTGCACAAGAGTGAACGTTAGCAGGGGTTTTAGATGACCGATATGACTGGGAAGGGTGACGACAACGGCAAGCTGCTGTATTGCTCCTTCTGCGGCAAAAGCCAGCATGAAGTGCGCAAGCTGATTGCCGGCCCCTCCGTATTCATCTGTGATGAGTGCGTGGATTTGTGCAACGACATAATCCGTGAGGAAGTACAGGAAAGCCAGGCTGAAAGTAGTGGCGCCAAGCTGCCTTCGCCGAAGGAGATCTGTGGCATCCTCGATCAGTACGTGATCGGCCAGGAGCGCGCCAAGAAGGTGCTGTCCGTTGCGGTGTACAACCACTACAAGCGACTCAATCAGCGCGAGGGCAAGGACGACGTCGAGCTCGGCAAGAGCAATATTCTGATGATCGGGCCGACCGGCTCGGGCAAGACGCTGCTGGCGGAAACACTGGCGCGGCTGCTCAATGTGCCTTTCACCATCGCTGACGCAACCACGCTGACTGAAGCGGGTTACGTGGGTGAGGATGTCGAGAATATCATCCAGAAACTGTTGCAGAAGTGCGACTACGATGTGGAGAAGGCCCAGATGGGTATCGTCTACATTGACGAGATCGACAAGATTTCGCGCAAGTCGGACAACCCCTCGATTACCCGTGACGTTTCCGGCGAAGGCGTACAGCAGGCGCTGCTCAAGCTGATCGAAGGCACCGTTGCCTCAGTGCCGCCCCAGGGCGGGCGCAAGCACCCTCAGCAAGAGTTTCTGCAGGTGGACACGCGTAACATTCTGTTCATCTGTGGTGGTGCCTTCTCGGGTCTGGAAAAGGTTATTCGTGACCGCTCCGAGAAAAGCGGAATCGGTTTCAGCGCCAAGGTGCGCAGCCAGGACGTGGGCAAGAAAGTCGGTCAGACCCTCAAGGGTGTCGAGCCGGAAGATCTGGTACGTTTCGGCCTGATTCCCGAGTTTGTGGGTCGTCTACCGGTTATCGCTACGCTGGACGAGCTCGACGAAGCGGCGCTGATTCAGATCCTCACCGAACCAAAGAACGCGCTGACCAAGCAGTACGGACGCCTGTTCGAAATGGAAGATGTGAGTCTGGAATTCCGTACAGACGCGCTCAAGGCTATCGCCAACCGCGCTCTGGAGCGTAAGACCGGGGCCCGGGGCCTGCGTTCGATTCTTGAGAATGTGCTGCTCGATACCATGTATGACATCCCGTCTGCGGAGCATGTCAGCAAGGTGGTGATCGACGAGAACGTGATCAACGGCGACGCCAAGCCGCTGTTGATCTACGATTCCACCGAGAACCCGCCAAAGGCCATGCCGGAAGAATGACCCGGTTGGTAACCAGCGCCCGGCACCCGAAAGGGCGTCGGGCGTTTTTTTTGCTGCAGCCATTCGGCAGCCTTCTGTTGTATCGCAATGTTTAGTGGCTTGTTTTTTCCTTCCGCTGCCCCCATCTTTGAATTCATGGACACTTTTATTACGGGTGCGGTCGATAATTGCGCCCCCCAGCAAGCGAGTCTCAGCCATGACGACACCTAGCGAATTTCCGCTCCTGCCGCTACGCGATGTAGTGGTCTATCCCCACATGGTCATCCCGCTGTTTGTGGGCCGCGACAAATCCATCGAAGCGCTGGAAGCGGCGATGGCAGGCGACAAGCAGGTACTGCTGGTGGCCCAGCGCGATCCCAGCGAGGATGATCCGGGCCAGGATGGCATTTACAGCCTGGGTACCATAGCAACCATCCTGCAGCTGCTGAAGCTGCCCGACGGCACCGTCAAGGTCCTGGTCGAAGGCGAACAGCGTGCGCGCATCGAGCAGGTTGACGAGCTGGTTACCTACCAGCTTGCGCGCGCCACACCGCTGGAGGAAAGCGAGCTGGACGCGCGTGAGGCGGAAGTGCTGATTCGCAGCCTGATGAGTCAGTTCGAGCAGTTCGTCCAGCTGGGCAAGAAGGTACCGGCCGAAGTGCTGTCGTCGCTCTCCAGTATTGAAGAGCCCGGCCGCCTGGTAGATACCATGGCTGCGCATCTGACCCTGAAGCTGGATCAGAAACAGGAAATACTCGAGATTCTGCCGCTACGCGACCGGGTCGAGCATGTGCTCGGTGTGCTCGACAGCGAGATTGATTTGCTGCAGGTGGAAAAGCGCATCCGCGGCCGAGTCAAGAAGCAGATGGAGCGCAGTCAGCGCGAGTACTACCTGAACGAACAGATGAAGGCTATCCAGAAGGAAATGGGTAGCGGCGAGGATGGCAACAACGAATTCGACGAGCTCAAAGCCAAGGTGGATGGAGCAGGAATGAGCAAGGAGGCTCACGCCAAGGCCACCGCAGAGCTGAACAAACTGAAGATGATGTCGCCGATGTCGGCCGAAGCCACCGTTGTCAGATCCTACATCGAATGGTTGGCCAATGTGCCGTGGAAGAAGGCCAGCAAGGTGCGGCACGACCCAGAGCGTGCCGAAGCGGTGCTGGATGCCGACCATTACGGCCTTGAGGAGGTCAAGGAGCGCATTCTTGAGTACCTGGCGGTACAGAAGCGCGTACGCAAGCTGAAAGGGCCTGTGCTCTGTCTGGTGGGGCCTCCCGGCGTCGGCAAGACATCGCTCGGCGAATCCCTGGCGCGCGCGACCAATCGCAAGTTTGTCCGCATGGCCCTGGGTGGTGTGCGGGACGAAGCCGAGATCCGTGGACACCGCCGGACCTACATAGGCTCGCTGCCGGGCAAGGTTATCCAGAAGATGTCCAAGGCGGGGGTGCGGAACCCGCTGTTCCTGCTCGATGAAATCGACAAGATGGGCACCGATATGCGCGGCGATCCTTCGTCGGCGCTGCTCGAGGTGCTCGATCCAGAGCAGAACCACAACTTCAACGACCATTATCTGGAGGTCGATTATGACCTTTCGGACGTGATGTTCATCTGTACCGCCAACTCGATGAACATTCCGGCGCCCTTGCTGGACCGCATGGAGGTCATCCGCATCCCCGGTTACACCGAGGATGAAAAGATCAACATTGCCGAGCGCTATCTGGTTGCCAAGCAGATCAAGAACAACGGGCTGAAGAAGGATGAGCTGACCTTTACCCGCGAATCCCTGCGCGACATTATCCGCTATTACACCCGTGAAGCAGGTGTGCGTGGACTCGAGCGGCAGATCGCCAAGCTGTGCCGCAAGGTGGTAAGAACTCAGGTCGGCAGCAAGGCCAAGAACAAGGTCGTGGTCGATGGCGTCCTGCTGGAAGAACTGCTGGGCGTGCGCAAGTTCAAATACGGGCTGGCCGAGGAGACCGACCAGATCGGCCAGGTAACGGGTCTTGCCTGGACCCAGGTAGGTGGCGAGCTGCTCAGTCTGGAAGCCGCTGTGGTGCCCGGCAAGGGCCGCCAGATCAAGACCGGGTCCCTGGGCGACGTAATGCAGGAGTCGATCAGTGCCGCACTGACTGTGGTCCGCAGCCGTGCCAACAGCCTGGGCCTGGGCGGAGATTTCCACGAGAAACATGACATCCATATCCACGTTCCCGAGGGTGCCACGCCCAAGGATGGCCCCAGCGCAGGCGTAGGCATGTGCACTGCCTTGGTCTCGGCACTGACCCGCATTCCGGTGCGCGCGGACGTTGCCATGACCGGGGAAATCACCCTTCGTGGGCAGGTTCTGCAGATCGGTGGACTCAAGGAAAAGCTGCTCGCGGCGCATCGCGGCGGCATCAAAACGGTCATCATTCCCTACGACAATATCCGTGATCTCAAGGAGATACCGGATAACATCAAGCAGGATATTGAGATAAAGCCGGTGAAATGGATTGACGAAGTGTTGCAGATTGCGCTGCAATACGTGCCGGAGCCCTTGCAAGAAGGGGTTGAAGAGATGGTTGCAAAGGATGACAATCAGGCTACCGATACGAAAAAGCGTATCAGTACTCACTGAGGTAGCAGCGGTCCGCTTCCGAGCAGGCGCCCAACAGGGCAATACGTTCACAAGCGGACCGGCGGTACCACAGGCATTCCTTGACACGGTTTTTGACCGCTTGCTATAAAGCGTGCTTCGACCTTTGCAGGTATGCTGACTGGCCACAGCTTTGCTAAGACCACAAGCTTACATAACGACTAACAACTCATTTGAAACTAATAAGGGGACTTAGAGTGAACAAGTCTGAATTGATTGATGCCATCGCCGCTTCCGCCGATATTCCTAAAGCTGCTGCCGGCCGTGCTCTTGACGCCGTCATCGAGTCCATCACTGACGCCCTGAAGGCCGGTGATTCGGTTGTCCTGGTCGGTTTTGGTACCTTCGCTGTGAAGGATCGCGCTGCCCGCACCGGCCGCAACCCGCAGACTGGTAAGCCGATTGAAATCAGCGCCGCCAAGATTCCGGGCTTCAAAGCCGGTAAGGCACTGAAGGACGCTGTGAACTGAGCGCGTCCAGTTACTGATTGTCTGTGTCGGGGCGAAAGCCCTGGTATCTACTTCGAACCATAGCCAGGCGCAGCCATCATCGCTGTTGAGGCAAGTTTCCACTCACGTGGTTCGGTCAGTTTCCAGAAAGGCGCATCATCCCTGATGCGCCTTTTTTGTTTAAGACAGAATAATAGGCCGGCGATCCATGATCGACGGTACACGCAGCGCCATAGGGCGGCTGTTGACGACTAGGGTTTCGGGGGCAAGATGCTGCAACAAATGAGGGACAATGCGCAAAGCTGGGTCGCGAAGGTGATCGTGGGCGTCATTGTGCTGATTTTCGCTTTGACCGGCTGGGAATCCATCAGCCGTTTCGGAAGCAACGAACAGACCGCTGCCGAGGTCAATGACACGGAAATCACCAGGATCGAGCTCGAGCAGGCAGTCGCGCTGCAACGTCGCCAACTGGTGCAGCAGCTGCAGCAGCTCAACGATAATTTCGATCCCAACATGATCGACGATGCGCTTTTGCGCCAGTCAGTCCTCGACGGGCTGATTGAGCGGGCTGTGCTGGTTGACGGCGCGCAAGAGTTCGATCTGCACATTTCCGAGGCAATGATTGACCAGTTGATCCTGTCCACGCCGGACTTCCAGGTAGACGGTCAGTTCGACGCGAATCGGTTCGACATAGTGATCCGCAATATGGGCCTGGGCTCGCGTATGGCATTCCGCAATCTGGTGCGCCAGGAGCTGTTGCTGGCCCAGCTGCGCAACGCCTTCGAAGCGACTGCCTTCGCCACTCAGGCGGAGCGACTGCAACTGGCCCGCCTGGAAGAGCAGACGCGCGATTTTGCCGTGATTGAACTGCCCATCCAGCGCGATGAGGTCAATGTCAGTGAAGAAGAAATCGAATCCTATTACACCGCGAATGCAGACCAGTTCATGACTGAAGAGCAGGTCGTGCTGGAAGTCGTCGAGTTGTCCCGTGACGATTTCTTTGATCAGGTTGAAGTCGATGAGCAGGCCCTGCAGGCCCTGTACGAACGTGAAATAGGCAACCTGACCGAACAGCGCCGGGCATCGCACATTCTCATCGAAGTAACTGATGATGTTACCGAGGAGCAGGCACTGGAACAGGTGCGTGCAGCCCGGGAACGTCTGGAGGAGGGCGAGGAGTTTGCCCAGGTAGTCGAAGATGTATCCGACGACATAGGCACAGTAGCCAGCGCTGGCGATCTGGGCTACACGGTCCGTGGCAGCTTCGATCCCGCCTTCGATGAGGCTCTGTTTGCACTGGAGGAAGGCGAGGTGTCTGATCCGGTGCGTACCAGCTTCGGTTATCACCTGATCAAGCTGACCGATGTTTCTGCCCCCGAGCTGCCAAGCCTGGAGTCAATGCGCGAGAGCCTGGTTGAGGAGCTGAAGGCCGAGCAGGTCGAACGCCGGTACGTCGAGGCATCTCGCGAGCTGGCCAATCTGGCCTACGAATCGCCCGACCTGATCGAGCCGGCACGCGCGCTGGATCTGGAGATTCAATCCATCGGTCCGGTCGGTCGCGAAGGCGGCGAAGGGCTGGCTGCCAACCCGAGAGTCATGGCTGCAGCGTTTGACGAAGAGGTGCTGCAGGATGGCCTCAACAGCCAGTTGCTTGAGCTTGACGCTGATACTTCCGTCGTTATCCGGGTTAAGGAGCACATGCGTGCCAAGCAACGCCCACTCGACGAGGTATCCGCGGATATAGCCGACACGCTACGCTTCCAGAAAGCAGTTGAGCAGACCCGTGAACAGGCGTCTGAACTGGTTGAAGCGCTGGAGACGGACAGCACCGAGCCACGTCAGCTCGCCGAGGAACTGGACGGCTCGTGGGAACGCCACGAGGCCATCAACCGTTCCAACAATGAGCTGCCGCAGCCTCTGCTGCGCAACGTGTTCGCCATGCCCCGTCCGCCAGAGGATAGGCCGGCTTACGCACATGTTCGCCAGCCTGATGGCAGCCAGTGGATTGTTGAGCTGCGCGGCGTAGCAACACCCGAGTCCCTGCAGGCTGCAGCAGAAAGCGATCTGTATAAGCGCTTTATCGCCGGCCAGACCGGTGAGCAGGACTTCACCGCACTGCAGGAAAGCCTGAAAGAAAGGGCAGACATCGAGCGTTTCTGACGCGACAATGTTGTAGAGAGCGCCGGAGGAAACTCCGGCCGACAAAAAAGCCACACCTGTAAAGGTGTGGCTTTTTTGTTTTGGGTTGCTGGAAGACTATATGTCAGTCTTCCAGGTTGCCCATCGCGGTGATATTGAAACCGCCATCGACGTACATGATCTCGCCGGATATACCGGACGCCAGATCCGAGCACAGGAAGGCGCCGGCGTTGCCGACTTCATCGATGGTGACGTTGCGGCGCATCGGCGTCTGCTTTTGGTTATGCGAGAGCATCTTGCGGAAGCTCTTGATACCCGATGCTGCGAGCGTGCGGATAGGCCCGGCAGAGACTGCGTTCACCCGTGTGCCTTCAGGGCCCAGGCTGGTGGCCAGGTAGCGCACGCCGGCCTCGAGGCTGGCCTTGGCCATACCCATCACGTTGTAATTCGGCATGGTGCGTTCTGCGCCCAGGTACGACAGGGTCAACAGGCTGCCGTTGCGGCCTTTCATCAGCTCGCGGCCGGCCTTGGCCAGCGCAACGAAACTGTATGCGCTGATATCGTGGGCGATGCGGAAGCCTTCGCGGGTAGTCACCTCGGTGAAATCGCCGTCGAGCTGATCACCGGGGGCAAAGCCGACCGAATGCACGATGCAGTCCAGGCCATCCCACTTCTTGGCCAGCTGGGCAAATGCTTCGTCAATCTGCGCATCATCGGCGACATCGCACGGGAAGCAAAGCTCGGGCCCGGAGCCCCATTCTGCGGCAAAACCTTCTACGCGGGCCTTGAGCTTCTCGTTCTGGTAGGTGAATGCCAGCTCGGCGCCTTCGCGGTGCATTGCCGCAGCGATGCCGGAGGCGATGGACAGTTTGCTGGCGACGCCAACGATAAGTACGCGTTTACCGCTTAGAAATCCCATGCTTGTTTCCTGTTTTCTACTGGGCCAGTAAATCTGTGGCCTTGTTGACGGATACCGGTCTGGCGAAGGCGGCTTCAAGCAGCTGATGGGTGTATTCATGCTGCGGTGAAGCAAATATCTCCCTGGCCGGACCCTGTTCGACTATTTCACCCTGGCGTATCACCATCAGCTCGTGACTGAGGGCTCTGACCACTGCCAGGTCGTGGCTGATAAACAAGTAACTCAAATTGTGCCTGTGCTGGAGGTCGCGGAGCAACTCCACCACCTGACCCTGCACCGTTCGGTCCAGCGCTGACGTTGGCTCGTCCAGCAGGATCAGCGATGGCTTGAGCACCAGCGCCCTGGCTATCGCAACACGCTGCCGCTGACCACCGGAAAACTCGTGGGGGTAGCGGTGGCGGCTACTCGGCTCCAGGCCCACTTCCTCGAGCGCCTGGATAACCATTTGCTCGCGCTCGGCCGCTGTACCGATGCCGTGGATCTCCAGTCCCTCGCTGATGATCTGGGCTATCGACATGCGCGGGCTCAGACTGCCGAACGGATCCTGAAACACCACCTGGAACTGCCGGCGCATGGGTCTCACTGCATTCTGGCTCAAGCCATCCAGACGCTTGCCATTGCACTCGATCAGCCCCTGGCTTTCAACCAGCCGCAGCAGTGCCAGCCCCAGCGTCGTCTTGCCTGATCCGCTTTCGCCCACAATGCCCAGAGTATGCCCGGCTTTGAGAGTGAAAGAGGCATCGGTCACGGCCTTGACGTGATCGACGGTACGCCGCAGAACACCTTTGCGAATCGGAAACCAGACCCTTAGCTGTTCTGCGCGCAGGATCACCGGTGCGTCGGCGTTCACCGCCACAGGATCACCCTTTGGGTCGGCTGCGATCAGACGCTGGGTATACTCATGCTGC
>NZ_JBFGFI010000061.1:0-18979 GCF_041579695.1 Halopseudomonas sp.
CGTCTGCGTTCAGCTCGTTCTGCGTTGCGCAGGGGATGGCAATATCGCACTCCAGGTGCCAGGGGGTGCAACCCTTGAGAAAGCGCAGGCCGGATTGCTGATCAAGCTCCTCGAGGCTGCGGTGTCCGTCATTTTTCAGGTGGAGCACCGCCTGCCACTGTTCGGCTGTCAGGCCGTCGGGGCTGTGTAGCGTGCCGTTTGAATCGGACATCGATATCACGATACCGCCCAGTTGCAGCAGTTTGCACACCACATGCTGCGCCACGTTGCCGGCCCCGGAGACCGCGATACGCTGGCCTTCTATGCCGGCCCCCCGGGTCTTGAGCATCTCCTGGGTAAAATAGACTACCCCATAGCCGGTCGCCTCGGTGCGGAACAGACTGCCGCCGTAACTCTGACCCTTGCCGGTCATGGCCGGGGTATTGCGATTGGTCATCCGGCGATACTGGCCGTACATATAACCGATCTCCCGCGGGCCGACGCCGATGTCGCCGGCCGGCACATCCAGGTCTTCGCCAATATGCCGGGACAATTCCGTCATGAAGGCCTGACAGAAACGCATGACTTCGCCATCGCTCTTGCCCTTGGGATCGAAGTCGGCGCCGCCCTTGCCGCCACCTAGCGGCAGCGTGGTCAGGGCATTCTTGAATACCTGTTCGAAGGCGAGAAATTTCAGTACACCCAGATCGCACGAGGGATGAAAGCGCAGGCCGCCCTTGTAGGGACCGATGGCGCTGTTCATCTGCACCCGGTAACCGCGGTTGACCTGGACTTCCCCCGCATCGTCGACCCAGGGTACCCGGAAAATGATTGTGCGCTCGGGTTCGACCAGGCGGTCGATAATGCCGTTATCAAAATACTGTGGGGTGGCCTCCAGTAAAGGCCAGATACTGGTAAGAACTTCCTCCACGGCTTGGTGGAACTCGGGCTGATCGGCATCGCGCTGCTTGATCTTTGCCAGATAATCGCTCAGGGAATGAGTCATGCTTGCCTCAAGGACGTTTTCGATGTTGAAACTCTAGCAGAGGGCACTCAGCCTGGCGGGCAGGAAAATAACTGGCAACACAAAGGATGGCAGGGGTAAAACGGAAACGGCCCGCCGAAGCGGGCCGTTCAGGGAGCTGCCTGTATGTTCAGGCAGAGGCAAGAATGTATCAGGCCAGTTTCTTGTAGCGCACCCGGTGTGGCTGCGCTGCTGCCTCACCCAGACGCTTCCTGCGGTCGGCTTCGAACTCAGTGTAGTTGCCCTCGAAGAAGCTTACCTTGCCCTCGTCCTCATAGGAGAGGATGTGGGTAGCGATACGGTCGAGAAACCAGCGATCGTGGGAAATCACGATGGCCGAGCCGGGGAAGTCGAGCAACGCCTCTTCCAGAGCGCGCAGGGTTTCCACGTCGAGATCGTTGGAGGGTTCGTCTAGCAGCAGGACGTTGGCGCCTTTTTTCAGCGTCAACGCCATGTGCAGACGGCCGCGCTCACCGCCGGACAGATCCTTGACGAATTTTTGCTGGTCGGCGCCCTTGAAGTTGAAGCGCCCGACGTAACCACGCGATGGTACCTCGTAGTTGCCGACCTTGATCATGTCGAAACCGTCGGACACCTGCTCCCAGACGGTTTTCTTGCCGTCCAGTTCATCACGGCTCTGATCGACACTGGCGATCTCGACCGTTTCCCCGATGTCGATATCGCCGCTGTCGGGCTGCTCTTTACCGGTGATCATCCGAAACAGCGTGGATTTGCCCGCGCCGTTGCCGCCGATTACCCCGATGATCGCACCCTTGGGCACCGCAAAGCTCAGGTCGTCGATCAGTACCCGATCGCCATAGCCTTTGCTGACGTGGTTGAACTCGATGACCTTATCGCCCAGCCGCGGACCGGCGGGGATGTAGATCTCGTTGGTTTCGCTGCGCTTCTGGAATTCCTGTGACTGCAGTTCCTCGAAACGCTGCATGCGCGCCTTGGACTTGGACTGACGGCCCTTGGCACCCTGACGAACCCATTCCAGCTCGGCCTTCATTGCCTTGGCATGTGAGGACTCCTGCTTGGACTCCTGGGCCAGGCGCACGGCCTTGGATTCAAGCCACTGCGAATAGTTGCCCTCAAAGGGAATGCCATGGCCACGGTCAAGTTCCAGAATCCAGCCAGCCACGTTGTCGAGGAAGTAGCGATCGTGCGTAACCGCCACCACAGTGCCGGAGAAGTTGTGCAGGAACTGCTCGAGCCAGGCCACGGAATCGGCGTCAAGGTGGTTGGTCGGCTCGTCGAGCAGAAGCATGTCCGGTGCGGAAAGCAATAGCCGGCACAGCGCAACGCGGCGCTTCTCGCCGCCGGAAAGATGCTCGATTTTCGCGTCCCACGGCGGCAGGCGCAGCGCGTCGGCGGCGACTTCCAGCTGGCGGTCCAGATTGTGACCGTCGCCGGCCTGCAGCACCGCCTCAAGCTTCGCCTGCTCGGCGGCAAGGGCGTCGAAATCTGCATCCGGCTCGGCATAGGCCGCATAGACCTCGTCCAGGCGCGCCTGTGCGTCCTTGATTTCGCTGACGGCCTCCTCGACTATCTCGCGCACGGTTTTAGCCGGATCGACTTCCGGTTCCTGCGGCAGGTAACCGATCTTGATGCCGGGCATCGGACGGGCTTCGCCCTCGATCTCGGTATCCACGCCTGCCATAATGCGCAACAGGGTGGACTTGCCGGAGCCGTTGAGACCCAGAACGCCGATTTTGGCGCCTGGAAAAAAGGACAGCGAAATATCCTTGAGGATACGGTTCTTCGGCGGAACGACTTTGCCGACCCGGTGCATGCTGTAAACGAATTGAGCCATGGTGCGCAAACCTGAATTAGAAGGGTGGATCGGTGTTGCCTCGCAAAGGCCCTGTGGGGGCTGCGAAATTGCCCGCAAGGCTAGCCCAACTGGGCTTTCAGGGCAAATCTGCATGGTCAGCGGACGTCGCTTGTGGCAGCGGTGTCTGTGATAGCATAATTTACAAACACACTGTTGCGAAAAGTTGAGCAATTTGAACGAAAATAATGACAAAGACGACCTCGCGGCGTTTACCCCGGCACCCCCTCCAGGAACTCGTGACAGTCTGCCGGTAGCGGCCGGACTGCTGCTCGTTGCGGTCTCCGGCGTTCTGCTGGCGGTTCTGATGGTCTGGCAGTCCTGGCAGGATTTTCGACTACTGCGTCAGCAGCATCAGGTGCAGGTGGAGGAATCTGTCTGGCTGACCGCTTCCCAGATCGGTTTGAATCTGGAGGTCAAATCCGTTGCCATCGGCGAATTGCTTGATCGTCTTTATCTGACTGCGCCTGTCGAGGCGCTGGACGCCGCTGCGAGATTGTTACCCGGGCTGCGCGGCATCAAGCAGGTGTCCCTGATGCGCCCGGCTGCGGATAGCAATGGCCCTCCCTGGATGCCTGCCGTGCGTGGGTTGAATATAAGTGGACACTCTTTTGCGCTTGATTCGAATGTCGAGCGCGGCGTGCTTTACTGGGTTATCGCCAGCAAGCGACCTGAAGACTTCTGGGTCATCGAGGTGGAGGACCGGGAGATCTCGGCACTGGTCAGCGCGCAACCGGCCCAGGGTTATAGCTGGTTGCTGGAGGACGCCGGGCACGCCCGGGTGCTGGCTCGCCAGAAGGGAGAACATCTGGTGTATCTGGACAACAAGCCGATGACCGCAAATGAGCGCGCGCAGGTTGTTGTCAGTGCGCCGGTGGAGGGCAGTCTCTGGCAGGTGCGCGGTCTGGTCGAACCGGGTTATTACATGCTGCGTCTGGGGCAGGTCATACGGATCAAGGCAATACTGGTCATCGGCTTCATATTCATCCTCCTGCTCGTGGTCTGGACCATAGCGCGGATGCGCCGGGCCAACCGCGCCTTGCTGGCACGCAACCAGGCTTCGTTCCTGCATGTGGAGAATACCGAACGGCGCTATCAGGACATCTTCCAGGGTGTCGGCATGGCGCTGTGTCAGTTGGATCTGGCACCTTTGCGAGCCTGGCTGTTGCGCGAAGGCATCTACAATCAGGCCACGCTGGATGCATGGCTGGACGCCAACCCGGAGCGGCATAAGGAAGTATTCGGCAACGTGAAGGTGGTAGATGCCAACCAGATTGCGCTCGATCTGATTGGTCAGGATTCGGTCGAGGGCTTGGAGTGCGTGCTTCATCGCGATGAAAGGATCCGCAAAGAGTCAGCCCGTTACAAAGTCATCCTGGCTGTGGTGACCCGAACCCCGCGTCTGGAGTTCGAAACACCACTGTTGGTGCCTTCGGGTAAGGTGCGCCATGCCTGGCTCATAATGCGGTTACCCGAAAACGCCGAGGATTATCACGCGGTGACGGTCAGCCTGAGCGATATCAGTGCCCGGCGTCAGGTCGAGCTGTCGATGATCGAGCGCGAACGCTATTGGGCGGGCGTGGTCAAGGCTGTCCCGGATATCGTGTTCATCAAGGATATGCAGCGCCAGAAGTTCGTTTACAGCAACCGTTCGTTGGCGCAGCTGCTCGGCTATGACGACGCCGACGAAAGAGTGCTCGATACCCACTACCGGGATCGGTTGCTCCACCCCGACGACGTTGAGTTGATGCGAGTGAATCGCAATCTGCAGCAGGTACTGACCGACGACTCGATCCAGGAGACGCGCCTGCGCTGGCGGCATGCCGACGGAACCTGGCGATGGCACAGCCTGCGGGTCAAAGTGCTTTCCCGCCTGCCTGACGGAATGATACGACAGATTATCGGGGTGGTTCGCGATGTCCATCAGCAAACGATTGCCACACAGCAACTGAAGACCAGCGAGCAACGCTACCGGTTGCTGGCCGAAAATATCAGCGATGTAATCTGGGCGACGGACACCAGCTTCTGTCTCGACTACATCAGTCCGTCCGTCACGCGCATGCTCGGCTATCGTCCGGAAGAGCTGCTCGATAAAGGGTTCAGCCATGTTGTCGCGGGTGCCGGGTATACCCGATTCGTCAGCTCGGTCATGCGTGAACTGACGCCCCGGCTGGGGGATCCGGTTCAGGCGGCCAGGTTGCGGTCGGACGGTTATCACCGCCAGACCACGGTGGACTGCATCAGGGCCGACGGTCACAAGTGCCCGACTGAAGTGCGTTTGTCTCTGATGTGGGATGGCGAGAATCGTTTTCTCGGTCTGTTGGGTATTGCACGTGATATTACCGAGCAGCGCCGCACCGAAAACCGGCTGCGCATGGCGGCCACGGTATTCGAGAACACCACCGGGGCCATCCTGGTGATGGACCCGGCCGGTTATGTAGTGCAGGTCAATGAGAACTTCATCCAGATTACCGGCTACAGCGCCAAGGATATTATCGATCAGCGGCCGGCGATGCTGAGCTCGGGCGTGCATGGCCAGCATTTCTACCCTGACCTTCTCAAAATCTTACGCGAGCAGGGCCGCTGGGAGGGGGAGTTCTGGATGCGGCGCAGAAATGGCGAGGACTTTCCCTCCTGGGCCGGCATTACCGCAGTGCATGATAACGAGGGCGATCTGGTCAGCTATGTCTGCTTCTTTGTCGATATCAGCGAGCGCAAGGCCAGCGAAGCCCGGATTGAAACCCTTGCCTATTACGATGCGCTGACCGGTTTGCCCAACCGCACGTTGTTCCAGGACCGGATAAAAACCGCATTACAACTCGCTGAGCGGCGCGGTGAATGGGTTGTGGTGCTGTTCCTGGATCTGGACCGCTTCAAGCCAATCAACGATACCCTCGGGCATGCTGCTGGCGATGTCATGCTCAAGGAGGTCGCGCGCCGGCTCAGCGACTGCGTGCGTGACAGCGATACCGTAGCGCGCATGGGCGGTGACGAGTTCACCATTCTGTTGCCGGCCCTGGCTGATCGGGAAAAGACCATGGCCGCCGCTATCCACGTGGCCGAGAAGATTCTGGCCGTCCTCGCACCGGCTTTCGTACTGCAGGACCGTGAGTTTTTCATCAGTGCAAGTATCGGTCTGGCACTGTATCCGCAGGATGGTGCCGAGCCCAATGCGTTGCTGAAGAATGCCGATACCGCGATGTATCACGCCAAGTCGATCGGCAAGGACACCTTCCAGTTCTATCAGGCGGAGATGAATGCGCGAGCGCTGGAACGCGTAAGCCTGGAGAGTGACCTGCGGCACGCGTTACAGGATGAATTGCTGGAGCTCCATTACCAGCCGCAGTTTGATTGCATCAGTGGACGGCTGACCGGCGCCGAAGCCTTGCTGCGCTGGCACCATCCTTCGCGTGGTGCGATCTCGCCTGCTGTCTTCGTGCCCATCGCCGAAGAAATTGGCCTGATAGGCGCGCTCGGCGATTGGGTCATGGATCGTGCCTGTCGCCAGATGGCTGCCTGGCGTGACGCCGGGCATCCGTTGCCGCGTCTTTCCATCAATCTCTCCGCCCGTCAGTTCGCCGACGGCCAGCTCGCATCGCAGGTGGGCAATGTGCTCCAACGGTACGCCGTGGATCCGGCCACAATCGAACTGGAGCTGACGGAAAGTGTACTGCTGCAGGATGTGCAAGAGACCATGCAGATGCTGGCGGCACTCAAAACGCTCGGCGTAGACATCGCAGTGGATGATTTCGGTACGGGTTATTCGTCGCTGAATTACCTCAAGGACTTTCCGATCGATACATTGAAGATTGACCGCTCTTTCATTCAGGCCATGCACGACGCTAGTCGCGACACGCTTCTTGCCCAGGCAATCGTTGCCATGGGTCGAAGCCTTCAGCTGCGGGTGATTGCCGAAGGCGTCGAGACGCGCGAGCAACTGGCCTTGCTGGTCGGGTTCCAGTGTGACGAGGCGCAGGGCTTTTTGCTTGGTCGACCGATGCCGGCCGCGGATCTGGAAGCGCAATTTCTACACCTGTCCTGATAGCGCTCGTATCATGCTTGAAACGATTTTGTTGCCGGCTTGAGTGCATTTCATGTGCCAGAGCCGGCCGCATGAGTTAAAATGCTGCCCTTATTTGATCGTCCTTGCAGGGGGCTGTGCCATGTTTAGCCGTTCCACCGATATCGCTACCTTCGATCCCGAGCTCTGGGCTGCCATGCAGCATGAGGTTGTGCGCCAGGAAGACCACATCGAGCTGATCGCTTCCGAAAACTACACCAGCCCCGCGGTGATGCAGGCTCAAGGCTCCGTGCTGACCAACAAGTATGCCGAAGGCTATCCGGGCAAGCGCTACTACGGTGGCTGTGAGTACGTGGATATTGCCGAGAAGCTGGCGATCGATCGCGCCAAGGAACTGTTCGGCGCCGATTACGCCAACGTTCAGCCGCATGCCGGTTCGCAGGCTAACAGCGCGGTGTTTCAGGCTCTGCTGACCCCGGGCGATACTATATTGGGCATGAGCCTGGCCCATGGCGGCCACCTGACCCACGGCGCCACGGTGAATTTCTCTGGCAAGCACTACAATGCAGTGCAGTACGGCATCAACACCGACACAGGCCTGATCGATTACGACGAGGTCGAGGCACTCGCAGTCGAGCACAAGCCGAAAATGATCATCGCCGGCTTCTCGGCCTATTCACAGGTGCTGGATTTCGCCCGCTTCCGTGCCATCGCCGACAAGGTAGGAGCCTATCTGTTCGTCGACATGGCGCACGTTGCCGGTCTGGTCGCCGCTGGCGTATATCCCAATCCGGTGCCTTTCGCCGATGTGGTTACCACCACGACGCACAAGACCCTGCGTGGCCCGCGTGGCGGTCTGATTCTGGCCCGTGCTAACGAAGCGCTGGAGAAAAAGCTCAATTCAGCGGTATTCCCCGGTGGTCAGGGCGGTCCGTTGATGCACGTTATTGCCGCCAAGGCTATCTGCTTCAAGGAAGCCATGAGCCCCGAGTTCAAGACCTACCAGCAACAGGTCGTGAAGAATGCCAAGGCCATGGCGGGTGTGTTTATGGATCGTGGCTTTGACGTGATCTCCGGGGGCACTGAGAACCACCTGTTTCTGCTGTCGCTGATCAAGCAGGACATTACCGGCAAGGACGCTGATGCCGCTCTTGGGCGCGCTCATATCACCGTGAACAAGAACGCGGTGCCCAACGATCCGCGCTCGCCGTTTGTCACCTCGGGTCTGCGTATCGGCACGCCGGCTGTGACTACCCGCGGCTTCAATGAAGCGAATTGTCGCGAGTTAGCGGGCTGGATTTGTGATGTCCTCGAAAACATCAATGATGAAAGCGTCATCGAGCGGGTCAGTGGTCAGGTCAAGACTATCTGCAGTCGCTTGCCGGTTTACGGCGACTGATAGATATCGTGTCTTGTGAAAAAGCCCCCGGGTCTGAGATTCCGGGGGCTTTTTTGTGGGCATTGATGCAGGCGTTTGATTGGTAATCGATGGCGAAATATTGGCGTTTGTTTTTTGGCGTATTTTGCTACCATTTCGTGCGAGCTAAGGGTGGTCTGCAGCTCATAGATATTCAGGCGGTGAGGTGGATCAATGCAACTGCTAATGGCGCTGATGTTATCCATGCTGCTTGGGGGTGGCGCCGCCTTTGCCCAAACTGAAACAGCCGGACCCAAGTAGAAGCCGCTAGTCAGGGTTGGCATCATGATGTTTCCAGGCTTCAGTGAACTGAGCGAGGAGGGTGAGGCGGTTGGCAAGACGGTTACCCTGACACGTATGCTGCTGGAGCAGGCAGGTTACCGCGCAAATATCCGCATCATGCCGGCAGCGCGTATCTGGCGCGGGCATGAAAGTGGTCAGGTGCATCTCTGGCCGGGGATTCTGAATAAACCGGACCTGGAAAATCACACGTTGCTGACTGAGCGGGATCTGGGCCAGGTGGGTATCAATCTGTACTACCGGCCGACCGAACCCGCTCCAGTGTCACCTGAGGGGTTGGCCGGAAAACGTCTGATCCTGATAACCAATTACACCTAAATACAATCACTGCTCGAGACGTTGCGTGATCCTGCGCTGGGGCTGGAACACGTCACCAGTATTTCGCATATCGGTGCGCTACAGATGTTACTCAAGGGTCGGGGTGATTATCTTCTGGACTATCGGGTGCAGGTCGACGCGGCTGCGCAGGAATTGGGCATCGAGCCGTTGCCGTCATTGCAACTGGCAGAGCAGCCAATGCGCCTGGTGCTGTCCCTGCGTTCGGGCTTTGCGCCAAAGCTTAAAGCAGATCTGGATCGTGCCTTTGATGAGCTGGCATCGCGGGGAGTCGAGCTTGATGTGAGGCGCCAATAAGCCTCTGGTGCCGCTACCCGGAGGCAGCGGCACCAGAGGATCAGCGCAGTTTCAGCGTGCTCAGCGTCCTTGCACGCACCTGCTTGAGCAAGTCCGCATCGCTGATCAGCGACTGACCATAGGACGGCACCAGCTCCTTCATGCGGGCCTGCCATTCGGGGCTGGCAAGGCGATCCTTGAAACAGCGCTCAAGCACATTGATCATTGCCTGAACTGCGGTCGACGCTCCCGGAGAAGCTCCCAGCAGGGCTGCGAGCGTGCCGTCCTTGGCAGCAACGATCTCGGTGCCGAATTCCAGCTTGCCGTGGCCCTTGGCGTCCTTCTTGATGATCTGCACCCGCATGCCGGCATTCTGCAGCTTCCAGTCGGCCTCGCTGGCCTGCGGGAAGAAGTTGCGCAGTGACTCGACCCGGTCCTTGTGCGACTGGAACGATTCGGCAATCAGGTAGCGGGTCAGGTCCATGTTGTCCCGGCCAACCGCCATCATCGGTGCCACGTTGTAGCGCTTGACCGAGGAGAACAGGTCAAAGACCGAGCCTTTCTTGAGAAACTTGGTAGTGAAGCCGGCGAAGGGGCCGAACAGCAAAGCCGGCTCGCCATTGATTATCCGGGTATCGAGGTGCGGCACCGACATCGGTGGTGCGCCGACCGGTGCCTTACCGTACACCTTGGAACTGTGCTGCTTGACGATTTCGGGTTTTCTGCAGACCAACCATTGACCGCTGACCGGGAAGCCGCCGTAACCCTGGCTTTCATCAATGTGGGACTTTTGCAGCAGCGGCAATGAACCGCCGCCCGCACCAAGGAATACGAACTTGGCATTGAGGGTTTTCTCTTCGCCGGTATTCTCGTCCTCCAGCTCCACGCGCCAGTGTCCGCGCTTGCTCTTCTTCAAGCTCTGCACGGAATGCTTGAGCAACAGATCGAAATTGTCGGTGTCTTTCAGATGGTTGATCATGCTGCGCGTGAGCGAGCCAAAATCAACGTCCGAGCCATGGTCGACGCGTGTCGCGGCGAAGGTCTGGTCGGCCCTGCGCTTTTGCATTATCAGCGGCATCCACTCGCTGATTTCCTCAGACTTGTCGCTGAATTTCATTTCCGCGAACAGGTGGTGGGCGCTGAGCAGTTTGTGCCTTTTGCGCAGGTACGCCACATCCTTCTCGCCCCAGACAAAGCTCTGGTGCGCTGTGGTGTTGATGAAGCTCGATGGCTTGGGCAGAAGCCCCTGTTCGACCAGGTAGGACCAGAACTGCAGGGTCACCTCGAAGGACGCATTGATGTCCAGAGCCCGGTTGATGCTGATGTTGCCATCCTGGTCTTCAGGGGTGTAGTTCAGCTCACAATAACCGGCATGGCCGGTGCCCGCGTTGTTCCAGCCATCCGTGCTTTCGTGGGCTACATGGTCCAGGCGCTCGACCAGGGTAATGGTCATTGCCGGATCCAGCTGTTTGAGCAACATTCCCAGCGTGGCGCTCATGACGCCACCTCCGACCAGCAATACGTCTACGTTCGTTGCTGTCATTAACATGCCGCCTCATACTTGAAATCAGAGGCAATAGTACCGTTTTATCGAGGCGAGTAACACATGAGTGCAGTAGTCAAAAGTCTCAGAAGCGCTTTCGGTAACACCTTGTGAGAAAAGATTCCTTGTTGTACATCATGGCTGCTATCGGGCCCCTGGTTTATGCTGGCCAGCCTGTTATCGGCAGTTGCGAACGGGCAGACCGGAGAGAAGATTATGCAGCAGGTGGTGGTTGTGGGGGGCGGCGTCATGGGCTGCATGACGGCGCTGGAATTACTGCAGCGCGGTCGCCATGTGTGCCTGATCGAGCGCCGTAGTACCGGCCAGGAAGCGTCATGGGCTGGCGGCGGTATCGTTACCCCTTTGTATCCGTGGCGTTACAGCCAACCGATCAGCGCGCTGGCCGAATGGTCGCAAAGCCATTACCCGGCACTGTGCGGTCAGTTGCAGGAGCATACCGGGATTGATCCGCAATTCAGCGAATGTGGTCTTATCTGGCTCGATCACGCCGAGCAGGATGCGGCGCTGCGCTGGGCGGATGAACAACGCAAGCCGATCGTGGCGGTCGAGCGCGAGTTCCTTTACCAGCAAGTGCCGGTACTGGCCCCGGGCTTTACCCGGGGAATGTGGCAGGCGGGCCTGGCAAATGTCCGCAACCCACGACTGATGGCGGCCCTGAAAGAACGGCTTCTGCAGTTTCCCGGCTTCACCCTGCGGGAAAATACGCCGGTCAGCCGCTTGAAAATCGAGGGCGACAAGGTGAAAGGTGTTATCCATGCCGACGGAGTGCAGGATGCCGATGCTGTGGTGCTGGCGGCGGGGGCATGGACAGGGGACTGGCTGGGAGATATGGGGCTGGACCTGCCGGTGGCGCCGGTAAAAGGCCAGATGCTGCTCTACAAGGCCGCGCCAGGCTGGTTGCCGAGTATGGTGTTGCATGAGAGCCGATACGCCATTCCGCGTCGCGACGGACATATCCTGATAGGCAGCACGCTCGAGCATGTGGGCTACGACACGACAACAACCGCGCAAGCTCTGGATTCGCTGAGCGATTCGGCGCATGCGCTATTACCGCAGCTGTCCGGTATGCAGCCGGTAGCGCACTGGGCCGGGCTGCGGCCCGGCTCGCCTGACGGCGTGCCATTCATCGGCGCGGTACCGGGAGTCGATGGTCTGTGGCTCAATACCGGACATTTTCGTAATGGTCTGGTTCTGGCACCCGCTTCCTGCCGCCTGCTCGCTGATTTGATGACTGCTGCCGGGCCGGAGATTGATCCGGCGCCCTACCAGCTCCAAGGTCGGATCTCGCCGCGCTGAGTCAGTCGTCCAGGCCGAGCTTTTTCAGCCGATAGCGCAGCGAGCGGAAGGTCAGACCCAGGCGTTTCGCTGCCGCGGTCTTGTTCCAGCGCGACTCCTCGAGTGCCTGGGTGATCGCGGTGCGTTCGATATTGTCCAGATAATCCTCCAGCGAACCGATTTCGCCCAGTGACGGGGCCAACTGATTCGGGTTGGCGGTGGGGCAGGCAGAAATATGGATATCGTCGGTTTCTATTACCTGCCCTTCACTCAGGGTGAACGCGCGTTCGAGGATGTTTTCCAGCTCCCGCACGTTGCCCGGGAAGCGGTAGCTGGCCAGCCGTTCCATGGTGTGCGCGCCGATTTCCGGAACAGGCATCTGGTTGCGCCTGGCGAGACGGGCCAGGATGTGCTGCGTGAGTAGCGGAATGTCTTCGTGGCGTTCACGCAGCGGAGGGACGCTCAGCTCGATTACATTGATGCGGTAGAACAGGTCCTGGCGAAACCGACCCTCGGTGACCTCTGCTGCCAGGTCCTTGTGAGTGGCGCACAGTAAGCGGACATCAACTGCCTCTTCCTGCTGTGTACCCAAGGGTCTGACCGCCTTCTCCTGGATCGCGCGCAGCAGTTTTACCTGCATGGACATGGGTAGATCAGCTACCTCGTCGAGAAATAGCGTGCCGCCCGCGGCCGCCTGAAACAGCCCCGGCTTGTCAGCGACCGCGCCGGTAAAGCTGCCCTTGCGGTGGCCGAAGAACTCGCTTTCCATGAGTTCCGAGGGGATCGCGCCACAGTTGACGGGAACGAAGGGTGCCTGCGAACGTGCACTCAAGGCGTGGATGCGCCGGGCCACGAGCTCCTTGCCGCTGCCGGATTCGCCGCTGATATACAGCGGTGCCTGGCTGCGCGCGAGTTTGGCTATGCGTTTGCGCAGCTGCTCTATCGGCGGTGAGATGCCCAGGATCGGATCAGGCAGGTCGTCGGAGAGCGCAGGCTCCTGCACCTGGGTAAGCCGCAACGCGCTGCTGACCAGTTCACGCAGGCGCTGCAGATCCACAGGCTTGGTAAGAAAGTCGAATGCGCCGGCTTTCAACGCGCTGATGGCGGTGTCCAGGCTGCCATACGCAGTGATCATTGCGACCGGTATCTGTGGATGGTTCTGCTGAATATGTCGCACGATTGTCAGTCCGTCGCCATCGGGCAGACGCATGTCGGTCAGGCACAGGTCGAAACGCTTCTGTGCCAGTAGCTCCATTGCCTGCGCCATGGTGCTCGCGCTGCAGGTTTTGACTTGCATGCGCTGCAGCGTCAGATCCAGCAGTTCGAGGATGTCTGGTTCATCGTCAATGATCAGCGCCAGCGGCCTTGATGTCTGTGGCATTGTTTAGATTCGCCTTCCAGGGTCCATGGCCGATTATACGAGCCGTTTGGGGTGCGCGAAGATTATTCGCATGCAGCTGCCGCGCGGGAGCATCGGCTCATATTCGAGCCGGGCCTGATTGCTTTCACACAGCTCCCGCGAAATATACAGGCCCAGTCCGGTGCCTTTGGCATCCGTCGTGAAGAACGGCTCGAAGATGTGTGGCAGGTGCTCTTCGGCAACCCCCTGGCCGTGATCGATGACCTCGAGGGTCGGCAGTTCCGAGTCCGTCTGAATGAACAGGCGAAGCCAGATGGTCCGCTCCTGGCCAGCCTCGCCGCTGTAGCGCAGCGCGTTGCGACACAGATTGTCCAGCACCTGGCTCAACTGGCTGGGGTCGATGCGGGTCTGGATGGCACGATCGGCAATTTCCAGTTCCAGGTTATCGCTTTCAGACCCGCTGACTGAGAAATCGGCGACGAATTGCTGGAGCCAGAGCCCGAGGTCGACCAGTTGCGGCTCGCTGGGCCGGCGGCGCGACAACTCGAGCACGGTCTCAATCACCTTGTTCATGCGCTGCGAGTGTTGCTGGATGATCTCGCTGAGCCGGCGATCCGGCGCAGGCAGGTCCTGGGACTCGCTGAGAAGCTGCGCAGCGTGGCTGATGGCGCCGAGCGGATTGCGAATCTCATGGGCGATGCTGGCAGTCAGGCGGCCCAGTGAGGCCAGTTTCATCTGCTGCGCCTGCTGAGCTACCTGGGTGTTGTCGTCCAGAAACACCAGCACGGTCTCTTCGCTGTCGGTGGCCAGCGGCTTGAAGTTGGCCATGATTTCGGTGCCACCGCTGTGGTTGTGAAAGGGCATGGGCCTGACTGATGGCATTTCTTCCCATTGCCGCAGGCGGTGAGCAAGTCCTACGGCCAGTTCTTCGATGTCCATACCGCGGATGATCGGCTTGCCGAGCATCTGCGCCGCAGCTTCATTGGCCTGCAGAACCTTGTGCCGGGTGCCGACGACAATGATGCCGGTACGCATCCGCTGGATAATCAGTTGATTGACCCTTTCCAGGCTGGCCAGGCTCGCGGCCTGTTGCTGGGCGAGGCTTTCGGATTGGCGCAGACGTCGACTGAGCCGCTGGACCCAGAGAGCGACGGCGAAATAGATGCAACCGAGCACCCCGACCTGCAGGTAGCCCTGGCTTACGCCGGGATGGGAGAGGGTGAGGAAGAACGTCAGATAGATGATTGCCAGGCTGGCCAGTGCGGCAAGCAGCAGCCCGACCCGCCCGTGCAGCAGAATATTACCTATGGCTACAGGTACGATCAGCAGGTTGCCGAAGCCGCTGCCGGCGCCGCCGGCGGCGTAGAAGATGATCCCCAGTAGAAAGATGTCCAGCAGGGAGATCACGAACAGGTGCAGATCGCGGCGGCCTTTGTGAAACAGCACCGCGATCAGCACATTGACCAGCAGGTAGAACCAGCTGGCTATTTCATAGGCTTGGGGGTTGCTCAGCTGCAGCAACCCGTCGCGTGCAGCCGTGCTGGTCAGCAGTGCCAGGCAGAAGCCGAGGACGACCCGGTACAGGTTGTAGAGTCGAAGTATCCGTGGGCGCTGGGAATCTGCCGGTTCAGTCATGGCCGTCCGCGTCGCGGTGCTCGGCGCAGCAATACCAGTACTGATCACTGCGTAATGCCTTGTTCTCGGGTATGTGCACCCGGCATTGCTGGCAACGGACCATTGCTCTGGGGGCATTGTCCGTGGCGGCGGCGTTGCTGCGTCCGCTTCTTTTCGCCTGCAGTCGGCGCCACAGGCTCAGCCCGGCAAACACCACTACAGCGAGTACCAGCAGTTTGATCAGGCCCACGGTCACGCCCCCTGGCAAAGATGAGGGGCTAGTGTAGCCCAACCGGGTCCGCGGCCAAAGCCTTGCGAGTCAGTGCCCGCGCGTCAAAGGGGGTATCAGTCAAACAGGCCAAAGGTCATGCGGCTCCAGATCGAGCGGCCTTCCTCTTCCGGTCTGGCTGGAGCACGTATTTCCCGTGGCAGCGCGTCACGCGCTTCAAGATACTTTTGCTCCATCTCACGCTCCATCTGTGTGCCGGCATCACGCGACGGCGGCGTCATGACCTTGCCCAGCAGGTCGCCGGCCATGGCATTGAACATGCCACGTTCGCGTTCGGCTGGTTCCACATGGTGGCGGAAGGTGTCGCCATCCAGGCTTGGATGTTCCGGATAGTTGGTGCGCAACACCTTCAGTGAGGTTTCTGCCAGCTCGGGCATGGCCATCCGCTGGTAGGATTCGACCATCAATGCCAGGCCATCGGCGACTGCCGGTGTCTGCTGGAAGTTTTCCACCACATAACGACCGCGGTTGGCCGCGGCTACGTTGGCGCCGCGCTTGAGGTAATAGTGCCCAACGTTCACGTCGTAGGCCGCCAGCAGGTTGCGCAGGTAGACCATCCGCAGCCGGGCGTCTTCGGCGTAACGGCTTTCGGGGTAACGGCTGATCAGCTGGGCGAACTCGTTGAAGGAGTCGCGTGCTGCGCCGGGATCGCGGCGGGTCATGTCCAGCGGCAGGAAGCGCTCGAATATGCCGCGATCACGGGTGAAGGACGTCATCCCGCGCATGTAATAGGCATAGTCCACGTTGGGATGCTGGGGGTGCAGCCGGATAAACCGATCGGCTGAAGATTTGGCCGCTTCCGGCTCCAGGTTCTCATAGTAGGCATAGATCAGTTCCAGCTGGGCCTGCTGGGCGAAACGGCCGAACGGATAGCGTGATTCCAGCGCGCGCAGCTTTTCGACCGCAGCGCCGTAACTGTTGGCGTCCAGATCCTGCTGAGCCAGCAGATACAGCTCGGATTCGCTAAGGGATTCGTCCAGCACCTGATTGGACGCGCAGGCCGAGAGAAGCGCGAGCAGACCGATCAGCAGAAAGTGTTTCATCGACATATGTGATACCCGGATGGACGACCATGCGCTGTTGCCGGAACAGCCGTCCTGTTATAGTTGGGACTTGTTTTCAGGTATCCGGCTGCGCCGGTAGGTACCTTCGAAGAAGCCGTATTTAACCACAGCGCATCGCCGAAGCCAAAACAGGTTTGCGTCGCTGCTACAGCGCCCGGTGCGCCCTCCAGTGAGTTCTGAATGTCCGATCGTATCTGCATGACCGCTCTCGTTGCCCCCGAAAGTGGTGGTCAGCGCCTAGACCAGGTAGCCGCCCAGCTGTTTCCCGATTTTTCCCGCTCGCGCCTGCAGAGCTGGATCAAGGAGGGTTGCCTGACCGTTGACGGCCGGCACGTCCGCCCGCGTGACACCGTTTACGGCGGTGAAAAACTGGTGCTGGACGCCGAGCGGGAGGTCCAGGGCGACTGGCAGCCTGAAGCGATCGAGCTGGATGTGCGCTATGAAGACCAGTCGCTGATAGTTATCAACAAGCCAGCGGGCCTGGTCGTACACCCGGCTGCAGGCCATCAGGACGGCACGCTGCTTAATGCATTGCTGCACCATGCGCCCGAGCTGGCCAAGGTGCCAAGGGCAGGCATAGTGCACCGGCTGGACAAGGACACCACAGGCCTCATGGTGGTAGCCAAGACACTCGAAGCGCAGACGGACCTGGTGGCGCAATTGCAGGCGCGATCGGTCACCCGTGAATACGAGGCAGTGGTGGTGGGCGTGATGACCGCTGGTGGCAAGGTTGACGAGCCGATTGCCCGGCACGGTACCAACCGGCAGAAAATGGCCGTAATGGTCGGCGGCAAGCAGGCAGTCAGTCATTACCGGGTAATCAGCCGTTTCCGTGCGCACACGCATGTGCGGGTCAAGCTGGAGACCGGGCGCACCCACCAGATCCGGGTGCACATGAGCTACATCCACTTTCCGCTGATTGGCGATCAGACCTACGGCGGTCGCATGCGCATCCCGGCGGGAGCTACCCCGGAGCTGCTCGAGACGCTGCGCGGCTTTCCGCGTCAGGCGCTGCATGCCCGGCGCCTGGAGTTGCAGCATCCCGATGATGGCCGGACGATGAGCTGGGAAGTGCCCCTGCCGGAAGATATGCGTCATCTGCTGGCATTGCTGCGCGAAGACGGTGAACTGGAAGAATGAGTTTCGAGGCGATGCAGGCTCAGTGGCCGGCCCCGCAAACCGTTCGGACCTGCATTACCAAACGTCGTGGTGGCTGCAGCCAGGGCCAATGGAAAGGTTTCAATCTGGGCGATCATGTGGGCGACGACCCGGCGCATGTAGCGGCCAATCGCGCCGAGCTGCAGCGCTCGCTGGGTTGCGCGCCGGCCTGGTTGCAGCAGGTGCATGGCACGGAGGTAGTGCACGCTGACCCCACACGTGTGCTGGAGGCGGACGCTGCCTGGACCGGCCAGTCGGGCATTGCCTGTACCGTTATGACTGCAGACTGTCTGCCAGTGCTTTTCTGCAATCGCGCCGGAACTCGTGTTGCAGCAGCGCATGCCGGCTGGCGCGGGCTGCTTGCCGGCGTGCTGGAGAATACCGTGCAGGCGATGGAAGATATGCCGGAGAACCTGATCGCCTGGCTGGGACCGGCCATTGGCCCGCAGGCATTTGAAGTGGGAAAGGAGGTATTCGACGCTTTTGTGGGCGCTGATCCGCGCACGCGTGATGCCTTTGTACCTGCTCTGCGGCCGGATCATTATCTGGCCGATATCTATCGCCTGGCCCGGCTGAGGCTGGAGGGCTGTGGCGTGGGACTGGTGTGCGGGGCCGAGCACTGTACGGTCAATGACCCGACCCATTTCTATTCCTACCGCCGCGATGGCCAGACCGGTCGCTTTGCTTCACTTATCTGGCTGGAGTAACCGCTCCTGGAGTCCGATTCGACGAGAAAATGACAAAAAATTGACTCTGATCAAGGTTTGATACCTTGAACCGCCGGCCATCGCCCTTATCTAAGGTCCATACTCAGTGAAACTCCGCTGCACGACATTGCCGGCAGCTTCCAGTACAGGATGGATACGTTATGCGAATCGACCGTTTTACCAGCAAATTGCAGATGGCTCTGTCTGACGCCCAGTCCCTGGCTGTCGGGCGCGACAATCCGCAAATTGAACCCCTACACCTGATGCTTGCGCTGCTGGACCAGCAGCAGGGCTCGATCAAGCCGCTGCTGCGTCAGGTCGGCTTTGACACTAATGCATTGCGCAACGCGCTGGATGAGGCGCTCGACAAGCTGGCGACCGTGAGCAACCCGACCGGCGACATCAACCTGTCGCAGGATATGGCACGTCTGTTCAATCAGGCCGACCGCCTGGCCCAGCAACGTAACGATCAGTTTATTTCCAGCGAACTGGTACTGCTCGCTGCGATGGAAAGCAACACCACTCTGGGCAAGATCCTGCTCGATCAGGGCGTTTCCAAGAAAGCGCTTGAGAACGCGATCAGCAATCTGCGTGGTGGCGAGTCGGTCAACGATCCGAACGCCGAGGAGTCGCGCCAGGCGCTGGACAAATATACCGTTGATCTGACTGCCAAGGCCGAAGAAGGCAAGCTCGATCCGGTGATCGGCCGCGACGACGAGATCCGCCGGACCATCCAGGTGCTGCAGCGGCGGACCAAGAAC
>NZ_JBFGFI010000062.1:0-18719 GCF_041579695.1 Halopseudomonas sp.
GCAAATCCGTCGAGGAACTCAGGGAGTTACGCGAGGCGGGGCTGGCGATGCTTTATGTGGGAGCGGAATCGGGCGACGATGAGGTGCTTGAGCGGGTGAACAAGGGGGAGACCTTCGAATCCACTGAACAGGCCCTGACCAAGGCTGGGGACGCGGGCATGCAACGCTCCGTGATGATCCTCAATGGCCTGGGAGGCAAGAGCCTGAGCGAGCAGCATGCGCTGAGCTCTGCCAGACTGATGAATGCTACCCAGCCTGAATTCGTCTCGACGCTGGTGGTGAGTTTTCCCCAGGGCATGGAGAGGTATCGCGAGCGCTTTCCCGATTTCGAAGCGCTCGATCAGCAGAGTCTATTTCTTGAACTGAAACAGTTTATCGAAACGCTGGAGTTGAAAAACACCGTGTTTCGCAGCGACCATGCATCGAACGCGCTGGTGCTCAAGGGTATATTGGGTGCCGATAAGGAGCGCCTGCTGGAGCAGGTGCAGAACGCGATCGAGCGTCCCGAACGTGCCCGCCTGCGGCCGGACTGGATGCGCGGGCTCTAGGCAACTTTCGAGGATATCGTGATGCGTTGGACAGGACTTGCCTTGCTACTCTCCGCCCTGGTTGCGCTGGCCGGCTGCGTGAAACCCTCGGACATGCAGAAGACCTCCCGGTATTACCTGGGCGATGTCGGGCTAATGGATCACTACAGCATTAAACGTCAGGCCAACTGGAGCCTGCAGCCGGATTCCAGCCTGTTCATTGCACAGGGTCATTTTCTGCCGGTGGGTCATCCCTATGCTCGTCCGAATGTGGTCGCCGAAGAAGCTTTTGCGGCCGCAGTCGAGGTCTTCCCTCTGCTGCGGCGTGCGGAGCGGCCCGTGGGCCTCGAGCAGGCGCTGGATCAGGCCTACGTTCACGGCATGGACTATCTGCTCTACACCCGCTTTGCCAGCGCCGATGACCAGATTGGTGATCGCGAGCACTGGGACGAGTCGCGGCGGCTTGGAGATGTGGGCATCGACCGTGCGACCCTGCACCTGATTCTGATGGAAACCGCGACGCGGCGGCTGGTCGATCATGCCGTGATCAATACCCGCGGCGGTTTTCTGCAATTTTATCAATCCGAGCCCGAGGACCTGCTGCGCCCGCCCCTGGAGGACTACACCCGGCAACTGCTCGGCCGCTGAGATCGTCAGACAGGCTTGGCCGTAAAGAGAGGTACTAATCATGACCCGACGTGAACCACCGCACCAGTCCCTGCTTGCAAGCATACCTGGCGTCTCTACCCCGGGGCGTCCTGATCCTGCACCGGTGGACCAATGGGATCCGCCAGTGAGCGGAGAGATGGATATGCAGATTGTCCGCGACGGCACCTGGTACCACGAAGGCGACCCGATCAACCGCAAGGCGCTGGCGCAACTGTTCGCCAGCATTCTGCGCCGTGACGACGATGGTCGATATTATCTCGTGACACCCGTCGAACGCTGGGCGATTCAGGTGGACGACGCACCTTTTGTGGCTACCCAGCTACAGGTAGAAGGTGAGGGCCAGGATCAGAAGCTGACCTTCACTACCAATCTGGAAGATACGGTCGAAGCAGGTCCCGATCATCCGATCCGGGTCGAGCTGGATCCGCGCACTCAGGAGCCGTCACCCTATGTGCTGGTTCGTGCGAATCTCGAAGCCTTGATAGGACGCAATGTCTTCTATCAACTGGTCGAGCTGGCAGTCGAGCGCGAACACAAGGGTGCTACCTGCCTGGGGGTATGGAGCCACGGCTGTTTCTTTCCGATAGACGGCAATCCGGCCTGATATTTATCCAGCCTCCGCGCCGGCCGGTCAGGTCGGCGCTCCCCGGCCGCGACCTTTCTGGCTCTGCTCAAGTCAAGTATAAAAAGCGCTTTTTTGTAGGGCCGAAGATATTGATCTTTACCATATCTGGGTCTAGCATTGCTCGCTATGCACAACAAGTAGTGTTTCTTTCCCGGAAACCCCCAGGCGCCAATTCGCGCTGAAAGCGTGGTTTTGCGGGGTGTAGCCGAGCGTTTCAGGAGAAAATAATGAACCAGACAGCCAAGGTGCAGCGCCTGCACAACACGGTCACCGACATCCCGATGCAACCTGCCTCCGAGGATATCTGGGATACCAAGTACCGGTTGAAAACCAAGGATGGGGTAGCGATCGACGCGACCGTCGATGAGACCTACCAGCGCGTTGCCCGGGCTATCGCCGATGTGGAAGAGCCTTCCGTGCGTGATCACTGGTACGAGGAGTTCCTCTGGGCTTTGCGTCACGGTGCCATTCCGGCCGGACGTATTACGTCCAATGCCGGTGCCCTGGAGCACAAGCCTGCTACCTCGACCATCAACTGCACTGTCTCGGCTACCATCGGCGATTCCATGGACGATATTCTGTCCAAGTTGCATGAAGCGGGCCTGACCCTCAAGGCCGGTTGCGGTATCGGCTATGAATTCTCCACGCTGCGCCCCAAGGGGGCCTATGTCTCCGGTGCTGGCGCCTATACCTCCGGTCCGCTGTCGTTCATGGATATCTATGACAAGATGTGCTTCACCGTTTCCTCCGCCGGTGGGCGTCGCGGTGCGCAGATGGCCACCTTCGATGTTGGTCACCCCGATGTGATGGACTTCATCCGTGCCAAGCGGGAAGGTGGCCGGCTGCGTCAGTTCAACCTGTCGCTGCTGATTACCGAGGATTTCATGCAGGCCGTGGCTGCTGATGCCGACTGGAAGCTGTCTTTCCCGCTGACCCAGGCCGAAATCGATGCCGATGGTCTGGATCTGGATAATGAGGACCAGGTGATCTGGCGCGAACTGCCCGCGACCCAGCGCTACCTGACCCGCGAAGACGGCCGCGTGGCCTGCCGGGTTTCCAAAGTGCTCAAGGCCCGTCGGATCTGGGACATGATCATGACCTCGACCTACGACTTCGCCGAGCCGGGCTTCATCCTGATCGACCGCGTGAACCAGATGAACAACAACTGGTTCTGTGAGGAAATTCGCGCCACCAATCCCTGTGGCGAGCAGCCGTTGCCGCCCCATGGCGCCTGCCTGTTGGGCTCGATCAATCTGACTCTGTTCGTGCGCGATCCCTTCACCGAAAAGGCGCGGTTTGACTGGGAAGAGTATCGTAAGGTAGTAGACGTCTTTACCCGCATGCTCGACAACGTGGTGGAGATCAACGGTCTGCCGCTGGAAGAGCAGCGCGCAGAGATCTACCGCAAGCGTCGTCACGGCATGGGCTTCCTCGGTCTGGGTTCGACCATGACCATGTTGTGTATGAAGTATGGCGAGCAGAAGTCGCTGGACTTCACCGAGCAGGTCTCCAAGGAGATGGCTGTGCAGGGCTGGCGCACTGCGCTACAGCTGAGCGAAGAGAAGGGCGCAGCCCCCATCATGGATGAGGACTTCACCGTCACCGAGGCCATGCTGGTAAAGCGCCCGGAAATGCGCGCCGACGGCATCAAGGCCGGCGACACGCTCAAGGGCAAGATCCTGTGGGCCAAATACAGCCGCTACATGCAGCAGGTAGCCGGTGAAGATGCCGAGCTGGTCGCCGCATTGAGCGAGAAGGGCGGGCGCTTCACCCACCACAGCTCTATTGCCCCTACAGGTACCATTTCCCTGTCCCTGGCTAACAACGCGTCCAACGGTATCGAGCCGAGCTTCGCCCATCACTATTTCCGTAACGTGATCCGCGCGAACAAGAAGTCCAAGGAAAAGGTCGACGTGTTCAGCTTCGAGCTTCTGGCCTACCGGCACTTCATCAATGCCGAGGCTTTGCCGAGCATGGAGGCGAGCACTCGCAACCTGCCGGATTATTTCATCGCCGCCGATGACGTCAAGCCGACCGAACACGTGGATGTGCAGGCCGCCGCGCAGAAGTGGATTGATTCGTCCATCTCCAAGACCGCCAACGTACCTACTGATTATCCCTATGAAGATTTCAAGGATATCTACCGCTACGCGTTCGAGAAAGGTCTCAAGGGCTGCACCACCTTCCGCTTCAATCCCGAAGCCTTCCAGGGCGTGCTGGTCAAGGAACAGGATCTGGCCAACACCACTTACCGCTTCAAGCTCGAAGACGGCAGTTTTGTGGAAGCCAAGGGCGGTGACGAGATCGAGTACGACGGTGAGATGCACAGCGCAGCCAACCTCTATGATGCGCTGAAAGAAGGTTATTACGGCAAGTTCTGATACACCGGCGGCTCTGTTGCAGAGCCGCCAGCACATGAACAGTACAGAGCCTGGCTGCGGCCGGGTGAGGAAGACAGACATGGCACTGAAGATCAGCAGCAAGATTGTCGACTACGCGGTAGTCAAACCCGATGAGCCGGCTGCACAGCTGGAAGCGGTCAGCGCACCGGCCGAGCAACTGGAAGAGATGCACGAGAAACTCAAGCGCCCCGAGTTCCTCGAAGGCTCGACCTACAAGATCAAGACACCGACCTCCGAACACGCGATCTACGTCACCATCAATGATGTGATTCTCAATCACGGCAGCGACCACGAGATTCGTCGACCTTTCGAGATCTTCATCAACTCCAAGAACATGGAGCACTACCAGTGGATCTCGGCCCTGACGCTGATTATCTCTGCCGTTTTCCGCAAGGGCGGTGATTGCACCTTCCTGGTCGAAGAGCTGCGCAGTGTGTTCGACCCCAAGGGTGGCTACATGAAACGCGGTGGTCGCTGGATGCCGTCACTGGTGGCCGAGATCGGCGATGTGCTTGAGCAGCACCTGACCCGCATCGGCATGATGACCAATGAGATGGATGAGCATCAACGCGCCTACCTCGAACAAAAACGCGCTGAGTTTGTCAGCCTCAAGCCCCAGGGGCAGGTTGAATCCGATTGTGACGACAGCACCGAATCCTATCCGCCCGGCGCGCAGATGTGTGCCAAGTGCCACACCCAGGCGGCGGTGCAGATGGATGGCTGCATGACCTGCCTCAACTGTGGTGAGAGCAAGTGCGGCTGACGCCAGCTTTGCGCTAGTACCATCTGCAGCTTATTCGCTCCTCTCTCAAAGCCCCTTTTCAGGGGCTTTTTGCTGTCTGCTGTGGAAAAACCGAACGACTGGTTTTGAGGCATCATGTCTCACAATGCATACAGATTACCTCCTGATACCGGTTCGCATGGCCAATGAAATAAGCATGTATCAAATGTGATACATCGCAATGAATCCCTCCTATGGCTCTAGAAAGCGCTTTTCCTTGTCTTTGAGTATTTCAGGGTGTTTCAAGGCTGTTACATATGCTGGTCTGTGGAATCGCATATGCGGCCTGATGTGCCGTGCTTCCTGGCTCTCCGCTGTCTGGCATAGAACCTGCTACTTCTCTTGCAAAGGATATCGACACCGTCATCGGCATCCATCACTTGGCAGGGGAGGAAAGCATGTACCAGCAAAAAATAGTTCTTGTAGTCGCCTATCTGCTCGCCGCAATTTTTCTCCTTGCAGGCGCCTTGGTGGCATCCCCGGTCATTGCTGCCAATGGTGACATCATCATCGGCAGGGAAGTGCAGCCGCGACATGCTACCCGCAAGGAACTGGTGCCTGATCCGAACCCGCAGCTGGTCAATCCCAAGCCTAACACTGTGATCGAAAGGGGTTTGCAGGGTTTTCGAATCGGCGAACTCAACGACAGCGAATTTGCCGCAGTCAACAGCGGCTCACGCTTGCCTCAGCAGATAGAAAACCAGATGCCTCGCGTTCAGCAAAGCGCATCCGATGTAACTCGTCACGGCGGGACTGCGGGCCACAATCCGGTTGGACATAGCGGAACCGGCGCTCTGAGTAACATCAACGGTCAGGTCAATCGCAGCGTACAGCAAGGTTTGCAGCCACTTCAGATCCTTAAGAGGTAATCACATGAAAACATCACTCGCATGGGTCGGCCTGGCTATCTCCCTACTTCTGATGTCGGCGGCAGCACTGGCGGAAAAAGCCGCCAAGGCGGATATCCAGGCAAGCGGCACTGGCTATCAGGGCGTGGTAATGATCAACCAGGCTGCAGGATCAGGGCAGCAGCAATCCAACGTCAGGGTGATTTCAGTTGGCGATATGCCAGCAGCCCGTATCAATGTCACGCAGAGTCGGGATCAGCTGGCACCTGATGCAGCAACGATGAATGCCACAGCCAATATTCAGGGTAATTCATTCAGTCACGGTGCGGGTGTGCTCGGTATCAACCAGAGCGCGGGCGCCGGAAACCAGCATATCAACGCTTTTCGGATCGAGATCGGTTCGATGCCGGAAAGCCTGGACGACAGTGGACTGGCGCAGAGCGCCGCACCGTTGTCCACGAACTCGGGGGCGGTAGTACCGCAAAGCGGAGATCGGCAGGTCGAAATTGATGACCAGGCGTTTTCCGGCAGTACGGGTGTGGTGCAGCTGAACCAGAGTGCCGGCGTTGGCAATCGTACGGTGAACAGCGTCGGTATCCGGATCATGGACTGACCCAAACCATGTGTTTAAACGCAAAAAAACGAATGAGGTTCTATCATGAAAACTAAAAGATTACTGACTCCTCTGGCCCTCGCAATTGCGACCACGCTTTCCGCTGGCGCCTACGCTCAAGGGTTCGATGGTTCTTCCGCAACTATCGATGACACACAGGTAAGCACCAACAACGACATCCTGAATCAGGCTACCGATAACGATGCTGTTGTCGAGGGATCTCTTGACTCGGCTTCGGGTAACGTCGGGATAAACGTCGCGGCTGGTAACAATAACCAGCAGGCGAATGCGGCTGCAGTCTCGACTGCGGACGCGTTTTTTGTCTTTGGTGTGCCGGTAGCAGCCAATGCTAATGCAAGCATCCAGGTGAGCCAGCTTTCCCAGGACAATACTGTTACCAACTACAGCACGCCTAACAACGCTAGTCTCGTTGATTCTGCTGGTGGAGCCTCGGGTAATATTGGCATGAACATCGCTGCAGGCGACTATAACCAGCAGAAAAACGATATGGCAGTTGCCAATTCTGAAAACGCAATTAATGCTGGCGCCAGCGTAACTGTAAGTCAGACCTCGCAGAACAACCTGACTAACAACTACGCAACCCTTGAGTATGGTTCGCAGCAGGTCTCCCTGACCCTCAACGGCGGTGGTACCTATGATGGTCAATCAGACCAGATCGGCGATGTCTATCCAGATATCTGGACAGGCGCATCGCATCCCAGTGGCTCTCCAGCCGGCCATTTCGATCTGGATACTGCTACCCAGGGCGGTTCTGACCTGAACGATGACGGTGGCGCACTCGCCTTTAATGAGGCCGGCACACTTGATCTGGAGGGCACTGTCAGTGGTTCCATTCCGATTCTGGTTGGCTTTGCCGACCCGGCAGTCAACAACGCCTCGTTGACCAACTCGCTTGGCGGTGCATCGGGTAATGTGGGCGTCAACATCGCAGCAGGTGCGGGTAACCAGCAAAGCAATTCTCTGGCTATCGCGGCCGGTTGTAATGCGTGTGTGCCAACTGCTCCTCCAACTGTTCCTGGTGAATAGTAAAACCGTGTGCCACAAACCGAACAGGGTTCGGGTCCGCCCGGACCCTGTTTTACCTTCAGGGTTTTCCCATGAAACGCATTCTTTTCTTTCTGGCATCGATCACCTTGGGAAGTCACCTGCTTTCACCGCAGGTGGTGGCCCAGGCAAAACCCTTTGCCGTGCTGCCCAATGGTGGCGTGGCCTTCAAGGAGGTGACCAGCATACGAGAACGCCGTTTTGTCAACTTGGTAGAGCAGGAAACCGATTTCAGTTGTGGTGCGGCGGCGATGGCCACTGTACTCAACGAAGCCTATGGCTGGGAGTTGTCTGAAGCCGAGGTCATCCACGGAATGTTGGCAGAAGCCGACCACGAGCAGGTGCGCACCAAGGGCTTCTCGATGCTCGACATGAAACGCTACGCCGAAACCATCGGCCTGCGCGCGCGAGGTTACCGGATACCTGCCGAGCAGCTTGAGAATATAAAGGTACCCACGATCGTGCTGGTGGATATCCGTGGCTACAAGCACTTCGTCGTCATGCAACGCAGCAGCGAGGACTGGGTCTATCTTGGCGATCCGGTGCTGGGTCACAAGAAGGTGACCAGGGAGGAGTTCAGCAACGGATGGAATGGAATCATTTTTGCGATTATCGGTCCAGGCTATGACCGTGAAAATGTGCTTTTGACACCGCCGGAACCTCTGACCGCGCGGCATCGATTGGACCGTTTTCAACCGGTCAAGGACGCAGAATTAATGGAGTTCGGGTTTATCCAGAGCGACTTTTTCTAGCGCACAATCTTTGGAGCTGAAGGCTCCGGGAGTCAGTCATGAATACCAGACATTTGCTGATCGCAAGCTTGGTCAGTCTAAGTACTTCGGTAAACGCAGGGAACCTTTTCCAACCCGTGGAACTCAATGATAGGGAACTGTCGCAGTTACGTGGTCGTTACGTACTGCCCGATCGGATAATTCATTTTGGCGTGACGATGAACACCATATGGCAGAACAGTGCCGGGCAGGCAGTAGGTGCAATGGTGTCCTTGCGTGTGGATGGGGCAGCACAGCCCAGTTTGCACGTCAGCTTTACCGATCAGAGTGGTAATGGCGGTACGGTCAATCCTGGTGGCGGCCATGTCATTGGTGGGGCGGGTCTGAATAATGTGGATGGCATCGTTCAGAGCGTGCGCAGTGCTGGCGACTACAACGATGGACGAAATGATCTGAGCATCAACGTGACACGCGGCGACAGTTCATTACCCCAGCCGGTGGGCCAGTCTTGGAGCGGCACTGAAGCTTTTTCGAACGACGCCGGTGATGTTGTCATAAGCAATCATGCTGGTGGTCTGCAAATCGCCTTGCAGGCGGCAGGTCAGGGTACCGCGCAGCAGCAAATTGGGGGTAACGGAATAGCTCAACAGACCAGCATCAATGGCAATGCGAATATCGTACGCAACATGACGGCCCTGAATGTGGGTTTGCGTGATAGACCGCTGCAGATGGATCTGGCCAATTGTACCTGGGAACAGATGCGCGTACTGAGTCCTGTTGGGTACTGAAACCATGAATGATTTGTCACAAGGAAATCAAGTATGCAAAAAAAAGGTGGTTTTGCTTTGCTACTCCTGGCTGCGTCGGTTTCTCCAGCAATGGCGCAGAGTGATTCACAAGAATTGCGGGCTGAGTTAGAGGCGCTGACCCAGCGTTACGAAGCGCAGCAGAATGCCTTGATGATCCTTGAGCAGCGACTCAGGCAGCTTGAAGGTCAGAGCAAGCCCCAGAGTGCGGGTGCTCCAGCGCAACGCGCGCCGGCGCCCGCCCGGCGTGAGCGACAGGAAGTCGCCAGCACCCGCTCCGATACCGGGTATGGCAAGGATCTGCAGAGCAGTTCCGAGTCGGTGCCCAGCGTCGACGCTTTATACGAAGAGGCAACCGGTTTTTTCGGTGATGGCAGGTTTAGCATTGAGCCGGCTATTACCTATACCCATTACGATACGCGGCAGTTGTTTCTCAATGGCTTTCTGGCACTGGACGCAATTTTTCTTGGCAATCTCGGTATTGATGAAATCAACGCCGATACCTTCACCTTCGATTTGACAGGTCGTTACAACTGGCGGCGTCGCTGGCAGTTCGACGTCAACGTACCGCTCATATACCGTGAAACCACCTATCAGTCCGCAGGTGCCGGCGGTTCAACTGCGGCATTCAGTGAGGAGACGGTAACCGGGGATCCGCGGCTCGGCGATATCAGCATGGGCATTTCCTACAAGTTTCTTGACGAAGCTCCAGGGCGACCAGATGCGGTGGCGAGCCTGCGGGTGAAGGCGCCGACCGGTGATGATCCCTACGGAATCAAGCTCAATCCGGTTCCTGGCAACGATAACCTTTCGGTGCCAGAGGATCTGCCCACAGGTAATGGCGTCTGGTCTATTACTCCCGGTATCTCGTTGGTCAAATCAGTGGACCCGGCAGTCTTGTTTGGCAGTATGTCCTATACCCATCACTTTGAAGAAAGCTTCTCGGATATCAGTCCGCAGCGAGGAGTTCGCCAGCCGGGTGATGTGAAGCTGGGGGACTATTTCCAGTTTGGCCTGGGAATTGCGTTTGCGCTCAACGAGCGGATGAGCCTGTCGATGTCCTTCTCGGAACTGATCAGTCGCAGCAGTGAAATCAGGCCTGATGGAGGCAGCTGGCAAACGGTCAACGGCAGTGACGCCAACGCAGCCTATTTCAATCTCGGCATGACCTATGCACCCACCGATACCCTGACCTTTGTACCCAGCCTTTCCATGGGCCTTACGCCTGACGCACCAGATTTCAGTTTCAGCCTGAAAATGCCCTACTATTTCTGAGACGGCGGCGGCTCAGGAGTTGTTGGTTGCGTCATCTGTCATCTGTCATCAGTTGATGCTTGTGCAATAAGCGGTAGAGGGTAGGGCGTGATATGGCCAGTGTCCTGGCAACCAGCTTCATGTTGTGCGGATGCGTTGCCAGGGCCTGCTCCAGCGCAACCTTCTCAGCCATCATCACCTGCTCGCGCAGGGTAAGCTGCTTATCGACCGCGTTTGTCGCCATTGCCAATCCGAGGTCCGCAGGCTTGATCTGACGCCCATCGGCCATCACCATGCCGCGTCTCACGCGATTGGCCAGTTCGCGGACATTGCCGGGCCAGTCATACTGGTTCATTGCCGTCAGCGCTTCCTCGCTGAAGGATCGAGGCTTGCGACCTACCTCGCCGGCATAGATCCTGGCAAAATGTCGGGCAAGCGCAGTGATGTCGCTCCTGCGCTCGCGCAAGGGTGACGTCTGCACTTCCAGCACGTTGAGCCGATAGTAGAGGTCCTCACGGAACTGTCCCTGCCGGATGGCCTCTTCTAGGTCGACATGGGTAGCGGCCAATACCCTCACATCAACAGGGATGGGCTTGTCGCCGCCGACGCGCTCAATCTGCATTTCCTGCAAAAATCTGAGCAGGTTGGCCTGAAGGTCTAGCGGGAGATCGCCGATTTCGTCCAGAAACAGCGTGCCGCCATCAGCCGATTCGATGCGTCCGATCTTGCGCTGGTGCGCACCGGTAAAAGCGCCTTTCTCGTGTCCGAACACTTCCGATTGCATCAGATGCTCGGGTATTGCGCCGCAATTGATGGCTACGAAGGGTGCATCTGTGCGGCGCGACTTCCAGTGCAGCGCACGCGCGACCAGCTCTTTGCCGGTACCGCTCTCACCACGAATGAGAACGGGCGATTCGGCTGGCGCCAGTTTGCATATGAGACGGCGTAGGTCAGTTGCCTGTCGGCTGCTGCCCAGAAAATCAAGATCGACCTGCTGAGTGCGGCCATGGGTGAGACTGCGCAGGCGCGCCATCCCGTAGGCTCTGCCTAGCGCGACCTCCACTCTGTCGCGGTCGAAAGGCAGGGTATGGTAGTCAAAAAACCATTCGCTGATGAAGTCGGCAATCTTCGGTCTGTGCAGCAGGTCAGGAACCACTACGGCGATCCAGTCGATTCCGCTGTTTATAATCAGACGCTTCAGTTTGTCCAGATAGGATGACTCGCTGCTCTGCAGCCGCACCAGGCCGACGTCGGCATCATCCCAGTTTGCATCTCCAACGGTCCCGGATTCAATTTGCCAACCGCAGGCCTCCAGTTCAGGCATCAACTCTTTACATTCGGAGCACGAATCTATGGTCAACAACGTGCGCATTTTATCTGCTTCCGCTATGACGCCCATCAATTCTCCAATTAAGGTCACGACAGACATGACGTACAGCCCTGGAATTACCGTTTATTTCATGTTGTCTCTGACACCTTATGAGATTCGTCCTGCGGGTTAGTTCAACCTATCCCCCAATAGGGGGGTGAAAGTGGTGCAGCAGTGTCCATAGGATCGATGCTATCTACCGTGGTTTTGCGGTGGGGCAGCGGGAGCCACGAGATGCCAGACATTCAGCTCAACGATACGACCATCCATTATCAGCGCACCGGCAAGGCCGGCGGTCCGCGCCTGTTGCTCAGTCATTCGCTATTTTTCGACCACAGCATGTTTGATCCGCTGATCGGTCTGCTGGAAGACACCCACGAGATAGTTGCGTATGACCATCGGGGCCAGGGCGCCAGCGGCACGCAAGGCAAGCTGGATATGGATAGTTTGACGCGCGATGCCGCGGCGCTGATCGAGGCGCTGGGTTTTGGGCCATGCTACGTGGCTGGCAATTCGATGGGCGGCTTTGTTGCATTAAGGTTGGCAACGCGGTATCCGCACCTGGTGGCCGGTTGCATCGTGATTGGCAGCAGTGCTGACCTGGAGCACCAGCTGGCAGCCTTTGAGCCGCTGGTCGAGGATCTGGCATGCAATGGGCCGGCGGAGCACATAGACACGCTGATGCATATCATGTTCGGTGATCGCATTTTTGCCGACACAAGCAGAGAACCGCTGCTCGCCCATTGGCGCAACAAGATGCTCGCGCTGGATACCTCCATAGGCGAAGCCGCCAGGGGCGTTATTCACCGTCAGGGTGTGTTGCCTGAAGTCGCACTGCTCGAGGTTCCATTGCTGGTGCTTGCCGGTGAGCAGGACCATGCCTATTCAGTTGCGCTGTCACAACAAATCGTTGATGCAAGCGGTCACGGCGACATGTACGTTATTCCGGATGCCGGACATTCGGTGGCGCTGGAGGCGCCTGAATCAGTAGCCCAGCGTATCCGCGACTTTGCCGGAGCCTGAGAAGACGAAACTACCCAAAGAGAAATACTCATGACAAAAATAATAAATCCAGGCACATCCCTGGTGGGTGTTGCTGCATTCGCAGTCGGTTTGCTCGGCTGGTCGGCAAGCCACGCCGATGAAAACCGCGACAACCTCACCCATGCGCCCTCAATGGAAAGCGGTGAGTGGCTGAGCTACGACCGTACTCTGGCTGGACAGCGTCATAGTCCGCTGACTGATCTCAACGAAGAAACCGTCGGCAAACTGGGTCTGGCGTGGTCGATCGACCTGGACAACAACCGCGGGCTTGAGGCTACGCCGCTATACAGCGATGGCGTGCTCTACACTTCACTTTCCTGGAGCAGGGTGATGGCCGTGGATGCCGCATCCGGCGAGATTCTCTGGAGCTTCGATCCCAAGGTGGACAAGGCCAAGGGCCGGCACGCCTGTTGCGATGCGGTAAACCGTGGCGTGGCCCTGCACGATGGCAAGGTATACGTTGGCACACTGGACGGCAGGCTGATTGCGCTGGATGCCATGACGGGTAACGAGGTCTGGACGCAGCAGACCACCGACAACAGCCAGCCCTACACGATCACCGCCGCTCCACGGGTGGTCAAGGGCATGATCATGATCGGCAATGGCGGTGCAGAGTTCGGTGTGCGCGGATATTTTTCGGCTTACGACGCAAAGACTGGGGAAATGCGCTGGCGTTTTTACACGGTGCCCGCTGATCCATCGCAGCCAATAGAGCATCCCGAGCTGCTTGAGGCGGCCAAGACCTGGAGCAAGGATACTGACTGGTCACTGGGTGGCGGCGGCACCGCATGGGACAGCATGGCCTACGATCCCGAGCTGGACCTGCTGTATGTAGGGACCGGCAACGGCTCGCCCTGGAATCGCGAAATACGCAGTCCCGGCGGCGGCGATAACCTCTTTCTTTCGTCGATCCTGGCGGTCCGCCCCGAAACCGGTAAGCTGGTCTGGCATTACCAGGTGAACCCTGGCGACACCTGGGATTTCACCGCCACTCAGCAGATTACCCTGGCCAACCTGGAAATTGATGGCAAGCCACGCAAGGTATTGATGCAGGCGCCAAAGAACGGATTTTTCTATGTTCTGGACCGCGCCACCGGTGAGCTACTCTCGGCGGAAAAGTTCGGCAAGGTCACCTGGGCCGAGCGCATCGACATGGCGACCGGCCGGCCAGTAGAGGTACCCGGCGCGCGTTACGAGAAAGAGATGATTGTGATGTGGCCAAGCCCCTTCGGCGCGCACAACTGGCATCCCATGTCGTTCAACCCCCAGACTGGCCTGGTCTACATTCCGTACCAGGAAATACCCGGCACCTACAGCAACGAAGGCAAGGGCTTCGTCAAGCGGGAGGCTTTCAATACCGGTGCGGGCTCCTCGGAAATTACCGAGCTGCCCCGAGAATATACCTCCGGCGCACTGGTTGCCTGGGATCCGGTAAAGCAGGAAGCCGCCTGGCGGGTAGAGCATGAAAACCACTGGAACGGTGGCACGCTGACCACCGCCGGCAATCTGGTTTTTCAGGGTACGGCCGCCGGCAAACTGGTCGCATACACGGCTGACAAGGGGGAGCCACTGTGGGATTTTGATGCGCAGACCGGCATCATCGCCGCGCCGATGACATTCAAGCATGAAGGTGATCAATACGTGGCGCTGATGGCCGGGTGGGGCGGGGCGGCGGCATTGTTCGGCGGCGATGCGGCGGTAGCGACCGGCGTCCGCAATGTCAGTCGCATGCTGGTGTTCAAGGCAGGAGGCCAGGCGGCTTTGCCAGAACTGTCCGAACCGCCGGTTACCGAGCGGGTGCCGGAGCCGGTAGTCGCTGCAAAGACGGATATCAAACAAGGCGAGGTGCTGTATGCCCAGTACTGCGCAGTTTGCCATGGCACCGGGGTGATCGGTGGCGGCGTGCTGCCTGATCTGCGTCATTCATCCGATCCGGTGCGCAAGGCCTATCCGGCGATTTTGCTGGAAGGATTGCTTGAGTCTCAGGGTATGCCCAGCTTTGCCGGTAGTTTGAGCCCGGAAGAAGTGGAAAAGATCCGCCTGTACATATTGCATCGAGAATATGAGACATACATGCACGCAATGCGGATGGAGGAGGAGCCGTCGGCGGACTTGGAAACCGAAGGAGAGTAATTGCTCTAATATCAGTGATCCTTATGATAGGCTCGATTGAAGCGCTGACGCTTTTCTCGGGCCTGTTCGCTGCTATGCTGCCAGCAGGCCATTAGTTCGATTCAGAACGGCTGCCCAGCAAATAACAAGAGATCGGTAATGCCCGGTCCGTGCGAATCAGGATGACTGACCTTATGAACATGAAAGGCGGTGCGATTGTTCCAATAGCACTCGGCAAGGTGGCTAATGAAGCCATTGAGTCAGGCAGCGACATTCCTCTTCTGCTCTCCACCAAGCTCACACCACCGCGTCTGGGGCGGGGTATTCTGCCCAGACCGCGGCTGGAATGCATGGCCACGCAGGTGGCTGAACGGCGCCTTTCCCTGCTCAAGGCGCCACCGGGCTTTGGCAAGACTACTCTGGCTACAATATGGGCAGACAGTCTGGCATCCCAGGGCCACACCGTAGCCTGGTTGTCACTTGACGAAGAAGACGAATCGATCCAGCGCGTTCTGTTCTACCTGGCTGCAGCACTGAATCATGCTGCGCCAGAGATTGGCAGGGCCTGCCTCAGCCTGCGCGCCGAGTTGACTTTTTTTACCATGGAGACCCTGGCCAGCCTGCTGATCAACGAGCTGAGCGGCTATGGCCGTCCGGTGGTGTTGTTTATCGACGATTTCCATCGCATAGGGGACGCCGTCCTGGTGGGTGCGCTGAGGTTTTTCCTGCAGCGTGCGCCTGATCTGCTGCATGTCGTATTTATCGGCCGCCGCGAACTTCCCAATGCACTGCTCGAACACGTATATGCCGATGATCTGCTTGAGGTCGATGGCTATCATCTGCGCTTCGCTTTGGATGAAACCCGTGACCTGCTGCGCAAGGCTGGTGTGGAGCTGGAGCAGGCCAGTGAGCTTAGTGCCATCCAGCAAGGCTCTGATGGCTGGATCGCATCCTTGCGCGCGTACCTGCTTACCCCGCAGATCAATCCGGGCGGTCGACCCAGGCTGGCTACGCGCAGTATCTGCATCCTCTTTGATGAACTGATGCAATCACTGGAAAGCTCCAGCCGTGAACATCTGTATCAGCTGGGCTTGTTCGATAAGTTCAGTGTCGGTTTGCTGACTGCGCTTTTTGGTGCGCCGCGCGCCCGGCAGATGCTCTCACTTCTACAGCAGCGACAACTGTTTGTCAGCGCTTTGGACGACAGCGAGACCTGGTTCAGTTTGCATCCGTTGTTTCGCAGCTACCTCAAGAACGTTTGTATAGAACAGGACGAGGCGGCCGCGCGTGACTTGCTGCTGAGCGCGGCGTGCTGGTTTGCCGAGCACGAGTACTGGCTTGATGCGATTCGTCTGGGCCTCGAAAGCGGCCATACAGATCAGGTGCGAAGCTGGATCAATCGTTGCGCAATGCAGCTTCTGGAACAGGGGGACTTCACCACCTTGGTCATGCTGGAAAAGCGCTGGAATCTCCAGGAAACCGATGCACCAGTCCAGCTTACGATGGCGCGCGCCTGGGCCATGGGATTGGCGCTGGAGGTTGAGGCGGCGGAGCGTCTGCTTGCCGAGGCGCAAAGTCAGTTGGCACATGGGAAATCTGATGCGTCGTCACCGCTGCATTGGGAAATGCAGGCGCTGCGCGCCATGCTGCTAGGTCTGGCAGACCACAATGAACGTTCCGGTGCCCTTGCCGCTACCTGTTTCGAGGCAGTGCAGCACAGGCCCTGGGTGACAAATGTACTGCTCAACCTGATGAGTTGCAGTCATTATCATGCCAGTCGTTGGGATGTTTTTTATACCTTGCCGCCTAATCTGCGGGATGATCGTCAGGCACTCAATCTGCTGTTTCATGATTGCTACCGCCAGTCTATCCAGGCGCTCGCGGAGTCGTCGCAGGGCCGCATTGATCCTGCGACTGAGTGTCTACACAGTCTACTTGCTCGGATCGAGAAGATTTTTGCGCTGAGTCTGAATCGCCCGAACCCAGCCTTGCTTGCGCTACCCCAGGCGCTGCTGGCGCAATTGGCTTATCTGCGAGGTGATTGGCAACTTACTGAATACTATCTGGCTCAATGCATGGACTTTATTGCCATGGGCGGTTTTCTCGATTGTATGGCTGCTGCCTACTGCACCAGCGCTCGTCTGCAATGGCGGCAGGGCTTTGCACCGCGTGCCAGACGTACACTTGAGCAGCTTGATGTGTTGGCGGCCCAGCGCAACTGGTCACGTCTGCGGGCGCGGGTTTTTCTCGAGCGAACCTGGCTGAACCTGCGTGACGGCAAGCCGCGCGAAGCCATTGCTTGCAGCCACTATCTGTTGGGTCTCGCAGATGAAGTAGCGGAAGACGGAAGTCTCGATCGCTTGGTGTATGCCCGGCTCGGTTCCCTGTGGCTGGCCCTGAACGGCCTTGAAGAGCGTGCCGGCCTGGTGGAGGAAGCCGAAGCATTGCTTCTGGAACTCCGCGCGAGGCAGCTGCAGATCACATACGCAGAATTAGCGCTGGCTCTGGGCGTATTTCATTGTCTGCAGGGTAACAGTGAGCGTGGCGAACAGTTGCTCGCCGAAGTGCTTGAGGTGACCTGTGAAACCGGTGCTGTCAGTGTGCTGCAGGATCTACCTGTCACTGATTTATATGGCTTGTTGGACGGGAAAGTGTCTGACCAGTGGTGGGCCAGCGCCGAGGCCGTGTTGGGCGAGAAACTGGCAGATGACTGTACAGTGAGCGCATGTAACACCGCCTTGCTGGATTTGACAGTGAAGGAGCGGCAGGTGATGAATCTGGTGGCGGAGGGCAAGTCGAATAAGCAGATTGCCCGGGATCTGAACGTAACACCCGAGACTATCAAGTCGCATATGAAAAGTATCTTCGCCAAGCTGAAAGTGGATAACCGCGCGCAGGCGGCGGTGATGCTGCAGACGGGCTGATCAGCAGGGGTTGATCAGGAAGATTTGAGGGGAAAGTAAAATTGCAGGAGATTGTTGCACAAGAGAAACCGCCGCCCGGTATTGCCGGAGCGGCGGTTTTTTTGCGTTATCGAATACCCGAAGCGCGCAGGGCGTTGGGTGTGTAGTCGGCTGAAGAAGCCCCGAAGTCAGTGTCGTAGTTCTCACGTTCTTCGTTGGTCATGCCCAGTGCCACATAGCGGCCGTTCTGCAGGTCGTACAGTGTTTCGACCGCATAACTGGGGATCTTCTCGTCATACCGTTGCAGAGCAATGGCTTCAGCTACCCGCCACAGACCGCCACGGCCATCGTAGTGATCCAGCGCTGCGACCTGCCAGTTGTCCTCGTTGATGAAGAAATGGCGCTTGGCATACACGTGGCGCTGGCCTTCCTTCAGCGTGGCCTCGACTTCCCATACGCGGTGCTTCTCGTAACGCACCAGATCCTGGTTGATATGACCGGCCTGGATGATCTCGTCGTACTTCACATCCGGTGAGCCGATCTTGTAGTTGTTGTACGGAATCAGCATCTCGCGCTTGCCTACGAGCTTCCAGTTGTAACGGTCGGGAGAGCCGTTGTAGAAGTCATAGTTGTCGGAAGTACGTGTGCCGTCAGAACCGAAGGCTGGACCGTCATAAGCTACCTGCGGGGCGCGGCGCACGCGACGCTGGCCGGCATTGTAGATCCATGCCAGACGGGGTTCCTTCAGCTGGTTGATGAACTCGTGCACCAACAGTACGTCACCGGCCAGACGTGATGGAGAGAGTACGCGCTGGGTGAAATAGAACATCAGGTTGGGGTTGGTCTGGGTGTTGTAGTCGGTCAGGGCGGTAGAAAAAGTAAACTCGTCCTTGAACACCACCATAGTGTTGGAGCCGTTGGCCTGGGGCGTGGCCTGGGCAATGGTCCGGCTGAAGCTGCCGCCGCGGTA
>NZ_JBFGFI010000063.1:0-18407 GCF_041579695.1 Halopseudomonas sp.
TACCTCCTTTAAGTTATTGTTTCTCTCAGCTTTGCTGGCCAGAAGTCGAACTCCTGCGTGCTGCGATTGCGTTGAGGAGCGGCCATCCTAGCATCGGTTACATTTCCCTTTGGTTCTGTTTGCCCTGCTTCGTGTACTGTATGCACATACAGTATAAAGACGAGGTTATCTGACATGAACGCTGTTTTGGTCCTGGGTCCGGTGGGCACCTCTGTTATCGACTTGCCCTTTTTCTCCTGTCGTGTTCCTGCGGGCTTTCCCAGTCCGGCGCAGGATCATATGGAGCAGACCCTATCGCTGGACGAGTTGCTGGATATTGATGCGCCGCATACCTATCTGGTGCGTGCGGACGGTGACAGCATGACCGGCGCCGGAATTCTGGATGGGGATGTGCTGGTGGTCAGCCGGGCGCTGACGGGCCGCCACGGCGATGTAGTGATTGCTGCAATCAACGGCGAGACTTTCGTCAAGCGATTGTCGATTCGTGGTGAGGAAGTGGTGCTGAATTCCGAGAATCCGCGATACCCGCCACGCTATGTGCTCGAAGGGGATGATCTGGTGATCTGGGGCGTGGTGACAGACAGTATTCGCAGGCACCGTAATCATGGCTGAACAGGTGTTTGCGCTGATCGACTGCAACTCGTTCTATGCCTCCTGCGAGCGCGTGTTCCGCCCGGATCTTCAACGCGTACCCATCGTCGTGCTGAGCAACAATGACGGCTGCGTGATTGCGCGATCAGCCGATGCCAAGCCCTTCGTGAAAATGGGCGAGCCCTTCCACAAGGTCCGCGAAACGCTGGAGCGAAACGGGGTGCTGCCATTCAGCTCGAACTATGCTCTCTACGGCGATATCAGCGAGCGCGTGATGACCACGATTGAGAACCTGGTGCCTGCCCTGGAGGTGTACTCGATTGACGAGGCCTTTGCCGACCTGACCGGGGTGCCAGATCGCGAGGCCCTTGGTCGCCGGATCCGCGCCGGGGTGCTCAAGGCAACCGGTATCCCCACGGGTGTCGGGATAGCTCACAGCAAGACATTGGCCAAACTGGCCAATGCTGCGGCAAAGCGTTGGCAGAAGCAGACCGGGGGCGTGGTCGACATATGCGACCCGCAGCGCCGCGACAAGCTGCTGAAGGTGATGCCTGTGGCCGAGGTGTGGGGCGTCGGCAGACGCATGAACGAACATCTGACCGCCATGGGTATCAGGACCGCATGGGATCTGGCCCACGCCGATGCCTGGACTCTGCGTAAACAGTTCAGTGTGGTGATCGAGAAAACCGCCAGGGAGTTGCGCGGCACGCCGTGCCTGGCCCTGGAGGAGGAGGCGGCGGCAAAGCAGGAAATCTGCAGCAGCCGGGCTTTCGGGCAAAGGCTGTATGAACTGGAGCCTATTCGCGAAGCGGTAGCCACCTATGCCACACGCGCCAGTGAGAAACTCAGGCGGCAGGGGTCGTTGTGCAAGCGTATTCGTGTGGCAATCCGCACCGGTATGTTCAATCCCGATGAAGTGAAGTTCTCCAGGGGAATCGTGTGTGAGCTGCCTTATCCCTCGGATGATACGCGGCTGATCATTCGTACCGCCCAACAGGGTCTGGAGACTATTTTCCGGCAGGGGTATGCCTATGCCAAGGCAGAAATCATGTTACTGGATTTGTGCCAGCGAGGGCAGTTTACTGAAGATCTGTTCGCCGAACTCCAGCCGGTGGCAGCTGAAAAAGTAATGGCTGTACTGGATGAGATAAATGGCCGCTGGGGCCGCGGCACGCTGCGTCCGGCCCGGGTGCCGGTTACCCCCGGTTGGGGCATGAAACGCGAACTGAAGAGCCCTGGCTATACCACCTGCTGGACAGAGTTGTGGCCGGTAGCCTGTCGCTGAAAACCGCCAGCGACGGGTGCATAAACGAACTCTCGCGTGTTGTAATCGTCAAATGTAAAGACGAATCACAGATCGAGGGACCGCCATGGCTTTTCTGGACCTGCACGGAGTGAGCAGCTTTTCGCTTATCAAGAAGACTTTCAAGAATTTCATCGACGACGACATGCCTACCTATGCGGCGGCACTGTCGTACCGGGCACTTTTCTCGTTGTTCCCGTTCCTGCTTTTTCTGATCGCGATGCTGAGCTTTCTCAACCTGGGGGACTTCTTCAACTGGCTGCGCGATCAGGCGGCACTGGTTTTGCCGTCTATTGCCCTGGAAGTCATCGATCCGGTAATCAGCGATCTGCAGGAGGGCAAGAACAGTATCTTCTCGGTGGCCATCGTTGTCGCCATCTGGGTCGCCTCCAACGGGATCCGCTCGGTGATGAACGCGATGAACAAGGCATACAACGTGACCGAATCCAGGCCGACCTGGAAGCTATATCTGCTGTCGGTGGTATATACCATAGGCATCGCACTGATCCTTCTGGTTGCCGCGGCTCTTATGGTGGTGGGGCCGGGGTGGATCGAGTGGCTGGGCAGCTGGGTGGGGCTGGGCGAGTTTGCAGTCACATTGTGGGCGTTGCTGCGCTGGCCTGTGGCTATCCTGCTGCTGATGCAGGTTGTTGCCGTGATCTATTACTTCACGCCGGATGTGCAGCAGAAATTCCGTTTCATTACCCCCGGTTCGATCGTTGCGGTAATCATCTGGATCGCTGCATCGCTGGGGTTTGGCGCCTATGTGAGCAATTTCAGCAACTATGACGCGATGTACGGTGGCATCGGCGCGATGATCGTACTGCTGTTGTTCTTCTACATTTCCTCTGCCGTGTTGCTTCTCGGAGCAGAGCTGAATGCGACGATCGAGCATGCCTCGGCCTCCGGCAAAGAGAAGGGGGAGAAACAGGTCGAATCATGATCCCGCCATGACCGCTCGATTGGCGGTCCAAAGCATGCCCATCGCGGCCCGCCGATGCGTTATGCTGTGCCCTCTTTTTCAGCAGTCAGGCGGAGAACATGAGCGAGTTTGATTTTGACCTTTTCGTGATCGGGGCCGGCTCTGGCGGCGTCAGGGCCAGTAGGCTCGCGGCAAGCTATGGAGCCAGGGTAGCTGTTGCCGAGGATCTGTACCTGGGCGGCACCTGCGTCAATGTGGGCTGTGTACCGAAAAAGCTGTTCGCCTACGCTGCGCATTTCGCCGAAGACATGCAAGACGCCCAGGGCTATGGCTGGAATATCGGCGATACGAGTTTTACCTGGAGCCGTCTGCTGGAGAACAAGAACCGCGAGATTACCCGGCTTAACGGCATCTACAACAACCTGCTGTCCAGCGCCGGCGTCACCCTGATTGATGGCCGCGCCCGCTTCGTTGACTCGCACACGGTCGCTGTGGGCGACAAGACCTACACTGCCGAGCGAATCCTGATTGCTACCGGGGGCTGGCCTTTCATTCCCTCTTTCCCGGGCAGCGAGCATGTAATCAGCTCCAACGAAGCCTTCTACCTGGAAACACTGCCAAGACGCGTTACCGTGGTGGGCGGTGGCTATATCGCTATCGAGTTTGCCAGCATCTTCCATGGTCTGGGCTGCGAAGTAACCCAGCTATACCGAGGCGATCTGTTCCTGCGCGGGTTCGACCAGAGCATTCGCGAGCACATGGCCACAACGATGAAAGCCAAGGAACTGGACGTGCGCTTCAACATCGATGTGCTTTCGGTAGAGCGTCAGGCAGATGGTGTCCTACAGGTTGCATTATCCGATGGCTCCACACTGGAAACTGATCTGGTGCTCTATGCTACCGGTCGGCGTCCGAATATTGCCGGATTGGGTCTGGAACACACCCAGGTCACGCTGGATGACAAGGGGTTCGTGGATGTCGACAGTGACTACCAGACCAGTGACCCTGCTGTATTTGCCATCGGCGATGTGACCCATACTATGCAGCTGACGCCAGTAGCCCTGGCCGAGGGCATGGCGCTCGCGCGTCGGTTGTTCAAGCCCGATGAATACCGGCCGGTGGACTACAATGACATCGCCACGGCGGTGTTCTGCATTCCCAACGTGGCAGCTCTTGGCTTTACCGAGGAACAGGCCAGGAAAGAAGGCTACAGCCTGGCTATCTATGAGAGCCGCTTCCGTCCGATGCGCAACACTCTCGCCGGCCGTGGCGAGGAAAGCCTGATGAAAATGGTGGTCGATAAGCACACAGACCGCGTGCTTGGTGTACACATGGTCGGGCCTGAGGCAGGGGAGATCGTGCAGGGTATGGCGATCGCACTCAAGGCCGGAGCGACCAAGGCGATGTTCGATGCCACTCTTGGCATTCACCCGACCGCGGCGGAAGAGTTCGTGACCATGCGCGTACCCACGCGTGTAGATCAGGACTGAACCAACGGGAGCTGCCGGGATGAGTTGGTTCTATGCGTTCGACCTGTTTGGCGTCGCCGTATTCGCGATTTCTGGCGCGCTGATGGCCGGGCGCAAATCTATGGATCTGTTCGGAGTTCTGGTGATTGCAATCGTCACCTCGCTCGGCGGTGGAACCTTGAGAGACACCATTCTGGACAATCACCCGGTGGTCTGGATTCGGGACGATCTGTATATCCTGGTGGCGGTAACGGCGGCTCTGGGTACCATTGCCTGGGTGCGCCTGACACGGCCGATACCGGAAACCGGTTTGCTGGTCGCAGATGCGTTCGGGCTGGCGATTTTTACCGTGATCGGTACCCAGGTGGCTTTGGCGCAATCGGTCCCGATCAGTGCAGCGGTCATCATGGGTGTGATGACCGGCGTGGCGGGCGGGGTAATACGCGACATCATCTGCAACGAGATCCCGCTGATCTTTCACCGGGAAATCTACGCCACGGCCTGCATCGCCGGATCGCTCATGTATATCGGGCTCTACCGCCTGGATACCCCGGCGGACATTGATGTCGCCATCGCAGTGACCACGGTACTGGCTATACGCCTGGCGGCGATACGCTGGCACCTTGGTCTGCCGCGTTTCCATCTGCTTGATCGCAAACCGGAAAAAAACGAAGACTGAAATCAGTGACGACTATGCCCGGCGGACGCAGGCGCTTCTTTATTGATTGCCACTTCCACTTCGATACTGCCGGCGTTTTCAAACACCAGCGTCAGCGGGAACCGCTCGCCGGCCACCAGTGGCTGTTTCAGGCCGAACATCATGAAGTGGTAGCCGCCTGGCTCGAAGACGACATCATCTCCCGGGCCCAGGTGTAATTGCTCGACTTTCTGCATTTTCATCAGGCCATCTACATGTACGTGCTGATGCACCTCGACCTGACCAGCAATAGGGGAGTGGGCAGCGACCAGGCTGTCGGAGGTTTTTCCGCGGTTCTGGATCTGCAGGTAGGCCGCGCCAGCGGGAGCAACGGGTGGGAGCGCGCGAGCCCAGGGATGGTCAATGTGGAGCTGCGCGATCTGGTAGTCATGTGCCAGAGCGGGACCTGCCAGTAACAGAGTGCAAATAAAGCTGGAAAGGGTCTTGCGTAACATGCACTGTTTCCTTCTGATTTGGATGGCTGAGAGTAACCTGGCCCTGGGCTCCGGGCTACCGTTTACTGCTTGACGCTGGCGCTAAACAGGAGATACATGGCATTATGCCACCTCATGAAAGCAACAGATCAGTGTCTGGTTTTGTGGCTCAGTTAACGTAAATTCACAGGTCCATGGCTGTTAGCCAGCATCAGTTTCCCGCAGACTGTCAGCGCATGACAAATCATGCAGGTAAATGGAGTTTCTACCTTGGCCGTTGAGTCAAATATGTACGAAAAGCGAAGACTGGAACGAAAAACAGTGAGCACAAGTCTCGAGGTTTATGATCTGGATACCGGGAGTCACCTGGGCCGAGTCGTCGATCTCCATGCCGAGGGTCTGATGCTTCTGAGCGATCAGCCGATCGACCTGTACAAGCTCTATGCGTTGCAGGTCAGTCTTCCGATGACGTTGAACGGCCTGACTGAATTCTTTCTCGACGCCGAAAGCTTGTGGAACCGTGAAAGCCTGGCGGGCGGTCAATATTGGACAGGGCTGCATTTCACCAAGCTGCCTGAAGAATCGCGTGCCTGTATCGAGAGAATGGTCGCCAGTCGCTAGCCGGGTGCCAGGCCTGTGGATGTGAGGTGATTGTCCCAGCGCAGATCGGTGTCTTCGATGCGGTTTACGTGGCTCGCACGGCTACGATGGATCCCGCCCATTCCTGAGGTAAACATGAACGCCTGCTTGTCGGCGATCGCACCGGCCACGTCGGTAATCTCAAGCGTTTCGAGGTGCTCCCCGCTCAGGTAATCCAGCAGTACGGCACGATTACCCCTTGGGGCCGTGACCGCGGCCACATGGCTGACAGGGTCAATGGCTACGCTGGCGATGTAGTTACGCAAATCGGACTGCGCAGGTAACCGGATCTCGGAAAACGCTTCCTGCGCACAGTCCAGTCGTGCGACCAGTGGCGGCGTTTCCCATGTTGGCCCTTCGAACTGATAACCAGCGATCACAATGCCTTCGGGGCTCACGTCGATATGCCGACAGCTGAGCTGATGGTGAGAGGGTTCATGGCGCTGCACAACACGGCCGCTATCGCGGTCGAGTAGCAGCAGGGCTGGCTGCATATCACTCAGATTGAGCTTCATGCGGTCATGATCGGGATGCGTTCTGATACCCCCGAGGGCTACTACCAGAGTCTGGCCGTCCGGGTGCAGGCGGACTTCGTGTGGGCCAATGCCACCAACCTCCAGGCTACCCTTTAGCTGATATTCGTGCTGCGCGTCGTACACCAGTATCCGGCCTTCGCCACTGGGATAGTGATTGGCGGTAACGTACAGCAGCTTGCCATCCGGGCTGAAAACGCCATGACCGTAGAAGTGATGATCTTCCTCGGCATAAAACCGGCCAGGGTGGCCTCTATCGATGCCAGCGATTCACCACTGCGCCAGGCATCGGCCACATAGGGATTGCGGCGCGCCTTGCCGCCAAGGCCCATAGGAGCCGCCAGCCGCTTGTCGCGCAGTATTTCCAGGGTATGCATTGCCGCCGAAACCGTGGTACGTGCATATTCCGGACGGCTGAGAAAATGCGTCTCGAAGCTACTCCAGTCTCGCTGCAGGCGGTTGGCGTTGGTATGGATCTGTGCACTGACGGCCTGCATGAATTCACAGCTACGCCGTGCGGGCAACGCATGTTCGTCTTCCGTTACCCTTGGATCAAACAACAGATACTCCAGAGCGGGAAAGCCTTTTGCCGCAACGCTATCGGCCGCGATCGCCGCAGTGTCGATTGGCTGGTCACTCTTCAGCCAGTTGTCGGTCTTGAGTGCGACCAGATTTTTCGAGTCAGGCCAGAACTGCATCTGACAGGCAATATTGTCCTGTTCAATGGGCCCGAAGTCGACGAAGCGGACCTTCTGCCAGTCCATGAACGCTCGCTGCCAGGCGCTGCGGACCGTCGCGACGTCATGCTGGTCAGGAGCCTCGCAGTAGGCGAGGGCGCGCTGCTGCAGGGCCTTAGTGCTGGCAGCAAGTTGCTGATAGCCTTTGCCGAGATCTGCGTGCCATTGCGCCTTGGCCGGCTGGGCCAATGCCAGCGGACTCAGAGCCGCTACCAGCAAGGCGCAGAGATTTACCACCGATCATCCTGCTCGCCGGGAAACTGTCATATCGATACTCCTGTGAACTCGAATCATAACGATTCGAGGAAACGAATGAGAGCACTGCGCTCTTCCGCCGACATAGCCCGGTAACGATCTGCCGACTCCTGAGCCTCGCCGCCGTGCCAGAGAATCGCCTGCTCGAGAGTTTCCGCACGACCGTCATGCAGGAATCCCGCCCGCGGATTGATCTGCTGGGCGAGCCCGATACCCCACAGCGGTGGCGTTCGCCATTCGTTGCCGTCGGCGAGGAACTCGTCCCGGCGATCGGCCAAACCGGGTCCCATATCGTGCAGCAGCATATCGGTATAAGGCCAGATAGTCTGGGTGCTCAGATCAGGGCGGCTTGAAGCTTCCCCGGTCACGTGCCGCGGCGTATGGCATGCCGCGCAATCGCTTTGATTGAACAGTTGTGCTCCGGCGATAACCTCGGGATCATCCATATCACGTCTGGTCGGCACGGCCAGGCTGCTGGCATAGAAGTCGATAAAGCCGGCTATTTCGTCGCTGACCTCGGGCTCGCCGCCATGGGGAGCAACCTCGCAACCCTGGCTGGGGGTGCAGTCGGTAACGGGTACCAGCGTCGACGTCAGGCCCATGTCGCCGGCAAAGGCCCCCATGCTCTGCTGCATCACCGTGGGTTCACTGGCTTTCCAGCCAAAACGGCCTAGTACGCTGGTTTCTGCAGCCTTGTCCCACACCCGGTTCGCCCGTCCGGAGATTCCGTCACTATCAGCGTCGTCCGGGTCGGCTGCGGCGAGAATATGCTGCTCGGGAATATTCTGCAGCAGGCCCAGTCCGATCATGGGCGGGGCTACCCGCGGCGAAATCAGAAGATCTGCGGGGAGGGGACCATACTGCGGATTCTCGATGCGGTAATCCGGCACTCGCAAAATGACGGTGGTGCCGTCTGCCAACTGCTCTTCACGTTGGGTCCAGTTGATGACCAGATCGGCTTCGGGCTTGAAGCCCGGTATTGCAGCCGTCTGCAACTGGCTTCCGTAAACCGGATGGGGAGCGAAACCGTGCTGCTCAAGGACATCGGCATCCCTGTCGCTGTCCGCTGGCATGGCCAGACGCAGGAACAGGGAAATACTTGCTTCATCCGTTTGGGGTGGGTGACCACGGCCGTCCTTGATGTGGCAGCCCTGGCAGGAATTGGTATTGAACAACGTGCCCAGACCATCGCGCGCATCGGTACTCGATGGGGCAATAACCCAGGGGTTGCGAAAGAAACTGTTGCCCACGCTAAAATCCAGCCGCTTGGTCATTGGCAGGTTGCCCTGCGGCATCGAGAAAGCATTGTGATCGGATTTGTCTACAGTGCCTTCGCCGCCAGTGTCAGGGGTTTCCTGCAGTGGATAGCTTTTCGCTTCAGTACAGCCGGCCAGTAAAGTAACCAGCAGGGCAGAGCACAGCAGCCGAGGCGCAAATGCACCGGAGGCGATAAAAAGTGATTTCATGAAAGCATGTCTATGTTGCCAATGAACGGATAAAAGCCCGACGCCGAGCGCCGGGCTTTCGATTACTGCGGGTAGCGCAGGAAACCTGCGCCGGCACCCCGATCCTGTCGTGCTACGAACTCAGAAAGAATGACCTGCATCGTCTGGTTCAAGAGATTCGAGGCCCACTTCAGTCGCAATCTGCTCGATAGACCCCGTCTGCTCAACCAGGGCAGCGATCGCATTGTTGACGATCTCGGCACCTTTCTCGTTACCCGGGGCAATCATCATGTCGAAGGGCATCGGCTCTTCGCTGGCTTCAGCAGTCTGCTTCATGGTTTCCAGCGCAGACATGGCCTGTTCCAGATCATTGCGCAGCTCCTGATCCAGCTTCTCGTTGCGCTCTTGCATCAGGCCGGAGAGGGACGGGCCAGTGACTTCATTACCATCTGTGGTGGTGTAGGTACCAAGGTAGACGTTCTGTACGCCCTTGGAATTGTAGTAATGCGAGTTATGGGTGTTGTCGCTGAAGCAGTCGTGCTCATCTTCATAGGAGTTGGCTTCCAGTGCGACCTTCATGCGCTCACCGGCCAGCTCACCGAGTGACAGCGAACCCATACCGAACAGCATTTTCTGGAACACCTGCTGGGGAGGCTGAGCCAGCAGTTCCTGGCGGTAGTTGTCGCTTTCGCCCGGGGCCCATTGCGCGACCATCCATTCAAGGTCATTGACCAGCAGGTCGGTAACGGCACCCAGGTACTCACCGCGGCGGTCACAGTTGCCGTGCGTGCAATCTTCACCCTTGGCGTAATCGGTTACCGGACGGCTGCCGGCGCCACGCTCAAAACCATTCAGATCCTGACCCCAGAGCAGAAACTCGATTGCGTGGTAGCCGGTCGCGACATTAGCCTCGGAACCACCTGCCTCGTTCAGATTGGCCAGCAGATCAGGTGTGATCGTGCTGACATCAATGGTCTCGCCACCGATATTGATTTCCTGATTGGCGATGATGTTGGCGGTAGCTCCTTCATTGCCCATCTCGTGCTGGTACTCGTCGGCGGCAACATAGTCGATCATGCCTTCGTCAAGCGGCCATGCGTTGACCTGGCCTTCCCATTCGTCGACCACGGGATTGCCGAAGCGGAATACTTCCGACTGTTGGTAAGCCACGCGCGCTTCCAGCCACGCCTGCTTGGCGGCCTCCAGATTCTCTTCGGTGGGCTCGGCGATCAACGCATCAGTGGCGTCATCGAAGGCACGTGCTGTCTTCAGCGCATCCTGGTAGTTGGCATGTGCGAGATCGGCATAATGCTCCGCGACCATCTGCGGGTCAGGACCGGAGGCCTCGGATTGGCTGTCTTCTGCAGGGAATTCCGCACCCGGCTCCACATCCACCATGGTCTCGACCGCTGGGGAGTCGCTGGCCTCGGCGGCTGGAGCATACTCATCATCGTTGTTGTTGCAGGCGGTCAGTACGAATGTGGCGGAGACCGCTAGCGCCAAAGCCTTGAGTGGAAAATGAACTGCCATGAATTAGAACTCCCTGTACCCGTTTGGACTATAATGAGATTGATTTGCGTTACCAATTATATGCCGGAACCACGATTTTGCAATGCCAGCGTAAATAAGAAATAAGGCCGGCAATGCTACGACAGCTTTTTAACACCGGCGTTCGCAGAGGCGTGCGTACATAACCAAAACAGGGGTAGCAACATCGTGTAGCAACAGTCTGGGACCGCTATTTGAACTAACCCGCCCATCTTTTGCCATACTGTGTGCTCAAGCAAAGCAAGGAGAACTACATGTCCAACCATCACGTTTACAAGAAAGTCGAAGTTGTCGGTTCGTCTACCAGCAGCATCGAAGAAGCTATTCAGCATGCGATAGCCGAGACGAGCAAGTCAGTAAAAAATGTGGAATGGTTTGAGGTTCAAGAGACTCGTGGCCACATAGTCGATGGAAAAGTCGCGCACTACCAGGTGGTGCTAAAGATCGGCTTCCGCATCGAAAACAGCTGATCATGCAATTTTCATAAATTCCCACCTGCGCACACCAGCCAAGTGTTTGCAGGTGGGGGGGGGGTTACGTTCTGAGCTGGGTTAACTGTTTACTGGAACGCGCTGCTGATGACATCGCGATAATTGCGCACGCGCTGAACCAGATGCACTGGCTCATAGCCCCGAGCATAGCCATAGCGAAGGTTTGGATAGTAGCGCTTGTCTGCCAGCAGCGGCAGTACCTCACGCATGTCAGTCCACGAGTCCGGGTTCTTGCCCAATTCCCTCGCAAGCTTGCGCGCATCAAGCAAATGGCCACGGCCAACGTTATAGGCAGCAAGTGCCAGGAAATAACGATCGGGATCAGGTATTTCTTCAGGTAGCAACTCATAGCGACCTGCCAGGTAGCGTGCACCGGCGTCTATACTTTGAACCGGATCCAGTCTGTTGGTGACACCAAGTGATTTCGCTGTGTTCTGGGTAAGCATCATCAGCCCGCGAACACCTGTTGGGCTTCGCGCCAGGGGATTCCAGTGAGATTCCTGGTAGGCGAGAGCGGCCAGCAAATCGGCGGGCACACCGGTTTGCTCCTCCGCGCGTTCGAATTCGTCGATGTATTTTGGTAGCCGATTTTCAATACGGGTCAGCAGAGTATTGAGATCAACAAAGTCAAATTCGGAAATGTAGGCATAGTATTGGGTATCGATTTCGGCAATCGCTGCGACTCCGCCATCACTTTTTATCCACTGCCTTGTCTCGACCGCCAGATCTTCGCTTCCCGGTGCCAGATACCATCCGATACCCTGATCCCCAGAAAGATCCATTACCACTGCAAGCTCCGGCATCGACCTGCGATTGAAGTCGACAATATTGGAGTCCGCCACTGTGCATTCCAGCTCTTGCTCGAATACCGCAGCAAGTAATTGCTCCGTCCCACGAGCTTCGGTCTCGGTGAAGTTTACACCCGGGTGCCCGGCGGCCAGTTGTTCGAGGGTTTCCACATAGCTGGAGTCGGCAACCACTTCGATTTGGACTCCGGCGAGCTCCTCTACCGTCGTGGGCAAGGGCACCATCTCCCTGTGACAAACCAGCTGCTCCCGGACAGTGTGATGAACCAGCCCTAGCGTGAATCGTTTGTCACGCGATGCGAGATGAGTCAGGCCGGCAGCACCAACGTGAGCCTGACCACTTTCGAGTTGCCGCAGTACCGCCGCGGTGGAAAACTGCACATCCCATTCGACCGTCCAGCCTTGGGCCTCGGCATACCGGTTGACCAGATCGTACTCCGGGCCAGCTGGCTGGTCGAAGCGATCAGTGTAATAGGTGGTCGATCCATTACGGGTAGATACCTTCAATACCCCTGTCTCATCCGGATGAAGCAATTTGCTCGTGACATTTTCATTGTTGTCGCAGCCAGCTAAAAGAAGAGGCAGTGCAACCAGCGTTGCAGATATTCGGGTTTTATTAAGCATCCGGGTGCTCCAGTTTTGCAGGCCAGCGCGTTTTAACCACGCTAACCCCGCATTTACGGCACACCGACAGCGCAGCCAGGTTGCCTTCAGACTCTCGTCCACCATAGTTGAGCAACAAAACTCTGTAAAACCGACATTGTTACCTTATGCTGGCCATTGGATAACATCAGTCAGGGGAAAATATGACGCACTCAGAGGGGCAGGCACAGCGGCTGGCGGAGGGGATAACGCGATTACCCAACAGACATGGACGGGACTTCATCGAGATAGAACATCCACTGGTTTCAGCACGCATATCACTGGAGGGCGCGCATATTGTCAGGTGCATTCCAACTGGGCAGAAGCCCCTTTTATGGCTGAGTCCGCAGGAACCCGAGCTGCCCGGCATTGCGTTACGCGGTGGTATTCCATTGTGCTGGCCCTGGTTTGGCAATCAGCGTTCCGGCCCCGCCCACGGTATCGCGCGGACAGCGCTATGGGAGCTCCAGGAAGTGGTGGTCCAGGAGAGCGGTGTGCATATCACGCTGCAATTGCCCATGACGGCAATGCCCCATCAATTGCCCGATGAGCAGTGGAAGGTGCGGGTTCGATTCGAACTCGCGAAGGAACTGACAGTGGCTCTGATCACCACAAACAGCGGTAAAGCCGAGCAAGCACTGAGTCAGGCCCTACATACCTACCTTCCTGTTTCGGATATCACCAGCTGCCAGATTAACGGTCTTGACGGCATCGAATACCTGGACCAACTGACGGCCTTGGATGAGGTGCAGCAAGGTCCCGTGTGCGTTGATGAGGAAATGGACCGTATCTATCACGGCGCCATTGGCACCGTGGAGGTGTGCGATGCGGACGAGCGCATCGAAGTGACCGGATCCGGCAGCCGCTCCACAGTTGTGTGGAATCCCTGGCAGGCAAAATCCCGGCGCCTGAGTCACTTTCCCGCCGAAGGCTACCAGCAGATGTTGTGTATCGAGACCGCCAATGCCGGAGCGGATACCCGTATTCTGCAACCAGGAGAAACGCACACGCTGAGCGCGCGGATCCGCCGCCGGGTATAGCGGAACGCCAGAACGCCGAGCCGCCAAAACGCAATCTCCGGGAGACCTATCTCCCGGTAGATGGTTTGATCAAGGCAATCGTAATACTGACCATGCTGGAAGCGAGCAACGCGCCGAGGAAGGGGGCCAGCGTGGGAATGGCGCCTGGGAAGCTCGCCGCCAGCAAACCTGCCGAAAATGATCCACCGCTGATCCAGCCAGGCAAAACCGCGCCCAGCAACCCCGCCAGGCAACCGGCTATTGCCGCGGCGCTGCCCATACGACGCCAAAGTCCCATGAGTACCGGCACCACCGCGGTGGCGCAAAGCAGGTCGGCAATGAGGAACAGACGCAGCACCGAGATGCCCTGCAATGCGATGAGTACTACAGGCACCATCAGCAGTACAGTTATCCAGCGTGCGCTGGTCAGCGACAGTCCGCTTTTTTCCGTCACGGCCAGGGACGTTATGGCGTTTTGTAGCGTATCAACCGAGGACGCAACCAGCGTCAGGGCCAGCACCAACGCAGGGATGGTCAGCCAGGGCGGAGCATCCATCAGCAACGCGAAAAACGGAATCGGCGGACTGCCCAGATCAGTGCCGCTCATTGCCGCAGCAATACCCAGCGCACCGACTATCGCCACCACAACTACCGTGATCAGACCGCCGAGCAGCGCCCCCCGGCCTAGGGCCAAACCATCACGGGCAGACCAGACCCGTTGCCAATAGCCCTGGTGAAATAGATTGGCGGCAGTAACGGCGATGATCAATGTGAGGGCTACGCCAAGAGCGCTGCCCAGCGGAATACCAGGCAAGCTGACTGCCGATGAGTCCATTTCGGGCAAACGCTGCAGAGCCACCGCACCCACCACGACCAACAAGGCCAGCAGTAACCAGGCCTGCCAGCGATCGGTCATCAGGCTTGCGCGCAAGCCACCTCCAGCGGTGTAAATCAGCGTCGCAACCGCTACGCCTACGATCACCAGGGCCGGATTTACGTCGGACAACATTGCAGTGATTGCACCGATCGCAGTGAGCTCGGCCACAAGGAAGCAAAGCATGTAAAGCAGCGAAATCAACGCTACCCAGCGTCTTACAAGATTGCCATAACACGCCTGGGCAAACTCGCCGATGCTGCTGCCACGGGGCAGATAACGCCGGATCGCCGGCCCGCAGAATGCAAACACAACAAAGGGCAGGGCTGCACCAATCGCATAACCGGCCAAGGCCACTGGACCGACCAGAGCGCCCACTTCGGGCGGTGCAAAGAGGATCCAGCCGCCCATGCCGGAGGCCAGAAATGACAGGCCCAGGGCCTGAGCTCCCTGACTGTTGCGGGCAGTAAAGAAATCGTCGAGTTCGGCATGGCTGTGCCGGGCACGCAGGCCCAGCCAGACAAACAGCAGCAGCGCCGCGCCGAGCACGGTAAGTGTCAGATAGGGCATGTCGCACTTCCTCCGCCGGTATTGCCCGGATCAGGTTCCAGGGTTTGAGCGAGTTGCAGGCAGCCCGCTGATTCTCAGCCTGTCCAAACGGTGGACAGGCTCCCCTGGCGACTTAATGGTTGAATTGCCGTAAAGCGCGCCAATACTGCCACAGAAAGTGGCAGTAGACGACCGCTGTGGCAGGTCAGCTCGCAGCGGCTAGAGGATGGGGACGCACCAGCCTAACCAGATCCTCCACTGCATCCAGACCGGGTACGGCGAGGAAATCCTGCGCCTGGTAAGCCGGGTCAGGATAACGATAGTAGCCTTCACCGGTCTGCAGACCGAGTTTGCCCTGAACGATGAAGTGCTGCTTTATATAGGCGGCGTTTGCCAGCAACTGCTCATCCTGGTTTTCGTTGCCCCAGTAAGTCATTACGTCATAACAGGTTTTCATACCGATGATATCCATGATGCCGCAGGGTCCAAGCGTGCAGCCGCGGTTCGCGATCAGATAGGTACGGTCAATGTATTCGGGAGTGGATACGCCGTTGGTGATGAGCGATTGCGTCGCGTTCAGTAACGGCACCAGCCAAGTGTTGAGCACATAGCCGTTCTGCTCTTTCTGGATCGGGATGGGCACCATGCCGATCTCGATGGCAAAACGGGTTATTGCGCGCAAGGTGTCGTCTGCGGTGTCGGCATGGGCCATCACCTCGGCCAGATTCATGCTCCAGATCATGTTGGCAAAATGCAGGGCGCAGTATTTCTCCGGTCTGCCGGTCGCACTGGCAAACTGCGCGGGGAGCAGTGTCGAAGAGTTAGTGGCCACCAAGGTGTGTGCAGGCAACAATGACGCCATCTGCTGATAGACCGAGGTCTTGGTCTCGGGAATTTCCGGCACCGCCTCTATCACCAGATCTGCCCTAGCGACAGCATCCGCGAGCTGGCTGCTATAGGTCAGCCGCGCATGGGTCTCGCTTATCATCGCTTGGGTGGCACCCAGCTCCGCCAGATAGATAACCGCGTATTGCTGGTGGGCCATCTTGCAGCGCTCCAGGGAGTCATCATATAGATCGTATACCACCACCTGCTTGCCCTTGAATGCGCTATGCCAGGCAATCTGGCCGCCCAATACGCCGGCGCCAAGTACCGTGAGGTTGTTCAGTGTTTCTGTCATGGAAAGCTCCGGATTTCAGGCAGCCTTTTCGGCGGATTGGTTTTTCGCGGCAGGTGGATCGAAGGTCAGGATGCCATCTTCCAGCGACTCCTTTAGCAGCAACACAGAGTCGAGCTCATAATTGTTGAGGATCCGCCAGGGGAGGGCGCGTCCCTGGCGCGGCAGAATGGCGTTGGCCCGCTGCACGTAACCCGATTGCAGAGAGCCCATGATCGACTCCTCCTCGGCGTGACCATGCCGGTCAAGCGGGACCGCAACCTGTTTTCCGGTCTCATCCATATGCTTGAGCAGGCGACAGATATACAGCGAGGCCATGTCTGCCTTGAGTGTCCAGGGCGCATTGGTATAACCCAATATCCATGCCATGTTAGGCACGTTCTGCATCATTACGGCCTTGTAGGTCATCTGCTTGTTGAGCGGAATAGTCTCACCATCAAGACTCAGCTGCATGCCGCCCAGCATCTGCATTTGCAGGCCGGTCGCGGTGATGATGATGTCTGCCTCCAGCTCCTGGCCAGACTTCAGGCGGATACCTTTTTCGGTGAAGGTGTCGATATGGTCGGTGACGACCGAGGCCTTGCCGTTGTTGATTGCCTCGAACAGGTCGGCATCGGGCACCGCGCAGAGGCGCTCATCCCAAGGATTGTAGCTGGGGGTGAAGTGCTTCATATTGCTCTGGTCGTCGAGTTTCTTGCTGACGCCCTTGAGCAAGATTTTGCGGGTCTTGTCGGGCCAGCGTTTAGCTGCCTTATAGATCCAGCGTTGCATGACGATGTTGCGCTTGCGGGCCATGTGATAGACCCATTTCTGCGGCAGGAACTTGCCCAGCACTTCGGAAATCCTGTCGTAGCCCGGTACCGAGAAAACGTAGGAGGGCGAGCGCTGCAGCATGGTCACGTGGCCAGCGGTCTCGGCCATCGCCGGGACCAGTGTAACCGCGGTCGCACCGCTGCCGATCACCACGACTTTCTTGCCTTTGTAATCCAGATCGGTGGGCCAGTGCTGGGGATGTATGCAGGTGCCTTTGAAGGTTTCGACACCAGGAAATTCGGGGAGATACCCCGATTCATAGTTGTAGTAGCCAGTACATCCAACCAGAAAGTCACAGGTGTAGATTTTCTCCTCGCCACTGCCCGTATCAGTGGTGATTAGCGTCCAGCGCTTATCTTCACTCGACCAGTTCGCGCTTTGTGTCGACGTGTTGAAGCGGATCTTCTCGGTCACCTTGAATTCTTCGGCCGTCTCGCGGATGTACTGACGAATCGAATTGCCATTGGCCAGCACCTGCAGCTCGTTCCAGGGGCGAAACTTGTAGCCGAAGGTGAACATGTCCGAGTCCGAACGGATACCAGGGTAGCGAAACAGATCCCAGGTACCGCCCACCGCAGCGCGTTTTTCGAGAACCGCAAAGCGTTTGTCCGGACACATGGAGGACAGGTGGCAGGCCATACCGATACCGGAAAGACCCGCGCCTATGATGATTACATCAAGATGTTCAGCAGCCATATTATTGTTCTCTTGAAAGGGGCATTGGACACACTTCTAGACTGCCTGCTTATTGACTCCTGTGTACTGCCATATACTGCCAATTAGTGATCATTTGCTGCCAGCTCTGTCCAGGCATTCACGCACGGCACCCGGCAGAAAAAGTTGAATATTTTGAAACCTGATCGGTCGGACAACTTGAGACCACCGTAATGGCATGTTGCCTTCGCTGTGGCGTCTGGGGAGTTGAAATGGCCTATCTTGTGTTGTTCGTTTTCGGCACACGACCTGAAGCAATCAAGATGGCCCCTTTGATTCGTCGCATGGCGGGCAACCCGGCATGGGCTGTCCTGGCATCTGCTTGATGCACTCGACTGGGCCTATCAGCATTACCAGCCTGACATGGTGGTGGTGCATGGTGAGTAACGCGGTTCTCTGCTTGTTCTTGGCGCTCGCATGGCCAGCAGTGGCAGGCAGCACCTTGTTCTATCAGCCACTAGCAGACGCTCGCATCAACCCAGCTTAATGGCAGAGAAAAGAAGGGGATTCATTGCGGGGCTGCTAACGCACACGTTCCACGGCTACTACTTAATTTAACATAATATAGATTATACGTAGTAAGGGTAGTGCCAGGTATTGGTCCTTGAAGCCCAACCCAGGAGCTCGGGTTCCTCCTGAGTCCTGAGTCAAACCTCCTCTCTGATCACACGATCAAAGCGGCTGCTTCGTAGGCCGGATGATCAGTTCGTTGACATCCACATCGGCCGGCTGCTCGATAGCGAATGCAA
>NZ_JBFGFI010000064.1:0-18133 GCF_041579695.1 Halopseudomonas sp.
CCCCCCCCCCCCCCCCCCCCCCCGCGGCATTCTTGTCCGATGGTGAGGCAGTCCGAGTGGCTGTTTCTCCGGCGTGAAGGGCCGGTTTCATGTCCCGAACCGATGGGGCTTCCCGAGTTTGTGTCAGGCAGATTCATACTTTGGATGGTCTCTTTGCCGTTAGCGCTGAGGTATAGTGCGCGGCTGCATGAGCTGTGCTCCACAGCAATGGCACCCTTCAACCGGCCGGGGATAGATTTCTGGCCACAGGCAAGGCATAGCAAAATATGAAACCTACTTTCAGACAATCCGTACTGGCGGTCTCGATACTGGCATTCAGCACCGCCAGCATGGCAGCCGCCACGCCCGAGCAGGTCGCGTCGCTTGGCGGCACCCTGACTCCCATTGGTGCCGAGAAGGCTGGCAATGCTGCCGGCACCATCCCTGAGTGGACTGGTGGCCTGGCTACCAACGCCGCGCCGGTTGATGCCAATGGTTTTGCATCCAACCCCTTTGCCGATGACGAGCCACTGTTCGTGATCACCGCAGACAATTACGAGCAGTACGCGGACAATATCGCGCCTGGTCAGATTGCGATGTTCAAGCGTTACCCGGAAACCTTCAAGATGCCGGTCTACGAGAGCCGTCGCAGCGTCGCGATGCCTGATGCGGTCTACACTGCAACCCGCGAGAACGCGGCTAAAACCAAGCTGGTGGCCGGTGGCTACGGTCTGGAAAACTACAAGCTGGCCAATGCCTTCCCGATTCCGTCCGATGGTCTGGAAGTCGTCTGGAATCACATTACCCGCTTCCGTGGCGAGGCTCTGCAGCGCATCATCATTCAGGCGACTCCCCAGGTTAACGGCAGCTACACCGTCGTGCGTTTCAATGAAGAGTACGTGATTCCTCAGGGCCTGAGCGATTTTACCCCGGGCACCATGGACAATATCCTGTACTACTTCAAGCAACAGGTAACCGACCCGAGCCGGCTTGCCGGTAACGTGCTGCTGGTACACGAGACGATCAACCAGGTAGACACGCCGCGCATGGCCTGGATCTACAACGCTGGTCAGCGCCGCGTGCGTCGTGCCCCGCAAGTATCCTATGACGGCCCGGGCACCGCAGCAGACGGCATGCGCACCTCGGACAACCTGGACATGTATAACGGCGCACCTGACCGCTATGACTGGGAACTGAAGGGCAAGAAGGAAATGTACATTGCCTACAACAGCTACGACCTGGGTTCGCCGGATCATCAGTACAGCGACATCATCCATGCCGGTCACCTGAATCCCGAGCTGACCCGGTATGAGCTACACCGGGTGTGGGAAGTTGAGGCAACCGTCAAACCGGACCAGCGTCACATCTACGCCAAGCGTCACATGTTCATCGACGAGGACTCCTGGCAGGCCGCTCACATCGACCATTACGATGGCCGCGGCACCATGTGGCGCATCGCCGAAGCACATGCGCTGCATCGCTTCAAGGATCAGGTCCCCGGCTTTGCTGCCGAAACCCTGTATGACGTGCTTGCCGGTCGCTATCTGGTCATGGGCCTGAACAACGAAGAGCCTCACGACTATAACTACCAGCACGAAGCAAGCTCTTCGGACTTCACGCCGGCCGCATTGCGCCAGGCTGGCGTTCGCTGATCGCCCCGGACCGCAGCGCTATGCTGCGGTCCGGCTCGTTACAAATCGACAAGAAAATCCCCCCCGTATCCCGCTAGACTTGGCGGCATGCCCGTTTCCGTTCCCTCCCCAGGCAAGATGTTCAGGCCGCCGTTGCCGGTGGATCATCTGCCCCGACCCGAACTCGTTCGCCTGATCCAGGATGCCGTCCGTTGTCGTCTGGTGCTTATCTGTGCGCCCGCCGGATTTGGTAAAAGCACGCTGGCGGCGGAATACGCGGAACACCTTTCGGCGCCCTGGCGCTCTGCATGGATTGCCCTCGAGCGGCGCGACGCCGAGCCGGCGCAGCTGTTGCGAAGCCTGATTACCGGCTTGCGCGAGCTTTTTCCCGAGGCTGGCACGGCCGAACTGGCCCTGCTGGCTCAGCTACCCGATGCCCAGCCGCTGGCAATCGAGTCTTTGCTGGCCACCCTTACAGCCGACCTGCATCGATATTGCGCCTCGCAGCAGCCGGTGCTTCTGGTCCTGGATGATTACCATCTGGTGCGCAGCATATCGAATGACAGCCTGTGCGCGCTGCTGTTCGAGCGTTTGCCAGCCTGCTTTCAGGTGCTGATTACCAGCCGTGGTCGGCCGCAGTGGCCACTGGCGAGGATGCGCGTGGCCGGTCAACTGCTGGAGCTTGATCAACGGCAACTGCGCGTTTCTGGCGATGCGGCCCGCAGCTTTCTGCAGGGCACCGGGGCTGTCGCGGCTGATCCGCAATGGTTGCGACAACGCATCGAACGTAACGAAGGCTGGTTTGCCGGTCTGCGCCTGCTGGCATTGACCGCCAGCGCCGCCGCTGCCCGGCTGCCCGCCAGCGAAGAGCAACTGGTACAGGAATACCTGCTGGAAGAGGTGATAGGGACACAACCACATCACGTTCAGACATTCCTTTCGGAGATTGTCTGGCTTGACCACTTTACTGCCGAATTATGCGATCAGGTGCGTGATGCGGATGACAGCCACGACATAATCAGCTGGCTGCTCCAGCATCAGGTTTTTCTGGTGCCGCTGGACAGCCACGGTCTTTGGTATCGGTTCCACCATCTGTTTTCCGATGCGCTGCGCCAGCGTGCCGCTGCCGAGGGGTTGACTGCCAGACGCGGGCTGCACCTGCGAGCCTGTGACTGGTTCCGCGAGCACGGACATATTGCCGAAGCGGTAGAGCAGGCGATGGCCGCCGACAGGCCAGATGAGGCCGCCGCGCTGGCACAACATCTTCCTTTGGATCAACTTCTGGCTGAACAGCACGTGAGCACGCTGCTGCGCTGGAAAGCGGTGCTGCCGCGGATACTGCAGGGCAGCTCTGCGCGCCTGGTGCTGGTCCATGGCTGGACCCTCGCACTGGCCTGCCAGCTTGAGGATGCGCGGGTGATGCTGGGCCGTCTGCAGTATTTTCTGCCTCAGCCCGACGGGGCTGCCCAGCAGCTGTTGCTGGGCCAGGCGCTGGCGCTGCAGAGCTATATCGCCCGGTCTGGGGGCAACTTGCGGGAGGCTACAGACTGCGCGCATCAGAGCCTGCAGTGTCTTGAAGCGGGGAATACCGGTAGCCGGCTGATGTCGATGCTGACGCTCGCCGACATTGCCCTGTGCCGGAAGGATATCGATGGCGCCAGACAGTGGGCCAGAACGGCACTCGATCTGGCGCAGCGTAGCGCAGATCCATTGTTCGAGGCGCAGGTGATGCTGCTGCGTGCACGCTTGCTGCAGGCCCGGGGCGAAGTTGCTCGGGCCTGCCGGTTGCTGGAGCAGCAGTTGGGCGTACTGGCCGCGCTCGACTATTCGCAGGGTCTGGCGATCAGGGCCAAGCTGGCAATCTATCACGGTTACCTGATCGGTCAGCTGGGAGATCTGGATGCGGCACGTCGCCAGGTACGTGAAGGGATTAATGAGGCCCGTGCCTGCAGGGATATTCATGTGCTGCCGGGTTACTGCCTGTTGGCAGGCATCGAGGCGCGGCGCCGCGATGGTTTTGGCCAGGCCTTTGAGCTGCTGGCCGAGGCGGAGCGGTTGATGCACCAGTGGGATATCCCACCGGTCTATTATCTTGGTTGGGGCACGGCCCTGAAAAGTGATCTGTGGATAAGCGCCGGACGGCAGGAACTGGCCGAGCAATGGCTGCCGCGGCTGCGACAGACCTACTGCCTGGATGATCCGGCAGCGCCTCCAGCATTCTTTCACGTGCTGCCGGTAGTAATTGATCGTGTCTATGCGCGCCTGCTCTGGGGCCGGGGCGAGCAGGATCAGGCGGAAGCCTTGCTTTGGGATCTGCTCAAGGAGCTTCGGAAACAGGGCGAGCGTTTGCAGGCGTTGTCCGTCATGACGCAACTGGTGCAGATGCTCTATCGCACTCAGCGCTCGGCCCAGGCGCAGAAGCTGCTGCTCGAAGCCGTTGCCTGGGGTGCCGACGATGTCATCATCGGGCCGTTCGTTGCGCTACTGTCACAGATGCCGGGGTTGGTGCAGCGCGCGCTGATCCGTGCTCCTGCTTCACAGCTGAGAGACAGCTTGCAGGAAAGACTGCCGGCGGCCAGGCATTCTGCCCAGACGCTACTGGTCGAGCCGCTGAGTAGCCGCGAGCAGGCAGTGCTGGAGTGTATTGCCCGGGGGCATTCCAACCAGCAGATCAGCGAAACCTTGTTCATTTCCCTGCACACGGTCAAGAGCCATGCCCGCCGCATCAATCATAAGCTTGGAGTGGCACGGCGCACTCAGGCGGTAGCTCGGGGCAAATCGCTTGGCTTGCTTGGTTAGTCTTGTCTGGCTTGATGACGATGTCGATTGCCATAATACGCGCATCGGAGTAGGGTCGCGAATAACTATATATGTAGTGCACAGCCCAGCCTTCCAGTGTTATCTCTGTCACGTTTTCTTCGAATAGTTTTGATTGGCAACAAAAGAGTGCCGCGGATGCCCGTGTCTATTCGAGGCTGTGTGCTAACCTGTTTTCCACGTGTTACCGAAAAAGGAATGTATTTATGAAGAAGCAAATGATGGTCGTCGCCACGCTGAGTACGCTTATGTTGGTCGGCTGCACAACGAATCCCTACACTGGTGAGCGAGAGACAGGCAAGTCGGCACTTTATGGTCTTGGCGGTGCCGCAGCCGGTGCAGCAATAGGTGCGGCTACCTCGGGCAGCGATGATCGGGCCAAGGGTGCGCTGATCGGCGCAACAGTTGGCGGCGCTGCGGGTGCCGGTTATGGCTTCTATGTCGACAAGCAGGAACAGCGCCTGCGTCAGGAACTGCAGGGCACCGGCGTACAGGTAGTGCGTAACGGCGATAATCTGCAGTTGGTCATGCCTGGCAATATCACTTTCGCCAGCGGTTCTGCGGACATTTCCAGCGGCTTCTATCCGACCCTCAACTCCCTGGTCAAGGTGTTCAAGGAATTTGACAAGAACGGCATCGAGATCATTGGTCATACCGACAGCACCGGCAGTGACGAGCTGAATCGGCGTCTGTCGCAAGATCGTGCTCAGGCCGTTGCGTCCTACCTGAGTGGTCAGAGCATCTCCCGCGCTCGGATCAGCGCAATGGGTATGGGCCCCAGCCAGCCGATTGCCAGCAATAATACCGTCGAAGGTCGCGCGCAAAATCGTCGCGTTGAGATCAACCTGCGGCCGATGCAGCAGTAATCAGGCCTGATTCGCCGGGTTACGATCCGGCAGAAGGATTCTGATAAAAAAACGCAGCCTTCGGGCTGCGTTTTTTTGTGCGTGTTTGTTGGTGCTACTGACTGGGCGGGTACTCTTTATGCAGCTGCTCCAGTTGCTTGTCCTTCTCCGCCCAGAGTTCATTGACCCAGGCCTGGAAGGCTTCCCGAAAGGCACTGTCGTTCTGGTAGTCACGCCCAAGGAATTCTACGGGTATGGGTTTCAGGTCGCAGCGCATCACCACCTTGCTGAGTCGACCGCTGAGCAGATCCCAGAAACTCGGGCTGCCGTCAGGGTAGTGGATGGTGATATCCACCAGCGAGCGCAGTTGTGACCCCATGGCATCGAGCACAAAGGCGATGCCCCCGGACTTGGGCCGCAGCAGGTGGCGGTAGGGCGAGTTCTGCTCGGTATGTTTCGCTGGCGTGAGCCGTGTGCCCTCGAGAAAGTTGAAAATGGCAACGGGCGTGGTCTTGAATTTCTGGCAGGCGCGGCGGGTGGTTGCTACATCCTGGCCGGCCTTCTCCGGATGGCGCGCCAGATACGCCTTGGTGTAGCGTTTCATGAACGGGAAATCGAGCGCCCACCAGCAGATACCGATCACCGGCACCCAGATCAGTTCCTGCTTGAGAAAGAACTTGAGCATTGGCATCTGTCGGTTGAGGTTGTGCTGCAGAACCAGAATATCCACCCAACTCTGGTGGTTGCTGGTCACCAGGTACCAGCCATCGTAGTCGAGCTGCGATACGCCCCGCAGATCCCATTGCGTATTGCCGCTGAGCCGCATCCAGCCGCTGTTGCAGAGTATCCAGAACTCCGCAATGCGAATCAGCGCACGGGTACAGAGCGCCTGCAGTGCAGGGATCGGCAGTAGCTTGACCATGGCTATGGGGAACAGGACGCTAAAACAGACCAGCGTATTGAGTATCAGCAACAGGGTCGCCAGGGCGCCGCGCACGGCGTGGGGCAGGAAGCTCAGCATCTAAAGGTGTGCTCTTCAGGGATCGCCGGCAGTGCCAGCGATCGGGTTATTTTTATTTGTCTGCCTGGATTGCCGTCAACGCGATGGTGTAGACAATGTCGTCCACCAGCGCCCCGCGGGACAGATCGTTTACCGGTTTGCGCAGGCCCTGCAACATCGGGCCAACGCTGACCACGTTGGCGCTGCGTTGCACGGCCTTGTAGGTGGTGTTACCGGTATTCAGGTCCGGGAACACAAACACCGTTGCCTTGCCGGCCACCGGGCTGTCCGGTGCTTTCTGCAGGCCAACACTGGCTATCGCGGCAGCATCATACTGGAGCGGCCCGTCGATCAGAAGCCCCGGCTCGCGTTCGGCGGCGATGCGCGTTGCCTCGCGCACCTTTTCTACATCTTCGCCGGTTCCGGATTTGCCGGTCGAGTAGCTGATCATCGCGACGCGAGCCGGGATGCCAAAGGCTTCTGCGGAGCGGGCGCTCTGGATCGCGATCTCGGCCAGTTCCTCGGCGTTGGGGTCCGGGTTTACCGCACAATCCCCGTATACCAATACCTGTTCGGGCAGCAGCATGAAAAAGATCGAGGACACCAGGTTGTAACCGGGCGCCGTCTTGATCAGCTGGAATGCCGGGCGGATGGTGTTGGCTGTCGTGTGAACTGCGCCAGATACCAGTCCGTCGACCTCGTCCAGAGCCAGCATCATGGTGCCGAGGACCACGTTGTCTTCGAGCTGCTGCAGGGCCATGGGTGCGTTGAGGCCCTTGCCCGCGCGAAACTCGACCATCTTGTTCACGTACTTGTCCCGCACGTCGTCCGGGTCGATGATTTCCAGGCCGTCTGGCAAGGTGATGTGCTGGGCGCGGGCCACTGCTTCGACCGATTCACGATTGGCGAGCAGCACGCAGCGGGCAATGCCGCGGCGCTGGCAGATCGCCGCGGCCTGCACGGTGCGCGGTTCGTCGCCCTCGGGCAGAACGATGCGCTTGGCTGCCTTTTGCGCGCGACTCATCAACTGGTAGCGGAACGCCGGAGGCGACATGCGCGGCTCCCGTGGTGATCCGCAGCGACGCTGCAACCAGGCATGGTCGATATAGGAGGCGGCATACTCGGTGACCTGTTCGGCGCGCTCGTGATCGTCGACCGGAATTTCACGGTTCATCCTGTCGAGCCGGGTCGCAGTATCGAAAGTGTTGGTGGTTGTGCAGAGTACCGGCAGCCCGCTGGCGAGGGCAGGCTGGCACAATTGCATGACCCGCTCGTCTGGCTGGAAGCCGCTGGTCAACATCAGGCCGGCCAGCGGCGTACCGGACAATGCCGCGAGGCTGGCTGCAATGATGATGTCATCGCGATCGCCGGGGGTGACTATCAATGTGCCGGGCTTCAGGCGCGGCACGATGTTGGGTACTGTGCGTGCGCACAGGGCAATCTCCATTACCCGCCGGCTACCGATCTGTCCCTCATGCAGTACCTTTGCATGCAGCAGTTCGGCGACGTCCGAGGTGCGTGGTGCGTTCAGTGTGTTCTGCCAGGGAATACAGCCGATCAGACGGAAATCTTCGGTATCGAGTACCTTGGACTCCTGTTTCAGGGCCAGGGCAAATTCCTTGAGGGTTTGCTTTAGTTCGCCACGGTCGGTCGGTGGGCTGTCTGCGATTTTGAGGTCGCGTACCTTGTTGACGATCACCCCGAGGACCTTGGGGTGGCTCGGCCCGCCGAAGCCGTGGGCATGAATCTCGATGCGGTCGGCCAGACTCGACATGTCCTCGCCATCGGGGGCGGTGACCAGGATCACATCGGCATCCAGGCTGCGTGCCAGATGATGGTTGATCCGCGCCGCGTAGCTGGCCTGTCGGGTAGGCACCATGCCTTCGACTATCACCACGTCGGCGTCTATCGCTGCCAGCTGGTAGTTGCTGACAATATCTTCCAGCACTTCATCCAGTTGACCGTTGGCCAGCCGGTGTTCCACCTCCGCCAGTGCCAGTGGTTTTGGCGGCTTGAGGTTGAGAGTGCGGCTGATCAGTTCGGTGGAGCGCTCCGGTCCGAGGTCCCCCGGGTGCGGCTGGGCGATGGGCTTGAGAAAATGAACGCGCAGACCGGTGCGCTGCAGTGCGCGTATCAGGCCGAGGCTGATCGAGGTCAGGCCGACCCCGAATCCGGTTGGAGCTATGAAGAAGGTATGCATGCAAGCGTCCCGCCTGTCTGGATTTGTCAGTGGTCGAGCAGTGCCAGGCTTTCGTCTGCTATCTGGCGCTCCTCGTCGGTGGGGATGACCCATATTGCCGGTGAGCTTTCGACGTGGATGGCTGCGGCTGCCCCTCTGGCCGCATTGCTATTGGCATTTGCATCCAGCTTGAGACCCATCGCGCCCATGTGCTCCACAGTGCGCGCGCGCACCTTTGCCGAGTTCTCACCGATGCCGCCGGTAAATAACAGGCCGTCCAGGCGCGGAAGCGCGGCGCAGAGGCCAAGCAACGAGCGCGCCAGACGATAGCAGAACACCTCGATCGCCAGCTTGGCGCCCGCATGACCACCCGCCGCCGCTTCCTCCAGCTGGCGCATGTCGTTGGACAAGCCGGACAGCCCGAGCAGGCCGCTTTCCCGGTTGAGCAGCTTTTCGATACGCGGCAGATCCCAGCCCAGCGTGCGGCCCAGATGGGCGTGCAGATTCGGATCGACGTCTCCGCTGCGGGTGCCCATGACCAGGCCCTCGAGCGGCGTGAGACCCATGCTGGTGTCCATGCTGCGGCCATCGAGTACCGCGCAACTGGAACAGCCGTTGCCCAGGTGGGCACTCAGCCATGCACCCTGCCCGTGCTTGCGCCCGGTGAGTTCGCTGGCTTGTCGGGTGATAAATTGATGGCTGGTGCCGTGAAAGCCATAGCGGCGAATGCCGTGTTCCTGGTAAAGCGCTTCGGGCAACGCATAGCGGTAGGCATAGGCGGGCATGCTCTGGTGGAACGCGGTGTCGAAGATCGCGACGTGGGCAATGCCCGGGAACACGGCCATCGCTGCGCGGATGCCGGTCAGATTGGCTGGGTTGTGCAGCGGCGCCAGGGCGGCGTTGGCCTCGATGGCCTCGACCACGTCATCGTCGATACGCTGGGCGTGGGTGAAATGTTCGCCGCCATGCACCACCCGGTGCCCCACTGCGGTCAGCGGCTGGTCGGCGTGGTCATTGATGAGGGGGAGCAGGGCGGCCATTGCAGTGGCGTGCTCGCCGTCATCGAGCGTTTTCTCTTCGCGCTTGTCGTCGGTCCGCCATTCAAGCGTTGCCCGGCCACTGCCCAGGCGCTCGGCCAGACCGCTCAACAGGGGTTTTCGGTCGCCTTCACGGCGTAACGCGAACTTGATGGAAGAACTGCCGCAATTGATCACCAGTACAAGCCGGGTCATCCTCACCTCGTTGATCATCGACCTGGAAAAGGTCAGTAATGGTCCTAGACTCATAGTCTAGGCCAGCCGCGTATCGGTCAACCCGTGCGTTAAGCGGTCAAACGGCGTAAACTGCTCCGTTTTAAGCGAAAAGACAGGTGACGAATTATGCAGATTGCTGCGAACAAAGCCGTATCGATTGAATACACACTCACCGATGACGCTGGCGAAGTACTTGATTCGTCCGCTGGTGGGGAACCGATGGTGTATCTGCAGGGCGCGGGCAACATCATCCCCGGTCTTGAGCAGGAGCTTGAGGGCAAGGAGCCGGGGGACGAGTTGAAAGTCACCGTCGAGCCGGAAAATGCCTACGGTGAGTTCAGCGCGGAGCTGGTGGCTGTGCTGGGTCGTAACATGTTTGAAGGCGTCGACGAGCTCGAGCCAGGCATGCAGTTTCACGCCTCGGGCCCCGATGGCAGCACGCAGATCGTGACTATTACTGCGGTCGAAGGCGACGAGGTAACCGTTGACGGCAACCATCCGCTGGCTGGCCAGCGCCTGACCTTTGAGGTCAAGGTGGTTGATGTGCGTGATGCTACCGAAGACGAAGTTGCCCACGGTCATATCCATGGCGAAGGCGGCGTCGAGCACTGAGTCTGCTTGAGGGCGCCAGCTGACGGCTGGCGCCAAATCAGACACCGAAAAAAGGCTTCCCTTCAGGGAGGCCTTTTTTGTGCCTGACGTTCAGCTATCCGCTTGTATCATTAATATCAATGATCAGGGTTTCAGCTATCAATAAAAGCTGACCGGTCGTATAGTTCCGCCCATGAACGCTATCCAAGACAAACGCGCCCGCATCCTGGCGGCCGGAACCGAAGTCATGTTGCTCAAGGGCTACAACGGCACCGGCGTGCAGGAAATTACCCAGAATGCCGGTGTGCCGAAAGGCTCCTTCTATCATTACTTCGAGAGCAAGGAAGACTTTGCGATCCAGGCGCTGCATTACTATTACCTGCCGCGGCTGGAGCGCTTCGGTGATGCGTTGCAGGCTACCGACGCCAGCCCCCGTGAGCGAATCCTGCGCTTCTACCGTGATCTTGTCGGCTACTTTGCCAATCAGCACGAGCCCACCCATCAGTGTTTTATCGGCAGCCTGTGCCATGAAAAGGCAGGCGACAGCCAGCCGATAGGCTACGCCGCCAGCGCTATTCTCAATCGCTCGAGTGAGTTGCTGGCCAACTGCCTGGTAGAAGCCCGTGCGGCCGGTGAGCTGTCGGCCGACCAGGACCCATATGCACTGGGCGCCTTTATCGGTGCTGCATGGGAGGGCGCCTTGTTGCGTATGAAGGTGGACCGGCAGATCGGTCCGCTACGCGTTTTTATCAGCCAGTTGGAGCGTTTGTTGCGGCCCTGAACGGTGCTGCATGCAACTGGTCCTATAACAAGACGACCGGTCCACTCGATGAATGTCGAGCCAGGGTCGCACTGTCCAAGTCCAAATCAATTGCAGGAGTTTATCGATGTCCGCTGATACCAGTTCGTTGTTTTCTTCCTTCCAGTACGGCCCGCTTACGCTGAGCAACCGTATCGTGATGGCGCCGATGACGCGCAACTTTTCACCCAAAGGTGTGCCAACCCAGCAGGTCGTGGAATATTACCGTCGTCGCGCCGAGTCCGGCGTTGGTCTGATCGTTACCGAAGGCACCACGGTTAATCACGTAGCTGCCAGCGGTTACCCTGATGTACCCGTGTTCCATGGCGAGGAGTCTCTGGCCGGTTGGAAGAAAGTGGTTGATGCCGTGCACTCGGTGGGCGGCAAGATCGCCCCTCAGCTGTGGCATGTGGGTAACACCCGCCGTCTTGGTGCGGAGCCGAACGCCGACGTGCCGGGCTACGGCCCGATGGAGAAGCTCAAGGACGGCAAGAAGATCGTTCATGGCATGACCCGTGACGACATCCGTGAAGTGGTCGAGGCCTTTGCCCAGGCTGCCCGCGATGCCAAGGAAATTGGCTGCGATGCCGTCGAGTTGCACGGCGCGCACGGCTACCTGATCGACCAGTTCTTCTGGGAAGGTACCAATCAGCGCGATGACGAATACGGCGGCAGCATGGAGAACCGTGGTCGTTTCGCGGTGGAAATCATCAGCGCCGTGCGCGCTGCGGTGGGTCCGGAGTATCCGATCATCTTCCGTTTCTCCCAGTGGAAGCAGCAGGACTACACTGCACGCCTGGCCCCGACCCCCGAATTGCTGGAAGCTTTCCTGGCGCCGCTGGTTGCAGCTGGCGTGGATATCTTCCATTGCTCGCAGCGCCGCTTCTGGGAGCCCGAATTCGAGGGATCCGATCTGAATCTGGCTGGCTGGACCCGCAAGATCACCGGCAAGCCCTGCATTACTGTCGGTAGTGTTGGCCTGGATGGCGAGTTCCTGGAGTTCATGGTCAAGACCGACAAGATCGCCCAGACGGCGAATATCGATGACCTGCTGGTACGCCTGGCTGCCGGAGAGTTTGATCTGGTTGCAGTTGGCCGCGCCCTGATTGTTGATCCCGAGTGGGCCGACAAGGTGCGCGAAGGTCGTTTCAGCGAAATCCTGCCGTTCAGCCGCGAGGCTTTGAAGACCCTGGCCTGAGACCGCGGTCTGTTGCGGAGGTGGGCTTGCCTGCCTCCGCCGTGCCTGATGCAGCCCTGCTCAGGTAGCCCTCGAAACGATCGATTACCGGGCCCCAGTCCAGCTGGCAGGCTCGGTGTCTGGCGTGTATCCGTACGCTGCGACGACCCTCCGCGTCCGCTATCAACCACTGCAGATTGCTGACGAACTGTTTGGCATCCCCGACTGGAGCCAGGCAGCCGCTGAAACGCTCGCGAATATGCTGATGCGCTGCCGCCGAGTTGAATGCATTGACCGCCAGGCCGGACGCCATCGCCTCCGTTACCACGTTGCCGAAGGTCTCTACGACGCTGGGAAATACGAATATGTCTGCGCTGGCATAGGCCATCGCCAGTTCCTCCCAGTTCAGCCAGCCGGTGAATACTGCCTCAGGCAGCTGCCGTTGCAGTTCCGGGCGCATCGGGCCGTCGCCCACGACTACCAGCCGCAGGCGCTGCGGGTTATCTGCCGCGGCGCGCACCTGCTGCCAGGCGCTGACCAGCTGCGCCAGATTCTTCTCCGCTGCCAGCCGGCCCACATGCAGCAGCACAAGATCACTTTCCTCGGCCTGCCAGTGCTGCCGCAGGCCGGTATCGCGATGGCGGGGGTGAAACTGTTCACAGTCCACGCCGCGGCCAAGTAGCACCAGGTTGTCCAGGCCCGCGCGCATCAGTTCCTTTTGCTGTGTGGGGCAGGCAGTGAGGGTCAGCTGGGTGCGGTTATGGAACCAGCGCAGGTAGGCCATGATGGGTTGCTGTAGCAGGCCGACACCGTAGTGATCGGCATACTGCTGAAAGTGGGTTTGAAAGCCGCTGATGACCGGGATGCCCATTTTTCGCGCTACGCGCAGTGCCGACCAGCCGAGCGGTCCTTCGGTTGCCAGGTAAATGGCATCGGGGCGCTGGCTCTTCCACAGCGCCTGCAGGCGATTGCCTGCAGGCAAGCCCCATTGCAGGTCACGATAACGCGGAATAGCCATGCCGTTGACCCGACGTTCAAGGAAATCGGCTGCGTGCCGGGTGCCGGAATGTTCGCCAGGCTGGGCCGGCCTGATCAGCTGGATCCGGTGGCCGCGTTGCAACAGACCACGGCACAGATGGCCGAGTGTGTTGGCCACGCCGTTGACCTGCGGGGCGTAGGTTTCGGTGACCAGGGCGAAGCATTTGCGTGAACCGGATTGGCTTTTCATGCAGCCAGTATGGGGAACGGCGATGATGCGGATATGACAAGCGGATGGCAGATTTATGTCTGCGGCAACCTGCGTTCGCGCACCCAGAGGATGGTCGAGCCAGCAACGGCGGACGGCATAACCAGCAGATTGACCAGAGGGATCAGCATGCCGACGTAGACCGGGAGTCCGAATCCCATTGAGAGCAGGCGTCTGCCGCGCATCCAGCGCAGCATGTCGATAAAGCTCACCTGATCGTTGTCGGCCTGAAAATCGATGTATTGGACTGCCATCATCCACACACCGAACACCAGCAGCAGTGCCGAGCTGACCAGGTTCACCACCGGTACGAAGCTGAGCAGCAGCAGGATGATCAGTCGCGGCAGGTAATAGGCTATCTTGCGCAGCTCCCGGCCCAGCGCGCGTGGAACCACCAGGGCGAAGTCGCGCAGACTGGTTGGCGGGCTTACTTCGCCGCGCTCCTGTTCGGCGACCTTCTCTGCGAGAAAACCGTAGAACGGCGAGGCAATCAGGTTGGCGAGCATGCTGAAACCGAAAAACAACACCAGCAACACCAGCAGCGCGAACAGCGGCCAGAGCAGCCATTCGATAAAGCTCAGCCACTGCGGCACCGTAGCCATCAATTGCGCCATCCAGATGTTGAATTGGCGTACTCCCCAGCTGATCAATGCCGCAAACACTGCCAGATTGAGCAGCAAGGGAATCACCACAAAGCGGCGCAAGCCCGGCTGGCGCACGCGTTGCCAGCCTTGGCGCAGGTAATCGGGGCCGCTCAGGGGGGCAGAACTTTGCTTCATGAAACAGATCCTTGTGGAAAGAGGACAAAAGGCCGCGCTGATAGGGGTAAACTATCCGCCTTATATAGCGATTGGAATACCCAGCGCCGGCATGCATGGCCTAACATGCATCGCTGCACCGGACACCCGGGGCAAACCGGCCAGAATCGACTGTTCATATATTAACCCTACCGCAATGGCGGTGCTCTGGAGGCAGCATGACCGATGTACGTCACACCCGTCTGATTATTCTCGGATCCGGCCCGGCCGGTTACAGCGCTGCTGTCTACGCCGCGCGTGCCAACCTCAAGCCAGTACTGATTACCGGTATGCAGATGGGCGGTCAGCTGACCACGACCACCGACGTCGATAACTGGCCCGGCGATGTTGAAGGGCTGCAGGGCCCGGCTCTGATGGAGCGGATGCGCGAACACGCCGAGCGCTTCGAGACCGAGATCCTGTTCGACCACATCAACAAGGTCGATCTGACCAAGCGTCCGTTCACCCTGTGGGGCGATCAGGGCGAGTACCAGTGTGACGCGCTGATCATCGCCACCGGCGCCTCCGCGCGGTATCTGGGGCTGCCTTCGGAAGAGGCCTTCATGGGTAAGGGCGTGTCCGCCTGCGCCACCTGTGATGGTTTCTTCTACCGCAATCAGGATGTCGCGGTGATCGGTGGCGGTAATACCGCCGTCGAAGAAGCGCTGTACCTGGCCAACATAGCGCGCAAGGTCACCGTGGTGCACCGTCGTGAGGTGTTCCGCGCCGAGAAGATCCTGGTCGACAAGTTGCTGGCGCGTGTTGCCGAGGGCAAGATCGAGCTCAAGCTCAATGCCACCCTCGACGAGGTTCTGGGTGACCAGAGCGGCGTCACCGGCATGCGTATCGCCAAGACAACCGGTGAGACCGAGGATATCCAGCTCAGCGGTGTGTTCATCGCCATTGGCCACACGCCCAACACCGGTCTGTTCGAAGGTCAGCTGGACATGAAGGACGGCTATCTGAAAATTCAGAGCGGTACCCAGGGCAACGCCACTGCCACCAACGTACCTGGCGTTTTCGCTGCCGGAGATGTGGCCGACCACGTGTATCGCCAGGCGATCACTTCGGCCGGCGCCGGCTGCATGGCCGCGCTGGATGCCGAACGGTACCTGGACGAGCAATAAGTTTTGCCCCGGCCACGTTGAACTTTCAGGCTGAGTAAGAATACCCCCTCCGTGGGGTATTTTTATGCCAGGTGCTCCGGTTCGAGAACGCTCGCCGGGTTCACTGTTCCTGGTACAGATTCCAATGTCGCTGGCGGATAAGGTCGCACAGCAGGCGCAGCTCTTTTTCCAGTGCGCGGTCTTCGCCGAGCGCGGGGAAGTGGACTCGGCATTCTCGAATGAAACCCTGAAGATCTTCCGGCGGCGGCTGTCCCGTCAACGCGCTTCTCAGCTCGACCCCCTGGCAAGCTGCGTGCAGCGACGCCGCCGCAACCTGTTCCACCAGGGTGAGTACGCGCAGGCAGTCGCGCGCTGCGATCGTGCCCATGCTGACCTTGTCCTGGTTGTGGCATTCGGTCGAGCGCGAAAATACGCTTGCTGGCATGGTGAGTTTGAGTGCTTCGGCAGTCCAGGCTGATGCGCCGATCTGTACCGCCTTGTAGCCGTGATTGAGTGGCGCCCGCTCAGGTATAGCACCACTGAGATTGCTCGGCAGTCCATGGTTGAAGCGCACATCGACCAGTTGCGCGAGCTGGCGGTCGAGGAGATCTGCCAGATTTGCACATGCCTGCTTCATGCTGTCCATGGCGAAAGCGACATGTCCACCGTAGAAATGCCCGCCATGCATTACCTTTTCCAGATCAGGATCGATCAGCGGGTTGTCGTTGGCGCTATTGAGCTCCGTTTCGAGAAATTGTCGCCACCAGGGCAGTGCGTCCTCGACCACACCAATCACATGTGGCGCGCAGCGTGTGGAGTATCGATCCTGCAACCGAGGCGAATTGCGGGGCGTGCTCGGTGCGCTCAGATCCGCGCGCAGGCGGGCGGCTACCTGGTTCTGGCCAGGATGCGGTTTTGCTGCGAACAGGTCGGCATCGAAGTGGTATGGGTTGCCGTCCAGGGCATGAACTGCCATGGCGCTGATCCGCGATGCAAGGCGCGCCAGATAGCTGCATCGGCTGAACGCCAATACACTCAACGCCGTCATCACTGCAGTGCCGTTCATCAATGCCAAGCCTTCTTTCGGTTTGAGCCGGTACGGCTTGATGCCTCTTTCGGCGAGCACTTCAGCGGCGAGACGCCTTTGGTCGTCGACCAGCACTTCGCGTTCACCGCACAACACGGCGGCCACGTAGGAAAGCGGAGTGAGGTCACCGCTGGCCCCAACAGAACCCTCTTCCGGTATCACCGGCATCACATCGTGCTGCAGCAGCCAAACAAGACGCTCCAGCAGTTCGATGCTGACGCCGGAGTAGCCACGGCACAGGGAAACTAGCCGCACAACAACCACGGCTCTTGCCGCTTCAGGAGACAGTATCTCGCCCATGCCGCAGCCGTGAAATGTAAACAGCTGGTGCGGCAGGCTTTCCATGTCCGCGGTGGGCACGGTGCGCATACAGGAGTCGCCATATCCGGTAGTGACGCCATAAATGGCACCGTCTTCAGCAAGCAGACGCTCAAGAAAGCGGCTGCCCCGATCTATTCGACCAAGAAAAGCGGGGTCCGATGACAGAACTACCTTGCAGCGTCCTTCGGCTACGGCTTGCACCTGTTCCAGGGTCAAAGGAGAGCCATCAAGAATCAGATGGGTGTGGGTGGTTCCAACGTCATTGCCAATTGTCATGGTGTTCTCAAGGCTAACTATCAGGGGGCGTCAAGCTTGAAGAAATACTGTCGTGCTTGTTGATCTTAGAGGATGGAAAGTGGCGTCATGTTGTCATCTTTTGCTGATATTGACGAGTCGGTCTAAGTTTCATTTTTGCTCTCTAGGTGACTTTGTCTCATTAAAGATACAGGTGCTGTCGGGTCGGTGTTTACGTCAGTTCAAGGCTGACAATTTTCAGGTGAAAATTTTTTGGTAGCTGATATTATCTGTCCGCCAAGTGATGGCAGGTTAATGGCTAATAGCCTCATGCATAGGGAAATATATAATGAAAGCAGTTCGTCTGTTTGCTGTTTCGGCACTGTCTGTATCGGTTCTGCTTACTACCGGTTGTGCCAGCATTCTCAGTGATTCACAGTATCCCGTTTCCATGACTTCAACTCCTCCGGGAGCGACTTTCGAAGTTCGCAACGAGACCGGGGCGACAGTGCATAGTGGCGTTACGCCTGGCATGGTTACGCTCAAGTCGGGAGATGGCTTCTTCAGTGGCGCTAACTACACCGTAGTGTTCAAAAAAGAAGGCTATGCCGACAAAACCAACTCGATAGCCCCAAGTCTTGATGGCTGGTATGTCGGTAACATCCTGTTTGGTGGGCTTATTGGTCTGCTGGTTGTTGATCCGGCTACGGGTGCTATGTACAAACTACCCGATCGCAGCGCGGCTACGCTTGCGCCCCTTGCCGCAGCCAACGCACAAGATGACCCGAGTACGCTCAATATCATGTCAATCGCAGCGTTGACGGAAGGGCAGAAGTCCGAGTTGATCAGAATCAACTGATTCTGCTTGTCTCATCAGGCTTCAAATGCGCAAAGGGCCATTCATCAATGGCCCTTTCTATTTTGATATGCACCGTGGCTTTCTGATCCAGCTCCTGCTTGGGCAGACAAACTGATATCAGCAATCCTTCAGGCAATAAAAAACCCGCACAGAGCGGGTTTTTAAGGGTTTTTTGGGTCTTGCTGATACCACCTGAGAACATCAGATGGTGC
>NZ_JBFGFI010000065.1:0-17642 GCF_041579695.1 Halopseudomonas sp.
AGAACAGCTTGGTATTCGGAATAGTCGACTCGTCGACGTCATCCATATAGCGCGGATAAGCCACTTCGTCCTGCAGCTTGATGAGGGTATAGGAGCCATTTGTCTGCGGCATCGCCTGCATATACCAGCGCTTGGCGTTCAGAGCGTAGCGGGTATTGTGGTTCCAGACGACTTCGACGCCCGATTTTGGGATCGGGAAAGCAAAAAATTTGTGCGGGAAATTGTCGAGACCATCCCCTCCATTGACCAGCTTGGCCTGACCCGCCGAGTTCTTGACCTCATCATAGAGTTCCTGGGGGTAACCGACCGTACGATGAGACTGATAAACAGGCATCTGGAAGGTTTCAGGATAACGCTCGAACATCGCAACGTGGCCGGGCGTGAGATTATCGCGATACTGCTGATAATTTTGTGCGGTGATCACAAACAACGGCTGCTCATCGGCGAACGGATCCGAGGAAAAGTTATCTGGCAACTTTTTGCCAGCTTCCGGACCGATGCCGCCGGTCCACTCGGGAATGGTACCCGCAGCATTACCAGCTCGCTCGGCGCCGATCGGAGTCAGCTCGTTACCGCCGAGCATGTTGATTTCTTCCTGCGTCAGGCTCTGCGCCATGACGCCGGTTGCCAGGAGGCTCAAGGCCAATCCGCCGGCACCCAATAGAGTTTTTTGCATATGCATCATTATTTTATCTCTCCAGTTGCCAGTCTTAGAAGTTCACGCCAACACTGACGGCGGCAAAGTCGCGGTCGATGCTAGTGTTGTAATCACCACCGAAGAAGTTGGTGTAGCTCAAGCTGGCGTTGTACTTGTTGCCATAATCCGCATTCAGTGCCAAACCGATCGACTTCGCATCCTCGTTGAAGTTCGGACCATAGCCATGCACGTCATGTGACCAGGCAACTGTCGGAGTCAGGTTGATACCCGCGAAGACGTTGGTGTAGTTCAGTGCCGCACGAACACGGTAGCCAGTGGACCAGCTGGTGAAGAAACCTTCGTCTTCACACCAGGACGCTGCGTTCGCAGAAGCGCCGGGCTCAGTGGGTGGAATGCCGCTTTGAGACGAACATGCACCTGCGGTAGTACCCGGGCCATCCTTGGAGTCATCGGTACCCCACTGGCTTTGACCGAACAGGGAATCACGGCCGTACTTGGTTTCACCCTTGCCGCCGATACCGCTGATGTAGTTGACACCTGCCTCACCGACCAATGCCAGACGACTTGCGCCCAGTACTCGCTCGATAAAGTAGATACCAGTCATCTGCGCCTGGAAGAACTCCTTGCGATCATAACCCTTGATGACATCACCATCCGATACCCGCAGACCACGGTGAGTGTTGTCCTGGCCAGTGCCGCTGTTTACCAGCGCTGTACGGCTCATGTCGGAAGTATTGATACCGACCGGCATGTTGGGACGGTAGCTGAACTCACCACCCAGCGACACACCAGCCACCTGGGTAGCAAAGCTTACGCCGTACAGACGGATGTCTTCAGGGTAGGTGAAGAAGTAACCTGCACCACCGTTCGATCCATCGATGCCTCGAACCGTACCTGTACCACCCGCAAACACACTGCCTGCCACGTTCATGTAGTTCGGCAGTCGGCTGTGGTAGTTCATGGCATAGAAGCCAAATTCGGTATCGTTCAGTTCAGCTGCGTAGTAGCGGAAGGCTACACCGTACTGGCCATCATCAGAGGCGTCCTCGTCCTTGCGCTCACGGACGATATAACGGGCAATACCGTTACCCAGGGTAAGCGACGGATCTCCCTGCGGTGCGTCCGAGCCGGCAACGACCAGACGATCGTTACAACCCTTGGCCAATACGTCTGAGCCAGCAAAGAAGGTGCCGCAGTTATCCAGGATAAAGGGCTCCCATCTCAGCTGATAGAAGGCTTCCATGGTCAGGTTGTCGGTCAAACCCTGGGAGAAATACAGCATCTCGACCGGCATCAGACCTTCCTTGATCTCGGCACCGGGACGGCGGAAGGCGGCGACGTCAATCGGGTTGATCGAGTTGATCGAGTTCTGGATGAAGGTACTTTCACCCCAGCTGACTACCTGACGACCCAGGCGAACGTTGCCGGGCTTATCGCCGATGGTGTAATTGTGGTAAACGAAGGCATCCAGCAATTCAACGCCGGCACCTTTCTGCAGGGGCTCGCGGCCGTCATCGCTGATGTCGTAGAAATCCTGGCTACCGTCTTTGGTTTCAAAGTCGTACCAGTATTTGCCACGGAAGAAAGCGCCCGAGTCACCATATTGAAGCTGCAGATCGTGGGAGCCCTTGAAGATCTTGGAGAACGCGTCGCCACTCGAGTAGTTCAAGCGACCATCGTCGGAGGTACGGGCCAATGCCTTACCGCCCTGATCAACACCATTGACGGAGGTATCGAAGTGGATGAAGTCCTTCTCTGCATCAGCTGTCGATACGCTCATGCCAAGAGAGAGTTCGGAATCGAAAGTGCCCCGCACTTCACCCAGATTGAAGGTTACTGCACTTGCTGAACCTGAGAAGCTGGCCAGACCGATTGCCAGGGGCAATGCTGCGAGCGACCAAGCATGCATTTTTTTTGTCATTGTGCTGCTCCGTTAGATTGGATCATGGATGCCAGCCCGCCATGGAGGGCGTCTGGCATCGGAGACAAGTCTGTCACGGAGAATGATTTTGATTTGTCCGAAAAGGACTAATTAATGGCCCCGAAGGGACATTCACTTGATGAATGGCCGTTCTTCAGGCCTCGCAATTATCTGTTCCATTCTTTTGCATAATAAGCAGACTTGGCTTATGTTGAAGCAGTAATGACTTAGGTTGAGACAAAAAATACAAGAATAAGCCAAGAGATTTCTTACCTATGGACCATAAATTCCATCCCCTGCCCTGTGCGCGGCTGCAGGAAAGAGCTTTTTGGGCTCAGGGCATCGGCCAGACGCTGACAACGGAATACGGCAAGTCCGTAGCGGACCTGCCGGAGGATTTGCAGCAATACTTCCAGACGGTCGATCTCAGCGCGGTCCAGATTAGCCAGACAGACATGAACAGGCTCTGGCATGCCGCAGCAACACTGGCTCAGGATGACTGCTTCGGGCTGCGGATGGGGCAAACCTACCGCTCTAACACCCTTAAGGTACTTGGACTGGCGGCAGTCTCGAGCGCCTCCGTTGGCGAAGCCGTACAAAGGGTCATTCGTTTCTTCTCGGTTTTCAGTACTCAGGTACAGCTGTATTCGGTCGAGGATGACCAGCATCTGACAGTCTATTTCCAGCCCCGCGGGACCCCGCATCCAATGCACATGGAAGCACTGCTGTCCCATTGTCACCAACTGTGGAAAGCTGTGGAGCCTGCTACAAGCTCGATAGTACTTGAAACTCGCCTGATCGGTGAACACGAGAATACCCGCACCAAGTGCGAAGATATCTTTGGCAAGCGTATCCGGCCAGGCAGCAAGCGTATTGCGGTCAAGCTCAACCGGCACATGATGAACACGCCGCTTCCGGCTGCCGAAGAATTTCTGGTCAAACGCCTGGATGCGACACTTGAGGACATGCTCAGCGCCGTACCCAACATCGATTTTGCTGAACAGGTTAAGCAGCGTATACGCGCGCTGGTGGCAGAGCGTGAGGTATCGGAAGACCTGGTCGCCACTCCCTTCAACATGAGTCCGCGGCATCTGCGCCGCAAGCTCAGTGAGACCCAGACAACATACGAGAAGTTGCTGGATGAAGTGCGCATGGAGCTGGCGATTCGCCTGATCCAGGACGGCAAGCTGAACCTGGGCCGGATCGCGTTTGAGCTCGGCTTTCTGGACCCCAGCAGTTTCACCCGCGCCTTCCGCCGCTGGACCGGCATGAGCCCCACTGCATTCCGCGGCCAGTCCCGCCAGAGCGGCACAGCCAGCGCCTGAGAACGAATGGGCGCCGGGCGCCCTTCTCTCACCCTGTAACCCAAATTCAAAATGGTTTCCCGCGTTTCCGGGAATGACGGGAGTGAATTGTCATCCTCGCGAACGCGGGGATCCACTTTTTGGGTATAACACAGCGGGCTTGAGCACTGTTGGCGCGGGATTATGCTCTCCAGACCAAATTCAAAATGATTTCCCGCGTTACCGGGAATGACGGGGATGGGTTGTCATCCTCGCGGACGCGGGGATCCATTTTTTGGCTATAACACAGCGGGCTTGAGCATTGTTGGCGCGGGATTATGCTCTCCAGATCAAATTCAAAATGGGTTCCCGCGTTCGCGGGAATGACGGGAGTGGGTTGTCATCCTCGCGAACGCGGGGATCCATTTTTTGGGTGTAAAACCGCAGGGGTAGGCATTTTATTTGTTGAAACGCAGACAAAAAAAGGGAGCCCGAGGGCTCCCTTTCTTATTGCCCGAAGGCGACCAGCTTAGCGGATACCCGAGGAGCGCAGGGCTGCCGGGGTGAACTGGTTGTAGCTGGGCTTGAAGTCGTACTGCGGTGCAGAGACTTCTTCGGTGTACATGCCCAGGGCGATGTAGCGACCTGCCAGCAGGTCATACAGGGTCTCGATGGAGTAGCCTGGGATCTTCTCTTTGTAGTTGAAGGCAATGTGACCTTCACCTACGCGCCAGAGAGTACCGCGACCGTCGTAGTGATCGGCCAGGTTGATCTGCCAGGAATCCTCGTCCATAAAGAAGTTACGCTGTGCATAAATGTGGCGCTGACCTGCCTTCACGTTACCCTGAACTTCCCACACACGGTGCAGCTCGAAGCGGGTGTGTTCGGGGTTGATGTGACCGGCTTTCAGCACGTCGTCATACTTCACTTCGCGCTGGGTCATCTTGTAGCTGTTGTACGGTACGTAGATTTCCTTCTTGCCAATCATCTTCCAGTCATAACGGTCAGGTGCACCGTTGTACATGGCGAAGTTGTCGGAAGTACGCATACCGTCCGAAGCAGTACCCGGGCCGTCATAGGCAACCTGAGGAGCGCGACGTACGCGACGCTGGCCAGCGTTGTAAACCCACGCCATGCGTGGCTCTTTCAGCTGATCCAGGGTGTCGTGTACCAGCAGTACGTTACCGGCCAGACGTGAAGGCGCATTCACACGCTGCTTGAAGAACAGCAAGGTGTTAGGAATGGTCGACTCGTCGACGTCATCCATCAGCTGCGGGTAACCCACTTCCTCTTCGAGCTTGATGAGGGTGTAGGAACCGTTGGTCTGCGGCATCGCCTGCATGTACCAGCGCTTGATGTTTACGCGGTAGCGAGTGTTGTGGTTCCAGACAACTTCAGCGCCCGACTTTGGAATCGGGAAGGCAAAGGTGCCATGGGAGAAGTTATCCAGACCATCGCCACCGTTAACCAGCTTGGCTTGACCAGCGGTCTGCTTGACCTGGTCATAAACAGCTTGCGGGTAGCCAACTGAACGATGCGACTGGTACACCGGCATCCGATAGGTCTCGGGATAGCGCTCGAACAGGGCGATCTGGCCAGGGGTAAGCTTCTCGCGATACTGGTCCATGTTCTGGGCAGTAATCACGAATTCAGGCTGCTCGTCGGCATAGGGGTTGGACTGGAAGTTATCGCCAACCATCTTGCCTGCGTCTGTACCCAGCCCACCAGTCCACTCGGGAATGGTGCCGGCAGCGTTACCAGCCTTTTCAGCGCCGATCGGAGTCAGGTTATTACCCAACTGGTTGATTTCGTCCTGCGTCAGGCTCTGGGCCATGACGCTGGTGGCCATCAGGCTTAAAGCCAGACCACCGGCACCCAATAGGGTTTTTTGCATCTGCATCATTATTTTTATCCTCAGTTGCCTGTCTTAGAAGTTCACGCTGACACTGGCGGATGCGAAGTCACGATCCACGTTGGTGTTGTACTTGCCGTCAAAGAAGTCGGTGTAGCTAAGGCTGGCGGTGTACTTGTTGCCGTAGTCCGCGTTCAGACCGACGTTAATCGCCTTGGCGTTCTCTGTAAAGTTAGGACCATAGCCTTCTACGTCATGGGAAAAGGTGACGTTCGGGCTTAGGTTGACCCCCAGGAACACGTTACTGTAGTCCAGGGACGCGCGCACGCGGTAACCCCAGGAATCGCTTGTGTAGAAACCGTCAGACTCACACCAGCTGTTGGCATACTTGGAGAACGGTGCGGCAGCCTGAGAGGCGCAGGAACCATTCGCAGTCGGGGCCTGACCGAACAGAGAATCACGACCGTAGAAAGTCGAACCATCGCTCAGGTCAATACCTTCGATGTGGTTGTAACCGACCTCACCGACCAGCGCCAGACGGCTAGCACCCAGTACGCGCTCAATAAAGTGAATGGCGGTCATCTGTGCCTGATATACACCAGCCCGGTCATAGCCCTGGATATACTCACCGTTGGTGTAAACGGTATCATTGCGACCGATAGCCGCGCCGCTTCCAGTCAAACCTGCGAGGCTCATACTGCCGGTGGTGATCTGCAAAGGCATGTTCGGACGGTAGCTCACTTCACCACTGACAGCAGTACCTGCGATGTTTGTGGCAAAGCTGACGCCATACAGACGGATATCTTCTGGGTATTCGAAGAAATAGCCTGCACCACCCGACAATCCACCCAGACCAGTGTTGGGGTTATTGTTGGCAACCAGCGGAGTGAAGGGGCCCTGGATGTTGCTGTAGAACGGAGCGCGACTGTGGTAGTTCATGGCATAGAAGCCGAACTCGGTGTCATTCAGCTGAGCCGCATAATAACGGAACGCTACGCCGAACTGACCGTCATCACTGGCGTCCCGATCTTTCTCTGCACGAACGATAATACGACCGTTCAGCGTTGGATCGCCTTGCGGAGAATCAGCACCACTGAAGACCAGGCGATCAACGCAACCGGTAGCAAGGGTGTCTGCGCCGAAGAATGTTCCGCAGTTATCGATGGCAAAGGGTTCCCAGCGCAGCTGATAGAACGCTTCCATGGAGAGGTTGTCGGTCAGACCCTGAGACACGTACAGCATCTCAACGGGCAGCAGACCTTCCTTGATCTCTGCGCCTGGGCGACGGAAAGCAGCGACGTCTACGGGGTTGATCGAATTGATGGAATTCTGGATGAAGGTACTTTCACCCCAGCTGACAACCTGACGACCCAAACGAACGTTGCCGGGGTTCTCGCCGATGGTGTAGTTGTGGTAAACGAACGCATCAAGCAACGCAGCGCCTGCGCCTTTGACCAACGGTGGACGACCATCATCTTCTACATCATAGAAACGCTGACTTCCGTCTTTAATTTCAGCGTCATACCAGTACTTGCCGCGCAGAAACGCGCCAGAGTCACCATAGGTGAACTGGAGATCATGCACGCCACGGAAAATCTTGGAGAAAAAATCACCGGACTCGTAGTTCTGACGGCCATCGTCAGACGTACGCGCTACCGCTTGACCATTCTGACCTGGGGTTTGAAAGTGGATGAAACGTCTGTCAGCGTCGGTAGTCGACATGCTGGCGCCAATGGAGAGTTGCGAGTCGAACTGACCGCGCACTTCGCCCACGTTGAAAGTAACTGCATTAGCTGAACCGGTAAAACTGGCCAGACCGATTGCCAATGGCAAGGCCGCGAGCGACCAAGCATGCATTTTTTTTGTCATTGTGCTGCTCCGTTTGGGTGACATGAACCTGTGTATCTGAAGACACGTTCAGGACAGCGGCAGTCTGGCATGCACTCCCCGTCTAAGACTTGCCCCTGCTGGCCAATTTAATTGACCCTGCCGGCCATTCAGCTAATGAATCCGAATTAAATTCGTGCTTTCATACGCGCGGAATGGATGCCGCGAAATTCTGCCCATTACTTGTTAAGCCAGCAACCCGGATCACACAGAAACCCGCCTGGCACGGGTGTTTCGAAAGGTAACATCTGATATAAAGATGCCCACTCGCTGCTCGCCACCCTATATATGTAGGCCTCACCCATTTGGGTTAGCAGACGCAAACCCTGATTTGTGAAGTCGCAGTCTTAAATTCCGCCTAGCGAAATAAGGTTCCGTGCAGGCATCAGTTTATCCGAAGGATCGAATAATGCTGGACACCGTGAATTCAATAGCAGGCACCCGGACAGGCGAGCGCGCTCTATGGGTACCGCTGATCGATCAGGCGCTGCGCCAGTATGAACACTCACTTGCTGATTCAAGTGTGGTGCAGAGCCTGTTCGGCGGCATGCCGCCCTCCTCGGGCTTTATCGATCAGGCGTCCTGTTCCCTGTTGTGGACCGAGGCTGTTCAGTTGGCGGAAGATCCGCTTTTCGGCATGCGTATCCATCGTCTGTTCAGCCCGACGTCGCTCAGTGCGATCGCGCTGATAGGCCAGGCCAGTCAGAACCTCGGCGCGGCGCTGAATAACCTGATCCGATTCTTTCCAATTGCCAGCACCCAGATAAAGCTGGAAACCCGCCAGACGGAAGGCACCCTGCTGATCCTGCTAAAAAGTCAGGGCGAACCGCACCAACAGCATATCGAGGCACTGGTTGGTTATCTGTGCCGCCTGTTGCATCAGCTCGACCAGGACAATGTGGGGCTTTTGAAGGGTGTGGCGCTGGCCCGTAGCGACGCTGGCGAGCTGGAGCTGTGCGCGCGCCTGCTTGGCTGCCCGGTGACTGCCAGCAATGAAGGCTGTTATTTGATGCTGGATGAAGACCTGCTAACCAAGCCGCTGGCCAGTGCAGATCCCTTCCTGTTGCCGCGATTTGTCGAGGCAATGGAGGAGCTACTGGCGAACATGCCCAGCAACGATCTTGTCGAGCAGGTAAAGCGGAGGATTCAGGTGCTGCTCGGCTCCGGCGATATGTCCGAAGAGCGGGTTGCCGTGCCGTTGAATATCAGCCCGCGCCATCTGCGGCGCAAGTTGAATGCGGAAGGCACATCCTATGAGCAGCTGGTGGACGAGGTGCGCAAGGAAGGCGCAATCCGGATGATCAGCCAGGGCCAGCTATCCCTGACCAGCATCGCCTATGAACTCGGCTTCCTCGACCCCAGCAGCTTTACCCGCGCCTTCCGGCGCTGGACTGGCATGAGTCCCACAGCTTTCAGGGCTCTGCAGCGCGGAGGCGATGCGCGCGAGTCCGCAGGCGGCTGATCCCATGCCGGATAACGGACTATTCCGGCTTGACGAATAACAGCGTCATCCGGTCGCTCTCGCCAATACCCATGTAATGGATTCGGTTCTCGTTGCCGCCGCGCAGGGTAGGCGGCAGGCTCCAGACGCCCTCGGGATGATCACGCATGTCCTGCGGATTCTGGTTGACCGCGCTGCGTGAGACCAGCTCGAATCCCGCTTCCAACGCCAGCTCAAGCACAAGATCCTCGGAGACGTAGCCGGTGCTGATCATTTCTTCCAGTTCCACGCCGGGGCGCGCGCGATGCTCGACCAACCCCATCATGCCGCCGGGCTTGAGTACGTCATACATCTTGGCAAACACGGTGCGGGTTTCATCCATACCGGCGGCGAGCCAGTTATGCACGTTGCGGAAGGTGACCACGCGATCTGCAGTACCCGCCTTGGCAATCGGATTCCCGGGATCGTAATCCAGGGTCGCCATCTCGACCACGTCATAAACGTCGCGGCGCTGCAGCATGCGTTCGTAGTCCTGGCGGGTATCGGTGAAGAAATCGACATCGGTGTCTTCAGGGAAATGTGCGGCGATCAGCTTGCCTTCTTCCTGCAACAGTGGAGCGAGAATCTCGGTGTACCAGCCCTGTCCGGGCCAGATCTCGACTACCATGTGATCCCCACGAATACCGAAGAACTCCAGAGTCTGCTGCGGATTGCGATGGGCATCGCGCATGATATTGGATATGGAACGGGTGGTGCTGCCTACCGCATCGCGAATCGCTGAGGTGTCCTCAAAATCCAGCACCGGCGCCTGGTTGGTCGACAACTGCACGGAAGTCGTTCCGGTGGTCTGGGCCGCTGCCGAAACACTGGCCGAGATGCCAAGCACGCAAACAGCACCTAGTAATAGATGGCGCATTTTTATCTCCTGACTGATCGCTTGTTGCCAATACCCTAACAGTTGGATACATAAGGTTCATGTTTGCCATGGGTTTTTTGCTACCAAGCTGTAACAATCGACGAATACTCAACTCAAACTTGCATTAATACCGGATATTCGCCCGGTCATTCGATGGCAACTTAAAAAAAAGGAGCCCACAGTGCGCGACACACTACCGCTTTTGGACAATCTGTCGTTCCCGGCGATTGCCCGGTCGGGCCTGCAGACGCTTCAGGTCAACCTGACCTATACCTGCAACCAGCGCTGCCTGCATTGCCACGTGAACGCCGGTCCGACTCGCACCGAGGCGATGAGCGATCAGGTGCTGGCTACCCTGTATGACGTCATCGATGCCCATTCGGTTCAGATACTCGACCTTACCGGCGGTGCGCCGGAGATGCATCCGCGTTTTCGCGAGATAGTCGCCCACGCCCGTCGCGAGGGTCTGCAGGTGATTGACCGCTGCAACCTGACCATTCTGACTGAGCCAGGCTATGAGGGGCTGGCCGAGTTTCTGGCCGAGCAGCAGGTCATTGTCTCTGCATCGCTGCCCTGTTACTCGCGCGACAACGTCGACAAGCAACGGGGGGATGGCGTGTTCGAGCGCAGCATCCAGGGTCTGCAGATGCTTAACAAACTGGGCTATGGCCAGCCTGGCAGCGAGTTGCAGCTGAACCTGGTGTTCAACCCCCAGGGCCCTTCGCTGCCGCCACCCCAGGCCGCGCTGGAGGCTGACTATAAGAGCCACCTGGCCGAAGATTTCGGCATTGTGTTCGACCAGCTACACACCATCACCAACCAGCCCATAGCGCGCTTTGGCAGCACGCTCGTCAGCAAAGGCCAGTTCAATGACTATATGCAGCTGCTGCGCGATAACTTCAGCGAGCACAACATGGAATCGCTGATGTGCCGCTCGATGGTCAGCGTGGACTGGCAGGGGTATCTGTATGACTGCGACTTCAACCAGATGCTCGACTTGCCAATGAACCTGCTCGCGCGGGACCGCAGTCACCTGAGTGACTTGCTGGGCAACGATGTGAAAAACAACCCCATCGTTACCCGCGACCACTGCTTCGCCTGCACCGCCGGTCAAGGATCAAGCTGCGGCGGCGCGTTGGGCTGAGGTTTTTGGTGGGAGCGCGCCTCGCCGCGAAACTACGCATCATGTGATAACAACTTAACGACGGAAGCAGCATGCAACTGACCAGCTGGGTAGGGATTTTCTTCTGGGGTTTTCTGTTGGTGTACGGAGCGATGATGTACTGGCTCTCGCCGCGCACGGTGACCATCGGCGGCTTCTTCAATGGTGAAGACAGCGCCGGACGCAAGGCGTCTCCTTTTCTGCTGACCACCAGCATCTTTATCAGCTGGATCTTCGCCAAGTCGGTCACCAACGCGGCCAACCTGGGCGCCGAGTTCGGGCTGGTTGGCGGCCTGGCCTATGCCACCTACTGGCTCTCAATCCCCCTCTGTGGCCTGGTCATTTATCGCCTGCGCCGGCATTTCGGCGCGACCGGCATGGTCCAGTTTCTTACCTCTCACTACGGCCGCGCCGCTGCGCTGGCGTTTACCGCTGCCATACTGATACGCCTGTTCAACGAGGTGTGGAGCAATACCGCGGTGGTTGGCGGTTACTACGGTGAAAGCGGCAGTATCGAATTTATCGGCGCGGCACTGCTGTTCACCGGCGTCACCCTGGCCTACAGCCTGCGCGGCGGCCTGCGCAGTTCGATTCTGACCGATGCGGCGCAGGCGGCGATTTTCGTGGTGGCGCTGGTGGCCGTGCTGGGTCTGGTGCTGCCGCAACACTCCCCCGCCGAACTGGCCAGCACCAGCAACTGGGCATTGAACGCCGGCGTGGACCTGCTGCTGGTCGCCTGTCTGCAGCTGGTCAGCTATCCCTTCCATGACCCGGTACTCACCGACCGCGGCTTTATCAGCGAAGAAAAAGGCATGCTCAAGGCATTCGGCGTGGCCGGCGTGCTGGGCTTTTTTGCGATTCTGGCCTTCAGCCTGATTGGCGTACATGCGGATCTGGTGGGCGTAGCAGCGTCGGGCAATGTACCCGCCGAGCTGGCGAGAACGCTGGGACTGGCCGCGCTGGTGGTGATGACCATCGTGATGATCTCTGCTGCCGGCTCGACCCTGGATTCAACCTTCTCCAGCCTGGCCAAACTGGTCGGCCGAGAACTGCCGGCGCTGGCTGGCAAGGATCTGGGCCGCAAGGCGCTGGGTGTCGGCATGAGCACCATGGTGCTGTTCGCGCTATTCGGTAACCTGCCGATGCTCGCCGGCACCGACATCCTCAAGGCCACCACCATCAGCGGGACCATGGTGATGGGACTGGCGCCGGTGTTTGTGCTGCACGGCTTAGTCGCACCGACCCGTGCCGGCTTTCACCTGAGCTTCTGGACCGGCCTGGGCCTGGGCATTGCGCTCACGCTGGGCTGGATACCCGCAGGCTGGGCGATCGGCGATGGCAAATATGCGTTGCTGCTGGGGACCAACCTGTATGGTTTGCTGCTGTGCACCGCGCTGTATCTGCTCCCCGGCTGGCTGCTGCGCCCGACCACCCGGAGCGTCGCATGACCGCCGGCCGTTCCTGCCCGCTGGATTACCATCTGCCGGCCGACAGTTTCGCCGGTGAGCCGCTGTTCGAGTGCCAGACGCTGTATGTGGTAGGCGGCCTGTACGGTAATCGCCAGGCACTCGCCGCACTGGAAAAACGCCTGGCGGCGGAGCCTGGAGCACGGGCGGTTTTCAACGGCGATATGCACTGGTTCGATGTAGATCCGGCAGTGTTTGCCGAGATCGAAACCCGCCTGCAGCCGCATACCCTGCTCCGCGGCAACGTCGAAACCGAGCTCGCCCGCCCGGACGATAGCGCCGCGGGTTGTGGCTGCGCCTACCCCGACGAGGTGGACGACGATACCGTCCAGCGTTCCAACCAGATTCACGCCCGGCTCTGTGACACCGCCCACCAGCTATCGGGTATGGCAACAAGGCTGGCTGCCCGCCCCGCCACCGCGCTGGTCAGCGTGGCCGGCAAACGCATCGCGATAACCCATGGCGACGAGAGTTCACTGGCCGGCTGGCACTGCGCACGGACGGCGCTGGGCGATCCCGCACGCCAGCAGGCGCTACAGGCGTGGGCCAGGCAAAACCGCATCGATGTTCTGGCCACCAGCCATACCTGCGCTCCGGCCGCCCTCGCTGTGCCGGAGCTTGCCGTTATAAACAATGGCGCAGCCGGGATGCCCAATTTCAACAACGGGCGTTATGGCCTGGTTAGCCGGATCGCCACGCGCGCGCATCCCTCGGCAGTATATCGGGCAGAGCTCGATGGTCTGGTGGTGGAAGCTATCGCGCTGAACTACCAGCACGACGCTTTTCTGCAGGAATTTGACCGGCAATGGCCCGCGGGCAGCCCGGCAGCACTCTCGTATCGGGACAGGTTGCTGAAGGGCACCGATGACGCCCCGGCCGCTGCGATGCTCGGCGGCTTCAGCCTGGGGCTGACGTTGTGCGCAATGACGGCGCTGGATTGATCGGTCGGTATGGGCCTTGGCTAGGTCTTGTCTGGCCCAGGGGTGTGGCTGACCACGTCCTGGTATATCTGTTCGGCGGCCTGTTTCAACGCCTGCGCCTGCTCAAGCGTCATGCTGGTCATGCAGAACAGCTGCAACGGAATCTCGCTGGCCTGCTCGCGCATCGCTTCCCCGACAGGCGTAAGCACGATCAACCATTGGCGTTCGTCGGTAACGCCCTTGCGCCGCTGGATCAGCTCTTTCTGTTCGAGGCGTTTGAGGATCGGCGTCAGGGTACCGGCATCCAGTCGCGTATCCTCGACCAGTTGCTTGATCGGCACCGCATCGTGCTCCCAGAGCGCGAGCATCACCAGGTACTGCGGATAGGTCAGGCCGAGGGGTTCGAGCAGTGGCCGATACGCCCGGACCATGGCATTGCTGGCACTGTAGAGCGAATGGCACAGCTGATTGCGTAACAACATGCGGCTGCTTGCATCAGATGGAGGAGTTGCATCGGGTGAGTCGGGCATCAGAAGCCTCGGACGTTGGATCAAAGGATTTATTTTGCGCACAAGGTATTGACCCGTCAATAGCTGTCGCTTATTGTTTTGCGCACAAGATAGTTTATCTCAAGCTAATCAGGGACGACCCCCAATGAAAATACTGTTGATCATCACCTTCGTAATACTCGCTCTGATTGCTGCCGGTTTTGGCTATATCTACTGGCAGAACAGCCAGACACCCGCGCTGGGCCATACTGCCGGGCAATTCGAACCCTTGAGCGGCAACCCCAACGGGGTTTCCACGCAGACCGATGATGCCGAAGCAGTGGTCGATCCATGGCCGTTCAAGGAAGACCGGGCAGCGACAATGCAGGCAATCAAGAACGCGGTTGCAGCTTACGATGGAGCGGAGATCGTGGAGGAGAACGAGGATTACCTTCGGGTGCTGTTCACCACACGCAAAATGCGCTTCCGGGACGATGCCGAGTTCTATCTGGATAGCGATGCCCGCCAGGTGCACTTTCGTTCGCAAAGCCGCGCCGGCAAGTCCGATCTGGGGCTCAATCGCCAGCGCCATGAAAAGCTGACCGAGCTGTACGTTCGCTAGAGTCAATTGTTCACAGGCGCGGCTGAAATCATCCGCTGCGCAGGACGCCATTTATTGTCAGAGTCTGGAGTACCCGTAACATGAAAACCGGCAAGATCATTGTGCTACTCGTCATCGCCGCGTTGGTTGCGGGTTTCTTTCTGTTCGATCTGAACCAGTACTTCAGCCTTGAGGAAATCAAGGCACGGCAGGACATGCTCAACGCCCGAGTGAGCGCTAATCCCTGGCTGGCAGGCGGCATATTCTTTACTATCTATGTGGTGGTCACGGCGTTGTCGTTGCCTGGTGCCGCATTGATGACGCTGCTGGGCGGCGCGCTGTTCGGCATCGGCTGGGGCCTGCTGATCGTCTCCTTCGCTTCGACGCTGGGCGCCACGCTGGCGATGCTGATCAGCCGTTTTCTGCTGCGTGACTGGGTCCAGCAGCGCTTCGGCAACCGGCTCAAGCCGATCAACCGGGGGATGGAGCGCGAGGGGGCTTTTTATCTTTTCGCGTTGCGCCTGGTACCGGCATTCCCGTTTTTCCTGATCAACCTGGCCATGGGCCTGATGCGGATCAAGGCCAGCACCTACTGGGTGGTCAGCCAGATCGGCATGCTCCCGGGCACGCTGGTGTATGTGAATGCCGGCCGCCAACTGGGCGAGCTGGAATCACTGGGGGGCATCCTCTCGGCTGACCTGATCGGCGCCTTCGTGCTGCTGGGTCTGTTCCCACTGATTTCGCGCAAGATTCTGGATTTCATTAAGGCGCGCCGGGTCTACAAGGGCTGGAACAAGCCCTCGAGTTTTGACCGCAATCTGGTGGTCATCGGTGCCGGCAGTGGTGGACTGGTCAGCGCCTACATTGGCGCCGCGGTGAAGGCCAATGTCAGTCTGATCGAAAAGCATGCGATGGGTGGTGACTGCCTGAACACCGGCTGCGTGCCCTCCAAGGCGCTGATACGCTCGGCGAAGCTTGCCGCCGAGGTCAACCGGGCCCATGCCCTGGGTTACGACGAAGCCAGCGCAAAGGTGAATTTCGCCCGTGTGATGAGTCGTATCCAGCGGGTGATCGGCGATATCGAGCCGCATGACTCGGTAGAGCGTTATACCGATCTGGGCGTCGAAGTGCATAAGGGTGCAGCGACGATCAAATCCCCCTGGGAAGTCGAAGTGAACGGCCAGACCCTGACCACCCGCAACATCATCATCGCCGCCGGCGCGCGCCCGTTCATGCCGCCGATTCCGGGGCTGGAGAATGCCAACGCGTACAATTCCGACACCATCTGGGGTCTGCGCGAGCAGCCCAAGCGCCTGCTGATTCTCGGCGGCGGACCGATCGGCTGCGAGCTGTCCCAGGCCTTCCAGCGTCTGGGGAGCCAGGTGATCCAAGTGGAGCGGGACGAGCGGATCTTGTCCAAGGAAGACCCCGATGCTGCAGAGCTGGTGATGAAGACCCTGAGCGAAGAAGGCGTGGATCTGCGACTCAGACACGACGCCACCCGCTTCGAGAAAGTCGATGGCCAGGATCAATTGATCGCCCACAACCTGGAAACCGACGAAGAGATCACCATTCCCTTTGATGCCGTGCTGGTCGCGGTCGGCCGCAAGGCCAATACCGAGGGGTACGGTATCGAGAAACTGGACCTGCTCAAGCGGGAAAACGGCACACTGGATACCAACGAGTTTCTGGCGACGCGTTATCCCAATATCTATGCCGTGGGCGATGTAACCGGGCCCTATCAGTTCACCCACGTATCGGCACACCAGGCATGGTATGCAGCGGTGAACGCGCTCTTTGGTACATTCAAGCGCTTCAAGGTGGACTACCGCGTCATCCCACGCGTCACCTTCACCGACCCCGAAGTAGCCACCGTGGGGCTGACAGAAGATGATGCGAAGCAGCAGGATGTTAAGTACGAGGTGACGCGCTACGGCATCGACGACCTGGACCGCGCCATCGCCGACCAGGCCGCCGAAGGGTACGTGAAGGTACTCACCGTTCCGGGCAAGGACACCATTCTGGGCGTGACCATTGTCGGCGCCCATGGCGGCGAGTTGCTTGCCGAATATATTCTGGCGATGAAGTACAAACTGGGCCTGAACAAGATCCTCGGCACCATCCACACCTACCCGACGATGTCCGAAGCCAACAAATTCGCCGCCGGCGAATGGAAACGCGCCCACGCACCCGAGAAACTGCTGCAATGGGTAGCTCGCTTCCACCGCTGGCGGCTGGGTAGCTGAATGCCCTGGCTGTCGGTGGTCATGCCGGTGCGCAATGAGGCCGCCGGCATTGTGCAGGCGCTGGCGCCGCTGCAAGGACTGCGCGGGCAGATCGAGATCATTGTGGTGGATGGCAGGAGTGCGGACGGCACCGTCGAGCTGGCGGGTCCATTGGCGGATCAGGTGATTGAATCTGCACCGGGGCGGGCGCGGCAGATGAATGCCGGGGCGGCGTTGGCCAGCGGTGAAGTGCTGTTGTTTCTGCACGCGGATACGCACTTGCCTGATGGGTTTGAGGGGATGATCAGGTCCGCCATTCCCGCGACACACAACGTCACTCCCGCCTCCCACGCTGTCATTCCCGCCTCCCACGCCGTCATTCCCGCGAAGGCGGGAATCCATTTTGACCTTCAGCCGACACCGAGCCCCGAACAGGACTCCTCAGCCTACCTGAACCCGACAATGGATCCCCGCGTTCGCGAGGATGACGGCAGGGAGGAATCCGTCATTCCCGCGAAGGCGGGAATCCATTCTGACCTTCAGCCAACACCGAGCCCCGAACAGGGCTCCTCCGCCCACCTAAACCCGACAATGGATCCCCGCGTTCGCGAGGATGACGGTAGGGAGGAATCCGTCATTCCCGCGGAGGCGGGAATCCATTCTGGCCTTCAGCCAACACCGAGCCCCGAACGGGACTCTTCAGCCCACCTGAACCCGACAATGGATCCCCGCGTTCGCGAGGATGACGGTAGGGAGGAATCCGTCATTCCCGCGGAGGCGGGAATCCATTCTGATCCTCAGCCAACACCCGGCCCCGAACGG
>NZ_JBFGFI010000066.1:0-16980 GCF_041579695.1 Halopseudomonas sp.
GAACATCACGCAGGACAATCTGCGCGCGCCGGCCCTGTTCTGCATGTTGCTGGCGGGAATTCTGCTCTGGTTGCCTTCATCCTTCCTGCATCGGCACGTCTGCGCGCTGCTGGTACTGACCGGCGCGGCAGTGCTGATGGGAGACGGCACTGCTCTGGCGTTTTATGGGGTGGTTCTGGCCGCTTTGGCATGTGCGCTCTGGTTATGTCGCCAGCGCTGGGCAAGCCATCAACAGGCGAACCGTATCCGGGCTCTGGCCGATGCTGCGACCCTCATGTCGCTGCTATTGGCCGCGATGCCGCATCAGCAGTTGCTGACGCACATGTTCGATTTTCAGTCTGACCTATCCAGGCACTGGATCAAGGTGGTGTACCCGGCGGGTATGGGCATCATCCTGCTGAGTGTGGTTGCCTGGCTGATTCGTGATATGAAGGGGCTGATGCGCTGGTCGGTGCTGGGCATTACGGCTCTGGTGGCAATGCTTGCGCAACCAGCCCCCGGCCTGGTGCTGACTATTGCACTGGGGCTTGCCCTGTTTCATGCCAGCAACCGGAGCTGGCTGGTACTGCTCCCGGTATTCGCTACTTTCTACCTGTTCGTACTCTATTACAGCCTGCATATCAGTCTGTTGGAGAAATCCCTGTTGATGATCCTCTGTGGCGCAATCCTGCTGGCAGGTGGCCGACTCATGCCGCGCTGGTCGAGGCTGCGGACATGAGTCGCATTACATTGCGCGTTGGCATTCTGGCGGCCTGGTTATTGGTCGTTGCGGTCGCACTATTCGCCATTCAGGGGTATGAGCGGACTTTGCTGCATGGCCAGCCTGTTCTGCTACGGCTGGCCCCGGTCGATCCCCGCTCGCTGATGCAGGGCGACTATATGGCTCTGCGCTTTGCGGCCGACAGCCGGTTGATTGATCAGCCTGCCGAGCCGGGCGAAGCCAGTAGGAGCCTTCCGGGGTTTGCCCATTTCAAGCTGGACGACCGTGGCCGGGGCGAGTTTGACGGGATGGGTGATACGCCACGTACCGGAACGGGGACAATCAGCATGCGTATCCGCATGATCGATGGCGAGCCATCGGTAGGACCCAATGCGTTTTTCTTTCAGGAGGGCACGGGCGAACTTTACGAGGAGGCGCAATGGGGCGGATTCCGGGTGGCTGGCGATGGTGCCGCGCTGCTGGAATCATTGCATGATGCGGATCTGAAGAAAATCGGATCGCAGCGGCGTTAGCCGTCAGACGCTTTGATGATGGGCTATGATCGAAATGCTTCGGAGGTGTGTTCTTGCTGTGCAATCAAGAAGTCTGCTGGGCAGACTTTCTGAGGGAACTGCGCGCCAGGCTCGCGCCTGGCCGTGGCGATGCCGCCAGTCGCAGTTACTTAGCGGCAGGGCGTCCGGGGCGTGGGGCGCCGTAGACCTGACCGCTCTTACCATTGGGGATCTTCTGGATTTCACCGCCGGAGGCGAGAAACGAGTCAATCTGGTTATCAATGGATTTGCTTGTGGCGACTGCTGCGTCGGCCTTGCGTTTGCTTGGGGCGGTTTTGGCTGCCATGGGTACCTGCCTATATTAAAGTAGGTGCCTATACTACACTTTTTTCTTGCATTTTGCTACGCAATTGTCTAGTGCTGATGCCCGTCTGCGCCATGGGCGTGGCCGTGGGCGAGTTCGTCTTCCGTAGCTTCACGTACCGAGAGAATTTCCACGTCGAAGTTCAGATCCTTGCCTGCCAAGGGATGGTTGCTATCAACCGTGGCCTGGGATAGCCCGACCTTGATTACGGTTACCTGGCGCTGGCCTTCCTCGGTTTCAATCACTGCCACCATGCCCGGCTTCCATTTTTTTGCGCCATGCAGATGCTTGACCTGGACCTTCTGAATCGCATTCTCCTGGCGCGGGCCATAGGCCTTGTCCATTGCTAGCTCGACGCTGAAGGTGTCGCCAGCCTCCCGGCCTTCCATGGCGTCGACCAGTCCCTCAATCAGTCCGGGCTGGCCGTGCAGATAAAGCACTGGCTCGTGATCATGCGAGCTTTCCAGCAATCCGCTAGCGTCTGAAAGGGTGTAGTGAAACTGGACAACGGTATTCTTGGCGATCTGCATCGTATGGTTTCCGCTCGGGCCTGTTATTGGGAGTGCGCCATTATCAACGCCTGAACGATTTATTTCCAATTGGATGATGGTGCCTACTCGGGTTGCTCGCCCCACAACTCGTTCAGCCGATTGTCGCGCCCACAGGTGGTGCGGTAATAACGATAGCGCAGCGGGTTCTTCTGGTAGTAGTCCTGATGATATTCCTCCGCGGGATAGAAAGCGGTCTGCGGCAGAATATCAGTCACGATCGGCTTGTCGAACCGGTTCTCGATAGAGGCGCGGGACTCCTCGATTGCCTTTTTCTCCCGTGCGTCATCATAGAACAGCGCGGTGCGATACTGAGCGCCGCGGTCGCAGAACTGCCCCCCTGCGTCCAAGGGGTCTACAGTGGGCCAGTAGGCGTCCAACAATGTCCTGAAGTCGGTCTTCTCCGGGTCATAGAAGACTGCAACGGCTTCGATATGGTCGGTCCGGCCAGAGGAAACCGCCTTGTAATTGGCTGTCTCGGCATCTCCTGCGATGTAACCAGACACGGTCTCGAGCACGCCTGTTTTCTTGTCAAAGTCGGCCTCCGTACACCAGAAGCAGCCGCCAGCGAAGACTGCCATCTCGCTGCCCGGCGGACCGTCTTGTTCCTGCAATGGCTGGTTGGCAACAGCGGCCTGATGCCCAAGCCCAAGAACCAGAGTAATACCCAATAGCAATCTGCGCATGTTCAGCCTCTCAGTTCGGGCAGATCTTCGCCCGCGGGTATGAAGTCGAGTGCCACGCCGTTGTTACACCAGCGCTCGCCACGGGGAGGTGGCCCGTCGTTGAATACATGACCCTGATGGCCGCCGCAGCGGGCACAATGATACTCAGTGCGCGGCCAGATCATGCTGTAATCCTGCCGGGTGTCCATATGGCCCTCGATTGGCTGGGTGAAGCTGGGCCAGCCGGTACCGCTGTCGAACTTGTGCTCGCTCTCGAACAGCGGCAGATGACAGGCCGCGCAGACGTAGGTGCCAGGCTCGTAAACCTTGTCCAGCGGGCTGCTGCCGGGGCGCTCCGTAGCGTCCTCGAACAACACTTCGTAGGCCTCTTCGGAAACCTTGTTGCGCCAGTAGCTCTCTGGCCTGTCCAGTGGTTCGAATTTCATGGTCTGCTCTGCACTGCCTGTGGTCTGCGCCATTGCGGTGCGAGCAAGCAATGTTAACGCCGGTAGTGCCAGCAGTCCGGTCAGAAGTGTTCTGCGGTTCATGATGTGTCCTGCTTGAGTTAGCTTATTTTCAGCTTAGTCCCGGTCGGGGCTATTACAAAGCGCATGATCATTTCAGGACATGTAGCGGCGGCAATATGGCCTGCGCTAAATCGAGTTGTGGCTATATGGCCGGACAATTTGCGAATATGCTTCTTGCGTACTGCGATCTAAGGGTACGTGCACAACAATATCGATAATTGCAGAGGTCTTGATGAGACACCGATCATTGCGCAGCACTATGCTGCTTCCCGTGGTATGCCTTGCAGCCAGCATGGCTTTTTTTGTTGCGCCATTGCAGGCGCAGGAGCAAGAGCAGAGCGACGAGCGTTACCAGATTTCCGTCCCACGCTTGCAGATGCTGGGTCAGGCAATGCACGCTCAGGTAGCCGAGAAGAAGCTCGCTGGCATCGCCACGCTGGTCTGGCAGGGCGACCAGATCATCCACCGTGATCAGGCCGGGTATCAGGACCTGGAGCAACTGAAGCCACTTACCGACGACAGCATTTACAAGATCTTTTCGCTGACCAAGCCGATCACCGGCACAGCGCTGCTGATGCTGTATGAGGAAGGGCATTTCAAGCTGGACGATCCGGTTGGCAAGTATCTGCCAGAACTGGCAGATCTGCGCGTGGAGATCGCCGATGGCCCCGATGGTGAGCTGCGTACCGCACCGGCGGATCATCCAGTCACCATTCGTGAGCTGATGACCCACACTGCAGGCTTTACCTACGGTCGTTTCTCCGAGTCGCAGACCGATCGGCTGTATGTCGAGAACGATTTGCAGAATATCGATTCCACGTTGGCCGACATGGTTGCCAAGCTGGGCGATCTGCCGTTGCGTCAGCAGCCGGGGACGCAGTGGCATTACAGCGTCGCGGTAGATATTCAGGCGCGCCTGGTTGAGGTTTTGTCCGGCATGGCGTTTGACGAGTTCCTGCACAAGCGGATTTTCACGCCATTGGAAATGGTCGACACCGGATTCTTTGTGCCGGAGGACAAACAGGATCGTTTTGCTGTGTCCTATACGCCGACCGATGACGGCCTGAAGCCCTATCCCAACGATCCCTGGCTGAGCAAGCCATCGTTCCTGAATGGCGGTGGAGGTCTGGTTTCGACCATGGATGACTACCTGCGCTTTGCCCGCATGCTGCTCAACGAAGGCGAGCTGGAAGGCGTGCGGATCCTCAAGCCAGAAACCGTACAGATGATGCGTAGTAACCAGTTGCCAGAAGGCGTGGAGGGTCCCGACTGGGCTCCCGGCAACCTGTTCGGTCTCAACGTTGCGGTGGTCACCGACAGCGAAGCGGCCTATTACCTGCCGGTAGACACGTTTTGGTGGTGGGGCATCCACGGACCCTGGGCCTGGATCGATCCGGCCAACGAAATCATCGTGCTGGGTATGATGCAGAACACCGACTACAGACATTCTCGTATGGTGCATGCGACGGTGAGTAATATTCTCTACCGCCCCAAGCCCTGAGTAGCTAGCGCTCGGCGGCTTCCGGTGAGGCCGCATCGAGCATCTGCTCCAGCGGCAGCTGTGCATGGACATTGACGCTGCCCTGGGCGGCAAACACGACCAGATGATCGGCTGCGACGCGAATGCCGACGGCTTCGCCCAGCGGATGGTCATCGTGACTCGGGAAGATGGCCTCGAGAATGCTGCCAGTAGGCAGTTGCAGACGATACATGGTTGTGGCGCCAAGGAAGGTCTTGCCGATGATGGTCGCCTTCAGGTCGCTATCGGTCTGGCCGACAATGTCGTCGGGTCTGAGCAGCACATCCACCGCGCTGCCAGGCTGCAGCTTGTAGGCCCGGTTGCCGCGGATCACACCCAGCTCGGTTTGTACCGTATCCGGTGAGATCAGTTGCCCGCGGATGAAATACCCCTGGCCGATGAAGCTCGCCACGAAAGGCGTGGCCGGTTCGTGGTAGAGGTTGTATGGCGAATCCCATTGCTGCAGCTTGCCGTCACGCAGAACGCCGACATGGTCACTGACCGCGAAGGCTTCGTTCTGATCGTGAGTGACCAGCAGGGCGCTTGTGCCGCGGTGCTTGAGAATCTCGCGGACCTCACCCGACAGCCTGCGGCGCAACTCGCCGTCAAGGTTGGAAAAGGGTTCATCCAGCAGCAGCAGTTTTGGATCCGGTGCCAAAGCCCGTGCCAACGCTACACGTTGTTGCTGGCCGCCCGACAGTTCGTGTGGATAACGCTTGCCCAGCTGGTTCAGTTTTACCAGGTCTAGCAATTCTTCGACGATGCGTTTGCGCTCGGGGTGGCGATTTATGCCGAACGCAATATTGTCCTGCACCGTCAGATGAGGAAAGAGAGCATAGTCCTGGAAAACCATCCCGATGCGGCGCTGCTCGGGTGGAGTCGTTCTGGTCGGACTGGAGAGGCGCTCGCCAGCCAGCTTGATTTCGCCTGCGGTAACCGGCTCGAAACCGGCAATCGCGCGCAGGATAGTGGTCTTGCCGCATCCCGACGGACCCAGCAGACATCCAATATCGCCATTGCGCAAATGGATATCGAGTCCTGTTACCACGGGATGCCCGGCATAGCCACAGGCCAGTTGATTCAGCTCGAGAACGATGCTTTGAGAGTCGGGCATTTTGATTCCTTGATCAATCGGCCAGCAGGAATTCCACCAACGCCTTCTGCGCATGCAGACGATTTTCAGCCTGGGCCCAGACAACACTGCGGGGATCTTCCATCAACTGCTCGTTCACTTCCTCGCCACGGTGGGCTGGCAGGCAGTGCATGAAGAGTACCGACTCATCGGCATGATCAAGCATCGCCGGAGTGACCTGGTAGGGCGCGAAACGCTTGAGACGGCCTTCAGCTTCATCTTCCTGCCCCATGGATGCCCAAACGTCAGTATTCACCAGATGTGCGCCGCTAACCGCCTCCAGCGGATCGCGGGTAACCGTAACCCGGTCGCCGGCCTGATCCAGGAATGTCTGATCCGGCTCGTAACCCTCGGGGCAGGCTATCCGCAGATTGAAGTCGAACTGTATGGCGGCCTGGATGAAGGTATTGCACATGTTGTTGCCGTCACCGACCCAGGCCACCGTCTTGCCCTGAATATTGCCGCGGTGCTCAAGGTATGTCTGCATGTCGGCCAGCAGCTGACAGGGATGCAGGTCGTCGCTCAGTCCGTTGATCACCGGGACCCGTGAATATTGCGCGAAGGTCTCCAGGTCCGCATGGGCAAAGGTCCGGATCATTACCGCATCGCACATGCTCGACAGTACCCGGGCGCTATCTTCGATCGGCTCGCCGCGGCCCAGCTGGGTGTCGCGGGGAGAGAGAAAGATCGCCTGGCCGCCCAGTTGGATCATGCCCGCTTCAAAGGAGACGCGGGTACGCGTGGAGGCCTTTTCGAAAATCATGGCCAACACACGGTTTTTCAACGGCTCGTAGATGACGCCCTGTTGGTGCAGCGACTTGAGTTCGACGCCCCGTTTGATCAGACCGATCAACTCGGCCTGGGAGCAGTCCATCAACGAAAGAAAGTGCCGTACAGTCATGTTTACTACCTGGAAAGTGGCCGGTCAGAAGCCGGAAACAGAAAGCCCTACCGTGACCAAAGGGCCCGATACAAGCCATACCCTAAATAGAGAAGGGGCTGATCTTATCGGTAAAATCCGCTGCAAGGCAAATACCCATGAAAAGCCTATGGATGCTCGCGAATCAGATCAATGAATAGCGGAGCATTTTGCCCCTTGTCGCCTCCCCCGGCGCGGCCTAAAGTTGAGTACTGAAAAATAGCTCACAAAAGAGACACTTCTATGCCTGCAACCCACTTCCGTGCCTGTCATCTTTGCGAGGCCATCTGCGGCCTGGCTATCGAAACTGAAGGCGATCAGATCCTGTCGATCAAGGGAGATGCCCAGGACCCGTTCAGCAGAGGGCACATATGCCCCAAGGCAATTGCATTGCAGGACATCCAGAATGATCCGCAGCGGTTGCGCATGCCGGTGAAAAGGGTAGGTGAAAGCTGGGAGCAGATTGGTTGGGAGGAGGCCTTTGATCTCATAGCCGAACGGCTGGCGGGCATTCAAACCGAGCACGGGCGTAACGCGGTAGGTGTGTATATGGGCAATCCCAACGTACATAACTATGGCTCAATGACGCACGGCAATTACTTTCTGGGCCAGCTGCGCACGCGCCAGCGCTACTCGGCCACCTCCGTGGACCAGTTGCCGCACCATCTGGTATCGCTTTGGATGTATGGTCACATGCTGGCGATCCCGATTCCGGATATCGACCATACCGATTTCTTTCTGATGCTCGGCGCCAACCCGATGGCCTCCAACGGCAGCATCATGACGGTGCCGGATGTCGGCAAGCGGATCAAGGCACTCAAGGCGCGCGGCGGCAAGCTGTTGGTGGTGGACCCGCGCCGCAGCGAAACAGCCGAACAGGCCAGTGAACACCTGTTTATCCAGCCGGGCACCGACGCCGCGCTTTTGCTGGCGCTGGTGAACACCTTCTTCGATGAGAACCTGGTCAGGAACAGCCCTGCGCTGGCCGCTACTCAGGGTCTGGAGGAGGTGAAGGCTGCAGTTGCGCCCTTTACGGCCGAGGCCATGGCCGAACACTGCGCTATCGATGCCGGTCGTATTCGACAATTGGCCCGTGATTTTGCCGGTGCCGAACGCGCAGTCTGTTATGGCCGCATGGGCGTATCCGTGCAGCGCTACGGCACCCTGTGCCAATGGCTTATCCAGATAATCAATCTGGTAACGGGCAACCTTGACCAACCCGGTGGCGCACTGTGCACCGAGCCGGCTTTCGATGTTGTTTCAGGCAAGCCAGGGCATTTCGACCAATGGCGTAGCCGCGTTTCCGACCTGCCCGAATTCAACGGTGAGCTACCGGTAGCAGCGCTGGCCGAAGAAATACTGACGCCCGGCGAGGGGCAGATCCGCGCGCTGGTGACTTCGGCGGGCAACCCTGTGCTTTCCACGCCCAACGGCCGGCAGCTTGATCGCGCGCTGGAGAGCCTGGAGTTCATGGTCAGTGTCGACCTGTATATCAATGAGACTACTCGCCACGCCGACGTCATCCTGCCGCCCACCTCCTCGCTCGAGCACGATCATTACGACATTACCTTCAACACCTTCGCAGTACGGAATGTGACTCGGATCAATCAGCCGATTCTTTCCAAGCCTGAGGGCAGTCTCCACGATTGGGAAATCTTCGTCGGGCTGGGGCGCGCATTCGCTCGAGTCACCGGCCAGGAGCCGCGCTCTACCATGCCGCCGGCGCAGATGATCGATGCCGGTTTGCGCGCCGGCCCGTATGGGGAGCGACTGAATCTCGAGGTGCTCGAGCAGCACCCACACGGCATCGATCTGGGACCGCTCAAACCGAATCTGCTGGGCCGGCTACGTACTGACAGCAAACAGATCGAGTGTGCACCGCAGGCAATGCTGGAAGACCTGCAACGTTTTGCCACCGATATCGGTCAATTGAAGCCGCGGGACGGAGAGCTTCGGCTGATTGGTCGTAGGCATGTGCGCAGCAACAACTCCTGGATGCACAACTATCAGCGCCTGGTCAAAGGCAAGCCGCGCGACCAGCTGCTGATGCATCCGGACGACCTTGTCCGCCGCGGTCTGACCGACGGTCAACAGGTGATAGTGCGCTCTCGGGTAGGGGAGGTCGCTGTCATGGTCAATGCCAGCGACGAAATGCTCGCCGGGGTAGTGAGCCTCCCCCATGGCTGGGGTCATAACCGCCCCGGCACGGAGCAGGATATTGCCAACCGACATGCCGGCGTCAGCGCCAACGACCTGACCGATGAACGTTATCTGGATCCGGTCACCGGCAATGCGGCACTCAACGGGGTTAATGTGGAAGTAGTGGCTGCCTGAGGCGGGCGAGTATTTCCGGGCAGCTTATTGCGTTACAATGGCGTTATTTGCAGGCCCGTTCGCCTCCATCAGCTACAGAGGACACATCATGGAAACCATCGATACCATCAAAGAACAGATCGGCAAGAACCCGGTCCTGATCTACATGAAGGGTGCACCGAATGCACCGCAGTGCGGCTTTTCCGCCCGTGCCGTGCAGGCCTTGATGGCCTGTGGTGAAAAGTTCGCCTATGTGGATATTCTGCAGAACCCGGACATTCGCACCGAGCTGCCCAAGTATGCCAACTGGCCTACATTCCCGCAGTTGTGGGTTGATGGTGAACTGGTCGGCGGTAGCGACATCATCATCGAACTGCATGAATCCGGCGAGCTGAGCAATATGGTCAAGGCAGCAACCAAGGCCGAATAACCCGCGTTTTCGGTAATGCCCGTGCTCGCTGATCAACAGCGAGCGCGGGTTTTTTTTGCCTGTAGAACGCACCCGCGCGCCATCTTCCACAACGTAGTGTCGCGCTGCAGATAAAAAAGTGTTTGATAATCATTATCAACATCAATAAGATGCCCCACGAAATTAAGACAAACTATGAGTGGGGGAGCACTAATGAACAAGAAACAAGGGCTGTATTTAAGCGCTGTTGCCATCGCCGTATCCATTGCCCTGCCAGCCATGGCAGAAGATCAGGCTGTGCGCCTGAACGCCAGCGAGATCATCGGCAGCAAGCAGAAAGCGCTGCAACTCCCGGGTTCGGGTACCGTGCTCACTCAGAGCGATCTGGACGAGTTCAGGCACACCGACATCAATCGGATTCTGGCTGAAGTCCCCGGCGTTTATGTGCGCAGTGAAGAGGGCTATGGTCTGCGTCCAAACATCGGTATTCGCGGCACGCCAACAGAGCGGTCCCAGCGCATCACCCTGATGGAAGACGGCATTCTCGTCGCGCCGGCGCCTTACTCAGCCCCGGCCGCCTATTACTTCCCTACTGCCGGCCGTCTTGCGGGCATTGAGGTACTCAAAGGTCCCGCGGCGATTGCCAACGGCCCGTACACCATTGCCGGGGCTATCAACATGTTGTCCACGCCGATTCCGGTCAAACCGTTTGGTGGCCGGATCGTACAGGAGCTGGGCGAAGACAGCAGTTTCCGCACCCACGCCCACGTTGGCGGCTCAAGCACCCATTTTGGTTGGCTGGTCGAGGGTCACAAACAGGCGACTGACGGTTTCAATGATATCGACAATGCGTCCGACCAGACCGGTTTCGACAAGGAAGACGTGCTGGTCAAGCTGCGTCTGAACTCTGATCCGACCACTGACGTGTATCACCAGTTCGACCTGAAACTGCAGCACGCATCGGAAGACTCCGATCAGACCTACGTCGGCCTGACCGATCGCGACTTCAAGGCTGACAGCAACCGCCGTTACGGTCTGACCCGCGAGGACAACATGGATAACGAGATGGAGAGCTTCACGCTCGGCTATCTCCTTGATACCGGGTCCTTCAGTCTGCTGACGCAGGGTTACTACCAGGATTACAAGCGTAACTGGTACAAGGTTGACAAGATTGCGGGTACGGGTGCAAGCAATGCGTTCGATTGCGCAAATAGCGGCGCTAACTGCAGCGGCACCCTGGTCAATCAGTCAAACGCTCAAGCCATACTCAACGGTAACGCAGCCGCAGCAGTGAACGTCAAGGCCAACAACCGCCTGTACAAATCCAAAGGCCTCCAGACCCGCTTCAACACTGATCTGGCTTGGGGCAGTGTCCAGCACGGCGTAGAAATCGGTGCGCGTTATCATGAGGACGAAGAAGTTCGTGATCAGTTCGTTGACTCTTATCAGCAGGGCGCTGATGGCAGCTTCACCTTTACTGGTATGCGCACACCCGAGGCCAAGCGCAGCAAGACGGCCAAAGCCTACTCGCTGTATCTGACTGACGAGATCGGTTTGGATCGACTGACCCTGACCCCGGGTGTGCGTCTGGAGGACTACCGGATCGGCGATAACCCCGACGAACGCGAAGTCATGTTCGGTCTGGGCGCGCATTACCAGCTGGATGCCAACTGGGCGTTGCTGGCGGGCGTGCATGAAGGATTCACTCCGACCAGTACTGCCGGCACCGATGCGGAAGAGGCACTGAACTTCGAAGCCGGCTTCCGTTACCTGGATGATCGCCTGTACGCTGAAGTGATTGGTTTCTACAGTGACTATGACAACCTGATCGGAACCTGTACTGCCTCTACCGGTGCCAACTGTACTGTTGGCGACCAGTTCAACGGCGGTGAGGTGGAAGTGCGTGGTCTCGAGTCGCGCGTGGAATATCAGCTGGTGCAAACCGCTGCGTACAGCTTGCCAGTCAGCCTGAGTTACACCTGGACCGACAGTGAGTTCAAAACGGCTTTCAACAACAGCTTCTTCGGCACGGTCGAGCAGGGGGATGAAGTGCCGTCGATTCCAGAGCACCAGGCCACCGCGACTGTGGGCTATCGCGGCGCCCAGGGTTTTGCGGCCGACCTGCGCGGTAACTGGGTAGACGGTACCTGCACCATGGCTACGTGTGGTCAGTTCGAGCAGGTGGACAGCTACTATACGGTTGACCTGTCGACCCGCTACGCATTCAACGAACAGACCGAGGTTTATGCCAACGTCATCAACCTGACCGATGAAACCGACGACATCATTGCGCGCCAGCCCTACGGCGCGCGGGGTCAGGCACCGCGTACCGCGTTGGTTGGTGTTAGCCACAGCTTCTGATGAAGCCGCTGCCGGCCTCTGCTGCCGGCAGCAATCTTTGTTCTTTAAACCCGCTCCGGCGGGTTTTTTTGTTTAATCGAAGAGGCCTTCAAAAGGCAGGAAGGGTAGCGTATCGCCGAGTGCTACGGTCTTGCCGGCGGCGATGCAAACCAGCCCACTGGCCTGACTGGCACTGCTCAGTACGCCAGAGCTCTGGTTGCCGGCCAGCACCACACGACCCTGTTCCAACCGAGCGCGAAGATATTCATCGCGATTGCCTGCGCGTTGCCACTCGAAACCCGCGGGCACTTCCAGCTGGATCGGATCAACATCGTGCACGCCGAGACGGCGGAGCAGGTAGGGGCGTACCAGCAGCAGAAAAGTGACCAGTACAGCAGCGGGATTGCCTGGCAGACCCAGCACCGGAGTACCGGCGAAGCGGGCGAGGGTGAAGGGCTTGCCTGGCTTGATCGCCAGCTTCCACATAGCTAGCTCGCCATGGTCGCGAAGAGTCTGCCCAAGAAAGTCCGCCTCACCGACCGATACGCCGCCCGAGGTGATAATAACATCGGCCCGGCCGGCTAGACTTTGCAGGCGCTTGCGGGTCGCATCCGGGTCGTCTTCAAGAATGCCGGCATCGATCACCTGTTGACCCAGACGCTGCAGGCAACCGATCAACGTGTAGCGATTGCTGTTGAATATCTGGCCGGCGCCCAGTGGCTGGCCCGGCTCCACCAGCTCGTCGCCAGTGGACAGCACGGCGATGCGCAGGGGTTTGATAACCTCAACCGTATCCATGCCGACAGAGGCGATCAGTCCCATATCCTGAGGCCTGAGACGTATGCCCGGCTCCAGCAGAATGCTACCGGCGCGGATGTCCTGTCCTTGGGGGCGGATGTTCTGGCCGGGTTTCAGCGTGTTGGCAAAATGTGCCTTGCCCTGTTCATCGACACTGACGTTTTCCTGCATCTCGATAGTGTCAGCCCCTGCGGGGACCGGCGCACCGGTGAATATTCGCGCGCAGCTGCCGCGCTCAAGGGGGGGTGGCGCCATGCCAGCGGTAATTCTCTGACTTATCGGCAAGCCGGTTGCTACCGCTCTGGCGATGTCATCGGCATGCAGTGCATAGCCGTCCATTGCGCTGTTATCCCATGGGGGGACGTTGTGTAACGATCGCAGAGGCTTGGCCAGGACGCGACCGATCGCATGTTCCAGTCGCAGCGTCTCGGTGTCGGGCAGCGGTTCCGCTGAGGCGCTGGCCAGCACCCGATGTAATGCTTCGCTAACGGCCATCAGACTCATGAGCGTGTCCCACAGGCGGGTGCGGCAGCCAGGTGCTGAACAAAATTGCACGGCCCGGTGCGGCTATCGAGTTGCTCGCGCAAGATTCGGCCCCAGGCGGTGCGGCACGCTCCGGTGGAGCCTGGCATACAGGCTACCAGGGTGCGGTTGGCCAGGCCCGCCAGTGCCCGGGACTGCAGCGTCGAAGTGCCGATTTCTTCCCAGGAGACGTGGCGGAACAGTTCACCAAAGCCGTCGACCATTTTATCCAGCAGTGGCGTCACCGCTTCCGGAGTGCTGTCACGCCCGGTAAAGCCGGTACCGCCGGTGATCAGGACCACCTGGATTTCCGGGCGCACGATCCAGTCCGAAACCACAGCCCGGATCCGGTAGATGTCGTCAGGGTGCAGCTGGCGATCGACCAGTTCGTGGCCTGCAGCCGTTACGCTGTCAGCCAGAAACTGGCCAGAGCTGTCGGTTTTCAGGTTGCGGCTGTCGCTAACCGTCAGCACAGCAATATTCAGGGGTGTGAATTCGGCGGTATCATGGCCCATCTCGGGGTATCCTCTGGCAGTTTTCGCACTCGCTGTTATATCACAGCACAGCATAGGGAGTCGGCCTGTGGCGTCATCAGATAGCGTTCGCTTCAGTGCTGTGCTGCTCGCAGGAGGACAGGGCAGTCGTCTCGGCGGACGGGACAAGGGGCTGATGGTCTGGCGCGGCGAGCCAGTAGCCGCTCACCTGGCCTGCGTTGCCAAGCAGTTGACCAGCGAAGTCCTGATCAGTTGCAATCGCAATCGGGCCGTTTATCAGCAATGGGCCGATCGGCTGGTAGCTGACGATGCGCCTGGTTTTCCTGGCCCGCTTGCGGGCATTCTTGCGGGCTTGAGAGCCTGCTCCGGTACGCATATGTTGGTGCTGCCCTGTGATATGCCACAGCTTGATGCTGAACTGCTCGAGAGACTGCTGGAGCTGGCGCGGTGCCAGCCGGACAGACCGTGTCTGGCGCGCGCGGGCGAGCAATGGCACCCCTTGCTGGCGGTGATCCCGCGGGAGCTATTGCCGGACCTGCAGTCGGCCTGGGACGAAGGCCAGCGAAGCCCCATGCGCTGGCTGCTCGGACAGCCGCATGCCGTATTGCAACTGTCCGCCGGCGATCCCCGGCTACATAACGCGAACACCCTGGCCGACTGGAGCATGAGCAGCTAAGCTACTGCTTAGGCACAGAATTTTTACCTCAAGGGTATTGTGCAAAGCACTCTTTTGGGTAAAATGCCGACACATCATCGGGGTGTAGCGCAGCCTGGTAGCGCGTCTCGTTCGGGACGAGAAGGTCGCTGGTTCGATTCCAGTCTCCCCGACCAAAACCCTGTTTCTGGTTGTATCACAACGTATCCAGAAGCCCGCAAAAGTCCGCCCCGTGCGGGCTTTTGCATTTCCAGGCGTTTCCCTTTGTTTCCTGTAGTAGCTATCCCTCTTGTATGCTGATGTGTATGCGGTAAATCTCAGTCATTCTTCAAGAGATAGCATACATAAAGCGCGAGGATATCAAGCGCAGGCCCCTGTCTGACACGGTTCTCAGCAATCTTGAGCCAGAGCCGAAGCTCTATCGCGAGCAGGACGGCAATAATCTGTATTTCAAGGTCAAGCCTGATGGCAAGAAGGCGTGGGAACTGCGTTACAAACGTGCCGACGGTAAATGGAGCTGGCTCGGGCTTGGCATCTATCCAAGCGTAAGCGGTAGCCGAGCTCGCGAGCTCGCCGAAAAATATCGAAAACAGATATCTGACGGCCACGATCCTGTGGCAAAGAAAAAACAATTGAAAGCCGATCTTAAGAACGTTGCTGACTCGAATTTTAGGACTGTCGCCCTAGATTGGTTCGAAGCGAGAAAGGATCGCTGGGGACAAGGCTACCAAAAAAGAGTAATGGGAGCTTTTAAGCTGCATGTATTCCCTGTCATGGGCAAACGTGATTTTCGAGAGATAACACCCCTCGAAAGGTTCCGTTTCTTTCAGAACATGCAGAAGAAGGGCATCCTGGATCAGACAGAGAATGTCCGGCGGTCATGCAGAGGGGTCTACAATCTAGCAAAAGTGACCGGAAGGATTACGACTAATCCCGTTCAGGGGCTTGAAGAGGAGCTCTACAAGCACCGATCTAAAAACTATCCTCATGTGTCGCCAGACGAACTGCCTGAACTGGATTACAAAATAAAAGAGATGTCTGAGGATAAATTTAGCCCGGAGATCAGATATGGGCTGTCGATCTTGATGCAGTTAGCTGTTCGGCCTACTGAATTGCGAGAAGCCCCTTGGTCGGAATTTGATCTAAAGAAGGCGCTTTGGGAGATCCCCGCAGAGCGTAACAAGTCAGGCAGAGCGCTTCTGGTTCCGCTTTCAAAGGAGGTGATGGCTGATCTCCTCGAGCTAAAAAAATCAGTGGCGGCTATCAACATCTTTTCCCTGGTCGGCATGACCAGTCGAAACCACTGAGTAACATGGCTTTCAATATGGCCCTACGACGGCTCGGATATGAGGGGCGTCAGGTAGGGCACGGTTTCAGACATGTCATGTCTACATGCCTTAACGAGAACGACTTTAACAAGCAGCATGTCGAAGCACAGCTGAACCATTTTGAAAAAGGGGTGGCTGGTGATTACAACAAGGCTATATACATAAAGCAGCGTACCCAGATGATGCAGTGGTATTCACAGCACCTGCATCAGCTAGCCGACGGTTATCGATTGACTTGTAATCAGTAGGTCCCGAGTTCGACTCTTGGTGCCGGCACCATAAAAATCAAAGACTTGCCCGAAAAGGCAGGTCTTTTTTTTGGCCAAAAATTGGTTTGGGGTAGGTTTGGGGTAGGAGTTTGAGCAAAATACTTTCCGGGTTAGATAATTTTGCCTACTGCCAGAGAGGACATAATCTCTGCTCGTATTCTAGGAAGCTGATGCCATGATCCGACTGGATTTGAATACAAATGACGCTGAAGCGTTGCTTCGTCACGCGAAGAGCTTCAAGCCCGCCACGGTGATGCTCGCGAGGACGGCCGGCTTTCGGATGCACTTCGTGACCTGGCTGAAGCGATTGAGCAATCGCTGGGTGAGGATGGCATCTAGAGCGCTACTGGGACACTTTTGGGGCGGTTCAGATGGCTGTACCCAGCCCATCTAGTTAATTGGGAAGCAATGATTCGACACAGGGGGCCCTAGTCGGCCCCTAGGAGGGCGCGTTCACAGCGCGCTGTTGGCGTTTTAGCGAAATGCCGTCCTCCCCCTTTTCAATTGCCAGCTCATCTCCCAAATTCCAACCAAGCTTCTCAAGTAGCTCGGATGGAAGCTCAACAATAACGTCTCCGCTGCCATCCCCTGAATCTTGGCAAACAACTCGCCAGCTATCAGACGTGCCCATAACGTCACCCTCGCTATATAAAGCTAAAGTATGGCAGCTTCATCTCGGGGACGCCTCGCTGTCGCGCACGCTCACGTCTTCGCGGCTGTGTTACAGGTCGATCGCACAGATAGAAAAGCCCGACTGCAGTGAGTAGGCTTCTGGGTATATCCAAGGGGGAGCTAGGCGCCAGCTATTCTCTGTGCAAGCGAGGTGGTTTCCCTTTCCTGAAGTACCGCTAACGGCCAGAAGCGGGGTAGAACGCTTCAAGGTGTCTACGAAATTCGGGGCGATTCACTCCAGGCTGAAAATCGGCGATTGGAGGCCGAGCTCAAACGCGTATCGTAAGAGCGAGA
>NZ_JBFGFI010000067.1:0-16798 GCF_041579695.1 Halopseudomonas sp.
CGGATTGACGACATGGCCATCATGCAGGCTGAAATCGCCGATCTGCTTGTGGGCCGGATTGTCCACCAGTACCAGATGCGCAAGCTTGCCGGCCGGCAGATCCAGGCGGGCGAAATCGAAATCGGTCCAGATGTCACCATTCACCAGAACGAAAGGTTCGGTGCCGAGCAGTGGCAGCGCACGCTGGATGCCTCCTCCGGTTTCCAGCGGCTCGTCCTCGGCCGACCATTGTATACAGGCACCCAATGCACCACCGTCACCCAGCGCAGCCACCAACTTCTCGCCCAGCCAGGCATGATTGATCACCAGGTCGGTCAGCCCGGCCCGGATCAGCGCCTGCAGATGCCAGTGAATAAGTGGCTTGCCGGCGACCTGGATCAACGGTTTCGGCGTATGCAGCGTCAATGGCCGCATGCGCTCGCCTTTGCCTGCTGCCAGGATCATTGCCTTCACGGCGCCAGCTCCAGGCTGTCGAGTAACCGCTGCAGCGGAGCCAGCCGCACATCACGCTCGCACGCCTCATGCAGATAGGTAACGAAACGTGGCGCGTCGGCAAGATAATGCGGTTTGCCATCGCGGTGACAAATCCGGGCGAAGATGCCCAGCACCTTGAGGTGTCGCTGCACGCCCATCAGCCGTGATTGATCGAGAAATGTCTCGAAGGCGTCCGGCACACCTATACCCGCATCCCACGCCCGCTGCCAGTAGGTTTCCAGCCAGGCTTCACGACGCGCCAGCGGCAGACTGAAAAAAGCGTCGGCAAACAGGGATGTCACGTCGTAGCTGACTGGGCCATAAAGCGCATCCTGGAAATCCAGTACACCGGGATCGCCCGGCGCGGTCATCAGGTTGCGTGGCATGTAATCGCGGTGCACGAACACTCTGTTTTCAGCCAGGATACTGTCAAGCAGCAACCCGCAGAGGGCATTCCAGTCTGCAAGCTCGCCGGAGGTCAACTCGCGGCCCTTTTCCCGGGCGACGTACCAGTCCGGAAACAACTGCAACTCCCGGCGCAGGACTGCCTCGTCATATTCGGGAAGAACACCGGGACGGCTGCCGGCTTGCCAGCGCACCAGGCTGTTTATCGCCGCGTCGTACATGCGATCCAGTTCTGCTTCCTCGATCCCGGCCTGAATCGTCTGCAGATAGGTGCTTGTACCCATGTCTTCAAGCAACAGAAAGCCCTGGTCCAGATCGCTGGCAAAGATTTTCGGCGTGCGCACCCCTGCCTCGGCAAGCAGCTCAGCCACCTGAACGAACGGGCGGGAGTCTTCCTGCTGCGGCGGCGCATCCATCACGATCAGGCTGCGTTCGCCATCCTGCCAGCGGAAATACCTGCGAAAACTGGCATCGGCACTCGCTGGCTGCAGCGTCCCTTCACCCACCTCACCCCAGCCCTGCGACTGATATGCCTGACCCAATACCGGAGGCAACCAGGCCTCTAGCAACACCCATCTTGAATCCATCATTCCATCCTGTGCCGACCGACGCTGGCTCTGGCGTCATACAATGCTTTATTATCCCTCATCTTGCTGGCTACACGCAGCATGCATATTGCATTCACCACGCACAAGCCGTCGCGCGCTACAACCGACTGGAAGCCCGGATAACTACAATATGGCCAACCGAACTCCTCCGTTTCGTCCCGCTTTCCCGCTATTGCTGGTCAGTGGCCTGCTGGTCGTCCAGCCCTTGTCCAGTCTGGCAGACACCCAGGTAGATTGTCGCCCCAGCGCCGATGGAGCGGGCTGGAGCTGCGAGCCTGTAGCGGCACCGGCCAATCTGCCACCGCGTCCAGCGAGGCCTGCGGCGTTAGCACCTGCACCGCAGGCTGAACCCCAGCCCGAACGCCGCGAAGAATCAGTCACACAAAGCGCCCCTGCAGCACAGATGCGCTCGCCCTCATTTCCAGCGAACGAAATGGACTGGGTACCGCGCGAGCAGCTCAGCGAAGAGCAGCGCGCGCAGATCGCCCCCTATTGTGGGGGCACCTACGTAGAGCCCGCACGCGAAGGGCGCGACGATGCAACCCCGTTCGACCAACTGCCAATTTATGCCACCGCCGACACCAGCCGCTTCGAGCAGGGCAGCCAGACCGGCACGCTAGAAGGGGACGTATTGCTCAGCCAGGGCCGCCTGCAAGCCCAATCCAACGTCGCCAGTTTCGACCAGCCCAACAACCAGATATTGCTTGACGGCGACGTGCGCCTGCGTGACCAGGGCGTGCTCGTCACCGGCCAAAGCGCCAGCATGCAAATCGATAGCGGCGAAGCCCGGATTGAACAGGTCAGTTACGTCGTGCATGACGCCCATGCCCGCGGCACAGCAACCAAACTGATGCGCCGCGACGACGCGGTCATTGTGCTCACTGACGGCACCTACACCACTTGCGAGCCAGGCGAGAATACCTGGGCTCTGCACAGCGATGACATCGAGCTGGACCGGGAGAAGGGCTGGGGTGAAGCTAGGCATGTGACCCTGCGGGTCAAGGATGTGCCGGTTTTCTATACCCCCTACCTGTATTTCCCACTGGATGATCGCAGGCAGACCGGCCTGCTGGCTCCCAGCGTCAGCAATTCCACCGATAACGGCACGGAGCTGGTCACACCCTACTATTTCAATCTGGCGCCGAATTACGACGCCACGCTGTATCCGCGGCTGATGTCACGCCGTGGCCTGCAGATGGAAGGCGACTTCCGCTACATGCGCCCCGACCAGTTGACCGTGCTCAGTGCCAGCTTCCTGGACGACCGCGAATACGATGAGAACCGATGGCTCTACGGTATCGATCACCAGGGCGGCCTGGCCAGCCGGATCGTAACCGAAGTCGACTACACCAATATAAGCGACCCGTACTACTTTCAGGACCTGAACAGCTCGCTGGATACCCGCAGCGGCACCTATGTCAATCAGCGCGCGGCTGTTACCTACCGAGGCGACAGCTGGAGCCTGCGCGGCACACTGCATGCCTATGAGCTGGCCACCATTGCGTCGCTCACGCCCTACCAGCGGCTGCCCCAACTGCAGCTAACCGGCAGCAGTTACCTGGCCGGCTCCGGCTTCAAGGTCGACTATCGCGCCGAATACAGTTACTTCGATCGTGATCTGGAAAGCGGCACCATCACTGGCGAGGACGGCCTGATCTTTGCCGAGCCGGACGAGAATCTGGTGGGTCTGCAGCGCGCGACAGGACATCGGATCAGCGTCAGCCCCGCTGTAAGCTATCCCTGGCGCAATAGCTGGGCCTTTGTTACTCCTGGCGCCCGTATCCAGTCGGTGTATTACGACCTGGATTTCGATGCCCGGACAGCCGATCCGTTCGACTACGCCGCCGCCGATACCAACCCGTCCAGTACCATTCCGGTTGCCAGCCTGGATGCGGGCCTATATTTCGACCGCGATACCAGCTGGTTCGGCAACAGTCTGCGCCAGACACTCGAGCCGCGGGCGTTCTACCTGTACGCACCGCACAAGGACCAGAGCGATCAGCCGCTGTTCGATACCAACGAAAACACCTTCAGCTACAACTCGCTGTTCCGGGATGATCGCTTCAGTGGCAATGACCGTACCGGCGATGCAAATCAGCTGGCCATCGGTGTCACCAGCCGTGCGCTGGAAACCAACGGCCTGGAACGCGCTAGGGCAAGCCTGGGCCAGGTCTTTTATTTCGCCGACCGTCGTGTTCAACTACTCGACAATCAGGGCAAGTCAGCGCAGGACGAGACCGAATCTTCGTCCGCCTACGCCGCGGAGGCGATGTATCGCATCAACCAGGCCTGGCGCGTACGCGGCAACGTACTCTGGGATCCGAACAACAGCAGCAATGGCGCAGGCAGCCTGATCGCGAACTATCAGCCCGGAGCCGGCAAGATATTCAACGCCGGTTACCGTTACCGCAATCGAATCAATACCTTTGACTCCCTCACCGGTAACTTCCTGAGCGATAGGGACCAGCGAGTCGATCAGTCCGACCTGTCATTTATGTGGCCACTGCACCCGCAATGGAGTGTGATCGGCCGCTGGCAGCACGACTTCGCCGGCGACAGAACCCTGGAGGCCTTTGGTGGTCTTGAATACGACAGCTGTTGCTGGAAGCTGCGATTCATCAACCGCTACTGGCTCGATTACAACGAACGCGAGTCCGTTGCCAATGACACCGGTAATACCGGCATATTCCTGCAGATCGTGCTCAAGGGTCTGGGCAGCGTCACAGGCAACCGTGTTGAAAGTCTTCTCGATGAAGGCATACCTGGTTACAGAGAGCGTGATAACAATGGTTTCTAAGCTACATTCAGCAATTGTGGGCCTGTGCGCCAGCCTCGTACTTGGCGGCGCCCACGCTCAGGTGGTACCCCTCGATCGCGTGGCTGCGATCGTCGACAATGACGTGGTGATGGCCAGTCAGGTGACCGAACGTATGGCCGCCGTTCGCGACCAGCTTCAGGAGCAGGGCTCCCAGTTACCGCCGGAAGAGATACTGCGCAAGCAGGTTATCGATCGTCTGGTACTGGAAAGCATCCAGCTGCAGATGGGCGAGCGTGCAGGCATCCGCATTGATGACGCCAGCCTCAATCAGACCATGCAGCAACTGGCCGAGCGTAACGGCGTCAGCCTTGAGGAATTTCGCGCCGCATTGGCGCGAGATGGTATCAGCTACGACCAGGCGCGAGACCAGATCCGCCGCGAGATGATCATCAACCGTGTGCGCCAGCGCCGGGTGGCCGAACGCATTCAGATCAGCGATCAGGAAGTGCGCAATTTCCTCAACTCCGAAGCTGGCCGAATGCAGACCGCTCCGGAATACCGCCTGGCAATGATCGTGCTGCAGGTGCCCGAAGGCGCAGGTCAGCAGGAAGTACTTAGCATTGCCGAGACGGCCAACGAGATTTATCAGGAATTACGCGAGGGCGCTGATTTCGGCACTCTCGCTGTCAGCCGCGCCACCGGCGATACTGCAATGGAAGGTGGTGAGCTGGGCTGGCGCAAGACCAGCGAAATCCCGGGCCCGTTTGCTGACGCGATATCGTCGCTGGAAACCGGTGAAGTCACGCCGCCGATCCGATCGCCAATGGGCTTTCACATCCTGCAGGTTCAGGACAAACGCGGCACCAGCGAGCAGCTGGTCGAGGAATACAACGTTCGCCACATCCTGGTGAAGCCGAGTGAAATCCGCAGTCCTGAAGAAACTGCGAAGCTGTCTCAGCGGTTGTATGAGCGCATCCAGGCAGGTGAATCCTTTGCCACACTGGCTCGCGGATTCTCCGAGGACCCGGGTTCGGCGCTCAATGGCGGTTCACTGGACTGGGTGATGCCCGAAACCATGGTGGCCGAGTTCCGCGAGGTGATGACCAGCATCGAACCCGGTCGGGTTTCGCGTCCGTTCGAATCGCAGTTCGGCTGGCATATCCTTCAGGTCGAAGGCAAGCGCAGCGTCGACATGACCGAGGAGATGCGCAAGCAGCAGGCGGTCAATCTTTTGCAGAACCGCCGCTACGAGTCGGAGCTGCAGACCTGGCTGATGGAAATCCGCGACGAAGCCTACGTCGAGATACTCATCTAGTGAGCTGTCGAGCTATCGCGCTGACCCCGGGAGAACCTGCCGGCATCGGACCCGATCTTTGTCTGATGCTGGCCATGCAAGCCTGTGTGCATGAGCGCGTGGTTATAGCCGATCCGGACCTGCTGGGCACCCGGGCACACATGCTGGGACTGAATATCGAGCTCATACCCTACGACCCGCTCGCGCTGCCCCGCCCACAGGCAGCAGGACAGCTCAGCGTGATGCCAGTGCAGCTGGCGGAAATCTGCCACCCAGGTATTCTCAATCCGGCCAATGCCGGCTATGTGCTACGAACCTTGGAGCTGGCCGGACGCGGGTGCCTCGAGGGCCGGTTTTCCGCTGTGGTCACCGCTCCGGTACACAAGGGTGTGATCAACGATGCGGGCGTTGCGTTTTCCGGCCATACCGAGTTCTTTGCCGAGCAGACCGGCAGTGCGCAGGTGGTGATGATGCTCGCTTGCCCCGGCCTGCGGGTAGCCCTCGCGACTACCCACCTGCCGCTGCGCGCAGTAGCCGACGCCATCGACCAGCCTTTGCTCGAACGGGTACTACAGATCCTGCACAGCGACCTGCAAAACAAGTTCGGCATTGCCGCACCGCGGATACTGGTATGCGGGCTCAACCCGCACGCCGGGGAAGGCGGCCATATGGGCCGCGAAGAAATAGACGTGATCATTCCCGTCCTGGAGCGTTTACGCGCTCAGGGCATGCACCTGGAAGGCCCCTTGCCAGCAGATACTCTCTTTACTCCCAAACACCTTTCCGGCGCCGATGCGGTACTGGCGATGTATCACGACCAGGGCCTGCCCGTGCTCAAGCACATGGGCTTTGGCCAGGCGGTGAATATCACGCTGGGCATGCCGATCATTCGTACCTCTGTCGATCACGGGACCGCCCTGGACCTTGCCGGCAGCGGCAACGCCGATCCGGGCAGCCTGAAAGTCGCCCTCGATACCGCCATTGCGATGATTGAAGCGGGAGAGGCAGCATGAACGATTTTGCTCCCCATCGCGCCCGCAAGCGCTTTGGTCAGAACTTCCTGCACGACCCGGGCGTGATCAATAATATTCTCCGTGCCGTTGCGCCCCGCGAGGGGCAGCATCTGGTCGAGATCGGGCCAGGACAGGGCGCTATCACCCAGGGTTTGCTGGAAAGCGGTGCACAGCTGGATGTAGTTGAGCTCGACAATGATCTGCATCCACTGCTGCTGGCGCGCTTTGGCGCCAACCCGCAATTCCAACTGCACAAAGGCGACGCGCTGAAGTTCGACTTCAGCCAACTGGCCCAGGCTGGCGAAAAGCTCCGCGTGGTCGGCAACCTGCCCTACAATATCTCCACGCCCCTGATGTTTCACCTGCTCAAGCAGGCCGACCACATCGCCGACATGCACTTCATGCTGCAGAAAGAAGTGGTCCAGCGCCTGGCGGCAGGCGCCGGCATGAACCACTACGGCCGCCTGGGTATTATGGTGCAGTACCACTGTCGCGTAGAGCATCTGTTCGACGTGGGTCCCGGCGCGTTCAAGCCGGCGCCCAAGGTCGACTCCGCGATCGTCCGGCTGACGCCACATGCGCAACTGCCGCATCCGGCGGATGATCCGGCGATGCTCGAACTGGTCGTGCGCGAGGCCTTCAACCAGCGTCGCAAGACCCTGCGCAACACGCTCAAGCCCTTGCTCAGCGAGGACAGCATTGCCGCGGAGGGTCTAGATCCGACCCTGCGCCCCGAGCAGATAGACCTGGCCGGCTTTGTCCGGCTGGCCAACCGTCTGACACGCCAGGCCGCCGAGGAAACCCGCGCATGAGCAACTCCCCCGTCTACACCATCGCAATCGCCGTGGACACCCGTTACCTGCGCGAGCAGTCGGACCCTGACGCCGGACGTTATGCTTTCGCCTACACTGTCAATATCCGCAACAGCGGTGAGGTTCCAGCACAGCTGCTGGACCGGCACTGGAAAATCATTGATGGCAACGGCAAGGTGCAGGAGGTCAAAGGCCCGGGTGTAATCGGCGAACAGCCGTTGATCGAGCCGGGCGCCACCTATACCTACACCAGCGGTTGCCTGCTGGAAACGCCCGTCGGGACAATGGAAGGCAGCTACGGCATGCGCGCCACCGACGGTCACAGCTTCCAGGCACCCATTGCGCTATTCCGTCTGGCCAAGCCCAACGCTCTGAACTGAGCCCTGAACTGAAAATACCCGCGCACACAGGTTTGGTAGATGACAACGTACGCTGTTGGCGACCTCCAGGGTTGCCTGGAACCGCTGAAAACCCTGCTTGAAAGAGTTGATTTCAACCCGTCGCGCGACACCCTGTGGTCGGTCGGCGACCTGGTCAATCGCGGGCCCGACTCACTCGGGACTCTGCGTTTCCTCGACGGCCTGGGCGGATCCTGCGTCGCCGTGCTGGGCAATCATGACCTGCACCTGCTCGCGGCCGCTCAGGACGCCACCCGTTTGCGCAAGTCCGACACCCTGCTTTCAATTCTCAAGGCGGATGACCGAGCCCTGTTGCTCGACAGCCTGCGCCAGCGCCCACTGGCGCACTTCGATGCCACGCGTGGAATCTTCATGAGCCACGCCGGCATACCGCCGGTCTGGACCGTTGCCCAGGCGCTGGTTCATGCGGCGGAGGTCGAGTCAGTACTGCGCTCGGATCAAGCCAAAGATTTTCTCGCGCAGATGTACGGCAACCAGCCCAGCCGCTGGTCGGACTCGCTGAAGGGCATCGAGCGTCTGCGCAGCATTACCAATTACCTGACGCGGATGCGCTTCTGCAAGGCCGATGGCACGCTGGACATGAAATCCAAGGATGGCCAGGGTACAGCGCCCGCGGGGTTCGCGCCGTGGTTCACTTACCCTCGCAAGGAGCCTGACATTCAGGTGGTCTTCGGCCACTGGGCTGCCCTGGAAGGCAAGAGCGATACGGCCGGTGTGCACGCCCTCGATAGTGGCTGCGTGTGGGGTAATCACATGACCCTGATGAATCTGGATAGCGGTGAACGCCACCAGTGCGAATGCGGAGACTGACCAATGAGCCAATTCGAACGTATCGGGCCTGAGCCGGCCCTGCAGTTGCTGGAACAGGGCGCCGCGGTGGTGGACATCCGCGATCCGCAGAGCTTCGCTGGCGGTCATATTACCGGCGCCCAGCACCTGGACAATGGCAGCCTGCCGGACTTTGTTGCTGCAGCTGACCGCGAGCAACCGCTGATCGTCTGCTGTTACCACGGCAACTCCAGCCAACCAGCAGCCTCCTATTTTGCCGAACTCGGCTTCGCCCGCGTATTCAGCCTGGACGGCGGCTACGAGCTCTGGCGACAGCAATTTCCGGAAAAAACGGCCCGCCCTGCCCCACACGCCTGATATTTCGTGGGCGTTAAAATTTTTTCCAATAAGTCGGTGCCAGTGCCGAACAAACCAACTATTCTGTGACCAAGGCAATCATTAACTGAAAGCCGGTCTGCCGGCTTCCGCCAAAACGGGAGCCTGCCGGATCACTTCTGGCAACCACCTCGCCAGCTAGCCGATTCGACAGACTCCCCGACCATGCCTGCTGCGTTGGTGTTGGGGGATTCATGCATCACTTTAAACCGTCGCCCTTTACTGGCCGTCAGGCTGGCTACCGTCCGGAAGCCACAGACCTCATTCGAGCACTTGCGAGGTCGAGTCATGAGCATATTCAGCCATTTCCAGAACCGCTTTGAAACCACCCGGCAGGAGGAATATTCCCTGCAGGAGTACCTCGACCTGTGCAAGTCAGACCCACTGACCTATGCCACAGCGTCGGAGCGACTGCTGAAAGCGATTGGCGAGCCCGAATTGATCGACACCTCACTCGACCCGCGTCTGTCGCGCATCTTCTCCAACAAGATCATCAAGCGCTATCCGGCGTTTGCCGACTTTCATGGCATGGAGGACGCGATCGAGCATATCGTTTCGTTCTTCCGTCACGCCGCCCAGGGCCTGGAAGAGCGTAAGCAGATCCTCTACCTATTGGGCCCGGTGGGTGGCGGCAAGTCCTCCCTGGCAGAAAAGCTCAAGGCGCTGATGCAACAGGTGCCCTTCTACGCCATCAAGGGCTCCCCGGTATTCGAGTCTCCGCTCGGCCTGTTCAGCCCCGAAGAGGACGGCGCGATTCTGGAAGAGGATTACGGTATCCCGCGCCGTTACGTGAACAGCATCATGTCACCCTGGGCAGTCAAACGATTGCACGAGTTCAACGGCGACATCAGCCAGTTCCGGGTGGTCAAGCTGTACCCCTCGATCCTGCAGCAGGTGGCAATCGCCAAGACCGAACCGGGTGACGAGAACAACCAGGACATCTCCGCGCTGGTCGGCAAGGTGGATATTCGCAAGCTCGAGGAGTTTCCGCAGAACGATCCAGACGCCTACAGCTATTCCGGCGCGCTATGTCGCGCCAACCAGGGCCTGATGGAATTCGTCGAGATGTTCAAGGCACCGATCAAGGTGCTGCACCCGCTGCTGACCGCGACCCAGGAGGGCAATTACAACAGCACCGAGGGGCTGGGTGCGATCCCGTTCAACGGCGTGATTCTCGCCCACTCCAACGAGTCGGAATGGCACACCTTCCGTAACAACAAGAACAACGAGGCGTTCATCGACCGGATCTATATCGTCAAGGTGCCCTACTGCCTGCGCGTCAGTGACGAGATCCAGATCTACCAGAAGCTGCTGACCACCAGCTCGCTGGCCCATGCCCACTGCGCGCCTGACACGCTGAAGATGCTCGCACAGTTCACCGTGCTCTCACGACTCAAGGAGCCGGAGAATTCCAACGTCTACTCCAAGATGCGCGTTTATGACGGCGAGAATCTCAAGGACACCGACCCCAAGGCCAAGTCAATCCAGGAGTATCGCGACAATGCTGGCGTGGACGAAGGCATGAATGGGCTCTCGACGCGCTTTGCTTTCAAGATTCTGTCCCGCGTATTCAACTATGACAACACCGAGGTGGCAGCCAACCCGGTGCACCTGCTCTATGTTCTGGAGCAGCAGATTGAACAGGAGCAATTCCCGAATGAAACCAGCGAACGCTATCTGCGGTTCATCAAGGAATACCTGGCTCCGCGCTATGTAGACTTCATCGGCAAGGAGATCCAGACCGCTTATCTGGAGTCCTACAGCGAATACGGGCAGAACATCTTCGATCGCTACGTGATGTATGCCGACTTCTGGATTCAGGACCAGGAGTATCGCGACCCCGATACCGGCGAAATTCTCAACCGCGTTGCGCTCAACGAAGAGCTGGAAAAAATCGAGAAGCCGGCCGGCATCAGCAACCCCAAGGACTTCCGCAACGAGATCGTCAACTTCATGCTCCGCGCTCGCGCCCAGAACAATGGCCGCAACCCCTCATGGCTGTCATACGAGAAGCTGCGCATGGTGATCGAAAAGAAGATGTTCTCGAATACAGAGGATTTGCTTCCGGTCATCAGCTTCAACGCCAAGGCCTCCAAGGAAGACCAGAAGAAACACGGGGACTTCGTCAGCCGCATGGTCGAGCGGGGCTATACCGAGAAGCAGGTGCGCCTGCTGTCGGAATGGTACCTGCGTGTGCGCAAAGCGCAGTAACAGCAGCTGGAGAGGCCCATGAGCTATGTGATTGACCGACGCCTGAACGGCAAGAACAAGAGCACGGTGAACCGTCAGCGGTTCCTGCGCCGCTACAAGACCAATATCAAGAAAGCGGTCGAGGAAGCGGTTGGGCGGCGGTCGATCACCGACCTTGAGCATGGCGAACAGATCAGTATTCCCGGTCGCGATATCGACGAACCGATCTTTCATCATGGCCGCGGTGGGCGTAATACCGGCGTGCACCCCGGCAACCGGGACTTCAGCACCGGCGATCGCATTCCACGTCCGGAAGGAGGGGGAGGCGGTGGCGGCGGCAGCCAGGCTGGCGACAGTGGTGAGGGCATGGATGAGTTTGTGTTCCAGATCACCCAGGAAGAATTTCTCGAATTCATGTTCGAGGACCTGGCATTGCCCAATCTGGTCAAGCGTCACCTGGTCGGCACCGATACTTTCAAGTCGGTACGGGCGGGCATCAGCAGCCAGGGCAACCCCTCGCGGATCAACATCGTGCGCTCAATGCGGTCGGCCCACGCACGGCGTATCGCATTGAGCGGCGGGAGCCGGTCACGTTTGCGCGAAGCAATCCTGGAACTGGATCTACTCAAACAGGACCAACCGGATAATTACTCTGACAAGCGCCTGCTGGAAGACGAGATCAAGCAGCTACGCCAACGCATTGATCGCATCCCGTTCCTGGATACGTTCGATCTGCGCTACAACCTGATTTCCCAGCAGCCCAGCCCCAGCTCCAAGGCGGTGATGTTCTGCCTGATGGACGTCTCCGGCTCAATGACCCAGGCCACCAAGGATCTGGCCAAGCGCTTCTATATCCTGTTGTACCTGTTTTTAAAGCGTAACTACGAACGCATCGAGGTGGTCTTCATCCGCCACCACACCAGCGCCAAGGAGGTAGACGAAGAGGAATTTTTCTACTCACGCGAGACCGGCGGCACCATTGTCTCCAGCGCGCTTCGTCTGATGCAGGAGATCGTCGAGCAGCGTTATGCGCCGAATGAGTGGAATATCTACTGCGCCCAGGCGTCAGACGGCGACAACTGGAATGACGACTCGCCGATCTGCCGCGAGCTGCTGATCCGCAAGATCATGCCATCCATGCAGTATTACTGTTATGTCGAGATTACCCCGCGCGAGCACCAGGCACTCTGGTACGAATACGAACAGGTCGCCGAGCATTTTTCCGACAGCTTCGCCCAGCAGCAGATCGTGGATGCCAATGACATTTATCCGGTGTTCCGCAAACTCTTTCAGAAAAGGATGGCCACATGACCCGGCAATTCATTTCCACCGGCTCGGAATGGACCTTCGAACTGATCCGCGAGTACGACCGGGAAATCGGCCGCATCGCTCGCGAGGTATACGGGCTGGACACCTATCCGAATCAGATCGAGGTGATCACCGCCGAGCAGATGATGGATGCTTATGCCTCGGTCGGCATGCCCCTGGGCTATCACCACTGGTCCTACGGCAAGCATTTCCTGCATACCGAAAAGAACTACAAGCGCGGCCAGATGGGCCTGGCCTACGAGATCGTGATCAATTCCGATCCGTGCATCGCCTATCTGATGGAAGAAAACACCATGACCATGCAGGCGCTGGTCATCGCCCACGCCTGCTACGGTCATAACTCGTTCTTCAAGGGCAACTACCTGTTTCGCAGCTGGACCGACGCCAGCGCTATCATCGACTATCTGGTTTTTGCACGGCACTACATCAACGAGTGTGAAGAACGCCACGGCATTGATGCGGTAGAAGACATCCTCGATTCCTGCCACGCCCTGATGAACTACGGCGTCGACCGCTACAAGCGGCCCTACCCCATTTCCGCCGAGGAAGAGCGCCAACGCCAGCAGGAGCGCGAGGAGCACCTGCAGCGTCAGGTCAACGATCTGTGGCGCACCATACCGGTGTCCCCCGAGGCGCAGCAGCGTCACCAGGAAGAACCGCGCTACCCGAGCGAGCCCCAGGAAAACCTGCTGTATTTCATTGAAAAGAATGCGCCACTGCTGGAGCCATGGCAGCGCGAGATCGTGCGTATCGTGCGCAAGGTGGCGCAGTACTTCTACCCGCAGCGTCAGACCCAGGTGATGAACGAGGGCTGGGCGACCTTCTGGCATTACACCCTGCTCAACCATATGTACGACGAGGGCAAGGTCAATGAAGGTTTCATCATGGAGTTTCTGCAATCGCACACCAGTGTGATCTATCAGCCGCCCTTCGATAGCCAGTGGTACAGCGGCATCAATCCCTATACGCTGGGTTTCGCGATGATGACTGACATCCGGCGGATCTGCGAAAATCCGACCGAAGAGGACCGCCGCTGGTTCCCCGACATTGCCGGCAGTGATTGGCTGGAAACGCTCAAGTTCGCCATGCGCACCTTCAAGGACGAGAGCTTCATCCTGCAGTTTCTCTCGCCCAAGGTGATTCGCGATCTCAAGCTGTTCGCGATCATTGATGACGAGCGTGACGACCATCTGGAGATTGCCGCCATCCACGACGACAGCGGTTACCGCGCGGTGCGCCAGCATCTGGCAGCGCAATATAATCTGGGTAACCGCGAACCGAATATCCAGGTATGGTCGGTCGATCGCCGCGGCGACCGGTCCTTGACCCTGCGCCACCAGCGCCACGACGGCAAACCTCTGGGCGAGACTACCGGTGAAATGCTCCGTCACCTGCACCGCCTATGGGGTTTCGACATCCATCTGTACAGCCTTGAGGATGACGAGCTGGCAGACGAATTACACGTTCCGCCGCGGAGCGACAGCATGGACGACCGGCTACCGCGCTTCGATCTCAACATTCCGCCTATCTAAAACAAGCAGTAGCTGTTCGAGAGATGCCGATGATTTGGTTTTTGACTTGAAACCAGGGGTTTTGCTTGCAGCTTGCAGCTCGAAGCTTGAAGCTTGCGGTTTCCTGCTTGCCGTTGCCGAGGACACGAGGCCCGATGTCATCAACATATAAAACCTATCTGGTCGGCGGTGCGGTGCGCGACCGACTCCTCGGTTATCCCTTCGATGAACGTGACTGGGTGGTGGTTGGCGCCACACCGGAAATCATGCAGCAGGAGGGCTTCAGGCCAGTGGGTCAGGACTTTCCAGTTTTCCTGCACCCGCAAAGTGGTGAGGAATACGCGCTCGCGCGTACCGAGCGCAAGAGCGGCAGGGGCTACGGCGGTTTTACCTTCCACACCAGTCCGGATGTCACCCTGGAGCAGGACCTCGAACGTCGCGACCTGACCATCAATGCGATGGCCATGGATGATGAGGGGAATCTGATCGACCCCTACGGCGGCCAAGAGGACCTGGACAAGGGGCTGCTGCGACACGTCTCGCCGTCCTTCGCGGAAGATCCCCTGCGCGTGCTACGCGTTGCCCGTTTTGCCGCCCGTTACGCCCACCTGGGCTTTCAGATTGCTCCCGACACCCTGGAGTTGATGCGCAAACTGACCGAATCCGGTGAACTGGAACATCTGACCGCAGAGCGTAGCTGGAAAGAAATCAGCCGTGCATTACTCGAAGCCAGCCCACACGTATTCATTCTGACGCTACGCGAATGCGGCGCACTGGCGGTACTGCTACCCGAAGTCGACCAACTCTTTGGCTACGCCCCAGTCGTACCGGACCACGACTATGCGGATGTGGGCAGCCACCTGCTACTTGTATTGCAGGTAGCTGCTCGCCAGGACCTGCCGTTGAGTGCGCGCTGGGCATGTCTGCTGCTTCATACTGACAAGGGTGAGGCAAAAAAGGCCAGCCAGCGCTGCAAGGTGCCACGCGATTGCCAGGAACTCGCCGTACTCTCTACTGAATACCATGGACTCTGCCAGTATCCTCCAGCGCTCGACCCGGACACCCTGTTAAAGATATTCAAGGCGTTCGACATCTACCGACGGCCGGAGCGCTTCGAGCTTTTCCTGAAGGTATGCGAAGCCGATTTCCGCGGCGGCGACGGACTGGAGCACAAACCGTACCCCCCGGTGGATTACCTGCGCGCAGCCGCGCAGGCTGCCCGCAACGTCAGTGTCGAATCGCTGCTGGCACAAGGGCTCGAAGGAGCCGAACTGGGCAAAGGACTGGAGCGCGAGCGGGAAAAGGCAGTGGCTGACTTCAGGGTGCTATGGGCAGCCAGCTAAATAAAGTCGATGCCACAACCGATGGGGGCGGCGGCCCCGCCCCGAAAGGGCTTGATCAGCCGCCGACGCGGGAGCGCAACGCCGCAGCCTCAAGCAGCGCCCCCGAGGTCAGAGCCTGGCCCTGCCACGCAAAGGGCACCGGCCACAACTGTTGATCGCCCTGCCAGCTGTCCCAGAGCTCGGCATAGCTCTGATCACTCCCCGGCAGCACCGCATTGGGCGCCAGCAACGCCAGCGGCCAGAGCACGAATGCGTTACGCACCACTTCCGGACGCGGCAACGTCTGGCCCGCGCGCACTCCCGTAAGATCTCCGAAACTGAGAATATCGATATCCAGCGTGATCCGGCCAGGCGAAGGTGAGTCACGACGACCACAGGCAGCTTCGATCGCCTTCAACGCGGCATTCAGATCAGACAGTGACAGATGGGTCTCGGCGCCGACAACCATATTGTAGAAACGCCGACCCAGTACACCCACTGCATCACTTTCGAACACCGGCGACAAATCCAGCGACCCCAGCAATTGCTGCAGCGCCTCCAGGCCGCGATTCAAGTGCTGATCGCGATCACTATTGCTGCCGATACCGAGAAAAATAGCTGTCATGCCGGCTTTACTCCCCGCTCGATCAACACGCCGACTCCGCCCGATGCCTCACTGACGGCGCCGGGCTTGGTCACCCGCAGGCGCAACCAGGGCACCGAGAACTCGTGCATGATCAACGCCGCCACATGCTCGGCCAGCGCCTCCACCAGCAAGAACTGGCTTGCCGCCACGAAATCAAGCACCCGCTGACTCACCGCAGCGTAGTCCAGCGTTGCACCGAGGTCATCCCCGGCAGCGGCGACACGTATGTCCCAGCCCATCTCGAGATCAAGCACCAGCGGCTGGAGAATCGTGCGTTCCCAGTCATAGACGCCGATTACGGCCTCTACCGCCAGCCCCTTGATGAATACCTGATCCACACACCACTCCACTGTCGACTACAATCGGGTTTTGATCACGGCGAAGGCCATGCCCATCGAATTCATACTATTACTGTGCACTGCTTACTTGCTCGGGTCGATATCCTTCGCAGTAGTACTCAGCAAAACCGGCAAGCTGCCTGACCCACGCAGCTTCGGCTCGGGCAATCCTGGCGCAAGTAACATGCTGCGCAGCGGGAGCCGGTCCCTTGCGCTGGCGACCCTGCTTGGCGATCTGGGCAAGGGCGCGCTGGCGGTCTGGCTGGCCTGCCTCTGGAATCCAGGTCCTGCAGCTTTGGGCTGGGTTGGCCTGGCCGCGGTGTGCGGGCATATATTGCCGATCTTCCATCGCCTGCAGGGCGGCAAGGGTGTAGCCACTGCAGCAGGGGTGCTCTTGGTGCTTTCATGGCCCGCCGCACTGGTTGCTACCCTGCTCTGGCTAGCAGTCTTTGCCTGGCGACGCATTGCCTCACTCGCGTCGCTGGCAGCCTGCGCCGGCCTGCTGCCCTGGCTAG
>NZ_JBFGFI010000068.1:0-15939 GCF_041579695.1 Halopseudomonas sp.
ATCACGGTTGCCGTGCTGGGAACGCTGGCTCTGGCAGCTGACCACGGTATTGGTCGGCACGTGGGTGATACGCACTGCCGAATCTGTGGTGTTAACGTGCTGACCACCCGCGCCCTGGGAGCGATAGGTGTCCACGCGCAGGTCAGACGGATTGATGTCGATGTCGATATCGTCATCGATCTCCGGCGAAACGAATACCGCGGAAAAGGAGGTATGCCGGCGGTTGCCCGAATCATATGGGCTCTTGCGTACCAGGCGATGCACGCCGATCTCGGTGCGCAACCAGCCAAAGGCGTATTCACCCTTGATATAGACAGTCGCACTCTTGATGCCGGCGACTTCGCCCTCGGACAATTCGACGATCTCGGTTTCAAAGCCGCGCTGATCAGCCCAGCGAAGGTACATGCGCAGCAACATGTTGGCCCAGTCCTGGGCTTCGGTGCCGCCGGAACCGGCCTGGATATCCAGATAACAGTTGGTCGAATCCATCTCGCCACTGAACATGCGGCGGAACTCGAGTTTCTCAAGGCTCTTCTGCAGCCGCTCAAGCTCGGTGACCACATCGGCCACAGCGCCTTCGTCTTCCTCTTCGACGGCCATTTCCAGCAGCTCGGAGGCATCGGCCAGGCCGCTGTGCATCTCGTCCAGCGTTTCGACGATCTGCGCCAGCTGGGCGCGCTCGCGCCCCAGATTCTGTGCCCGCTCGGGGTCGTTCCAGACGCTGGGGTCTTCCATTTCGCGTTCGACTTCGGTCAGACGATCATGTTTTTGATCGTAGTCAAAGATACCCCCTGATGGACTCGGAGCGCCCACGCAGATCTTTGATGGTGTTAACAATCGGATTGATTTCCATGGTGACAAATCCCGTCAGGCAAAAGCCGCCATTGTAGCGGAATTCGGACATCACGTGCAGTACCGTGGACCTACTGGACAGGCGCCGGTGGCGCCTCGACGAAGCGCCACCGAAGCCAGGGGTGGATCAGCGCGGCAACACGCGGATAAACACGATGGTGCCGATACCCCAGAGCGCATTGAGAATGAAACCGATAATGAAGCGGCCCGGCAGTTGGGCCATATCAAAGCCGTACCCCTTGAGCGGGAAGACCACGACCAGGGCAACCAGGGTCAGCGCGATACCACCGAACAGGGCGGCCTTAAGCCAGATCAGGGCATGCCCGATCCTGTCCAGTACCGCGATCATTACCAGCGCCCAGAGTCCGCCCCAGAAGCTGGCAGAAATGACCGAGGGGATTCCCAGCGGCGCAGTCGGCTGCAGCGAATAAGGCGTAAAGGGCACGACACCTGCCGAATGCAGTAACCCCAGCGCAGCCTGATGAAAACACAGAACCGCCAGGAAACCGGCGATGAAAACGAATATCCAACGTTGCATGGTCTCACCTCGTTATTGTTATGAATCCTGACTATAGCAGGGTCCGGGAGCTGCGCGACGGCTTCGCAACCCGGTGAAACCAAAGCAATGTGCACAGGGTTGACGCAGATCAGCTGGCCTGGCTGTCCTACTGACTAGACTGAACAGACCAGGCCACCTATCCAATGGAGTTACGCCGTGAGCCAGCTAATGCCCGACCAGACCACCCTCGACGAACATGCCAACAAGCATCCGGCCTTCGCACGCTGGCGGACCGGGCATGGCGTTATCGCCCATACGCTCGAAACCCAGGCGTCAGTGTATCGCCTGGCTCATCAACTGCAGGAGGGCAGTCAACACAGCGATCTCGATAGCATTTATGACATGTTTGTAGCCCTCGACCATCTGACCAGCGCCGGTATGTGGCTGGTAGTACACATGACCTATGCCAAGCGCTGTCATACCGACGGCACCCCGCTCGCGGCCGAGGATTTCAAGTCGCGCCCGGAAGGGCATACCGGTGGGGCGCTGAATATGGTGCCTCCCTACGCCGCCTACCTGGCCCTGAACAGCCTTACCGGGCGCACACGTAGCTGGCTTATGGGGCAGGGACATTGCGTGGCTGCCATTGACGCCATCAATGTTCTGACCGGCAACCTGCACCCTGAACAGGCCGAGCGCTATGCCGGTGACGCTGGGCTGGAACAGCTACTCCGGGATTTCTACGGCTACGCGCAGTTCCCGGACGGTCGCCCGGCAGCCCCCCTGGGCAGTCACGTCAATGCCTTTACCGCTGGCGGGATTATTGAAGGAGGCTACCTGGGATTTGCCGAGTTGCAATACGCGCACATGCCACTGCCCGGGGAAACCCTGGTGGCCTTCCTGTCAGATGGCGCAGCTGAAGAACAGCGCGGCAGCGACTGGATCCCGCGCTGGTGGCGAGCCGAAGATTGTGGTGCGGCGCTGCCGGTAATGATCGCCAATGGCCGGCGGATCGAACAACGCACCGAACTGTGCACTGAAAAAGGACTGGACGCCTTCGCCAGACATCTCCGCGCCTGCGGCTTCGACCCGATGCGTATCGATGGCCGCGACCCGGCAGCTATCGTCTGCGCGCTGCACGAGATGGAACAGCGACTGGCACGCCGGACAGAGGAGTACCGGCAAGGCATCCTCAGCTATCCGCTACCGATCCCCTATGCCATTGCCGAAACCATCAAGGGCTTCGGCTTCTACGGGGCCGGCGAAAACGCCGCACACAACCTGCCGCTACCCGGCAACCCGCGGCATGACCAGAATGCCCGCGACCTGTTCAACCAGCACGCCCGCTTCCTCTGGGTTTCCCCGCAGGACCTGCAACAGGCCCGCGAACAACTGAATTGCCATGATGCTCAGAACCGCCCGCTGGAGCGTGACCACTCACTGGCGCAGCGTAATCCGGCCGAACCGGTAATACCGCCACTGGAATGGACCCAGGACGCCGTTTCGCCAATGCGTGCGGTGGATCGGTTCTTTACCGCTCTGGTTAGCACCAACCAGAACCTGCGTGCCCGTGTCGGCAACCCTGACGAGCTTTCCAGCAATCGCCTGGACGGCGTGCTCAAGGCATTGAAGCACCGGGCCCTGGAGCCGGAAAGCGAACTGGAGGCAGTCAACGGGCAGATCATCACGGCGTTGAACGAAGAAGCCGTTGTATCCGCATGCCTGGCCAACAAGGGCGGCATCAACCTGGTCGCCAGCTACGAGGCATTTTGCGTCAAGATGCTCGGCGCAGTGCGTCAGGAGCTGATTTTTGCCCGTCATCAGAAGGAGGTCGGACGCCCGGCACGTTGGCTCGGCTTCCCGCTGATCGCCACCTCGCATACCTGGGAGAATGGCAAAAACGAGCAGTCGCACCAGGACACCACCTTCTGCGAGGCATTGCTCGGCGAGATGCACGATGGCATGCGCGTGCTCTTTCCGGCCGATTACAACAGCACCCTGGCGCTGCTCCCGAGCATCTGGCAGGCACGTGGCCAACTCAGCTGCATGGTTATTCCCAAGGGCGAATGCCCGGTCTGGATGAGTCCGCAACAGGGCCACCAACTGGCGGATCAGGGCGCTATAGTGGTCAACGAGCACCAGGGTAGCGGTGAGTCGGTACTACTGATCGCCAACGGCGCCTACCAGCTGGGCGAGATGCTCCGCGCCGCACAGCGCCTGACCGACCATGACCAGAACTGGCGGCTGGTCTATCTGCAGGAGCCCGGACGCTTCACCCTGCCCCGTGACGCGCACGAAGCAGCCTGCAGTGCTAGCTCCGCGGAAATCGAGGCACTGTTTCCGCAGGCCATTACACGCCGCGTCATGCTGACGCATATGCGCCCGGAAGTATTGCGCGGCCACCTCAGCGGACTGCTACCGGACCCGCGGCGCAGCCGCGTCCTCGGCTACATCAACCATGGCGGCACCTTCGATCAGGCCGGTATGCTGTTTGCGAACCGCTGCACCTGGGCCCATGTACTGGCGGCTGCCGCACAAACCGCTCCCGGCACGGATTCGCGGCACTGGATGGATCCGCAGGAATGGGCGGCAGTCGAAGGTCACGGCACGCCGGCAATATTGCGCTGAAAGCACCATGCCGGGCGCGACAGCAGCTGAAATGTCGCGTCCTGAGAAAGGCCCCTTCCCTATTGCCGGACCGCGTAGTGCGGACGTCGCACGCGTTTTTCAAGCTCGAGCACCAGCAGCACTATTACCCCGGCAGCGGGCGCAATCAGCAATACCGCAATGCCCAGCGCAGCCGTACCAAACAGCGACTGCATGAATGGCAGATAGGTAAACAGCCATTGCAACAGCACGATCAGACCGATCACCACCCATACCGCCGGTGTGCCCAGCGTGCCGCGCAAGCTCAGGGAGGGGTTGTCCAGGTAACGCACGGCAAACAGATAGAAGACCTCCATCGCAACTAACGTATTGACCGCCAGCGTCCGCGCCGCCGCCTCGCCCAGGCCCGCATGCAATGCCCATTGGAACGAGGCAAATATACCCCCGAGGAAAAGCAGGGACACCAAAACGATGCGCCAGACCAGGAATGCATCCAGCAGGCCTTCGCCCGCAGGTCTGGGTGGCTTGCGCATTACATCTTCCTCGGCCGGCTCAAAGGCCAGCCCCATGGCCAGCACCACGGAGCTGACCAGATTGACCCAGAGAATCTGCAGCGCGGTAATCGGTAAAGCCAGGCCCAGCAGCAGCGCCACAATCAGACTGGCCGCTTCGCCGCCGTTGATCGGCAACAAAAAACTGATGGCCTTTTTCAGGTTGGCGTAGACCGTTCTGCCTTCACTCACCGCGGCGGCAAGCGTGGCGAAGTTGTCGTCCAACAGGACAATATCCGACGCCTCGCGGGCCGCGGCAGAGCCCTTCTGACCCATCGCAATACCCACATCGGCACGCTTGAGCGCGGGCGAATCATTCACCCCGTCGCCGGTCATCGCCACCACGCCATGGGCCGACTGCAGCGCCTGAACCAGGCGCAGCTTGTGCTCGGGGCTGGTACGCGCGAACACGTCGACACGTTGCGCCAGCTCAAGCAGACCGGCATCATCCAGCGCGTCCAGATCCTTGCCGCTGGCGACTTCGGCGGCATTGCGCAGACCTAGCCGCTCGGCAATGGCACGGGCCGTCACCGCATGATCACCGGTAATCATCTTGACCTGGATTCCGGCCCGGTGACACTCGGCAATCGCCTCCATCGCTTCCTGGCGCGGCGGATCAAGCAGACCCACCAGGCCGATCAGCTCGAGATCATGTCCCAGGTTGTCTATGTTCAGCTCGCTGGTCCCGGCAGGCGCGGGCGCTGCCGCGAGCGCGAGAATACGCAGGCCCTCACCAGCGAGTTCGTCGACGTGGCGCTGCCAACGGTCAGAATCCAGCGGTACGCTATTGCCCTGGCTGTCCCGCGCCAACTGACACAGGGCCATCACCTGTTCCGGAGCGCCTTTGACCAGGACGCGGCCATGGCCGTGATGATCGTGATTGAGCGTGGCCATGTAACGCAGTTGTGCGTCAAAGGGCACCTCATCCTGGCGCGGCCACTGTGCGCCGTAGGCATGCAGATCCAGCCCGGCCTTCGCCGCCAGCACCAGCAACGCGCCCTCCATCGGGTCGCCGATGACCTTTACCTGCTCTTCACTGGTATCCAGGCGCGCGTCATTACATAGCAGCGCCGCCTGCGCGAGATCCGCAAGCAGTTCAGGTGGTGGACTGCCTGATCCACCATCGTCAGCGTCCGTGCCAATCCTGCCGCGGGTCTCATAACCCTCACCGCTGACCGGATAGACCTGCTCATCGAGGACCAATGCTGCGACCATCATCTCGTTACGCGTCAGGGTACCGGTCTTGTCCGTGCAGATAATCGAAACAGCGCCCAGCGTTTCGATCGCAGGCATACGCCGGACCACTGCCTTGCGGTTGGCCATACGCTGGACGCCGATGGCGAGGGTGATGGTCAGAATCGCCGGCAACCCCTCGGGGATGGCCGACACCGTCAATGCCACGACAGCCATGAAGAGCTCGCTGAGTTCCCTGTCGCCGAATTGCCAGCCGAGCAGAAAGACCAGCAGCCCGCCCAGCACGATAACGGCTGACAGATAACGCGAGAACCTGTTCATCTGCTGGGTCAGCGGTGTCTGCAACGCCTCCACCTCTGACAGCAGACCGGAAATCCGGCCTATCTCACTGTCCCGGCCCGTCGCTACCACCACGCCCCTGGCGGTACCCGCCTTCACCAGCGTGCCGGAATAGGCCAGACAGAAACGGTCGCCCAGGGGGGCATCTGCCGTCTGCACTGCCAGCCCCTTTTCCACCGGCACCGATTCTCCAGTCAGCATCGACTCGTCGACGGTCAGTCCGTGCACCTGCTCAAGGCGGATATCGGCGGGCACCCGATCGCCGGGCTCGAGCAGTATCACATCGCCTGGAACCAGACCGCTGGCATCCACGTGCAGGCGCTCGCCATCGCGTAAAACCGTGGCCCAGGGAGCCAGCATGTGCCGTATCGCGGCCAGCGCCTTTTCGGCACGGCCTTCCTGGATGAACCCCACCAGTCCTTGCACCAGAACCACAGCAAAGATCACGGCGGTATCCAGCCAGTGACCCAGCAGTGCCGTCACCAGCACAGCGGTCATCAGCACGTATATCAGTACGTTATTGAATTGCGCCAGCAGCCTCGACCATATCGGTCTTGGCTTGGCCGCGGGAAGGACATTGGCCCCGTGCTGATCAAGCCGGTGCTTTGCCTGTTCATCACTCAGACCAGCCGGCGACACGTCGAGGCTGGCACGCACCTCATCGACGCTCATGCTGTGCCAAGGGGTGTTTTCTGATTGCTGCCGCATGCCTGACTCCCGATGATGATCCCAGATCACCAGAGTACGCAGCCACTGCCACGGCGACGCTGACTCAGGTCAATCTTCGACCCGCCACCGGCTCACAAGGTTCGACAAAAGGACCATACAGCAGCAAGATCAACCCGGTTTTGAACTCTGCAGCAATGATGCGAGTTTTTCGGCGATCATCAAAGTGGGCGAACAGGTGTTGCCGGAGGTAATGGTCGGCATGATCGAGGTGTCGGCCACGCGCAGAGCGTCAATGCCACGCACGCGCAGCTCATGGTCCACCACCGCATCCGCTCCCTGACCCATTGCGCAGGTCCCGGCCGGATGGAAAATCGTGGTGCCGATGGCCGCAGCAGCCTCGGCCAGTTCCTCGTCGCTCTGCAGTGCCGGCCCCGGCAGATATTCCTGCGGCTGATAGCGCGACAGCGCTGGCGCCGCAGCAATACGCCGGGTCAGCCGGATGGCATCGGCAGCGACCCTGAGATCCTCCGGGTGGCTTAGATAGTTTGGCTGGATCAACGGCGCTACAGCAGGATCGGCACTGGCGATCTGCACACGACCGCGACTTTTCGGCTGCAGGTTACAAACCGATGCGGTAAATGCAGCGAACGGGTGCAAAGGCTCACCAAAGCGCTCCAGTGACAGGGGCTGAACGTGGTACTGCAGGTTCGCCCGCGGCTGATCCGGATCGGATCGGGCGAAGGCGCCCAGTTGGCTCGGCGCCATGGCCAGCGGACCACTGCGATTCCATGCGTAGCGCAGCCCCATGCCGGCCTTGCCCCACCAGTTCGCCGCCATCCGGTTAAGCGTGGCTACGCCTTCGACCTTGAAAATCAGACGCAGCTGCAGATGATCCTGCAGATTTTCACCGACCCCCGGCAGTTCGTGGCGAACCTCGATACCGTGGGATTCAAGCAAGGCGCGCGGTCCGATGCCCGAGCGTTGCAATAGCGCCGGAGAGCCGATGGCTCCAGCGCACAGAATGACTTCACGCTCGGCATGGATATCGATCGTGCGCTGCTGCCAGCCAACGCGCACCCCAGCGGCGCGCTTGCCATCCAGAATCAGTGTTTGCGCCTCGGCATGGGTCAGGACGGTCAGATTCGGTCGCTTGCGCGCGGGCTTGAGATAGGCCTTTGCCGAGTTCCAGCGCACACCGCGCCGCTGGTTGACCTGAAAGTAGCTACTGCCTTCGTTATCGCCGGTATTGAAATCCTCGACCGGTGGAATACCGTTTTCATCTGCCGCCCGGCGGAAATCATCCAGCAGTGTCCAGTGCAGACGCTGCGTCTCGACCCGCCACTCACCTGTAGCGCCATGGTGGTCGCTCATGCCGGCGTAATGGTTCTCCGACTTGATGAACAACGGCAAGACATCCTTCCAACCCCAGCCCGGGTTGCCCGCCGCCGCCCAGCCGTCATAGTCCGCCGCCTGGCCGCGCATGTAGATCATGCCGTTGATCGAAGAACAACCACCCAGCACGCGACCCCGGGGATAGCCCAGGCTGCGACCGCCCAGCCCCGGCTCAGGCTGGGTCTGATAGCACCAGTCGGTGCGCGGATTGCCGATACAGAACAGATACCCAACCGGAATGTGAATCCAGGGTTGATTATCGCTGCCGCCCGCTTCCAGCAACAGAACCCGGGTGGCGGGATCCGACGACAGCCGGTTGGCCAGCAGGCAACCGGCCGGGCCGGCACCGACGATGATGTAATCGTAGTGGGATTCAGGAGTGCGCATGGGTCACCGATGTTGTTCTTTGCCCCGATGGTGGCACAACAGAGGCAAGCCGCAAAGGCCTCAGAGAGCCTGCAAATGCCTGACCATAAGCTGCAGACTCCGGCGCCCGCGAAACTCGTTGATGTCCAGGGTGTAGGCCAGCAACACGCGCTGCACAGCAGGATTGGGCCATACCTTGGGGTCAATATTGAAGGCGATGGCGTCCAGCACATCGCTCGCGCCGGGCAACTGCAGGACCATCTTCAGATGACGCTCGCCCACCAGCCGCTGTTGTACCAGCATGAATTCGCCGTGAAAGCCCGGCTCGGGAAAATGCTGCCCCCAGGGACCAGCCTCACGCAGTTGTGATGCCATATCCAGATTGAACTCGGACTCGGCCAGCTCGCCGTCGGAAAGCAGCCTGCCGGTCAGATCCTCGGCACTCAGTTGGCGCCTTACTTCGCTGTCGAAGGCTGCCTGGAAGGCCTCCAGATTGGCCTGCGGCAAAGACAGCCCGGCAGCCATCGCGTGTCCGCCAAACTTGCTGATCAGGCCCGGCTGGTGCGCTGCCACTGCATCCAGCGCATCGCGGATGTGCAGGCCGGGAACCGAGCGAGCCGAGCCCTTGAGGTCGCCGTTGCCGGCGTCGGCAAAGGCAATTACCGGACGGTGATACTTGTCCTTGAGGCGCGAGGCAAGGATGCCTATAACCCCCTGGTGCCATTCCGCATCAAACAGGCAGAGACCAAAGGGCAGATCACTGTCTTGCAGATCCATCGCCGCCAGCGTCGCCAGGGCCTGTTGCTGCATGTCGCGCTCGATCGTCTTGCGGTCGCGATTGAGGCTGTCCAGCTCGCGCGCGATATCCAGCGCCAGCGCTTCGTTGTCGGTAAGCAGACACTCGATACCCAGGCTCATATCGTCCAGCCGACCGGCGGCGTTCAGCCGTGGGCCAACGATAAAACCCAAGTCGGTGGAGACCAGCCGCTGCGCAGGACGGCCGGCGACCTCCAGCAAGGCGCGGATGCCCGGACGGCAGCGCCCGGCACGAATGCGCGCCAGCCCCTGATGCACCAGAATACGGTTATTCGTGTCCAGCGGTACTACATCGGCAACCGTGCCCAGAGCGACCAGATCAAGCAGTTCGCCAAGGTTGGGTTCCGGTCGCGCGGTATTGAACCAGCCTTGCTCCCGAAGCTCGGCACGCAACGCCAGCAGCACATAGAAAATCACCCCGACTCCGGCAATTGCCTTGCTCGGGAACGTGCAGCCGGGCTGGCTCGGATTGACGATGGCGTCGGCATCAGGCAATTGCTCGGCCGGCAAATGGTGATCGGTTACCACGACTTTCAGACCTGCGGCCTTGGCCGCAGCCACACCCTCGATACTGGATATGCCGTTATCGACCGTCACCAGTACCGCGGGATTGCGTGTCAGTGCCACCTCGACAATTTCCGGGGTCAGACCGTAACCGAACTCGAAACGGTTGGGCACCAGATAATCGACCGCTCCGGCTCCCAACGCCCGTAGCCCCAGCACCGCTACGCTGCTGGCGGTTGCGCCGTCCGCATCGAAATCACCCACGACCAGAATCGGTTGTTGCTGTTGCAGCGCCTCGACAAGCACCGCAACCGCCTCGGGCATGCCCTTGAACAGCGTGAACGGCAGTAGAGCCTGCAGGCGCTTGTCCAGATCGGCCAGGCAGTTGACGCCGCGGGCCGCATACAGACGGGTCAGCAGTGGCGGCAGATCACCGAGCAGCGGCAGGTCGACGGGTACAGCACGGGATTCGATACGCATCAGGAGTTCACCTCTCGCCCATCAGCCACTCGAGCGGTAACTCGACCTGAATCTCGGCATCGCTGACGTAGAGAATCCCATCGGTAATCATCAACCCCCAATCGATAGTGCGGGTGAGGTTTTCGGCCAGCAAATCGAGAGGTTCCTGGGGCAACGCGGCGATATGCAGATTCTTCAGGCCAGCGACCGCCGGCAGCACCTTGGCCGACCAGGCCCGGGCGTTACCGTAGACCAGCAGCGACACCCGCTCGGCACGGCGCGAGCACCACGTCAGGCGCTCGGCGTCCGGCTGCCCCACTTCGATCCAGTGCTCGATGCGGTCGTCCAGACTTTTATGCCACAGGGCTGGCTCGTCCACCTCGGAAAGCCCTCGTCCGAAGCCCAGGCGCTCCTGAAACCAGATCCCGTAGGCCAGCACCCGGGCGATCATCCGTTGACCGGTCTCGGACGGATGCCGCGCGACGGTCATGCGCAGATTCTCGTAGATAGCGCGATCGGTATCGGTCAGATTCAGGTGGACCTTGTAGGGGGTTGCTTGCAGAGCCATAGGAGAGTCTTGTCCAGCGAAAAGGAGGCTGCAGTGTAACGTAAAAGTGGCCGTTCAAGGCCGCACGGCATTACTCATCCCCGGTCCGCTCCGTAGTATTTCTCTCCAACAACAGGGGTACCAGGTGCAGGGTAATCAATGCCAGCAGTGTTGCCATAGTGGCCACCACTTCCTGACCCAGCCCCACGGCCACGCCCATCGCGGCTGTCAGCCAGAGACCGGCGGCGGTAGTCAACCCGCGCACATTGGCCAGCGATTTGCTCTTGAGAATGGTGCCCGCACCAAGAAAACCGACACCAGCAACCACGCCCTGAATAACCCGACTCATCGCGTCGTTCATCACGCCGCCAGGGTCGGCGCCGAGAACAAACAGCGCCGCGCCCAGCGAAACCAGAATATGTGTGCGCAGACCTGCCGCCTTGCCCTGACTTTCGCGCTCATATCCCAGCAAACCGCCCAGCATGATAGCCAGCAACAACCTCAGAGCAACCCGGGTATTGTGCTCTATATCGCTAAGGTCGGAAAATTCCGAGGCGATGGTTGCAATGATCACTTCCCATGCGGACATACTTCAGCTCCTTTTATCCTCCACTGAACGCCTCATGCCTCGGCGCCTGCTATATTGGAAAGCTGACGGACGTGAAGGTTCGACAGGTCTGGTGCTTCTCTAGGAACCCTGGTGTCTGGCACCAGTCCATACCTGTTACAGCCATTTTCTTTTCACCTACCACGAGTGAGCCGACATGTTGAAAGATCTGACCAATTTCACGAAAAAACCGAGCCAGAACAAGCTTGAACAACTGATGTCAATGGGCGGCGGAGTAGTACTGCTGCGCAAGGGGCTGACGCGACCGGGCATCATTGGCGCGGTCAGCCTGGCGGTGGGTGCGTACGCCCTGTATTGCGGCTACAAGGCTTATCGCGACCATCAAGACAACGACCTGAGCCAGGGCAGCATGGCAACACGAGCAGGTGCAAGCGAAGCCAACCCGGAAACGGCTGGAGCGCCTACCACTCCTGCGACACCGGTCAAAAGTCCGCTGGGCTAAGCTGGATATATAGTTGTGCCGTCTCCCAGGCCGGCTCCTTTTCTCGTCTTTTACCCTCTACCCCCAGGGCATCACCATCGAATAGACTGATCTCCGGACACGGATAGCGGAGCATCGATGAGCACTGCCAAACCCCTTGCGGGCCTGAGGATCGTAGAACTGGGAACCCTGATAGCCGGCCCATTCGCTGCACGCATCTGCGCCGAGTTCGGCGCTGATGTCATCAAGGTCGAATCACCGGACGGCGGCGATCCGCTGCGCAAATGGCGCAAGCTGTACGAGGGCACTTCGCTATGGTGGTTCGTCCAGGCGCGCAACAAGCGTTCCCTGACCCTGAATCTGAAGCATCCCGAGGGGTTGGCGATTCTCAAGACTCTACTGGCCGATACTGACATCCTGATCGAGAATTTCAGACCCGGCACGCTGGAGAAACTGGGGCTGGGGTGGGACGTCATACATGCGCTCAACCCCGGCCTGGTGATGGTCCGCTTGTCCGGATTTGGCCAGACTGGCCCAATGAAGGACCAGCCCGGGTTTGGCGCTGTTGGTGAATCGGTCGGCGGCTTGCGCTACATCACCGGCTTTGAAGATCGGCCACCGGTACGCACCGGAATTTCCATCGGCGATTCGATCGCTGCTCTATGGGGAGTGATCGGCGCGCTGATGGCGCTGCGGCAGCGTGAAGTCAAAGGGGGCAAAGGCCAGATAGTCGATGTTGCGCTCTATGAAGCCGTATTTGCAATGATGGAAAGCATGGTGCCCGAGTTCGACGTGATGGGGTTCGTGCGCGAGCGCAGCGGTAATATCATGCCGGGTATCACGCCCTCCTCCATCCATACCTGCGCCGACGGCCAGTCGGTGCAAATCGGCGCCAATGGCGATGCGATTTTCAGACGCCTGATGCGTTGCATTGGCCGCGAGGATTTGGCGCTGGATGCGCAACTGGCAGACAACGCCGGCCGAGACGAGCGACGTGACGAGCTCTATGCGCTTATTGATGCCTGGGTAGGTTCGCTGTCGCAGGAAGCTGTGCTGGAGACACTCGCTCAGGCAGAGGTGCCGGCAAGCAGGATCTATTCCGTGGCAGACATGTTCAGTGACCCGCAGTTTCTCGCCAGGGACATGTTTATCAATGGCAAGTTACCGGATGGCCGGCAATTCAAAATGCCCGGCATCGTGCCGAAACTCTCGGATACTCCAGGTGCAACCGAATGGGTTGGACCCACACTAGGTGAGCATACCGATGAACTGCTGAAGGGACTGGGATACGACGCAGATGCAATAACCAGGTTGCGCTCGGAAGAGGCCATCTAGCAGGGCAGGTAAAAACTGTCAGGAACGTTCTGCGTGTATGTTGCCGGTCGGCAAAGCGAAGAAACGCGCCGCACGGCGAAGCGGGCGCGACCGGCCCGCCCAACCGCAAGAAGCCTGACTTAACGTAAGCCGAGAAACGAAAGAATTGCCAGTACGATAACGACTGCACCAACGATGTAAACGATACTATTCATATGTGTAGCTCCTGGGTGAGGGAAAACCGCATCCTACAAAAACTACGGCCAGCTCATTAGACAACCAAACAGGTCAAAGGTTGTATTTAAATATTTTTATTTCAGTGATTATCTCGCCAATCAGCCGTTCTTGAGCCTCAACTGAAATCCTGTTTTTCCATCCACGGAATAATCCGCTCGAAGGCCTGCTCGATCTTGTCCAGCGAGGTCGAATAGCTCAAGCGCAGTGCATTACTGCAGCTGTTGCCGAAGGTCTCGCCGGGAATGGTGCATACGCCGGTTTCCTTCAACAATCGCAGTGCCACATTGGTGCCGTTGACGCCCTCGGGCAATGCAGGAAAGAGATAGAACGCGCCCTCGGGCTTGTAACCGGTGAGATGGGGGGTCTGGTCAACCAGCTCGACCACACGGTCGCGGCGGCGGGTGTATTCGGCCAGCATGCTGTCGATAAACTCGCTGCCGCCATTGAGCGCCGCTACCCCCGCCCACTGACAGGGCGTGTTGGCCACAGTGGTGGTGAACATATGGTAGCGACGCAGCCGCTTGATTGCGCCCTGACTGGCGATGATCCAGCCAATGCGCATGCCGGCCATGCTGTAGGTCTTGGAAAAGCTGCTGACGACCATCACATGATCGAGATCGCTGATACTGCCGAGGACCGAGGGGTAATCCTTACCGTCGTAGATCAAATGATCGTAAACCTCGTCGCTGATCACCTCGATGCCACGATACGCCGCCTCCTGCAAAATGGCCTCGAGCGTTTCCTTCGGATACACGGTTCCGGTGGGGTTGCTCGGCGAGTTGAGAATAATCGCATAGGTATTGGGCTGGATCGCGTCGATAACCTCCTGCGGGTCCAGCTGATGGCCCTTTTCTGCATGAGTCACGATTTCCGTCACCTCGCCCCCGTTCATCCGCAGCAAGGGGGCATACAGCATGAAGGCCGGATCGGGCACGATAAAATGCCGCCCCGGAGCCGCTACCGCCGTCAAGGCCAGGTACAGGGCCTCGGTGGCACCGGTGGTGATCATGATGTTGTCCGGCGTGAGCGGTCGCTGGTAACGGTTACTGTAATACGCGGCCAGCGAGTCGAGCAGCTCCGGCAGACCGGCATCCATCGTATAGCCGGTCTGCCCGGCCCGCAGCGCCTCAACCGCGGCGTTGACCACATTTTCCGGCGCAGGTAGATCTGGCTGCCCGATTGACAGGTGAATGACGTCTTCCATGGTCGCCGCCATGTTGACCATCTTGCGGATACCCGGCACCGGAATTGCCATCATCGCCGGGTTCCAGATCGGGTCTTCGGATTCGTACAGATCGACATCCAGGGTGCTCAGGGACATGACTCACCTCTTTCAAAAATTGAATTGCCCGCGCTCACGAATTGAACAAATCGGGGCGACGATCCGTCAGCGGTGCCGCCTGCTGGTAGGCATGGCCGGCCTGCAGCAGCAGGGCGTCATTAAAACGGGCACCGACCAGTTGCAGACTGATCGGCAACCCGGCCTTGTCAAAGCCGCATGGCACCGACAAACCCGGCTGGCCGGTCATGTTGAACGGGTAAGTAAAGGGCGTCCAGGTGGGCCAGCGCGTACTCGGCCAGTCCCGCGGCACCTCGCGACCGGTCTCGAACGCGGTAATTGGCAAGCTCGGAGTCAGCAGCAGATCGTATTTACGGTGGAAGTTGGCCATGCGTTCGCGCAGCGCCATGGATTCGTTCACCGCGCCCATGTAATCGAGCATGCTGAGGCGCGCCGCCTTTTCCGCCACCTTGACCAGTTCCGGGTCCATCTGCTCGCGCTTTTTGGTACCCAGATCACGCATCGCGTTGGCCGCGCCCCCGTAGAACAGGTGCCCGAATGCACCTAACGGATCGCTGAAGCCTGGGTCAACCCGCACCACCTCTGCACCCAGCTCCTCGAATACCTTTGCCGCACGGGCAACCGATGCTTCGACTTCGGGATCGACATCCACGTAGCCCAGGTTTGGGCTGTAGGCAATTTTCAGGCCCTTGACGCCCTTGTGCAGGCTGGCCAGATAATCGATATTGCGCCGAGGAATTGCATTAGTGTCGCGATGGTCCGGCTCGCAGAGCACGTTCATCATCAGCGCCGCATCCTCTACCGTCCAGGTCATCGGACCGGCATGGGCCAGCGTGCCAAACGGGCTCGCCGGCCAGTGGGGCACCTCGCCAAACGAGGGCTTGAGACCGACAATGCCGCAGAACCCCGCCGGTATGCGAATGGAACCGCCCGCATCGGTGCCCAGTGCCAGCGGTGCCATACCCAGAGCCACAGCAACACCGCTGCCGCCGCTCGATCCTCCAGCAGTCTTTTCCGGATTCCAGGGGTTATTGGTTACCCCGTTAACCGGGTTGTCGGTAACGCCCTTCCAGCCAAATTCCGGGGTGGTGGTCTTTCCAATAGGAACATAACCATGGCGCGTCAATGCGGCAGTTGCCGGCGCCGACTTTCCCAGCGTGCTTTTCGGGTCGATCGTGCGCGAGCCCTTGATCGTCGGCCACATCGGGGTGAGGAATACATCCTTCACCGCCACCGGCACGCCG
>NZ_JBFGFI010000069.1:0-15877 GCF_041579695.1 Halopseudomonas sp.
AGCCCGCGTATTGCTGCGGGCTCGAAATCGATCCTCACGCCACCGGCCTCGGTACCGGCAATACGGCGCATGAAAGCCTGCGGATCCTGCGCGGCAGCCTGCACCGCCTCGCGGTCAACTGCCTCGGTGCCAGCCTGACGGGCGATCATCAGTTCGAACGCCTCGCGCAACGCCTGGCCACGATCCTGCTCTTCCCGGGCAGGCATCTCGACCTGATAGAAATCCTCAAGCACGGCTGCCTGCAAGGCTGCTGGCGTCATCACCAAAACCAAAAGCAGCAAAATGATCGTATTTCGCACCTGATACATGAGGAGTTCCCGCAGGCCTGATAACGTGAATAATGCGCATACATTAAACGCGCGCCGCCATGCCGGCAACCAAGCGAGCGAACTGGCTGTCGGTATCGCTCGGCGAGCATGGTTCTCTGCCCCTCATGTTGCTAAACTAACGCGCTACAGTGCAGCTGGCTGAAGCAAAGCCGCTGCTATTCCTCTTTCCGTCGCCGAGATCCCAGCATGAGCAGCCAGACCCCTCCCAAGCCTTCCATCAGCTACAAGGACGCTGGTGTCGATATCGATGCCGGCAACGCGCTGATCGACCGGATCAAGCACGTTGCCAAGCGCACCAGGCGGCCCGAGGTAATGGGTGGTCTCGGTGGCTTTGGCGCGCTGTGTGAAATACCTGCCGGCTACCGCCAGCCGGTTCTGGTTTCCGGCACCGATGGCGTGGGCACCAAGCTGCGCCTGGCGATGGATCTGGCCAGGCATGACAGCATCGGTATCGATCTCGTCGCCATGTGCGTGAACGATCTGGTGGTCTGTGGCGCAGAGCCGCTGTTCTTCCTTGATTACTACGCCACCGGCAAACTCAATATTGATGTCGCCGCACAGGTCGTCAGCGGTATCGGCGCCGGCTGCGAGCTCGCTGGCTGTGCCCTGGTGGGTGGTGAGACCGCCGAGATGCCCGGCATGTACGAGGGCGAGGACTACGATCTGGCTGGGTTCTGTGTCGGCGTGGTCGAGAAATCAGAGATTATTGACGGCAGCCGGGTTCAGGCGGGTGATGTATTGCTTGCCCTGCCCTCCTCCGGCCCCCACTCCAACGGTTACTCGCTGGTGCGCAAGATCATCGAGGTCGCGGGTGTGGACATCAATCAGATCGAGCTCGAAGGTCAGCCTCTCACCGATCTGCTGATGGCACCGACGCGCATCTACGTCAAACCCCTGCTGCAATTGATCAGCGAGACTGGCGCGGTCAGGGCCATGGCTCACATTACCGGCGGCGGTCTGCTGGAAAACATTCCCCGCGTCCTACCCACTGGTACCGGTGCCCGGATCGACCTGGACAGTTGGGAGCGGCCTGCAGTTTTCAACTGGTTGCAGGAGCAGGGCAATGTGCAGGAGAACGAGATGCACCGGGTGCTCAACTGCGGCGTCGGCATGGTGATCTGCGTCGGCCGCGAGGATGCACCCCGCGCGCTCAAGGCCCTGGATGATGCCGGAGAAAAGCCCTGGATCATCGGCAGTATCGAGCAGTTGGAGCAAGGGTCTGAAGCGGTAACCCTGTACCGTGGGGGTCGCTGAAACAGTGACCTGTCGCATCCTGGTACTCATTTCCGGCTCCGGAACCAACCTGCAGGCACTGATCGACAGCCTGCAGGCGCACCCGGATAAAGGTCAGATTGTTGCTGTGATATCCAATCGTCCGCAGGCCCTTGGGCTGGAGCGGGCACGGAATGCAGGCCTCAATGCGCTTGCGCTGGACAACAGGGATTACCCCGACCGGGAAAGCTATGATCAGGCGCTTATCGAGCAGATCGACCGATTCAGACCCGACCTGGTTTTGCTTGCCGGCTTCATGCGCATACTCACCGAACAATTTGTTTCGCACTATCGCGGCTTTTTATTGAACATTCATCCATCCCTGTTGCCTAAGTATAAGGGTCTAAACACACACCAGCGGGTGCTGGACTCCGGTGACAGCGAGCATGGCAGCACGGTGCACTTCGTCACTCAGGAGCTGGACGGCGGACCGCTTATCCTCCAGGCCAGTATCCAGGTTTTATCCGATGACACACCAGCATCACTCGCGACGCGGGTGCAACAGCAGGAGCATAATCTTTATCCCCTGGTGATGCACTGGTTCATCCAGGGGCGACTGCGCCTTGTGGATGACCAAGCCTGTCTGGACGGGCAAGCGATCCCACCCGCCGGATTAAGACTGGAAGATTTCAATAACGACATGCGAGAAGACCCCTATGCCTCATAGCACGTCGCAATACCCTTTGGTCCGACAGACGTTGCGCTGGCTGGTTATCGCCGGCCTGGGCCTTGGATCGGGCACCCTGTCCGCCGCGGAGCTGACCCCTTTCACCGCCAGTTATGCGGCTGACATGAAGAAAATTCCGGTCAACGGCGAAGCCATTCACAGCCTGGAACAGAATACCGACGGCACCTGGAACCTCAGCTTCACCGCCGGCATGTTCGTCGCAAGGCTTTCGGAAGAAAGCACGCTGCGACTCGAAAAGGACCGGGTCGTACCACTCAGTTACCACTACGAACGCAAGGGTCTGGGCCGCAGCCGAGAAACCACCCAGGTATTCGACTGGGAGAGCGCAGTGGTCAAAGGCGTATACAAGGGCGACTCCTTCATGCTGCCACTGGAACCCGGCATACTCGACAAGACCACCTATCAGCTGGCATTGCAGCGAGACCTGATGGATGGTCGCACCGAAATGACCTACCGCGTGGTGGATGGCGACGATATCGATGAGTATCGGTTCAAGGTAGTAGGTGAGGACCGCGTCACTACACGCGCGGGCCAGTTCGACGCGATAGAAGTCCAACGCGTGCGCGATGCCGACTCAAAACGTGAGACCACGCTCTGGTTTGCCAAAGACTGGAATTACCTGCTGGTCCGACTGAGCCAGGTGGAGACCGACGGTCAGCATTATCGGATCATGCTCAAGGAAGCAACTGTCGATGGCGAACCGGTTATCGGTACACCCGTCGCCGAGGACTGATCAGTACTTACTACCCCAGGACGACGCCCACAAAAAACCGCGAGGCCGAAAGGCCGTCGCGGTTTTTTATCACCTGTTGAAATCTAGCCCTTGGTGAAACGCTCACCAGCTTCGGCACGGCGAACCAGACCCTCGGCCGGCTTCCAGAACTCGCCTTTGCTGGCTTCCAGCTCGCGAATCTGCTTGAGCACCTCGTCCAGACCCAGGCTGTCGGCGTAGCTCATCGGCCCGCCACGCTCGGCTGGAAAGCCGTAGCCATAAAGGTAAACGCGATCGATATCCTCGGCGGATTCGGCATAGCCCTCGTCGAGAATCCGCGCACCTTCGTTGACCAGCGCCAGGATGCAACGCTGGACAATCTCGTCGGCACCCACGTCACGCTGGGTATAACCGGCCTCCTCGGCAACTTCGCGGGCCAGCATGTCGGTTTCCGGGTCGTGAATGGCCTGCCGACTGCCTGGCTCGTACTTGTAGAAACCATGCCCGCTTTTCTGGCCGAAGCGCTCCATTTCGCACAGTTTGTTATCCAACCATACAATCGGCTCGCCACGGCCGACACCTGCCAACTGACGCGAGCGCCAACCCAGATCCACACCGACTACGTCATACATGCGGTAGGGGCCCATGGCCATGCCAAAACCCTGCAGGGCCTGGTCGACTTCCCATGGAGTCGAGCCTTCCAGTACCACTTCGCGGGACTGGCGCGAGTATTTTTCCAGCATGCGGTTGCCGATAAAGCCGTGGCAGTTACCGGCCAGAACGGCCTGTTTGCCAATCTTCTTGCCGATCTCCAGACAGGCGTCCATCACGTCCTGGGCGGTTGCCTTGCCACGAACCACTTCCAGCAACTTCATGATATGTGCCGGGCTGAAGAAATGCAGCCCGAGTACCTGGGCCGGACGCTGGGTGGCCGACGCAATTTCATCAATATCGAGGTAGGAAGTATTGGTCGCAAGAATGGCCGACGGCTTCACTGCCTTGTCGAGCTCGGCGAAAATGGTCTTCTTCAGATCCATGTTTTCATAGACGGCTTCGACCACCAGATCCATATCCTGCAGGTCGGCATATTCCTGGGTGGTGCTGATCCGGCCTAGACGCGCCTGTGCTTCGGCATCGTCAAAACGCTCCTGCGCTACCGAGCGCTTATACACGCTGGCAATGTCGGCCAGACCCGTCTCCAGCATTTCCCCGTTGACGTCGAGCCAGGTGACCGGATAGCCAGCGTTGACGAAATTCATCACGATACCGCGGCCCATGGTACCAGCGCCGATTACACCTACTTTTTTGATTTCTTCAAAAGAAGCCATCGCAGCATACCTCCTGATCGAATGGAAATAACCGGGACCCGGTCACAGCCTACGTGACCGCAGAGTCCACAAAACAGGAGCGATACATTACGCAAAAGTACGCCGGATTTGAAACGATTAACCCAGATCGACCCTATTCACACCATGAATAAATCGCTCGAAGCCCCACCAAAAGACACATAAGGGCGACAAGGGGCTGATCTGAGCGCCTGAGCAATTCAGCTTTCGCCGTATTTATCCTTTCTGATCTTACGTGCCACCTCTGAGTTCTCCTCGTTGACTCCGGGCTCCGGTCTGAGCGGATCATCCGGATCGCCGTCCACTGCTTGCCATCAAGCGGGTCCAGACGGGCCTGCTCCGCTTCGTCCAGTCCCTCCCCCGCGCCAATTTCTTCGGCATCCACGATTTCAAGGTCGCGGTCGACTGGCGTTCTCTCGCCTGGCTCGAATTGGTGTCGTGCACCGTCCTCGCGGATCAGTGTCTCTGGCGCAAGATCATCGTTGGTCGGGCCCTGCCCCGGTTGCGACGCCTCGGTAAGTCCGATTTCCTCGGCCCGTCGGGCGAGCTCGTCGTCGTCCAGCGGACGCCCGAGATCGGCTCCAATCGGTCCCATCGGCCCACGGTCATTCTCCCGCACATTGTCCGGCCGAACCGGACCCGGAACCGTATCGAATACGTCATCACCAGCATCGGTTTCGGTGTTGCGGTTCGACGAAGTTTTGTCATCTTTAGCCATGTTTCTGTCCTCCTGATTGGCTAGACTGTGAACTTTAGCCATACCCGGTTGACGGCAAGCAGTGCGGAAAATTCCCTGCGCACTTGGCCGGCCCAGAAAGAAGCAAACGCATTTGTGACGATTTCTCATATCCAATTACTTGAACAGGTCAGAGCATGCACGCTATGCCAGGCTCACTTGCCCATGGGCCCGCGCCCCGTCGTGCAGCTGGATCCGCAGGCGCGCATCCTGATCGTCGGGCAGGCGCCCGGCCGTAAGGTGCATGAATCCGGCATACCGTTCGACGATGCCAGCGGTGCGCGTCTGCGCGACTGGCTGGGGGTCACGCGGGAGGTTTTTTACGATTGCGCCCAATTCGCAATCGTACCCATGGGTCTGTGTTATCCCGGCAAGGGCGCATCAGGAGACAATCCGCCCCGCCCAGAGTGCGCTCCGGCATGGAGGAGCCAGTTACTTTCTCACCTGCCCAGGGTGGAACTGACGCTGGTGATTGGACAGTACGCCCACGCCTATCATTTTGCAGACACCCATTCACTGACCGAACGTGTCGCCAGCTGGCGCAACTACTGGCCGCGACAGGTGCCCATGCCCCACCCGAGCCCTCGCAACAACATCTGGCTGCGCCGCAACCCCTGGTTCGAGACAGAGGTTGTTCCGGCGCTGCAAGCGCGTGTGGCCACGTTGCTGGAAAGAGCCGATACCGCAGACAAATGCTGAACAGGCCAGCAAAAGCGCGCCTGGTTCAGACCACCTCCGGCGGCATGACCTCCCATTCGGGCTCCTCGAACTCACCAATCACGGTAATTTCGCAGTTCCTGGCATGCTTCTCGAGAATTGAGCGTACCAACTCGTCGCGGCTATCGTCCTTGGCGTCACGCGCCGCCTTGGATTCCCAACTTGCGATGGCCAGCAGCACATCCGGCTCGCCAATTTTGCGATGCAAGCGGGTACCCAGGGCGCCGGGCGTCTGCTGGATTATCTCGCTTGCCTGCACCCAGGCATCGGCGTATTCCGCCACCGTGTAACCCGGCTTCATGCGCACTTCAAAAATGAATTTCATCACAGCGTCTCCTGTTGCTGGCGTCCCGAATCAGGGCATATCTGTCACGGCGCCCCTCGATGCGCTGGTTACCGTGCGCGCGTACTTCGCCAACAGCCCGCGAGAGTAGCGCGGCTGCGGCGGCTGCCAGCGAGCCCTGCGTTCCTGCAACTGCTCTTCACTTACCTGCAGGTCGATGGAGTTGGCTTCGGCGTCAATGGTGATATGGTCACCATCTTCCACCAGCGCGATCGGGCCGCCCTCAGCTGCTTCCGGCGCAACATGGCCGACCACGAAGCCGTGACTCCCACCGGAGAATCGGCCGTCGGTAATCAAGGCGACATCGCTGCCCAGCCCGCGCCCCATGATCGCCGAGGTGGGCGACAGCATTTCGCGCATGCCAGGACCGCCTCTTGGCCCTTCATAGCGAATGACCACTACATCTCCAGCGACTACAGAGCCGCCAATAATGCTTGCCTGGGCATCTTCTTCCGAGTGGAAGACGCGCGCCCGGCCACTAAAGCGGGTGCCCTCCTTGCCGGTGATCTTGGCGACAGCACCGTCCGGGGCTAGATTGCCGTACAGAATGCGCAGATGGCTGTCGCGCTTGATTGGATTGTTCAGCGCTCGAATGATCTCCTGGCCTTGAGGATAGGGCGCGACCTGTGCAAGGTTGTCGGCCAGGGTGGTGCCGGTGACGGTCATGCAATCACCATGCAGCAAGCCGGCATCAAGCAGCAGCTTCATCAGCGGCAGGATGCCGCCGATCGCGACCAATTCCGACATCATGTACTGGCCGCTGGGCCTGAGATCGGCGAGTACCGGCACCCGCTCGCCGATGCGCGCAAAATCCTGCAGGGACAATTCCACATCGACGGTACTGGCCATCGCCAGTAGATGCAGCACCGCATTGGTCGAGCCGCCCAGCGCGATCACCACGGTTATCGCGTTCTCGAATGCCTCTCGGGTCATGATGTCGCGCGGCTTCAGGTCCTTTTCCAGCAGGTTCAATACCGCAGCGCCGGCGGCGCGACAGTCTTCCAGCTTGCTGTCGGACGTGGCGTTCTGCGCCGAACTGCCAGGCAGACTCATACCCATGGCTTCGATGGCCGAGGCCATGGTATTGGCCGTATACATACCGCCGCACGATCCCGGGCCGGGAATGGCTGTCTCCTCTATCTGCTTGAGCTCGATCAGGTTCATGTCGCCCTTGGCGCATGCGCCCACTGCCTCGAATACCGAAATGATGTCGGTATGCCCCGCGCCAGGGAGAATGGTGCCGCCATAGACGAATACAGACGGGCGATTGAGTCGCGCCATACCCATCACGCAACCGGGCATGTTCTTGTCGCAGCCGCCGATCGTCACCAGCCCGTCGAAGCCCTGACATCCGGCCACCGCTTCGATCGAGTCGGCGATCACCTCACGGGAAACCAGGGAGTACTTCATTCCCTCGGTGCCATTGGCGATACCGTCGGACACGGTGATGGTATTGAATATCACACTCTTGCCGCCAGCCGCATCTGCGCCCTGGCCCGCTTCCTCGGCCAGTCGGTTGATGTGCATGTTGCAGGGCGTGACCATGCTCCAGGTAGAGCCAATGCCTATCTGTGGCTTGGCGAAATCCGCGCTCTCAAAACCGACCGCTCGCAACATTGCGCGGCCGGGCGCCTTGCCTGTGCCGTCAACCACTTGCGAAGAATATCGACGCCTCTTGTCCTCGGTCATGTTTCTCTCCTTCCACCAGGCTGAATGAATGATTCACCCTGGCAGCCTATCACTCCTGAATACCATAGGGCATTTGAGCGCTGCGCACCTGTTCGACCAATTGAAGCAAATACCTGGCAATTTCATCGGGATGATCTTCCGGAGTGAAATGCAATCCCCCCTCGATCCGATGCAGGGGCGCGTCAAGGTCGCGGGCAAAACGCTCGCCGTACTCTATATTCTGGAATGGGTCGGCAGCGCCCCATACCACACAAGCAGGGATGCCCAGACCGGGAAGCGAATCAGCGATGGACAGCGTGTCGTTGACGTCCAGCGCCTGGACCTGCCTGATCAGTGCCGCCGCCCCGTCGTGCTTGGCATAGGGCACCCAGTGCAATTCGAGGGACTCGCGCACCAGCCCACTGTCTTCATGGCCGCGGTACATCAGCAGCCGAAGTATCTGCTTGCCGGCCGTATAGGGCAAATGACTGACCAGCGGTGCACTGGCCTGCAATGTCTTAACGCTCGGAATGGGCCAGGAGTCATAGCCTATGGCATTGGTCAGGAACAGTCCGGCACAGAGCTCCGGATAACGCACGGCCACAATCTGCGCGACACCGCCGCCCAGGTCGTGCCCGGCCAGTATGGCGCCCTCCACGCCAAGGTGCCGCATCCAGGCGGCTACATAGTCAGCCTGGCGACTGATCGATATGTCACGGTCGACTCCCTGCGGTATCGATTCACCGTAGCCAACCATCTCGAACGCCAGACACCGCGTCCCCGGCATCAGCGGCATCACCTTGCGCCACAGCGCAGGTGAGGTAGGAATGCCGTGGATCAGCACGACCGGCATGCCCTCTCCCTGTTCGAGCCAATGCATGGGTATGTCATCTATCACCGAGGTTTTGCTGTCCATCTGCACTCTCCTGCCGGGATACCGGGCGCGCTGAGAGTCTCAACGCTCTATCTGATGTCGACCAAAATGCGCGGCAAATGTTCAGCCCAGGGCCGCCGGATCAGTCCGTCGGAATATCGGGAAAGAAAGACGCAGAAACAGTAAATGAGCTTTGCGCCGGATCGGCCGAGCAATATGATGGCGGAATAGATCCGGCTGATCGGGAGTGCGTCACTTCCAGGCCGGCACCGTCAAAAGCCTATCAGGGGTGCCAATGAATACTCGCAGTCTGCTCGACCAGTTGCTCCATGCCGGAAAGGATCTGCTGCAGAACCAGGGGGGCGGAAACGCCGCGCCACCGACGCGATCAAATGCAGGCTCGCCACTGGGCGGTTTGCTGGGCAGTGTCGGCGGCGGGGCGTTGGGCGGTGGTGCCATGAGCCTGCTGATGGGCAGCAAGAAGGCCCGCAAGGTTGGCGGCAAGGTAGTGGTTTATGGCGGTCTGGCGGCCCTTGGCGTGGTGGCCTACAAGGCCTACAGCAACTGGCAGAGCCAGACGCAGGCAGCCGCCATGCCGGGCCCGCCACAGACCGTGGACCGGGTTCCTGCGGCACAGGTCGAACAGCACAGCCAGGCAATCTTGCGCGCCGTCATCGGCGCTGCCAAGGCCGACGGCCATATCGATCAGCGTGAACGCCTGCTGATCGATGGCGAAGTGGAAAGGATCACCGATGATTCCGAACTCAAGCGCTGGTTCGATCAGGAGCTGGCCAAACCCCTGGACCCGGCTGACGTCGCCCGATCCGCCGCCACGCCGGAAATCGCCGCGGAGATGTATCTGGCCAGCCTGGTGATGGTCGATGATCAGAATTTCATGGAGCGCGCCTACCTGGACGAGTTCGCACGCCAATTGAAACTCGATCCGGCGCTGAAATCCGAGCTGGAGACCCAGGCTGCGAATAATCTGGGCTGAACAAACCGGCTTGCCTGAAACTGCACCTGTGGAAGCCGGGATTCCAATATTTTAACCATGATTGCGGGCTGCAGGAGCTCAGCGCTCCTGCAAGGGCAACTCCAAGATAACCAGCAGCCCCTGGGCGCCATTGCAAAACTGTAAGCGGCCGCCGAAACGCTGAACAATCGCATCCACTATCGCCAATCCCAGGCCACTACCCTCCCCTGCCCCCTGGCGCCAGAAGCGCCGAGTAAGCATTTCCATAGTGTCACCGGATAATGGGCTCCCATGATCACGGACCTTGAAATGCACCCGACTGCCCTGGCTGCTGATCTCGAGCTCGACTCGTGTGCCTTCAGCAGTATGACGCAGGGCGTTATCCAACAAATTACGCAGGGCCAACGTGGCGAGCACGGGCGGCATGCTCAGAGGTCGAGCGGACAAATCTGCGTCAGGCAGGAGGTCAACCGTTTTAGCGGCGCCAAAGGCATCCTGCACTGCCAGCTTGACTACCTCAAGTGCAGTGGCCTGCAACCCTTCATCAAAGGATTGCCGGCCCTCTACCCGCGCCAGCAAGAGTAACTGTTCCAGTGTGCTTTGCAGACGATCTGCGCCCTTTTCCGCCTGGGCCAGGGCATTGGCCGCCTCCGCTCCCGATGTCATCCCCGCGACCTGCAGGTGCACCTTGATCGCCGTCAGCGGACTGCGCAGCTCATGGGCGGCGTCACCCGTGAAACGGCGCTCCCGCTCGATGCCGTGGGCAATTCGTTCGAACAGCTGGTTCTGGCTATCCTGTAAAGGTCGCAGTTCACTTGGCAAAGGTGCCAGTTTCAAGGGTTGGAGGGAATCCGGACCGCGCTCGAGCAAGGCACCAGTCATGCGGCGTAGCGGTTCCAATCCCTTGCGCACGCCAAACCAGAGCAACAACAGGGTACCCAATAATGCCACGCCTACCGGCACAGCTGCCGCCAGCAATACCGACGATTGCAGGGCTTCCCGTTCGTCCAGCCGGTCTGCCGTGGTAATACGCATGCCGTGCTGCTCGACCGTGTAGCTACGCCAGCTCACCCCATCAATCTGCTGATCACGAAAACCGGTCTGCTGCGCATCGAGAGGCTCCGCTAGCTCGGGATGACTGCGCGCGATGACTTCGCCGCGCAATGAGCTGACCTGGCAGGTGAGGCCATCGGGTATCCCCAGCCGCTGCGCGGTAATACTATCCGCCGTACCCGGCCGGGATGATTGCGGCAGCTGTACCAGCAAACCGGCCACCATCTGCGCCGACGCGGCAAGCCGCTGGTCCAGCGAGCGCATCATCTCGGCCCGCAGGTCATACAGCATCCAGGCGGCGGCCACAGACCACAAAATGATAAAGGTTGACCCCAGAATCAGGGTCAGGCGCAGACGCAGACTCATTCTCGCGGACCTTGTACAGGAGGAACGACAGGCACCGCCGTACCGAGGCGATACCCCAGCCCGCGCACGGTCTCGACTATGTCATTGCCCAGCTTGCGGCGCAGATGATGGATATGGACGTTGAGCGCGTTACTTTCCAGCTCATCACTCATGCCATAGATGCTGTCCTTCAACTGCCCTGCAGTCAGCACCCGGCCCTTGTTCAATAACAGGGTGCTGAGTAATGCTCGTTCGCGGCGCGACAGGTCAACCGGCGTGTCATTCAGCCAGGCCAGCGCAGCGTCCGGGTCATACACCAGCACGCCATGCCTGATCAGATTCACACTGCGACCGCTGGCACGGCGCACCATTGCATGCAACCGGGCGCTCAGCTCGCGCAGATCGAAGGGTTTGACCAGATAATCGTCTGCGCCCGCCTGCAATCCGGCGACACGATCGCTGATGGCATCACGGGCGGTCAACACCAGCACCGGCATGGTCACTTCCCGGGCGCGCAGCCGGCGGAGCATCAGCAGCCCATCCTCATCGGGCAGGCCCAGATCGAGGATCATCACATCAAAGGCGATAGCCCCGAGCATGGCCTCGGCATGCGCGGCGGTGCCCACCGGGTCAACCGTCATGCCCTGAGCCGACAGGCCGGCGACAATGCCACTGGCAATCAGGGAGTCGTCTTCGACAAGGAGTATATGCATGGAGGTTCCGGTAGCGATTTTTGACAGTATCCATTGTACTGATTAACGCCCGATTAACAGGAGTTCAGGAAAGGTGACGCTCGTTAATTCCGACTTAATCCCGGCAGAAGATACTGCGGCCCATTAATCTTCAGGCGGGAGCACAGAAGGCATGAAGTGGCGTCACATACTGGTTTTACCTTTTTTTCTGGTGTGGTCGAGCCTGGCATTCGCCTTCGGCAGTCTCAACAGCGGGACTAATGACAATGCCGAGTTTCTCCCCGTCGAGGACGCTTTCGACCTGTCTGTCACGCGCAGTGACGATGGTGCAACACAGCTGACCTGGCGCATCGCGCCCGGATACTACCTGTATCAGGAACGCCTGACCTTTTCTGGGTTGAATACAGACTTCCATCCCACATTACCCGACGGCATACCCTACAGCGATGAATTCTTCGGTGATTCGCAGGTGTACCGGGATTCGTTGCAGCTGAGTATTCCGGCGGAGCGGTCAGGCGCTTTAACGCTCGGTTGGCAGGGATGCGCGGATGCCGGATTGTGCTATCCGCCGCAAAGCCGGGATATCGGCTCTAACACTGCGGAGCCATCGCCTGGCCCGCAGACCGGTCTAAACGGCAGTCCAGCGCAAACTCTGGCCGAGGACCAGCGCATGGCCGGTCATCTTCAGGACTGGTCGCTACCGGTGGCGTTGGCGCTATTCTTCGGGCTGGGGCTGTTGCTGGCGTTCACCCCCTGCTCCCTGCCCATGTTGCCGATTCTTGCGGGCCTGGTAGTCGGCAGCGGCGCGACCCCGCGTCGGGGACTGCTGCTCGCGTCCGTCTATATGTTCAGCATGGCACTGGTCTATGCCGCACTGGGAGTACTGGCGGCGCTGATCGGCGGCAATCTGCAGGCCGTATTACAGCAACCCTGGGTAATCGGCACTTTCGCCGGGCTCTTCGTGCTGCTCGCGCTGCCGATGTTCGGCTTGTTCGAACTGCAGCTGCCCGCCTTCGTCAGGGACAGGCTGGATCAGGCCGGGCGCAAGCAGACCGGCGGCCATCTCGGCGGCGCAGCGATGCTCGGGGTGCTGTCCGGCCTGCTGGTGGGTCCGTGCATGACTGCCCCGCTGGCGGGCGCCCTGCTGTATATCGGCCAGACTGGCGACATGCTGCAAGGTGGTCTCGCACTGTTCGCGCTGGGCGTAGGCATGGGTGTGCCACTGTTGTTACTGGTGACGGTTGGCACCCGCTTTCTTCCGCGCCCCGGCGCCTGGATGAACCGGGTCAAGGTGGTCTTCGGCTTTGTGTTCCTGGCGGCGGCCCTGTTCATCGTTCGGCCGGCGCTAGACGCGTCCCTGTGGCTTGGCCTGATCGCCGTGTTCCTGCTGGGCGCCGCCACCACATTGATGCATACCGCACGCGGCAGCACTCACAGCTCGATGCTGCATACCGCCGCCATGCTCGCAGGCGTCTGGGGCCTGACGCTGCTGTTGGGCGCTGCCGGTGGTGCGGTTAATCCCTGGCAGCCGTTGTCGGTCTATAGTGCATCTGCCACAGCCGCTCCGGCAGAGAGCCATATGGACGCCTTTACCCCCCTGGATACGCCCGCAGAGCTGGATCAGCAACTCGCCGCTGCCAGGGCAGCGGGAGAATGGGTGCTGGTCGACTATTACGCCGAATGGTGCGTGTCCTGCAAGATCATGGAACAGAATGTGTTCGGCAGGGCCGATGTGATGGCCAGCCTCGATGGCGTCAGATTGCTGCGCCCGGATGTGACCACCAACAGCGCCGCAAGCCGTGAGTTGCTCTCGCGCTATGCTATCCATGGCCCGCCGACCCTGCTGTGGTTCGGGCCTGATGGCCAGGAGCGACGCGCTCACCGCATCACCGGCGAGGTGAATGCCTCCGAATTCATGCAATTATGGCAAACCACCCGCGGGGACGGCTAATGCTGACAGTCAATATCGGCCCGCTGGCGATAGCCAGCTCACACCTGATCCTGCTGGTCAGTCTGCTCGTGGCGTCGCTCACCGGCTGGTGGATGGGACGACACCGCGAGCGCAATCCGGAAAAGCACCTGTTCAACCTCCTGCTGCTGGGGTTGGTCGTCGCCCGCCTGGCCTTCGTGGCCCTCTATTTCGATCACTTCAGGGATGACCTCTGGCAGGTGATCGACATCCGCGATGGCGGTTTCATCGTCTGGCCGGGGATTGTAGCTGCGCTGGTCGCCGGCCTCTGGCTTGCCTGGCGCGACATGACTTTGCGCCTGCCACTCGGCGGCGCACTAGCCGCCGGACTGATCTTCTGGGGCGTCAGCAGCTACATGCTCCACGCCCTGCAGCAAGGTACACAGCTACCGGACATGACCCTGTTGGATGTTGAAGGTGAACAGGTCTCACTGCAGGACCTGAACGGCCGGCCGCTGGTGGTCAATCTGTGGGCCACCTGGTGCCCACCCTGCCGGCGTGAAATGCCGGTGCTGGCCGACGCCCAGCAACGGGAAGCCGACATCGTCTTTGCCTTCGTCAATCAGGGCGAAGGCCAGGGCGAGATAATGCGCTTTCTGGAAGACACCGACCTGACACTGCACAACGTCCTGCTCGACAGCGGCGGCCAGTTTGGCCAGCAGGCCGGCTCGCAGGCGCTGCCCACTACCCTGTTCTACAACGCACAAGGCCAGCAGGTCGCCAGCCACCTGGGCGAATTGTCCGCGGCGAGCCTGTCTCACCAGATTGCCAAACTCAAAGAGGGAGAAACGCCATGATCCGACTACAACCCAAGCACGCACTCCCTGCCCTGCTATTCACCCTGACGCCCTTCGCCAGCGCCGAAGACTGGCCCGCGCCCATCGCTGCTACCGTTAAACACGGTGTCGAAATTGTTGGCCGCTTCGACGCTCCCGCCGGCCTGCAGGGTTTTGCCGGCAAGCTCAATGGACAAGGACTGGCTCTGTATCTCACCGAAGACGGCCAACACGTTCTGGTTGGCACCCTGCTGGATGCCAACGGCACAGACATCAGCAAGGCGCATCTTGACGAACTGGTATATCAACCCATGGCCAAGGGCATGTGGGCGCAGCTGGAGGCCAGTGACTGGATCGGTGACGGTGCGGATGATGCGGAGCGTGTGGTCTATACCTTCACCGACCCCAACTGCCCGTTCTGCAGCATGTTCTGGGAACAGGCGCGCCCCTGGGTAGAATCGGGCAAGGTGCAACTGCGGCACATCCTGGTGGGCATCCTGCGTGAAGACAGCCCTGGCAAATCCGCCGCCATTCTCGCCGCAGAAGACCCCGCCGCGGCCTTGCATGAGCATGAGTCAGGTGACGGCGTTGCGGCGATGAACAAGATCCCTGCAGAGATCGAGCGCCAGCTGAAAGCCAATTACGACCTGATGACGCAACTCGGCGCCCAGGCAACACCGGCGATTTTCTATCAGGACGACCAGGGGCGTATGCAACAGCAACAGGGGGCGCCAAGGCCGGACCGCTTGGCAGAGATTATGGGACCACAATAGGCGAATCGGCTGTTCGAGCCCGAGAGGGCTGCTGCCGGCGTTCCGCTCAACCGCGAGCCTTGAGCCCAAACGGCTCAATCAACCCGGCTCCAATGGTCATGCCCACCAGAGCTGGCAAGCTGTCAGCTTGCATGCGTTTCATCACTCTGGAACGATACAGATCCACGGTTTTGACACTGATGCCGAGCTGCTCGGCCACTTTCCGATTGTTGCTGCCCTGGAACCCGGGAAGCATGAACCGCTGGTTCACCAGCCTGCTCAAGCGTGCCAAGGTCCGTCATCGCGGCCCGAACCAGTGCCGGCATACCTTCGCCAGCCAGGCGCTGTCGAGTTACGTTCCGATCGAGTGGGTTGCGCGTCAGCTGGGGCACAGTGATACCACTATGGTCAAGCGCCACTACGGTCGCTGGATCCCCGCGGACACCAAAAGCATGGCCGGGCTGGTCTCGGAACCGATGGGATTTCGGCCATCCAAAACCGGTCTGTAGCGGTCTGGAAGGAGCGATTTATGCCCCAATTTTGCCCCAAACCCAATTCCAGAAAGCAAAAAGCCCCTGAAAACTCTATGTTTATCAGGGGCTTATCGCATTACATGTCTGGCGGAGAGAGAG
>NZ_JBFGFI010000070.1:0-15575 GCF_041579695.1 Halopseudomonas sp.
AGGCGTTGAGATGGTCATGCCTGGCGACAACGTCAAGCTGGTCGTCACTCTGATCGCTCCGATCGCCATGGAAGATGGCCTGCGCTTCGCGATTCGCGAAGGCGGCCGTACCGTTGGTGCCGGCGTGGTTGCCAAGATTATTGCTTAATTAGCATTTGATCTTGAACTGTCGGGCCGGTACTATTGCCGGCTCGACTGCGATTACAGGCCAGTAGCTCAATTGGCAGAGCGGCGGTCTCCAAAACCGCAGGTTGGGGGTTCGATTCCCTCCTGGCCTGCCAGATTTCATTTTCTGGCTACCAAAACAGGATTTAATGATTCATGAGCACCAAGGCTGAGCTTTACGACGACCGCCTAGATATACCCAAGTGGATTGTCGTGGCCATAATTGTTGTCGCCGGCGTTTATGGTAATCATTATTTTGCCGCAGAGCCTGTTTTGTATCGTGCCCTGGCACTGGTTGTGCTGGGTTTGGTTGCAGGCTATGTAGCGCTGCAGACATCCAAAGGCAAGGCTTTTTGGGCGCTCTTGAAAGAAGCGCGCATCGAAATTCGCAAGGTGGTTTGGCCAACCCGTCCGGAAACGACTCAGACAACCCTTATTGTAGTAGCGGTTGTATTGGTGATGGCCCTGCTTTTATGGGGGCTGGATACCTTGCTGGGTTGGATCATTTCTCAGTTCATTGGTTAAGGGTGATCCGTGTCTAAGCGTTGGTACGTAGTGCATGCCTTTTCAGGCTATGAAAAGCACGTCATGCGCTCACTTCAGGAGCGTATCAAGCTGGCCGGGATGGAAGATCTGTTCGGCGAGATTCTTGTGCCCACTGAAGAAGTGGTGGAAATGCGCAATGGTCAGAAGCGCAAGAGCGAGCGTAAGTTCTTCCCCGGATACGTTCTGGTCCAGATGGAAATGAACGAAGGCAGCTGGCACCTGGTGAAAGATACCACTCGCGTGCTTGGTTTTATTGGTGGCACGGCGGACAAGCCGGCCCCGATTACCGACAAGGAAGCGGATATCATTCTGCGCCGTGTTGCTGAGGGTACTGATAAGCCCAAGCCCAAGACGTTGTTCGAGCCGGGTGAAGTGGTTCGGGTTACCGACGGTCCTTTCGCCGACTTCAATGGTGTGGTGGAAGAAGTTAATTACGAGAAGAGCCGTGTTCAGGTGGCTGTTCTGATTTTTGGTCGTCCTACCCCAGTCGAGCTCGAGTTCGGCCAGGTAGAAAAGGGCTGATAGCCCACGTCCTCCTGAACCCTGCGACGCCAATGGCGTCGCGGGGTTTTGTTGTCAGTGTGATGTGTTGAACCGGGGAGCCGCAAGGCGCTACTACCCAACGGAGATAGAAACATGGCTAAGAAGATTAATGCTTATATCAAGCTGCAGGTAAAGGCTGGTCAAGCTAACCCGAGTCCGCCGGTAGGCCCGGCTCTGGGTCAGCATGGCGTGAACATCATGGAATTCTGCAAGGCGTTCAACGCCAAGACCCAGGGCATGGAGCCCGGTCTGCCGACTCCCGTGATCATCACTGTTTACAGCGACCGCAGCTTCACGTTTGAAACCAAGAGTACTCCGGCCGCTATTCTGCTGCTGAAGGCTGCTGGTCTGAAAGGCGGCTCTGCTCGCCCGAACACCCAGAAGGTAGGCACTGTTACCCGTGCTCAACTGGAAGAGATCGCCACTATCAAGAAGGCGGATCTGACAGCTGCCGACATGGACGCCTCTGTGCGTACCATCGCCGGTTCCGCGCGTAGCATGGGCCTTACTGTGGAGGGTGTGTAAATGGCTAAGTTGAGCAAGCGTCAGAAGGCAATCAACGAGAAAGTGCAGGCAAACAAGGCGTATGCCTTTGAAGACGCCGCCTCTCTGTTGGCCGAAGTTTCCAGCGTCAAGTTTGTCGAGTCCATTGATGTGTCCGTCAACCTCGGCGTTGATCCGCGTAAATCGGACCAGGTTGTCCGTGGTGCCACTCTGCTTCCGCATGGCACAGGCAAGACCGTTCGCGTAGCCGTGTTCACCCAGGGCGCCAACGCCGAAGCTGCGCTGGCCGCCGGTGCTGATCGGGTAGGTATGGATGATCTGGCAGCCGAAATGAAGGCAGGCGATCTGAACTATGACGTGGTTATTGCTTCTCCTGATGCAATGCGCGTTGTTGGTCAGCTGGGTCAGCTGTTGGGTCCCCGTGGCCTGATGCCTAACCCCAAGGTCGGCACTGTTGCTGCAGACGTTGGTACAGCTGTGAAGAATGCCAAGGCGGGTCAGGTACGCTACCGTACGGACAAAAACGGTATCATTCACTGCTCGGTTGGCAAGGTCGGTTTTGACGCTGTCAAACTGAAGGAAAACGTTGAAGCCCTTATCAATGACCTGAAGAAGGCCAAGCCTTCCACGTCCAAGGGTATCTATCTGCAGCGCGTAACCCTGAGCACCACCATGGGCCCAGGTCTGCAGATCGACCACGCTTCCCTGACTATCTGATTTAATGGCGCTTCGTCCGATATCGGATGGAGCGCTACCTTTTGGGGTCCCTGCCATCGCGGGGGCTATCCAAGACCGTAGGTGGCGCAAGCCTCAAACAGGGGAATTTATTCTCCCAGCCTACGCAGATGGTGCTCCCGATTCAGTGCAGGCTGGATCAGACACCAAGACATGTCGCCTTCGGGCGATCAATGGTAAATCCAGGAGTAAAACCCGTGGCAATTAAGCTCGAAGACAAGAAAGCCATCGTCGCTGAAGTCAACGAAGCTGCCAAAGGTGCGCTCTCTGCTGTTGTGGCTGATGCCCGCGGCGTGAGTGTTGCTGCTATGACTGGTCTGCGCAGAGATGCGCGTGATGCCGGTGTGACCGTACGCGTTGTACGTAACACATTGATGCGTCGCGCTGTTGAAGGTACTCAATACGAGTGTCTCAACGACGTCTTTACAGGTCCGACTCTTATTGCCTTTTCCCATGAACATCCCGGTGCTGCTGCCCGCTTGTTCAAGGATTTCGCCAAGAGTCAGAGCGCATTCGAGATCAAGGCCGCAGCCTTTGAAGGCAACTTCCTTGCAGCTTCACAGATCGACATTCTGGCAACGCTGCCGACTTACGACGAGGCTATCAGCCAGCTGATGAGCGTGATTCAAGGCGCTACCAGCAAGTTCGTTCGTACCTTGGCCGCTGTTCGCGATCAGAAGGAAGCCGAAGCCGCCTGATAGGTGCTTCACGCTTGTTCTGCCGCACACCCTATTTTGACGGTTTCCGGACCGTCCACCAATACAGGAATTTGAGTCATGGCTCTGACCAACGAAGATATCATCAACGCCGTTTCCGAAATGTCAGTTATGCAGGTTGTTGAACTGATCCAGGCAATGGAAGAGAAGTTTGGCGTTTCCGCTGCTGCTGCCGCTGGCCCGGCTGCTGGCCCGGCTGCTGCCGCAGAAGAAGAACAGACCGAGTTCAACGTTGTTCTGACCGAAACTGGTGAGAAGAAAGTAAACGTGATCAAGGCTGTGCGTGAACTGACCGGCCTGGGCCTGAAAGAAGCCAAGGCACTGGTTGATGGCGCTCCTGGCACCATCAAGGAAGGCGTTTCCAAGGATGAGGCAGAAGCTGCCAAGAAGACCCTGGAAGAAGCCGGCGCCAAGGTTGAGCTCAAGTAAGCTTGCGCGACCTTGTGTCGACAGTCTGATTTAACGGTCAGATTGATGGCTGGTGGCCTGTGTGCCACCGGCCTTTTTCCGTTCTGGTGAGCTTCTGTGAAGCAACTGGCGGAAAGGCACCCCGAGGGGTGAGCAAGGCGTAGGCTTTGCAAGCATTTTCTGGCCTTCCCCGCAGGGGAGGGCCAATCAAGCAGGTGACCAAGCTGGGGAACGCTGATGGCTTACTCATATACTGAGAAAAAACGTATCCGCAAGGACTTTGGCAAACTGCCGCATGTGATGGATGTGCCCTATCTGCTGGCGATTCAGCTGGATTCCTATCGGGAATTCCTGCAGTCGGACATGCCGAAGGAGCAGGTTCGTGATATCGGTCTGCATGCGGCCTTCAAATCTGTGTTCCCCATTATCAGCTACTCCGGTAATGCGGCACTCGAATATGTCGGTTATCGTCTGGGCGATCCCGCCTTCGACGTCAAAGAATGTGTCTCTCGCGGCGTGACCTATGCGGTCCCGCTGCGCGTGAAAGTGCGCCTGATTATTTTTGATCGCGAGTCTTCCAACAAGGCGATCAAGGACATCAAGGAGCAGGAAGTCTATATGGGGGAAATCCCCCTGATGACCGAGAACGGTACCTTCGTGATCAATGGTACCGAGCGCGTCATCGTGTCCCAGCTGCACCGCAGCCCGGGTGTGTTCTTCGACCACGACCGTGGCAAGACGCACAGCTCCGGCAAGCTGCTGTATTCGGCCCGCGTGATTCCTTACCGTGGTTCGTGGCTGGACTTTGAGTTCGATCCCAAGGACGCGGTCTTTGTCCGTATCGACCGTCGCCGCAAGCTGCCTGCTTCCGTGCTGCTGCGCGCCCTGGGTTATCAGACCGACGAAATACTGGATATCTTCTACGACACCAACGTGTTCGAAGTGAAGGGTGAGAATCTCCAGCTTGAGCTCGTACCCCAGCGCCTGCGCGGCGAGATCGCCACCTTTGACATCCAGGATGACAAGGGCAAGGTCATCGTCGAGAAAGGCCGTCGTATTACGGCTCGACACATCAATCAGCTTGAAAAAGCCGGTATTGACAGCCTGGAAGTGCCCTTCGATTACATTCTGGGCCGCACCATCGCCAAGCCTGTCGTGCACCCCGCCACTGGCGAGGTTATTGTCGAGTGCAACATCGAAATCACAGCAGATCTGGTGGCCAAGCTGCAGAAGGCCGAAATCAAGCGCCTCGAGACGCTGTACACCAACGATATCGACTGTGGTCCGTTCATCTCTGACACGCTGCGCATCGACGGCACCACCACGCAGCTGGAAGCGCTGGTAGAAATCTACCGCATGATGCGTCCCGGCGAGCCGCCGACCAAGGATGCCGCTGAGACCCTGTTCGGCAACCTGTTCTTCAGCACTGATCGTTACGATCTCTCGGCTGTTGGTCGTATGAAGTTCAACCGCCGTATTGGCCGCGACGAGATCGAAGGCGCCGGCGTGCTGAGCAAGGAAGACATCATCGAAGTCCTCAAGACTCTGGTGAACATCCGTAACGGCAAGGGCGTGGTCGACGACATCGATCACCTGGGTAACCGCCGTGTACGTTCGGTTGGCGAGATGGCCGAGAACCAATTCCGTGTTGGCCTGGTACGCGTTGAGCGTGCGGTCAAGGAACGTTTGTCGATGGCCGAAAGCGAAGGCCTGATGCCGCAGGATCTGATCAATGCCAAGCCGGTTGCGGCGGCAGTGAAGGAGTTCTTCGGTTCCAGCCAGCTGTCCCAGTTTATGGACCAGAACAACCCGTTGTCGGAAATTACCCACAAGCGCCGTGTTTCGGCGCTTGGGCCGGGCGGTCTGACACGTGAGCGTGCCGGTTTCGAAGTGCGTGACGTACACCCGACCCACTACGGTCGCGTATGTCCGATCGAAACGCCGGAAGGTCCGAACATCGGTCTGATCAACTCGCTGGCGACCTATGCCCGTACCAACAAGTACGGCTTCCTGGAAAGCCCGTACCGCCGTGTACGCGACGCCCAGGTGACCGACGAGATCATCTTCCTGTCAGCGATCGAAGAATCCGATCACGTCATCGCCCAGGCAAGCGCCAAGGTTGAAGACGGCAAGCTGACCGATGATCTGGTGGCCGTGCGTCACCAGAACGAATTTACTGTCAAGGCGCCGCACGAAGTAACGCTGATGGACGTATCGCCACGCCAGGTAGTATCGGTGGCGGCATCGTTGATTCCGTTTCTTGAGCACGACGACGCCAACCGCGCCCTGATGGGTTCGAACATGCAGCGTCAGGCCGTTCCCACCCTGCGTGCCGAGAAGCCGCTGGTCGGTACCGGCATGGAGCGCAACGTGGCTCGCGACTCCGGCGTCTGTGTGACCGCGCGCCGTGGCGGTGTGATCGATTCCGTCGATGCCAGCCGTATCGTTGTGCGCGTTGCTGACGACGAGATTGAAGCCGGTGAAGCGGGTGTCGACATCTATGCGATGACCAAATACACCCGTTCCAACCAGAACACCTGTATTAACCAACGTCCGCTGGTGAAGAAGGGTGATGTGATCGTGCGCAATGACATCCTCGCCGACGGTTCCTCCGTCGACATGGGTGAGCTGGCTCTTGGCCAGAACATGCGCGTCGCGTTCATGCCCTGGAACGGTTACAACTTCGAAGACTCGATTCTGGTCTCCGAGCGTGTGGTGCAGGAAGATCGCTTCACCACAATTCATATCCAGGAACTGACCTGTGTGTCCCGGGACACCAAGCTGGGGCCGGAAGAAATCACCTCCGACATCCCCAACGTGGGTGAGTCGGCACTGGGTAAGCTGGACGAGGCCGGTGTGGTCTACGTTGGCGCCGAAGTCGGCCCTGGCGACATCCTGGTCGGTAAGGTTACGCCCAAGGGTGAAACCCAGCTGACGCCTGAGGAGAAGCTCTTGCGAGCCATCTTCGGCGAGAAGGCTTCGGATGTTAAGGACACTTCCCTGCGCGTGCCAACTGGCACCAAAGGTACTGTCATTGACGTCCAGGTCTTCATCCGTGACGGCGTCGAGCGCGATTCCCGCGCCCTGGCGATCGAGAAAGAACAGCTAGACGAGATCCGCAAGGATCTGCAGGAAGAGTTCCGTATTGTCGAAGTGGCTACATTCGAGCGTCTGCGCTCGGCACTGGTGGGTCAGTCCGTTGAAGGCGGTGCTGGTCTGAAGAAAGGCGCCAAGCTGACAGACGAAGCGCTGGACGGTATCGAGCATGGCCAGTGGTTCAAGCTGCGCATGAGCGAAGACAGCCTGAACGAGCAGTTGGAAATGGCGCAGGCCTATCTCTCTGATCGTCGCAAGGTGCTGGACGACAAGTTCGAAGACAAGAAGCGCAAGCTGCAGCAGGGCGATGACCTGGCTCCGGGTGTACTCAAGATCGTCAAGGTCTACCTGGCAATCAAGCGTCGCATCCAGCCTGGTGACAAGATGGCGGGTCGTCATGGTAACAAGGGTGTCATCTCGGTCATCATGCCGATCGAGGACATGCCCCACGACGAATACGGCACGCCAGTGGATATCGTATTGAACCCGCTGGGCGTACCTTCGCGGATGAACGTCGGCCAGATCCTCGAAACCCACCTGGGCCTCGCGGCCAAAGGACTGGGTGAGAAGATCAACCGGATGCTGGAAGATCAGCGCAAGGTTGCCGAGCTGCGTGAGTTCCTCGATGAGATCTATAACAAGGTCGGCGGCCGCCAGGAAAAACTGGAAGAGCTGAGCGATCAGGAAATCATCGAGCTGGCAAACAACCTGCGTGGTGGCGTACCCATGGCGACGGCCGTCTTTGACGGTGCCAAGGAGCACGAAATCAAGCATATGTTGCGTCTGGCAGACTTGCCCGATACCGGTCAGATGAAGCTGATCGACGGCCGTACCGGTAACAGCTTTGATCGTCCGGTGACTGTCGGCTATATGTACATGCTGAAACTGAACCACCTGGTCGATGACAAGATGCACGCCCGTTCCACCGGTTCGTACAGTCTGGTAACCCAGCAGCCGTTGGGTGGTAAGGCGCAGTTTGGTGGTCAGCGTTTCGGTGAGATGGAGGTCTGGGCCCTGGAAGCATATGGCGCAGCCTACACATTGCAGGAGATGTTGACTGTGAAGTCGGACGACGTGAACGGCCGTACCAAGATGTACAAGAACATCGTGGACGGTGATCACCGGATGGAGGCGGGCATGCCTGAATCCTTCAACGTGTTGATCAAGGAAATCCGTTCGCTGGGTATCGATATCGAACTGGAATCCGAGTAACCACCAACTGCCCATGTCTCGGGCGGACCTGTTCCGCCCTTGAGACACTGCGAGGAGTATAGGCCTTGAAAGATCTACTGAACCTGCTTAAGTCCCAGGGACAGATCGAAGAGTTCGATTCGCTGCGAATCGGCTTGGCGTCACCGGAGATGATCCGGTCCTGGTCATATGGCGAAGTCAAAAAGCCGGAAACCATCAATTACCGTACGTTCAAGCCTGAGCGTGACGGCCTTTTCTGCGCCAAGATCTTTGGCCCGGTGAAGGATTACGAGTGCCTGTGCGGTAAGTACAAGCGCCTCAAGCACCGTGGTGTGATCTGCGAGAAGTGCGGCGTGGAAGTGGCTCTGGCCAAGGTCCGTCGCGAGCGCATGGGCCACATCGAGCTGGCCTCGCCGGTCGCTCACATCTGGTTCCTGAAATCGCTGCCTTCGCGGATCGGTCTGCTGCTGGACATGACCCTGCGCGATATCGAGCGCGTGCTGTATTTCGAATCCTACCTGGTCATCGAGCCGGGTATGACGACCCTGGAAAAGGGCCAGTTGCTCAACGATGAGCAGTATTTCGAAGCGCTGGAAGAGTTCGGTGACGACTTCGACGCCCGCATGGGTGCCGAGGCGATCTTCGAGCTGCTGACTCATATGGACCTGGTCCACGAGATTGCCGTGCTGCGTGAAGAGATTCCGCAGACCACCTCGGAAACCAAGATCAAGAAGTTGTCCAAGCGCTTGAAGCTGATGGAAGCGTTCCACGGCTCGGGGAACAAGCCCGAGTGGATGGTCATGACCGTTTTGCCTGTGCTGCCACCGGACCTGCGTCCGCTGGTACCGCTGGACGGCGGCCGGTTCGCGACTTCGGATCTGAACGATCTGTACCGCCGCGTGATCAACCGTAACAACCGCCTCAAGCGTCTGCTCGACCTGTCTGCGCCGGATATCATCGTTCGCAACGAGAAGCGCATGCTGCAGGAGTCGGTTGATGCCCTGCTGGACAACGGCCGTCGCGGCCGTGCCATCACCGGCACTAACAAGCGTCCCCTGAAGTCCCTGGCTGACATGATCAAGGGCAAGCAGGGTCGTTTCCGTCAGAACCTGCTGGGCAAGCGCGTCGATTACTCCGGTCGTTCCGTGATCGTGGTAGGTCCGACCCTGCGTCTGCACCAGTGTGGTCTGCCTAAGAAGATGGCGCTCGAGCTGTTCAAGCCGTTCATTTTCGGCAAGCTTGAGCACCGTGGCCTGGCGACTACCATCAAGGCTGCGAAGAAGATGGTCGAGCGCGAGCTGCCGGAAGTATGGGATATCCTCGCTGACGTGATCCGCGAACACCCCGTACTGCTGAACCGTGCACCGACGCTTCACCGTCTGGGTATCCAGGCGTTCGAGCCGGTTCTGATCGAAGGTAAGGCGATTCAGCTGCACCCGCTGGTCTGTGCCGCCTATAACGCCGACTTCGACGGTGACCAGATGGCCGTACACGTTCCGCTGACCCTCGAGGCCCAGCTGGAAGCGCGTGCACTGATGATGTCGACCAACAACATCCTGTCGCCTGCCTCCGGTGAGCCGATCATCGTGCCGTCGCAGGACGTGGTACTGGGTCTGTATTACATGACCCGTACGCGCATCAACGCCAAGGGCGAGAACATGCGTTTCACCGACGTCAATGAAGTCGAAATGGCCTATCGCAGTGGCCAGGTCGATCTGCATGCGTTGGTCAAGGTGCGCATCAGCGAGACCATCAAGCACAAGGATGAGAGCTGGACTACCGAGAGCCGTATCGTTGATACCACTGTCGGGCGTGCTCTGCTGTATCAGATCCTGCCCAAGGGCCTGCCCTATGAGCTGGTCGATCAGCCTTTGAAGAAGAAGGCGATCTCCAAGCTGATCAACCAGTGTTACCGGGTGGTCGGTCTGAAAGAAACAGTGATCTTTGCTGACCAGCTGATGTATGCCGGTTTTGCCTACTCCACCATTTCCGGTGCTTCGATCGGTGTGAACGACTTTGTCATCCCCGACGAGAAAGCCAGCATCATCGATGCGGCTACCGACGAAGTGAAAGAGATCGAAGATCAGTACGCCTCGGGTCTGGTGACCCAGGGCGAGAAGTACAACAAGGTGATCGACCTGTGGTCCAAGGCCAACGACGAGATCTCCAAGGCGATGATGGACAACCTGAAATCCACCCGCGTGCTGGATCGTGACGGCAAGGAAGTGGAGCAGGAGTCGTTCAACTCGATGTACATGATGGCTGATTCCGGTGCGCGTGGTTCTGCCGCGCAGATCCGTCAGCTGGCCGGTATGCGTGGTCTGATGGCCAAGCCGGATGGCTCGATCATCGAGACGCCGATTACCGCCAACTTCCGTGAAGGTCTGAACGTACTCCAGTACTTCATCTCCACCCACGGTGCCCGTAAGGGTCTGGCTGATACCGCACTGAAGACCGCGAACTCGGGTTACCTGACCCGTCGTCTGGTCGACGTGGCCCAGGATCTGGTCATTACCGAGACCGATTGCGGTACTGATCGCGGTCTGGTCATGGCGCCGCACATTGAAGGCGGTGATATCGTCGAGCCGCTGGGTGAGCGCGTACTGGGTCGTACCATCGCCCGTGACGTGATCAAACCCGGCAGCGATGAAGTCATTGTGCCTGGTGGCACCTTGATCGACGAGAAGTGGGTCGAATTCCTCGAGCTCAACAGCGTCGACGAAGTGATCGTGCGTTCACCGATCAGTTGTGAAACCCGCTATGGCGTATGCCGTACCTGTTACGGACGCGACCTGGCTCGTGGTCACCTGATCAACATCGGTGAGGCAGTGGGTGTTATCGCTGCCCAGTCGATCGGTGAGCCGGGTACCCAGCTGACCATGCGTACGTTCCACATCGGTGGCGCGGCCAGCCGGACTTCGGCGGCCGACAGTGTCCAAGTCAAGAACGGCGGCATTATTCGCTTGCACAACCTGAAGCACGTCGAGCGCGCCGACGGCACTCTGGTGGCGGTATCCCGCTCTGGTGAGCTGGCTGTCGCAGATGAATTCGGTCGTGAGCGCGAGCGCTACAAGCTGCCCTATGGTGCCTTCATCTCGATCAAGGAAGGCGAGAAGGTCAGTGCCGGTCAGGTGGTGGCCAAGTGGGATCCGCACACTCACCCCATCGTTACCGAGATCTCGGGCACCGTGGCCTTCTTCGGAATGGAAGAAAACATCACCATCAAGCGTACTGCTGATGAGCTGACGGGTCTGACCAATCTGGAAGTCATGGATGCCAAGGACCGTCCGGCGGCAGGCAAGGACATCCGTCCGGCCGTGAAGCTGGTCGACGACAATGGCAAGGAACTCTTGCTGCCGGGCACCGACGTGCCTGCCCAGTACTTCCTGCCAGCCAACGCATTGGTCAATCTGTCCGACGGTGTCAAGGTGAACGTGGGTGACGTTGTTGCCCGTATTCCCCAGGAAACATCCAAGACCCGCGACATCACCGGTGGTCTGCCGCGTGTTGCCGACCTGTTCGAAGCGCGTCGTCCGAAGGAGCCTTCCATTCTGGCGGAAATCAGCGGCACGATTTCTTTCGGCAAGGAAACCAAGGGCAAGCGTCGCCTGGTCATTACTCCGACCGATGGCAGCGAGCAGTACGAAGAGCTGATTCCGAAGTGGCGTCACCTGAACGTGTTCGAAGGTGAGCAGGTTACCAAGGGTGAGGTTATCTCCGACGGTCCGAGCAATCCGCACGATATCCTGCGTCTGCTGGGCGTCAGTGCGCTGGCCAAGTACATCGTCAACGAGATTCAGGACGTGTACCGCCTGCAGGGCGTGAAGATCAACGACAAGCACATCGAGGTGACCATTCGCCAGATGTTGCGCAAGGTTGAAATCAGCGACACGGGCGACTCGAACTTCATCAAGGGTGACCAGGTCGAACTGACCCACGCCCTGGAAGAGAACGAGCGTCTGGTTGCCGCGGACAAGTTCCCGGCCAAGTACGAGCACGTGTTGCTGGGTATCACCAAGGCATCGCTGTCGACTGAATCGTTCATTTCCGCGGCTTCCTTCCAGGAAACCACGCGGGTGCTGACCGAAGCGGCGGTTACTGGCAAGAGCGATCATCTGCGCGGCTTGAAAGAGAACGTTGTAGTGGGTCGTCTGATCCCGGCCGGTACCGGTCTGGCCTATCACGCAGAACGCAAGCGTCAGCGTATGGCCGACAAGCCGGCGAAGGTAAGTGCAGTAGAAATCGAGCAGGCGCTGTCCGATGCGTTGAATTCGGGCAATGACTGATTAGGACTGTCGGCGCCCTCGGGCGCCGCTGACCTTGACGAGCGGGGGCGGGCTCTATAGAATTCCGTACCCCTAAAATTGGTGGGGCGCTGTGCCCTGCCATTTTTTATTTAATATGTCTGATAGACATCAGTGGAGTTTTGCTAGATGGCGACAATTAACCAGCTGGTTCGCAAGCCGCGCAAGCGCGTTGCTGAAAAAAGCGACGTGCCAGCGCTGCAGAACTGCCCGCAGCGTCGTGGTGTGTGTACTCGTGTATACACAACTACGCCGAAGAAGCCGAACTCGGCTCTGCGTAAGGTCTGCCGTGTCCGTTTGACCAACGGTTACGAAGTTTCTTCCTACATCGGTGGTGAAGGCCACAACCTCCAGGAGCACAGCGTTGTGCTGATCCGTGGCGGTCGTGTAAAGGATTTGCCTGGTGTGCGTTATCACACTGTTCGCGGTTCGCTGGACACCTCGGGTGTCAAGGATCGTCGTCAGGGCCGTTCCAAGTACGGTACCAAGCGTCCCAAGTAATTTTGAATTCATTTTTCCTGAGTCGATAAGAGTAAGGTCGGGCACCGTCCCGGGCTAACCTGAAGACCGTTTGAGGGCTTATCATGCCAAGACGTCGCGTAGCAGCAAAACGTGAGATCCTGCCAGAACCAAAGTACGGCAGCCAGATTCTCGCCAAGTTCATGAACCACGTAATGGAAAGCGGCAAGAAAGCCGTGGCCGAAAGCATCGTTTATGGTGCCCTGGAGAAGGTCAAGGAGCGTACCAAGACCGAAGATCCAGTCGAGCTGTTCGAGCGCGCGCTCGATGCCATTGCACCACTGGTCGAGGTTAAGTCCCGCCGTGTGGGTGGTGCCACCTATCAGGTTCCGGTTGAAGTGCGTCCCTCCCGTCGCAACGCCCTGGCGATGCGCTGGTTGGTAGATGCGTCCCGTAAGCGTGGCGAGAAGTCCATGGCTCTGCGCCTGGCCGGCGAACTGGTCGATGCTGCTGAAGGTAAGGGTGCAGCAGTCAAGAAGCGTGAAGATGTGCACCGTATGGCTGAAGCCAACAAAGCCTTCTCCCACTATCGCTTCTAAAGACTCAGGAGAATATTTTGTCTCGTGTAACCCCCATTAATCTGTACCGGAATATTGGTATTTGCGCGCACGTTGATGCGGGCAAGACTACTACAACCGAGCGGATTCTTTTTTACACCGGCGTCAACCACAAGATGGGTGAGGTGCACGATGGTGCAGCCACCATGGACTGGATGGCGCAGGAGCAGGAGCGTGGTATTACCATTACTTCTGCTGCTACTACGGCGTTCTGGGAAGGTTCCGAGAAGCAGTACAAGCGTCACCGCGTCAATATCATTGACACTCCCGGTCACGTCGACTTCACCATCGAAGTAGAGCGCTCGTTGCGCGTGCTCGATGGTGCGATCGTGGTGTTTTGTGGCACCTCCGGGGTGGAGCCACAATCCGAGACGGTTTGGCGTCAGGCCAACAAGTATGGCGTGCCGCGTATCGTCTATGTGAACAAGATGGATCGTCAGGGTGCGGATTTCCTGCGCGTTGTCGAGCAGATCAAAAAACGTCTGGGTCACACCCCGGTGCCGATTCAGCTCGCCATCGGCGCTGAGGAAGACTTCGAAGGTCAGATTGACCTGCTGCGCATGAAAGCCATGTACTGGAGCGATGAGGACAGCGGTCTGACCGCTCGCGAGGAAGAGATTCCTGCCGAAATGCTCGAGATGGCGCAGAAGTATCGTGAGCAGATGGTTGAGGCAGCAGCCGAGGCCAACGAAGAGCTGATGAACAAGTATCTGGAAGGCGGTGAGCTGACCGAGGATGAAATCAAGGCTGGGCTGCGTCAGCGCACCCTGGCTTGCGAGATCGTACCTGCGGTCTGCGGTACCTCGTTCAAGAACAAGGGCGTGCCCCTGGTTCTCGACGCGGTCATCGACTACCTCCCTGCTCCTGATCAAGTCGTTGCCATCAAAGGCGCACATCCGGACGACGAAGAACGGCTGGATGAGCGTCATGCCGACGACTCCGAGCCCTTTTCTGCGCTGGCTTTCAAAATTGCCACTGACCCATTCGTGGGCACGCTGACTTTCGTCCGGGTTTACTCCGGTGTCCTTAAGTCAGGCGACGCGGTGCTGAACTCGGTCAAGGGTAAGAAAGAGCGAGTGGGCCGGATGGTGCAGATGCACGCGAACGCCCGGGAAGAGATCAAGGAGGTTCTGGCTGGCGACATCGCAGCGCTGATCGGCATGAAGGACGTCACCACCGGTGACACCTTGTGTTCCCAGGAGCATCCGATCATCCTTGAGCGCATGGAGTTTCCTGAGCCGGTTATTTCGGTGGCAGTAGAGCCGAGGACCAAGGCTGACCAGGAAAAGATGGGTGTGGCACTGGGCAAGCTTGCCCAGGAAGACCCGTCGTTCCGTGTGCGCACTGACGAAGAATCCGGTCAGACCATTATCTCCGGTATGGGTGAGCTGCATCTGGATATTCTGGTCGATCGCATGAAGCGCGAATTCGGCGTCGAGGCCAATATCGGCAAGCCGCAGGTGGCTTACCGTGAAGCGATCCGCAACAAGTGCGAGATCGAAGGCAAGTTTGTGCGCCAGTCAGGCGGTCGGGGCCAGTACGGCCATGTGTGGATACGCTTCGAGCCTTCCGATGAAAGCGAAGAGGGTCTTGTTTTCGTCAACGAGACTGTCGGGGGCTCGGTACCACGCGAATATATTCCGGCTGTACAGAAAGGCATCGATGAGCAGATGAAAAACGGCATTCTTGCCGGCTATCCGCTGCTCAACCTGAAGGCAACCCTGTTCGATGGCTCGTTTCACGACGTCGACTCGAACGAAATGGCATTCAAGATCGCCGCCTCGATGGCCACCAAGCATTTGGCCCAGAAGGGCGGTGCGGTGCTGCTCGAGCCGATGATGAATGTCGAAGTTGTGACACCCGAGGACTACATGGGTGATGTTATGGGCGACCTGAACCGTCGTCGCGGCCTTGTACAAGGTATGGAAGATTCCGTTTCCGGTAAGGTGATCCGCGCTGAGGTTCCGCTTGGTGAGATGTTCGGTTACGCCACGGATGTGCGCTCCATGTCCCAGGGGCGTGCGAGCTACTCCATGGAATTTTCGAAGTACTCCGAGGCACCAACGAACATCGCCGAAGCAATCATCAAGAAGCAAGGCTAACTGAACCCAAGCTAATCAAAGAGGCTATCTACCGTGGCTAAAGAGAAATTTGAACGTAAAAAACCGCACCTTAACGTGGGCACCATCGGTCACGTCGACCATGGCAAGACCACTCTGACAGCGGCACTGACCAAGGTCTGCGCTGAATCCTACGGCGGTTCCGCCCGTGGTTTCGACCAGATCGATAAC
>NZ_JBFGFI010000071.1:0-15211 GCF_041579695.1 Halopseudomonas sp.
ATGCCGTCATTTTCGCCCCTGCGATGCGGGAGTGAATCTGGCGACTGGCCCCCCAAAAAACTGCCAGACCGGTTGAGTATAGACCTGACAAGTCTCATGGCAATCCCCTATCGGGCTCTTTTTTTGCTGTTTGTCAATATTGCCGGCCGGGGTTTGTGCTAATGAACGCGCCTCTCAACTGCCATTACAGGGGGCTGGGCGCAGCTTGCCAATTGGTTCTATTGCCTCGCGGGCGAGCCACTTTGACGATATCATTACGCTCTGCTAGCTTGACTGATAGATTGAATCTTTTTCCTGCCAGCCCCTGCCTTGCTGGCGTTATCGGAGCCTTCGATGAACATAATCGCATTGCGCGAGCGTATCCGCCTGGCTGAGCAGCACGAGACGGCCGAATCTACCCTGGGCGCCTGGCTGCAGGAGCGGCTGCCTACATTGCACCCAGCGATCGGGGCTGTAGGCGACAATGACGTTGAGAAACTGATGCGCTTCGTGCGCGGCTACATAGGGCAGGTCCCCGACGTTCTCGAGGCGGCGTTGGCGGTGGCGACCAAAGCCCGGATCGGTCCTCAGTTGCTGCCGGTGATGAAAGTGGCCGAGACGTTTTTCCTGCAGCCACCCGATTTGCCCTCGGACCACAGTGGTCTGCTGGCTCTGCTCGACGAAGCTTACCTGGCACACCGGTTGCTGGAGGAGGTCAACGACCGCTACCTGTCCCATGGTGGCGGACAGCTGGTGCCGCTGGATACAACGCGTGCGAGCCTGATAGTGCATCATCTGCTCGAAGAGCCATTTGCCAATGAACTGGACGCGTTGGTCGAGGTGACCGTCGATGGCCTGGTGCCCGATAGCGTTTTCGAGGGGCCGGATTTCAGCGAATACAAGCAGCGCATGAACGTCGAAGGTCGTCGCTCACTCTGGCAGGAATGGCCGTGCATGTCTGAGCAGCTGGGCATGGAGATCAGACTGCGCGACGCTTCCTGAGCGGTTATTTCTTTTTCAGTTTCGGGTTGGGGAAAAACTGCACTGTCTGGGCTTTGGTTTCCGCAGCGGGCTTGGGCTTGCTGACCCGGGTAGGCACTTCGCGCGGTACGGCGTTGCCGCGCTCGTCCAGGGTGTCGGCGTAGCCGCAGCTGACGCATTCACGCGCCGGCAGGCCGTCCTCCTCAAAAGTGCGGATAGTATCCATTGCAGTGCATGCAGGGCAGACTGCACCGGCAATAAATCGCTTGATTACGGCTCTGTCACTCATGCGGCTTCTCCGCTGAGCCCGCTGTGGCGCAGCAGGGCATCTATTTTCGGTTCACGGCCGCGAAACGCGACGAACAGTTCCATTGGTTCGCGGCTGCCGCCGCGGGCAAGAATATTGTCACGGAAGGCCCGGCCTGTATCGGTGTTGAGCACGCCCTCCTCTTCGAAGCGCGAGAACGCGTCGGCCGAAAGTACCTCTGCCCACTTGTAGCTGTAATAACCCGCGGCGTAGCCGCCAGCGAAAATGTGACCAAAACTGTTCTGGAACCGGTTGAATGCTGGCGGGCGAAGCACCGCCACTTCATCGCGTACCTTGTCGAGCACCTGTTGAGCATTCTGGCCCGGTTCCTCATGGCGATGCAGCAGGAAGTCGAACAGCGAGAATTCTATCTGGCGCAGCATGCCCAGGCCGGACTGGAAATTGCGGGCAGCGAGCATCTTGTCCAGCAGGTCCCGGGGTAGCGCTGCGCCGGTCTCATAATGACCGGAAACAAGCGCCAGCCCTTCCGGTTCCCAGCACCAGTTTTCCATGAACTGACTCGGCAGCTCGACCGCGTCCCAGGCTACGCCATTGATACCCGATGCGGCAGGGTAATCGACCTGGGTCAGCAGGTGGTGCAGACCGTGACCGAATTCATGGAACAGCGTGGTGACCTCATCATGGGTCAGCAATGCCGGCTTGCCGCCGACTGCAGGAGTGAAATTGCATACCAGATGGGCGATCGGCCGCTGCAGCGCTCCGCCCGGCAGGCGCCGGCGATCGCGGCAGCCGTCCATCCAGGCGCCGCCTTGCTTGTGGCTGCGCGCATACAAATCGAGGAAGAACTGCCCGGTGACCTGACCGTTCTCGATGACCTCGAACAGCCGGGCGTCGGGGTGCCAGCGATCGAAGTCCTGCGTTTCGCGTAGCTCGATGGCGTACAGTTTCTCGACGACGCCAAACATGCCCTGGAGCACCTTGTCGATCGGGAAGTAGGGTTTGAGCTCTTCCTGGGAAATCGCGTAGCGATGCTGGCGCAGCTGTTCGCTGAAATAGCCGACATCCCAGCTTTGCAGGTCGACGCAGCCTTGCTCGGCAGCGAAATTGCGTAAAGCCTGCAGATCCTGCTCGGCAAATGGCTTGCTGCGCAGTGCCAGGTCGCGAAGGAACCCGACCACCTGATCGGTGCTCTTGGCCATCTTGGTGGCGAGCGATAGCTCGGCATAGTTGGCATAGTCGAGCAGTTCCGCGAGCTCCTGGCGCAGACCCAGAATCTCGTCAATCAGCGGGCCATTGTCATGCTCTCCGGCGTGGGGCCCCTGGTCGGACGCGCGGGTGCAGTATGCCGTGTAGACTTCTTCACGCAGCGCGCGGTCATGGGCATAGGTCATGACCGCGAAGTAGCTGGGAAACTCCAGATTGATCAGCCAGCCGTCGAGCTCCTTGCCTTGGGCCGCATGGCGCGCCTGCGCCATGGCCGACTCGGGAAGGCCGTCAAGCACGCTTGCATCGGTGATGTGCCGACTCCAGGCTTGCGTGGCATCCATCACATTATTGGAGAACCGGCTCTGCAAATCGGACAGGCGTAGCTTCAGCTCGCCATAGCGTTTTTGCTGGGCCTGCGGCAACGCAATGCCGGACAGGCGGAAATCGCGCAAAGCGTGCTCGATAATGGTCTGCTGCGCCTGGTCGAGAGAAGCAAAATCCTTGCTTTCGAAAATCTGGCTATAGGCTTCAAACAGCTTCTGGTTCTGACCCAGCTCGGTATTGAATTCACTCAGCAAGGGCAGGCAGCTATTGTATGCCTCGCGCAATTCAGGCGTGTTCATGACCGCATTCAGGTGGCCGACCGGAGACCAGGCGCGCGACAGTCGCTCGCCCATTTCATCCAGAGGCTCGATCAGCGTGGCCCAGGTCCATTTCTGCGGCGGGTTGTCCAGCAGGTTCGCGAGCAGGGCCCGGCTGTCTGCCAGTACCTGCTCGATGGCAGGTTTCACGTGCTCGGCACGGATGCTGCTGAAGGGCGGCAGGTCGTAGGGTTGCAGCAAGGGATTGGACATGATTTTGGACATCCTGTTGGGTGCGTCTGTATTCAGTGGCTATCATGATATGAAACATCTGGCGCTTTCGCACGGCCAGTCATTTTTATTAATGGTATCAAGAGCTTTCCCCAATGGAGATAAGGCCATGAAGATTCGCGCGTTCCGCGGCAAGCAGCCGGTGTTTGGTCAGGCGGTATTTCTCGACCCGACGGCTGTAGTCATTGGTGACGTCGAGCTGGGCGATGATTGTTCGGTATGGCCGCAGACTGTTATTCGTGGCGACATGCACAGTATCTGCATCGGTGCACGTACCAGCGTTCAGGATGGCAGTGTGCTGCACATCACCCATGCCGGGCCATTCAATCCCGACGGTTATCCGCTGCAGATCGGCGACGATGTCACTATCGGCCATAAGGTACTGCTGCACGGTTGCACCGTAGGCAGCCGAGTGCTGATCGGTATGGGCAGTATCGTCATGGACGGGGCGGTGATCGAAGATGAGGTCATTCTCGGTGCCGGCAGTCTGGTACCGGCCCAACGGACGCTGGAGTCCGGCTATCTGTACATGGGCAGTCCGGCAAAACAGGTCCGACCGCTGACCGAGAAGGAGCTCAGCTTTTTTACCTACACCGCAGGCAACTACGTTCGTCTCAAGAATGAACATATCGACGCTCTTGGCGCCGAATGATCACCCGCTGAGCCACCGCCGCGCTGCTACACTCAGGGGAAACCCCACCAGCCGGTAACATCGGAACAGTCCTATGCAAGAGTTGAGCGACCGCATTCTCCCCGAGGGGCAGCCTTCGGAGGCAAGTGGCCTGGCAGATGCCGATCAGCGCTCTCTATTGCGCCTGATCTTTGTCGTTACCGCGCTAACCATGGTTTTTTTCTGCATGCTTCAGGCCCTGGAGGGCCATTACCTGCTTGCCGCGTTCGAGCTGGCTGCGAGCTGTGCATTGTTCTGGGCCGCATGGCAGGTTTCCGGTGCACGCAATGTAGTCCGATGGGTCTACATATACCTGATACCGCTTTTCGGATTTCTGATCTATATCGTAAGCATGCCTGACGCGTCCGCCACCGCGTTTGTCTGGATCTATCTGGTCCCGATACTTTCCTATCTGTTGCTGGGCCGGAAGGCAGGGTTTGTGCTTGCTGCGCCTGTCATGACACTGACTGCGCTGGCTTACATGCTGCGCTTCGGCGTGCCGGAAACGCCAGTGGGGTGGATCGATCTGGGAAATGCTCTGCTGTGCGGTCTATTGGTTCTGGTGTTCGTCCACCTGTACGAGGGACGCAGGGCGGCGGCGCAGCGTGCGTTGCAGAGCATGGCAGAGACCGATGCACTGACAGGCGTAGCCAACCGGGGCCATTTCCAGGCTCACCTGGACCGCAGCGTCAGGGAGTCGACCCGGACCCATGCGCCTTTTGTGCTGGTGGTCCTGGATGTGGACCTGTTCAAGGAGGTCAATGACCGTTGGGGGCATGATGCCGGAGACGCAGCATTACGGCATATTTGCGATTGCCTTGCGGAGCGTCTGCGCGCAACCGACTTCATTGGTCGGCTGGGTGGAGAGGAATTCGGCATCGTGCTGGGTAATACCGATACCGATGCTGCGATCCATCTGGTCGAGGACCTGCGCAACCGGATCGCCAGCAACCGGCTTGAGCACGAACGGCACAGCATCACCCTATCCGCTACCTTTGGCCTGGCTGAATGGCCGGTTGACGGTAATAGCCCGGGGGCACTTTATCGCAGTGCGGATCGCCGGCTGTACCGGGGGAAGGCAAAGGGGCGGAACCTGTTGATTGCCCGGGACGAGATTTGATCAGTCATCCCTGGGCGGAGTTTCGCGCTGCCAACTATCCTGGAATCAGCCCGGTGAATAGTACCGCTGTAATCGTGACATCCGCGTGTGCTGGTCTATCATCGAGCGGTCCGGGCTAACCAGCCCTCTAAATTTGTTCTGTTTATTCGAGGCCTTTCATGACTGCCCATACCAACCGCAAAGTGGTACTCAACAAACGCCCTCAGGGTGAAATTGCCGATGATGACCTGGTCATCCGTGAAGAGCCGGTGCGCGAGCTGAAAGACGGCGAAGTACTGCTCAAGACCCTGTGGCTGTCGCTAGACCCATACATGCGCCCGCGGATGAATGACAGCAAGGGTTACATGGATCCGATTGAAATCGGTGCGACAATCGTCGGCGAGAGTGTCGGTCGTGTGATTGAGTCCAAATCGCCCAACTATGCGGTAGGCGATGTAGTGACCAGCTATTCCGGCTGGCAGGAATACTCGATCATCCCAGGCGATGCACCGATGGTCTACAAAATCAAGGATCAGGGCGTGCCCCTGCAGGCCTACCTGGGTGTTGCCGGCATGCCGGGGCGTACCGGTTATTGCGGCCTGACCTACGTGGGCAAGCCGAAGGCGGGTGAGACTGTTGTGGTATCTGCCGCATCGGGTCCGGTGGGTACCGTGGTCGGCCAGACTGCCAAGCAGATGGGCTGTCGCGTAGTAGGCGTGGCCGGTGGCGAAAAGAAGTGCCGTTATGTGGTCGAGGAGCTGGGCTTTGATGCCTGCGTGGATTACAAGGCCGGCAATCTGGAAGCTGATCTGAAGGCTGCCTGCCCGGACGGTATCGATGTGTATTTCGAGAACGTCGGTGGTGAGGTTACCCGTGCGGTCGCCAAGCTGCTGAACAAGGGCTCGCGGGTACCGGTCTGCGGTTACGTTTCAGCTTACAACGCCGAGGATGCCAGCAAGGTCGAGACGCCCTTCCACGTGTTTGGCGCTATGGGCGAGAACAAGCCCGAGCACCGCTTCTTCCTGGTTACCGAATGGCAGGATCAGCACCAGGAAATAACTGCCCATCTCGCCGAGCAGATTGCCTCCGGCAAGCTCAAGTACAGCGAGACGTTAGCTGAAGGCCTGGACAATGCGGTTGGCGCATTCAAGGGTATGCTCAAGGGCAAGAACTTCGGCAAGCAACTGGTTCACGTCGCCGACTGATCAGCACGCCTTCCTGTCAGGCCGGGCGGCGTCCTGTCGTCCGGCCAGAGTGGTACACATTCTGCATCCCCCTGCACTGTATCGAGCCGATGCGCACTCTGGCGCATCGATCATGCGCTTTTGTGGTGCTCCAGGTGTATCTGCGCGCCATCAAAGTGCCATAGCCGTTTTGGCTTGCAGGTGTCGCGATGCCGCTAGACATGCTGGATGTACTCTGGGTGGTCCTTTGTGCCGGGCTTGTATTCAATATGCAGCTGGGTTTTCTGTGTCTTGAAGCCGGGCTGACGCGCAGCAAGAACGCCATCAATGTGGCGGTCAAGAACATGGCCGACCTGAGCGTGGCAATCATCCTCTACTGGCTATTCGGTTTTGGCCTGATGTTCGGTGCAAGTGAGCTGGGCTGGGTCGGTAGTGGCTTCACCATGCTGCCCTTTACCGACACCTGGGAGACAGCCTTCTTTCTCTTCCAGGCGATGTTCTGCACCACGGCGGCCACCATCGTCTCGGGCGCTGCAGCCGAACGCATGCGTTTCAGTGCCTATCTGGTGGTCACCGCCCTTGCAGCAGGTCTGATCTACCCGCTGTATGGCCATTGGGCCTGGGCGGGCTCCTTCAGCGACGGCCTCGGCTGGTTGGCCGCAAAAGGCTTCGTCGATTTTGCCGGCGCTACCGTGGTACACGGTGTGGGCGGCTGGATTGCACTGGCAGTCATTCTGGTGCTCGGGCCGCGCGAAGGACGATTCGACGTGAATCGCAATGGCCGCAGCCTGCCCGGCTCGAACTTGCCCCTGGCGATGCTCGGCGCCCTGCTCCTGCTGTTTGGCTGGTTTGGTTTCAATGGGGGTAGCACCTTCAGTTTCGATCACAGCGTACCGGGGATCATTGCCAACACGGTACTGGCAGGTATGGCGGGCATTCTGGGTGGGATGCTGTTGTCCTGGCTGCGCTGGCGGCTGGTTGATCCGGTCTATCCACTTAACGGCCTGATTGCCGGGATGGTGGCTGTCACAGCCAGCGCCCACGTGGTGGATGCCAGCTCGGCCCTGGTGATCGGTCTGATCGGCAGCGTCATCATGTACCTGGCCGACCGGCTGCTGTTTCGTTTGCGCATCGACGATGCGGTCGGTGCAGTGCCGGTCCACCTGGCGAGCGGTATCTGGGGCACCCTGGCGGTGGCCCTGTTTGCCGATATGCAGCTGCTAGGCACGGGGTTGAGCCGGTGGGAGCAATTACTGGTGCAGGGGCAGGGGGTGATCGTTGCCGGCCTCTGGGCATTTGGCGTGGCCTGGATTGTGCTTAAGCTGATCAATCGCTGGCTGCCCCTGCGGGTGACGCCTGAAGAAGAGCGCACCGGTCTCAATGTGTCCGAACACGGCGCCCGGACAGAGCTGGTCGAGCTGCTTGAAGCGATGGCCACTCATCAGCACGACGGCCACTTTGCCCGCGAGGTTCCCGTCGAGCCGTTCACCGAGGTGGGGCAGATTGCCGGTCAGTACAACAAGGTGATACGCGCGTTGCAAAGCGCTGTGGGCACTACCCAGTCGATCATTCGGGATATCCGCGACGGTATTGTCACCTGCTCGCCGGACGGCGTCCTGGCCAGTTGTAATCCCGGAGCCGAGAGGCTCTTCGGGCTTTCTTCAGCCGAACTGCTAGGCCAGCCGTTGCATCGGCTGGTCGCAGAGGATAACTGGCCAGGTCTGCCGCGGCCGGAAAGCGGCGGCGAGTTGAGGCAGGAAGTTCTGTTCAGCCGTAACGGCCACGAACAATTCGTCGCCGAGTTGACCGTCAGCCGGGGCGCGTTTGATGATCGGGCAGTGACCTGCATGATCCGCGACATTACCGAACGCCGGCGGATCGAGCAGCAGTTGTACCAGGAGAAGATGCTTGCCCAGGTCACACTGGCCTCGATTGGCGATGGCGTAATTACTACCGGACCGGACAGCCGCATCAGCTATATCAACCCGGTTGCGGAAAAGTTGACCGGCTGGGAGCGCGGTCAGGCCACCGGCCGACCCCTGGTAGAGGTTTACCGGTTATTCGATGAGGTCAGCGGTGCTGCACTGGGCAACCCGGTGACAGCATTGTTGCGCCGCTACCGTCAACCGCTGACCGGACCCGATGGCGCGGGTGTTACCCTGCGTCGTCGCGATGGCAGTGACGTGGCCATCCAGGACGCGGTCGCGCCAATCCGTGATGCCGAGAGCCGGATCATCGGTGCGGTGCTGACCTTCCGGGATGTGACCGTCAACCGTCGACTGGCCCGTGAGCTGTCGCACCAGGCGGCCCACGATACGCTCACCGGGCTGGCCAATCGGGCCGAGTTCGAGCGGCGTCTTGCAGCCACCCTGGCATTGCCCGCGGCTGAACGTGGTGAGCAGGTGTTGTGCTACATGGACCTTGATCAGTTCAAGATCGTCAACGACACCTGCGGGCATGCAGCGGGCGACGAGTTGTTGCGCCAGCTCAGCAAGATGTTCCAGACACGCGTTCGTAGCAGCGACGTGCTGGCGCGCCTGGGCGGTGACGAGTTTGGCTTGCTGTTGGCCTGGTGTACGCTGGAAGAAGCTCTGCCGATTGTTGACGGTTTGCGTGTCCAGGTAGAAGAGTTCCGGTTCAGCTGGGAGGGCAAGGCGTTCGCAATCGGCGTGAGTATCGGGTTGGTACAGATAGCCCCGGGCGAAACCCTTGCCGGGCTGCTGAGTGCCGCCGACAGTGCCTGTTATGCGGCCAAGGATGCCGGTCGCAACCGTATCCACATCTACCAGGCGGATGATGAGCAGTTGCTTGAACGCCGCGGTGAGATGTTATGGGTCAATCGCATACGGCAGGCGCTCGACGAAGATTTGCTGCGTCTTTACGTGCAGCCAATCGTGCCGATCGCGGGGAGCGTGAGCAGCTCCAGCTATGAAGTGCTGGTGCGGCTGCTGGCTGAGGATGGCAGCGTGATTCCGCCGGGGGCCTTCATGCCGGCGGCCGAGCGGTATGCCTTGGCCACCGCGATCGACCGCTGGGTAGTCGGCAATTTTCTTGCCTGGGTTGGCGACTATTGCCGGCGTCATCCGGACAACCCGGGCAGTTATTCCATCAATCTGGCGGCAGCCTCCCTGGGGGAGGACAGTTTCCTCGAGTTCGTGCTGGAAACCCTGGCCCGCCATAGCGTGCCGCCGCAGTGCATCTGCTTTGAAATTACCGAAACCAGCGCGATAGCCAATCTCAGTCGGGCGGTTATTTTCATGCGGCGGCTCAAGTCGATCGGTTGCTGTTTCGCGCTGGATGACTTTGGCTCGGGCCTGTCCTCGTTTGCTTACCTGAAGACGCTGCCGGTGGACTATCTGAAAATCGACGGGGTATTCGTCAAGGATATCGAGACTGATCCGATTGCGCGGGCAATGGTCTCATCGATCAATACCATCGGTCATGAAATGGGTTTGCTGACGGTTGCCGAGTTTGTCGAAAGCGAGGGTATTCTTGCCAACCTGAGGGAGCTGGGGGTCGATTACGCTCAGGGTTATCACCTGGGCCGACCGCAGCCGCTGACCGATATCGAGGGGGTGCGCATGATGCCGCGGTGAGTGGCATGCATGATTTCAGGGCAGGTAAATGCGGAACTCACCGCCGCCGAGCGGACTGTCGTTGCGCAGTTCGATATGCCCCTGGACACCATTACGCTGGTGCAACTGGGCGATGCGCTGGCCAAAGTACAAGCCCAGCCCGGTGCTGCCGGTGCTCATGTTGATGCCCAGCACGTAGTCGGACTGATTCTCGATCATGCTGGGCGGGTAACCCTGCCCATCGTCGCTTATCGAGATGACCAACTGGCCGTCTTCGGTCCAGGCCTTGAGGTGGATCGCCGACTGCGCGTAGCGGATCGAGTTGTTGATCACGTTGCCCACAACCGAGCCCACCAGCTCGGTATCCAGGAAGCCCATCAGGCCGTCTTCCTCGACTTCGTAGGTACTTTCGATATGCCGTGAGCGCAGGATCTCATCGTGGCGAGCCAGTTGCTCCTGCAGAAAGTCCTCGACCTCGAGCCAGTTTGGCCGCATGGGCAACTGGTTTACCCCCAGTTTGTACAGGCCAAGCATCTGCACCAGCATGCCGTTCAGACGCATGGACTCGTATTCGATCATTCCGCGCTCGGCAGTCTCGCTCAGCTCGGGCGGCAATTCGCCAAGCCAGCGTTCGTAGGCCTGCATCAGCAGGCCGAGCGAATTCTTCATGTCGTGTACGGTAGAGGCGATCACCGTGGAAAAATCCAGGCCGCCGGTGGAATGCACGCCAGGCCCATCCACTTCAGACGCGACTCTTTGTTCTTCGTCGCTCACAGCCCGGCCACCGTCTTGCACAGTTTTTCATAGCGCCCATGGCGATGGTCTGTTGGCGGCATGTTGTTGACTTGTGCCAGGCATGCCTCGCATTCGGCCTTCAGCTGCGGATCGGGCTCGGCCAGCAGCACTCGCAGCAGCGACTGGGACGTATTCAGCGCGAAGCTGATATTGCGTGGCTGCAGGTCGCGGGCCTGGCGGAACAGGTCGAGCGCCTGGGGGAACTGTTGTTGCTGGTACGCCTTGATGCCTTCGCGATTCAATGCCTGGGCCTGCACGCCAGCGTTGAGAATGTCGGGATTGCTGGTCTGGCTGGCAATCGCATCCATGATCTTGCTGTCGTCGCCATACATCTCCGCGCAAGTGGCCAGAACCGACTCGGCTGACTCGGTATGGCCGAGCTGTTCCAGCTGAGCGGCAACCTCCAGCGCGGTTTCCGCGGAAAAGAACGTTGGCAGGGCAGCCATCTTCGCGCTGGCGTCCGCCACCAGCTTGTCTGCCGTCGCCTTATCGCCGCTTTTGATCAGCGCGCTGGCATGCACCAGGTTGGCCCGCACTGCCAGTTTCGGATCATCCTTCCAGGCCTTGCCGAGATCGTCCAGCGTCTGACGGATCTCGACCAGCACCTTGCCACCGGGCGCAGCATCGCCTGTCTGTTCATTCAGGCTGGAAGCCAGGCCCAGGTGGTTCTCGGGGTCGCGAAACTGTGAGTTACGGCCCAGATCTACCGCCTGCCGAAAGGCGCGTACCGCCTTGTCGTAATCACCATTGGCCTTGGCCATCTTGCCCATCTCGTGCTGGCGCTGCAGGCTGTTGGGGGAGATGCGCAGACCCTGTTCCAGGTATTCCTGGGCCTTGGCCGAAGCGCCGCGAGCAGCATGGACCGCCGCCAGGCCATCGAATAATGCAGGCAGCATCGGGAACTGACTGGCGGCGGAGCTGAACACGTCTTCCGCCTTGTCCAGCTCGCCGCGTTCCAGCCAGTGATTGCCCAGCATCACCAGCGCCCAGGGCATCGGGCGATCGGCAATCAGCTCGGCGAGTAGCGCTTCGAGTTCGGCATGCTTGCGTAGAGCCTTCAGGGCCGCAGCTTTGTGGCGCAGACATTGCGGTGCAAAGCGCTTGTTCGATTCCATTACCTGGTCGCAGGCAGCCAGCACGGCTTTGTCGTCATGCTTTGCCTGGGCGTCGAGGATTGGCTTTAGCGCCAGCTTGCGTTCCACCAGTTTGTCCAGGCGTTGTTGCAAGCTGGCCCGGTTGAAGGGTTTGGTCAGATAGCCATCGGGCTCGCATTCCAGCGCGCTCATGACCATCGCCTGGCTGCTCTCGGCGGTACACATCACGAAAATGCAGTGCGGGCTGATCAGTCCAGCGTGGTGAAGCTCCTCGAGCACCTGCTGTCCATTCTTGCCGGCCCCCAGGTTGTAATCGTGCAGAATCACGTCGTAGGCAGTATTACGGCACATCGCGATGGCATCTTCGCCGCGGCCTGCGGCATCCACCTGCTTTACTGCCATAAGCCGCAACATGCCTGTTACCGAGGTACGGAACTCGGAAAAATCATCTACCACCAGGAAACGTTTCTTACTGTAGTCGATCATATCTGTATCCGCTCAGCCGCAGGCGTCATGCAGCAGTATAGCTGTCTGCTCGACAGGCCAGAGTAAGGCAAAGTGCCACTATAAGAAAGAAAAGTCATTAAAATGGCGTCACCAGATTGACAAAATAAATGCCCGCTGTCTCCCCCTTTAGGGCGTATGGCGCTCTATGCTGTCCGACTCTATCACGGTGGTGCCTGGCTCGGGCTTCAGTGCGGCAGCAAGCATCGTGGCTGCAACATCGCGGGTAAGCACTGCCTGGTACCTTGGCGGGATGAGCGGCTCAAGGCGTCTTGCCAGCCAGAGGCCGATGCTTTCTGCCAACCTGAAGTCGGGCCGGGCGCCACCGTCCAGCAACGATGGTCGCACATGAGTCACGGAGCTGAAACCCAGCGCCTCCAGATCCTTCTCAGTCTGGCCCTTGGTGCGCAGATAAAAGGACCGCGAATCCGGGTTGGCTCCCATCGACGAATTGAACACGAAAACAGGCGTTCCGGCCTGCCGGGCGTAGGTGGCTGCCTGCAGCACGTAATCATGATCAACTCGCCGGAACCTGGCCCTCGATCCAGCTTGGCTGCGCGTTGTACCCAGCGCGCAAAGCACCGCATCTGCCTGCCACCAGGGTGCATCAGCCGGCAGCTGATCGAAGTCGACCAGCGGGTTGAGCAGTCGGTCGCTGATTACCAGCGGGCGGCGGGTGGGCGCAATAACGCGCCCAACCAGCGGATTGGCCAACGCTTCCTCGATCAGGTTGCTGCCCACCAGCCCGGTACCGCCCAGGATCAGCAGGGTTTTTGTGGATCGCTCGGTCATGGCTGCTCCATCGTAATGCAGGGTGCAAGAACGTTTATAGTGACAGACGCTTTCCCGCCCCGTTCACTTTTATCGCATCCGCAGCCATGTCTCCGTTCAGTCCTGTCCAGCCCACTCCTCTTCCTGCAGCGCACGCCAGAGAATCTTGCCCGTTGGTGATTTGGGCAGGCTATCGACGAAGGCGATCTGCTTCGGGCACTTGTAGGCCGACATGTTCTCCTGGCACCAGCTGATGATCTCCTCTGCCTTTACATCTTCATGCCCGGCAGCGCGCACCACCACCGCCTTGGCGGTTTCACCGCGGCGCTCGTCGGGAGTGGAAATGATACAGACCTCACGGATCGCCGGGTGGCCGTAAAGTAATGACTCGACTTCGGCCGGCCAGACCTTGAAGCCGGACGCGTTGATCATTCTCTTCACCCGGTCGACCAGATAGAAGTAGCCGTCTTCGTCGTAATAGCCGATGTCGCCGGAGCGGAAAAAACGTTTGCCATCCAGTTCGATAAAGGCTCCCGCTGTGGCGTCCTCACGGCGCCAGTAGCCGCCGAACACCTGTTCCCCGTGCATCACGATCTCGCCGGTCTTGCCTACGCCAACTTCCTGCAGGGTATCGACATCGATAATGCGTGAATCCACGCCAATGATCGGAATACCCAGACATTGCGGTTTTGGCGCCTGCGGCGGGTTCATGTGGGTGGCGCTGATGGTTTCCGACAGGCCATAGCCCTCTGCATACTGCAAGCCGGTCTTGCTTTGCAGCTTTGCAGCGACCGCGGCGGGCATGGCCGCGCCACCACCGCCGATTCCTTTCAGGCTGCTCAGGTCGTAGTCGTCGATGGTGGGTTCCGACAACAGGTCCACGACCATGGTGGAGATGTTGCGCCAGCCGGTTATCTGGTGATCCTGGATCAGTTGTGCGGCCACCTTGCGGTCCCAGCGGGTCATTACTACCTGTGTACCGCCGATATAGATCGCGCCGTTCATGCACACCTGCATGCCGGTCACATGGAACATCGGTACCGATACCAGCTGCACGCTGTCATGTTGTGCATTGCCCCACACCGAGCAGTAAACCGTGGTCGCCATCGCACTGTGATGGGTATGCACGCAGCCCTTGGGGTTGCCGGTGGTACCCGAGCTATAAGGGATCACGCAGTTGTCGTCCGGTCCGGCGCTCAATGGTCCGGGTTCATGGCCCGCGGCCAGCGCATTCTGCCAGCTACTGACGCCGGACCGCTGCGGCACAGGTTCCTTCAGCAGTACGGCATCGGGCAAGTCGAGGGTGGTGGGCTCGATAACATATTCGCTGTAGGCCGAAGCGATCACCTCGCGCAGCGAGCCGGTGCCGATCAGCCCGTCAAAATTGTCCAGCAGTTCGAGACCGCTCAATGCTACGGTCGCCTCGGTGTCTGCAATCAGGTATTCCAGCTCCGCCTTGCGATTCATCGGGTTGACCGGCACGACGACTGCGTTGGCGCGCAGAATCGCATAGAAGCCGATGACGAACTGCGGGCAGTTCTGCATATACAGCAGCACGCGATCCCCGGCCTTGACGCCGGCCTGTTGCAGATAACCCGCCATGGCCTGCGCCTGCCGCTCCAGTTCGGCATAACTCAGCGCAGTGCCGTAATAGAGGATCGCCGGGTGTTCCGGATAGCGGAGCGCCGAGACGGAGAGATTGCTGTAAAGGCTGGTCTTGGGCAGCTCGAGAAAATGCGGTACCTGGTCGGGCCAGACGCTGTAGTGGCGGTCGAACATGGCTGGGTGTCTCCTGGGCGGACGGAAAGCGAGGCATGCAGGCTAGCGGGGTGACAGGTGGCTGGGAATGGACAACAGCCATGGTGTTGACCGGTCATAAGCGCCGGCACAGTCGTTGAAGTGGCGCAGCAGACCTGCACGTAATATTCTCCCATTCTGCACCTGGGAACCCATCGCTTTCCAGCCAGTCCGAGAGTCCATGCCCCTACACGATGTACATGCGCTGCCCGCTCTTCTTGCCGGCCCGATTCTGCGGCGGTTGGAACCCTCGCGGCTGCTTATCTGGCTAGTTGTGACCTTTCCCCCAAATTCCGCACCATAAACTCGATGAGATTTCCAGCTAACCTAGCACGATGGAGATCTCGATATGAAGAAGACGCGATACACCGAAGAACAGATCATTGGCGCTATCAAGGAGCACGAGGCCGGCGCCA
>NZ_JBFGFI010000072.1:0-14145 GCF_041579695.1 Halopseudomonas sp.
AGCGAGCAGATTTTCAATCAGCTCGTCCACCACCGGATTGTCGATGCCGGCATAGTTTCGGCTGCCTTTTACATTGCGCTGGCTGGAATGAAAGTACCCATGCTGCTCCAGACCGGGTGACAATCCCTGGGGCAATGTAGCTAGAATCATATCGTAGTCGAACTGGTCGAGCCTGGCCTTGTATTGTGCGCGGTCAACCGTGCGGATCTGCATGTCGATGCCCAGGCGGGCGAGATTGGAACGGTAGGGCTGCATGATCCGCTCCAGGCTGGGATTAACCAGCAGCACCTCGAAAACCAGCTGATTGCCCTGGGCGTTTTCCAGGCGACCATTGCGCAGGGTCCAGCCTGCGTCCTCGAGTAGACCGACAGCTTTACGCAGCGTATCGCGTGGCACTCCGCGGCCCTTGGTTTGCGGCAGGCTGAAGGGTTCGACAAACAGCTCGGGCGGAAGTTTGTCGCGATGCGGCTCCAGGTACAGGAACTCCTGGCCACCCGGTAGATCGGTCGCACTGAACGGACTGTTGGGGTAGAAACTCAACGACCGCCGATAGGCATCGTAGAACAGGACCCGATTGGACCACTCGAAGTCGAACAGCAGGCCCAGTGCCTGGCGCACATTGCGCTGATCGAAAGGTGCCCGGCGGCTGTTGAAAAACAGCGCCTGGGTGGCGCTGGGTATCGCATGATCGATTGCCCGCTTGAGCACAGCTCCGCTGCGTACCGAGGGAAAATCGTAGGCGTTGGCCCAGTTGCTGGCCTTGTGGTCGAAGTAGATATCGAACTCGCCAGCCTTGAACGCCTCGAACGCCACACTATTATCGCGATAGAACTCGACTTCCAGGCGGTCAAAATTGTATTTGCCACGGTTGATCGGCAGGTCCTGGCCCCAGTAGTCCTTCACCCGCTCCAGCGCCATGCGCCGCCCGGGCTCGACCGATACAACACGGTAGGGGCCACTATTGAGCCCTGGCTCGAAGGTGGTCTGGCCAAAGTCACGCCCTTCCCAGTAATGCTGGGGCAGGACCGGCAGCTCGCCGAGACGCAGGATCAATAGGGGGCTGTCGCTGCGGCTGAAGATGAAGCGAATGCGTTTCTCGCTCAGGATGTCCACCCGGGCGACGTCCTGCAGCATCGACCGGTAATTGGGATGGCCTTTCTCGCTCAGCGTGCGAAAGCTGAATTCGACGTCCGTGGCGGTTATCGGCTGTCCATCGTGAAAGCGCGCCTGCTCATGGAGGTTGAACACGACCCAGCTGCGATCGTCGGAAAACTCGATGCTTTCGGCAATCAGGCCATAGGCTGAATAGGGTTCATCGCCGGAAGGATCGTAGAGGCCGGTGCCTACCATCAACGGCTCGTTCAGTTCGTTGATGCCATAATGGGGGAAATTGCCGGTATTCACCGGGCTGGTGCCCTTGAGTGTGTAAGGGTTGACCGTGTCGAAGGTGCCGGAGCCCATCACCCGCAAAGTACCGCCCTTGGGCGCGTCGGGGTTTACGTACTCCAGATGCTCGAAATCATCGGAATAGTGCGGCTGGCCATACAGTGAGTAGCCATGCTGACGGTAGACACCAGCGCTGGCGCCAACGCAACTGAACACCAGCAACAATGCGATTGCAGAACGCAGGACTGTTCTCATGACTACCTTTGCCGCAAGCAGGGTCTGCGGATGGATCCCCGCGCGGGCGTTATTAAAAAAGTGACTGTTCGGAGATTGGCTCAGGGGATTTTCAGCGTCAATTGCTGGCCGGGCTGCAAGTGCGTGCCCAGACGGTTATGGTCGCGAATTCGGGCAATTGTGATGTTGAACTGACGACCGATGCTGTACAGCGAGTCTCCGGGCCTGACCGTATATATCACGGGCTTGCTGGAAGCTGCATTTGACGACTTGTTCGCCTGGCCGGGAATCTTCAGCGTCTGGCCGACCTTGAGAGCCGGCGTGTCCAGCAGATTCTGCTGCTTCAGGGACGCGACGCTGATGCCGTGCTTGCGTGCTATTTCCCAGAGATTATCGCCGGATCTGACCTGGTAACTGGTGGCAGTAGCGGTGGGCGCAGAGTATGACGCCTGGGCTGAGACACCCTGTGCAGACAATGGCAGCATCAATTCCTGACCTACACGCAACAGATTGCCATCGAGCTGATTGACTTCACGCAGCGCAGATACCCCGACATTGTGGCGGCTGGCGATCTGCGAAAGATTGTCGCCTGCGCGAACCTGGTAGCGTTGATAGCTCACACGCTCATCGTCCGGCAGCTCGGCAAGGGCGGTACTGAACTGCTCAAGGCGATCGATGGGCACCAGCAATTGGTAGGAGCCCGGCGCGGTCACGCGTTGCTTGAAGGCCGGGTTGAGCTTGATGAAGTCATCGGTCGGGATGTTTGCCAGTTCTGCGGCCTTGTGCAGGTCCAACTGACGTTCGATGGTAACCGCCGCGAAGTAGGGCGAGTCCGCCAGTTCCGGTAACACGGTGCCATGCAGCTCCGGTCGCTCGATGATCTGCGACAGGGCAAGGATCTTGGGCACGTAGTTCATGGTTTCTTGCGGCAGGTCGAGGCTCCAGTAGTCGGTCGGCAGGCCACGTTCGCGGTTGGACTTGATTGCCCGGCCCACACAGCCTTCGCCACAGTTGTACGCGGCCATGGCGAGCAGCCAGTCGCCGTCAAACATCTCGTTGAGTTTGCTCAGATAGTCCAGCGCGGCCTGGGTGGAGGCGGTAATGTCACGCCGGCCGTCGTACCAGGAGTCCTGACGCAGGGAAAAAACCTCGCCGGTGGACGGGATGAACTGCCAGATGCCAGCGGCCTGTGAGCGCGACAGGGCCATCGGGTTGTAGCCGCTTTCGACAAACGGCAGCAATGCCAGCTCCAGTGGCATTCCGCGTTCATCGAGCTGCTCCACCACGTAATGCAAGTAGCGCTCGGAACGTTTGCTGGTCATTTCGAAATAACGTGGCTGGCTGGAGAACGCCAGGCGTTGACGGTCTATCCGCGGGTTGTCGATCGCTGTCGGGTCCAGCATGAAGCCGCGGCGAATCCGGCCCCAGAGTGTATGTGCGGTGAGGGTTTCGGCTTCCTCGCGGGGACCTTTGGCGTTTTTCAGCAGGATAATGCCGCGGTTGCGTTCGTAGGTGGTTTGCTTCGGTAGTTTTTCGGCCCCGTTATCGCTTCGTGCCTGTTGGGACGGTGAGGTCTGGCAGCCGACCAGAAGTGTCAGCCCTGCGATTATCAGCAGGGCCCTGAGCTTGGAGTAGGGTGATGAGACAGAAAAGGACATTGGTTGTTCCGGAAAAATTTGACCGAGTTTAGGAACTCAGCTCCGGAGGGTCAAGGAAACATTCGGTAGCGCTTCAGAAACCGTCCTTCCAGCCACGGATAGCCGCAAAAGTTTCGACGCCAGCAGACAACGGGGCGTTCTGTTGCCGACTTGCCGTGGCGATCACCGCCGGCTCGGTCGAGCGCAGGAATGGATTGGTGCGTCTCTCCAGTCCGATGCTGCTGGGCAGGGTGATCCTGCCCGCCGCACGCAGGTCGTCGACTACTTCCAATCGTACCTTGATGTCGTTGTTTTCTGGCTCCACCGCGCGGGCGAAACGCAGGTTGGCCTGCGTGTATTCGTGGGCGCAGTACACGCTGGTGGCCTCAGGCAGTGCAGCCAGGCGTTCCAGCGATGCGTGCATCTGCTCGGCGGTGCCCTCGAACAGCCGGCCGCAACCGCCAGCGAACAGGGTGTCGCCACTCAGCAGCCAGGGCTCGGCAGGCTCGTCGCAGTAAAATGCAATGTGACCAAGGGTATGGCCCGGTACCGCGTAGACCTGTAATGTCTTGCCTAATATATTGAGTTGGTCGCCATCTTTCAGTTGCCGGTCCACACCGCTGATCGATTCTGCTGCCGGTCCCCAGACAAGGCAGTCGGTCGCCGCCTTCAGCGTTGCCAGGCCACCGGTGTGGTCGCGGTGATGATGGGTCACCAGAACATGCCGCAACTGATATTCCGGATGCCGGCCCAGCCAGGTGATGACCGGCACGGCGTCGCCGGGATCGACAACGGCTGCTTCCTGCCGTTGCGGGTCGAGAATCAGCCAGATGTAATTGTCCTGAAAAGCGGGTAATGCCAGAAATTCGAGCATATCGCTGCAGCCTTCAAGGGAGTGAACCTTTATCTTATAGGACCGGATGCACATATATAAAGGAGCGGTTGATAAACCAACGGGCGACAGAGCACCCTTGACGACTATTACCTGATCAGACACTGGTGAACGATGCGAACTGATCGAGATGCGGGATCGATAAGTCAGGCAGACCTCATGCGCTTGCTGCGCGAGGCGCGGCTGTGGCTAGAAACGCCGGCCGGGCGGATGTTGCTCGAGCAGCAGCGTCGCGTTGCCCAGGAGGGCCTGGAACGTTGTTTCGGGCAGCACATGGTCCAGTACGGTCTTGCTCCCTCACTTATGGATGGCCAGCAATCGGTTTTGTGCAATCGCTGGCATTTTGATCTGATCGGCGAGCCGCCGTTGATGCCCCTGGAGGAAAGCCAGTGGCCATTTGCCCCGCAATCGCTTGATGTTGTGCTGCTGCACCACGGGCTGGATTTTTGCCTGGCGCCGCGAACCTTGTTGCGCGAGGCCGGCCAGGCAGTGCGCGCGGGTGGGCACTTGCTGATTTTCGGTTTCAACCCCTGGAGCACATGGGGCTGGAACCATTTTGCCGGACGCAGCTGGCTCAGCGAGGCCGGGTTCGTCAGCCCCGCACGCCTGGCCGACTGGCTCGAAGTGCTCGGTTTCGCAGTAGAGAAACGTATTGATGGGTGCTATCGTCCGCCGCTGAAAACCCAGCGCGGCCTCGACCGGCTGGTACGCATGGAGAGCTGGGCGAATCGCCATCGGCTGCCATGCGGCGGATTCTATTGCCTTATTGCGCGGCGCCAGATGCTCGGTGCGACTCCGCGCAAGCAGAATGCCAGGGCTTTTCCTGCGCTGGTGCTGCCGCCCCTGGTAGCCGGTAGCAGACGAACACAGAAACGGAACACGAAATGAGCCACACGATAGAAATCTTTACCGACGGCGCCTGCAAGGGTAATCCCGGGCCGGGCGGCTGGGGCGTACTGCTGCGTCTGGGCGAGCATGAAAAGTCGCTGCATGGCGGTGAGTTGATGACCACCAACAACCGTATGGAATTGATGGCGGCGATCATGGGTCTGCGCGCGCTGAAGAAAACCGCGCAGGTGATCCTGACCACCGATTCGGAATATGTGATGAAGGGCATCTGCGAGTGGATGCCCAACTGGAAGAAACGCGGCTGGAAAACTGCAAGTAAACAGCCAGTGAAGAACGCGGACCTGTGGCAGCTGCTTGATGAACTGGTCAACCAGCATCAGGTAGAGTGGCGCTGGGTCAGGGGCCACAGCGGCCATCGCGAGAACGAGATTGCCGACGAGCTGGCCAATCTGGGTGTGCAGGAAGCGTTGGGTAACAGGAGCAAGAATCATGCGTGAGGTCGTACTGGATACCGAGACAACCGGTATCGATCCGCGAAGCGGCCACAGGATTATCGAGATCGGTTGTGTCGAGCTGATCGACCGGCGCCTGACCGGCCGTCATTACCACGTCTATATCAATCCCCAGCGCGAGGTTGAGGAGGGCGCATTGGCGGTGCACGGCATTACCGACGCGTTCCTCGCCGACAAGCCGTTGTTCGCCGACGTGGTGGAAGGATTCATGGAGTTCGTCAAGGGCTCGCGTCTGGTCATCCATAACGCGCCCTTCGATATTGGCTTTCTCGATTCCGAACTGCGGCTGATGTCCTCACCCTATAACTGCATGGCTGATCATTGCGGTGTGCTCGATACGCTGATGATGGCGCGGGAAAAACACCCAGGCCAGCGCAACAGTCTTGATGCGCTGTGCAAGCGCTACATGGTCGACAACTCCCAGCGCGATCTGCACGGGGCCCTGCTTGACGCCGAGATTCTGGCCGACGTCTACCTGATCATGACCGGTGGCCAGACTGCGCTTTCACTGGCCGGGCAGGGGAGCGACCAGAACCAGAGCAGCAACGGCGTCAGTGCGATCCGCCGCATTGATCCGGCCAGCCGTCCGGCGCTGCGTGTGGTGACTGCCAGTGAGGACGAACTGCAGGCCCATGCCGAACGCCTGGCTGCCATCGAGGAAGCTGCAGGCTTTGCCCTGTGGCACGGACGCCCGGCCGAATAGCCGGGCGCACCAGGAGCAGATCAATAGCCCAGCTCAGATCCAGAGGTTGACCGCCAGCAAGCCCACGCCGCCCATCACCAGCGTGTAGGGCAAGGCCATATACACCATGCGACCGTAGGACAAGCGTACCAATGGTGCAACGGCCGAGGTCAGTAGGAACAGGAATGCTGCCTGGCCATTGGGCGTCGCCACACTGGGCAGGTTGGTTCCGGTATTGATTGCAATCGCCAGCCGCTCGAACTGCTCGCGGCTGATTGCACCGCTTTCCAGACTCTGCTTGATCTCGCTGATATACACGGTAGCAACAAAAACGTTGTCACTGATCATCGAGAGCAAGCCGTTGGCGATGAAGAACATGCTTGGTTGCGACTCAGGCGGCAATGCCAGTACCGCATGGATTATCGGACTGAACAGATGTTGTTCGTGAATCACCGCGACAATCGCGAAGAACACCACCAGCAGTGAAGTGAACGGCAGGGCTTCCTGGAAGGCCTTGCCGATCTGGTGTTCATCGATGATGCCATTGAACGAGGCAATCAGAATTATCACCATCAGACCGATGAAGCCGACCTCGGCTACGTGCAATGCGAGCCCTGCCACCAGCAGCGCAGCCGCTAGTGCCTGGACGGCCAGCGCCACCTTCTGCGGCATCTTGCGTTTGGCCTTCTCCTCGCGGGCAAAGTCCTCGAGAACCCGTCTGACCGGGCGTGGCAGGCGCGCGCCGTAGCCAAACCAGCGGGTCTTTTCCAGCAGCAGGCAGGTTGCCAGGCCCGCTGCAAGCACCGGCATGCTGACCGGTGCCATCAGCAGGAAGAACTCGCTGAAGTTCCAGTCCGCCACCCGCGCGATCAGCAGGTTCTGCGGCTCGCCGACCATGGTGCAGACCCCGCCCAGTGCAGTACCCACAGCCCCGTGCATCAGCAGGCTGCGCAGGAATGCGCGGAATTCTTCGAGGTGTTCACGGTGCAGCGGCTCATCGTCTTCGGATTCGGCTGACTCTCCGCCATCCTGGCTCGATCCGGCAGAGGCGACCTTGTGATAGACCCCGTAGAACCCCACGGCGACGCTGATGATGACCGCGGTGACCGTCAGCGCATCGAGGAAGGCCGAGAGCACCGCTGCGACTAGACAGAACGACAGGCCCATCAGTGACTTGGAGCGGATGCCGAGAATCAGCCGGGTGAAGGTCACCAGCAGCAATTCCTTCATGAAATAGATGCCTGCGACCATGAAAATCAGAAGCAGGATCACCGGGAAGTTGGTCAGCACCTCGGCATACAGTGCCTCGGGGGTGGTCATGCCGATCAGCATTGCCTGTATCGCCAGCAGCCCGCCGGGTAGCAACGGATAGCATTTGAGGGCCATGGCCAGGGTAAAGATAAACTCGATTACCAATATCCAGCCGGTTATGTAGGGGCCGGCAAGCCAGAGCAACAGCGGGTTGAGGACCAGAAAGGCGACAATGGTGCGTTTGTACCAGCCGGGGGCCTGCCCCAGAAAGTTGTTTGCCAGCGCGGGCAACACGGAGGTGGTCATGATGAAGTCCTGTTCATAGGGGTTGGGAAGAATGCTCTGAATCGCTTCTCGGCCCGAGCCAGAAAGGTGATTCAGAGAGTCCCTCTGTCCTGCTGTGCGGATGCTGGCTTAATCCGGCGCCGGCACCAGGCTTCGGCGGATTTTCCGCTCGCGATCATACAGGAGGCGCCGGGGTTGGTCAGGTGATAACGTCTGGCACCAGGATGATCAGCTATGCCGTTGATCCATATACTTGTTATATTCGGTCTTTTAGAACAGTCTTGAGTTAACAGGCGTAGCCTCAGGGCCGCAATACCACTGCCGGAGTACACATATGCCCGAGTTTCAGACGCTGCTGGTAGAACAGATGGCCAGCGTTGCCCATGTGCAGCTCAACCGTCCCGAGAAGATCAACGCGATGAACGCGCTTTTCTGGGAAGAAATCATCACCGCATTCGACTGGATCGACCAGACCGACAGCGTTCGGGTGGTCGTGATCTCGGGTGCAGGCAAGCACTTCTCCGCCGGAATCGATCTGATGATGCTGGCAGGCGCCGCGGGCGGTATGGGTTCGGATATCGGCCGTAATGCCGAGACCATCCGCCGCAACGTGCTGCGTCTGCAGGCCTCGTTCAACGCCGTCGACCAATGCCGCAAGCCGGTCATAGCCGCGATACACGGCTATTGTATTGGTGGAGCAATCGATCTGATCACCGCCTGCGATATGCGCTACGCCACCGCCGATGCGCATTTCTCGATCAAGGAAATCGACATGGGCATGGCCGCCGACGTCGGCACCCTGCAGCGATTGCCGCACCTGATCGGTGATGGCATGATGCGCGAGCTTGCCTACACCGGGCGCGGATTCGACGGCGCCGAAGCGGCGACCATGGGTCTGGTCAATCGTACCTATACTGATCACGACAAACTGCTGGACGGCGTCATGGGCATTGCCCGTGACATCGCTGGCAAGTCGCCCCTGGCCATCCGGGGCACCAAGGAGATGATTCGCTACAGCCGGGATCACAGCGTTGAAGACGGGCTCAACTACATAGCCACCTGGAACGCAGCCATGCTTCAGTCGGAAGACATGAAGCTGGCTATGGCGGCGCACATGGCCAAGAAGACCGCTGAATTCGCCGATTGATAACGCGTCAGGCTGACGGCAGGGAAGTTAGGAGAAATTGCGATGCTAACGGGCGCCACATCACTGGATCTTGTCAGGGAAGAACTCTTCGCCAGCATGGGCGAAGTTGAAGATCTGCTGCAGCAGTTTCTCGAAGACCGACACAATGGCAGTCTGCTGCAACAGGCGATCGAAGGGTTGCACCAGCTGCGCGGCACACTGACGCTGATCGAGCTGCGCGGCGCGGCGCTTCTGTTGACTGAGATGATCGCGCTGGCGACCGATATCCCGGAGCATGCCGGCGAGGAGCGCAACGAGCAGCTCTCGGCATTATGTGACGGACTCTTCCTGCTTGAGCGGTACCTGCAGCAATGCCGTCACCAGGGCTTCGAGCGTCCGGAGTTACTGTTGCCGGCGATTAATCAGTTGCGCACTCACCGGTCAGGCGCCGTCCCCTATTCCGACAGCCATTTCTACCTGCTTTCCGCAGCCGAACTGCCGCTCAGGTTGCGTGGCAACGATGCTGCGCAGCCCCTGGATGACCGTAGCTTCAACCGCCTGCGCCAGATGTACCAGCTGGGCCTGCTGGGGGTCATCCGCGGCGACACCGTGGCCGGTTCTGCGCCGCTGATGCTGCGCGCGTTGCAGCGCTGGGAGTCGAGCCTCGACAGTGTCGCTGCATCGCTGTGCTGGGCCGCAGCGGCGGCTCTGGAGGGTATAGAGCAGACGCCCCTGCAACTCACCGCGCCGCGCAAGAAACTCTTCGCCCAGCTCGACCGTGTCATCCGCGAACGCGGCGCGCGTCACCGGCAGGAGGAGCCGCAGCCCCATCCGAAGCTGCTGCGCGAGTTTCTCTACCTGGTAGCGCTGGCCGACACTACCTGCGAACGTTGCAATGAGGTGAAACGCACTCTCAGCCTGCCCGACACCGGTTACACCGAGATCGACCTGCAGACTGCGTTTCTGCGCCTGCGTGGCCCGGGAGCTGACGTGATGCGCTCGGTCGCCGATGCGCTGCGTGAAGAAATAACTGCGATCAAGGATCTGCTCGACCTGTTAGCGCGTAATGCCGGCGATTCCGAACAATCGTTGGAGACCCTTGCGGCGGCGCTTGAGCGACTGTGGAAAACCCTCGGCATGCTCGATCTGAAAACCGTTGCTGGCGAGATCGAAGATGCGGCGGGACAGTTGAAGGACTGGAAAGCGAACGACATGGTCTTGCTGGAGAGGGTCGCTGACGCGGTGCTGCAGGCCGAAACCGCGGTCAACCGGCTGGATGAGAAGGGCAGTGACGTGGGCCCTGTGCCCGGCGCTGGGTCCGAGAGCAATGGGCCGGTGGAGCTGCGCGAAGCCCGTATTGTACTGATCGAGGAATCGCAGGCGGGGCTGTCGCTGGCCAAGCGCGCAATCACCGCCTACATGGAGTCGGGCAATGATTTGATGCACCTGATGAATGTGCCTTCGACGCTGGAAACCGTGCGTGGCGGTCTCATTTTCCTCGGCATGAGCCGTGCCGGCAACATCATCCATCAGTCGGCCCGTTTCATTCAGGAAAACATGCTTGAGCGTCAGTCGCCGCCCGAGGCGCAGCAGCTTGAAGTGCTGGCGGACGCGCTGACTGGAATCGAATTTTACCTGGAGTCCGCCGAGCGCTCGGCCGTGGCTAATACTGACGTGCTTGGCCTGGCCGAGGAAAGCCTGGCCGAGCTCGGTTACCAGGTTGTAGGAGCCTGAGTGGTATGAGTACAAGCAACAAAGGTTTTGTCCCGGCAACCCGCACAGCGCGGATCGAGGACGAGGATTGGGTAGTCATCTATCACGAGCAACAGTTCGGAATGCTGCAGGGTCGCTTTCTGCATGAGCCGGACAGCGTCCGCTTCATCGGCAACGTGGATCATCAGTTGCTGCTCGGACATCTTGATGGCACGCCCTGCCATCTGCTGCGCATAAGCGATCCGGCGCCCGTGCCGGGGCTGAGCTGGCATGGCCTGCGGAACCTGATCGGCCAGATCGACGATAACCTGTTCCGCGTGTTGGGCCTGGCCCAGCAGCTGGACGCCTGGTACGACAGTCACCGCTTCTGTGGGCGCTGCGCCGCGCCGATGCAGCCCAGAGGCGAGGAGCGCGCCATGGAGTGCACAGCTTGTGATCTGCGCCAGTATCCGAAACTTGCCCCCTGCATCATTGTGCTCATCACCCGGGGCGATGAAGTCCTTCTGGCCCGGGCGCCGCATTTCAGGCCCGGTTTTTTCAGTACCCTGGCCGGCTTCATCGAGCCGGGTGAATCGGTCGAGGAGTGCCTGCACCGTGAGGTGATGGAAGAGGTCGGCCTTGAAGTCGATCAGCTCGAGTATCTGGGCAGCCAGAACTGGCCGTTTCCCAACTCGCTGATGATGGGCTTTCATGCCCGCTACGTCAGTGGCGAGATCGTGCCTCAGCCGGGAGAAATTGAAGAGGCCAACTGGTGGCACGTCGATCAGTTGCCCGGCATACCGCCACAGGGGACCATTTCCCGCTGGCTGATCGATTGTCATCTGGCTCGCCTGGGCGGTCATCCAATGCCGCCCGTCCCGGCCTGAATAAACCACAGGAGATACCATGCAGTATTACGGTCTGGCCGGTCTTGTACTGGTCATTGTCGCGCTGATCCTGCTTGCCGTGCTCCGCGCCGGTTGGCGTCTGTCCTGGTTACTGCCCTGGCTGAAAGGCAACCTGCTATTGCTCGGGGTAATGCTTGCCGGCGCACTGGCCATCGTGGCCTGGGAGCTGCAACAGTTCAAGGCGCTCGAACCCGGCAGCAACGTCGCTACGCTGGAGTTCCGCAAGATGGGACCGCAGCAATTCGAGTTACTTTTTTCCGCGGGTACCGAGCCGCGCTCGATCATGCTCGAAGGTGACATGTGGCAGCTGGATGCGCAGGTGCTGCGCTGGCAGGGCCTGGCCCACGCCATAGGGTTGCAGGACGGTTATCGCCTGCATCGTCTTACCGGGCGCTATCGAGCGCTGGAGCAGCAGCGTGAGGTTGTGCCGGTCGCACACGCAGGCGTGCTGCATGCAACTCCTGGCTGGCGTGATGCGTGGCAGTGGCTGGACCATCTGGACAGTGGTGCGCTGCTTGAGACCGATGCATTCGTGGTCCGCTTCATACCCATGGCCGAAGGTGCACGTTTTGGTATCGAGATTGGCGAGACAGGGCTGACGCCAGTACCGATGAACCGGCAGGCGATGAATGCGATGCAGCGTTCGCAGTAATGAAGGTACCGGTCCGGCGGGCGCCGGACCGGTAACAGTCTCAGGACAGCATGCCGCCGTCGACGTTGATCGCAGCGCCAGTGGTGTAGCTTGAAGCTTCGCTTACCAGGTACAGCACGGTACCAGCCATTTCGCTCGGGTCGGCAGCACGGCGCAGCGGAATGCGCTGCAGGGCCATCTTCAGAATCGAGTCGTTGGTGGTCAGTGCCGAGGCAAACTTGGTGTCGGTCAGGCCAGGCAGCAGGGCGTTGCAGCGAATACCGAACTGCGCACATTCCTTGGCGAATACCTTGGTCATGTTGATCACCGCAGCCTTGGTGATCGAGTAGATTCCCTGCATGTCGCCCGGCACTACGCCATTCACCGATGCCACGTTGAGAATGTTGCCGCCGCCAGTTTCGCGCATCAGCTTGCCGGCTTCTACCGACATGAAGAAATAGCCGCGGATGTTCACGTCCACCGTCTTCTGGAATGCGGTGAGGTCGGTATCCAGCACGTTGCCGAAGTAGGGATTGGTCGCGGCGTTGTTGACCAGAATGTCCAGTTTGCCGAAGTCAGCACGGATCTTGTCGATTGTGGCGGTGATCTGCGCCATTTCACCAATGTGGCAGGCAAGTGCGGTGGCCTTGCCGCCAGCGGCGTTGATCGAGTCAGCCACTTCCTGGCAACCATCGATCTTGCGGCTGGAAACGATTACGTGAGCGCCCTGCTGGGCCAGCAGGCGGGCAATTGACTCGCCGATACCACGGCTCGCGCCAGTGACCAATGCTACCTTGCCGTCCAGATCAAACAGTTGTGTCTTCTGCATATTAGTGTCCTCTTGAAACAGTTAGAGAGATGATTTGTTGATCACATCCAGACTTGTCTGTTCGAGCAGCTTGTTCATGTGGATGAAGCTGCCGAATCGCTTGTCCTTGGTCTGGCCATGGTAAAAGCGGTAGTAGATCTGCTGCATGATGCCGGCCAGGCGAAACAGGCCGTAGGTGTAGTAGTAATCCAGGTTCGGGATCTCGATGCCGGCTTTTTCTGCGTAGTAATCAGCAAATTCCTGGCGCGTGAGCATACCCGGCGCGTGGCTGGGCTGGCGGCGCATCAGCTGGATCGGCTGCGGATCGTCGGCCTGAATCCAGTAGGCCAGGGTGTTGCCCAGATCCATCAGCGGGTCGCCGATGGTGGTCATTTCCCAGTCCAGCACGCCGATGATCTCCATCGGGTTGTTCGGATCCAGAATCACGTTGTCGAAGCGGTAGTCGTTATGTACCAGGCCGGGCTTGGGATGGTCGGCCGGCATTTTTTCGCGCAGCCATTCCATCACCACTTTCCAGTCCGGCGCGTCCGGTGTGGCGGCTTTCTGATAACGGTCGATCCAGCCTTCGATCTGGCGCTTTACATAGCCCTCGGGCTTGCCCAGGTCGCCCAGGCCGCACGCCTGGTAATCGAGGTTGTGCAGGTCGACGAACTTGTCGACAAAGCTTTTGCACAGCTCGCGCGTCTTGTCTTCATCCAGGCCCAGGTCATCCGGCAGCTCGGAACGCAGAATGATGCCTTCGATACGCTCCATTACATAGAATTCGGCGCCGATTACGCTCTCGTCGGTGCAGTAGGCATACACCTTGGGGCAGTACGGAAAGGCTTTGCCGAGGTCCTTGAGAATGCGGTATTCGCGGCCCATGTCGTGGGCCGATTTGGCTTTCTTGCCAAACGGCGGACGACGCAGCACAAATTCCTGATTGGGGTAGGCGACCAGATAGGTCAGATTCGATGCGCCACCGGGAAACTGGGTGATGGTCGGTGTGCCTTCTAGATCCGGAATCTGACTCTTGAGGTACTGGTCAATGGCCTGTACGTCGAGCTCTTCGCCTTCGCGGATCTGGGTAGCCTGGTCTGTTGCGCTCATGGCTTTCCTTATGATGGTGGTCATGGACAATCAGCTAATCTAATGCAGGTCATGGCTTGTAACAAGCCAAACGCTCGTTTGAATGGGGTTATCAGGCTTCGTGTTGTTGGGGGATTGGTTGGGGCTATTTTGCGGTGGTGTC
>NZ_JBFGFI010000073.1:0-14079 GCF_041579695.1 Halopseudomonas sp.
AGGCGTTGAGATGGTCATGCCTGGCGACAACGTCAAGCTGGTCGTCACTCTGATCGCTCCGATCGCCATGGAAGATGGCCTGCGCTTCGCGATTCGCGAAGGCGGCCGTACCGTTGGTGCCGGCGTGGTTGCCAAGATTATCGCCTGATAATCTGACGCCATAAGCAAAAGCCTCCGTTTAACGGGGGCTTTTGTATTTTGGTTGACACTGGGTAGGTGCGTCAGTAGAATTGCGCCTCCCTTGGATGGGCCTATCCGACGTTTCGGGTAGCTCTGAAGAATTGAAGCTTGGAGTTTCTGGTCAAATGCAGAACCAACAGATTCGTATTCGGTTGAAGGCTTTTGACCACCGCCTGATAGATCAGTCAACCCAGGAAATCGTGGATACCGCGAAACGTACTGGGGCTCAGGTCCGTGGTCCAATTCCTTTGCCGACACGCAAAGAGCGTTTTACAGTGCTGGTTTCACCGCACGTCAATAAAGATGCCCGCGATCAGTACGAGATCCGCACCCATAAAAGGGTTTTGGATATCGTTCAGCCTACCGACAAGACTGTCGATGCGCTGATGAAGCTGGACCTGGCAGCTGGCGTTGAGGTTCAGATCAGCCTCGGCTGATAGTCCCATACGACGGGGGCTATAAGTCGTGTAACGCCCTGCAATGGGCGGCCATAGCGGGTAATAGCCCCGTGCACTCATGAGGTTTACAAGATGACTATTGGTTTAGTCGGCCGGAAATGCGGTATGACCCGCGTTTTCACTGAAGATGGTGTATCCATACCGGTTACGGTTGTAGAAGTAGAGCCTAACCGCGTCACCCAGGTTAAATCCCTCGATACCGATGGCTACCAAGCCGTTCAGGTGACCGTAGGCGAGCGTCGCGTTTCCCGCGTCAGCAAGCCGATGGCAGGGCACTTTGCCAAAGCCAACACCGCGGCTGGCCGTCGCGTCAGTGAGTTCCGCTTTGAAGAAGGCGAATTTGCTGCTGGCTCAGAAATTACCGTTAGCATTTTCGAAGCGGGTCAGTTCGTTGATGTCACTGGGCAGTCCAAAGGTAAGGGCTTCGCCGGTACCATCAAGCGCTGGAACTTCCGCGGGCAGGATGCTACTCACGGTAACTCCGTATCTCACCGCGTTCCTGGCTCTATCGGCCAGTGCCAGACTCCTGGTCGGGTATTCAAGGGCAAGAAGATGGCTGGTCACATGGGTGCTGAGCAAGTGACCGTGCAGACCCTTGAAGTTGTCCGCGTTGACGCCGAACGTAATCTGCTGCTGATCAGGGGCCCTGTCCCTGGCGCGCCAGGTAGCGACGTCATTGTCCGCCCGGCTGTCAAGGCCAAGGGTTAAGGGGGAGTTACCATGAATCTGAATGTAGCTGGTGCAAATGCGATCGAAGTATCCGATCTGACTTTTGCCACCGAGTTTAACGAGACCCTCGTTCACCAGGCCGTTGTTGCTTATATGGCTGGTGGGCGTCAGGGTACCAAGCAGCAGAAGACACGTGCTGACGTCTCCGGCGGTGGTAAAAAGCCATGGCGTCAGAAAGGTACCGGTCGTGCCCGTGCAGGCACAATCCGCAGCCCAATCTGGCGCGGGGGCGGTACCACTTTTGCAGCACGTCCGCAGAACCATGAGCAGAAGCTGAACAGGAAGATGTACCGTGGCGCGCTGCGCTCGATCCTGTCCGAGCTGATCCGCCTGGACCGTCTGGTAGTGGTTGAAGACTTCGCAATGGAAGCTCCCAAGACCAAGGCCCTGATTGGCAAGCTCAAGGAACTGAACCTGGACAACGTGTTGATCGTCACCGACAACCTCGACTCCAACCTGTACCTGGCTGCGCGCAATCTGCCGCATGTCGATGTACGGGACGTTCAGGGTTCGGATCCGGTCAGCCTGATCGCTTACGACAAGGTGCTGATTACCGTACCCGCTGTTAAGAAGTTCGAGGAGATGCTGGGATGAACCAAGAGCGCATTTTCAAAGTACTGCTTGGCCCACATGTGTCCGAGAAGGCTACCGTGCTGGCTGACAGCAAAAACCAGTTTGTGTTCAAGGTGGATACCACCGCGACCAAGCTGGAAATCAAGAAAGCTGTTGAGCAGCTTTTCGATGTCAAGGTCAAGACTGTCGCGACCTTGAATGTTAAAGGCAAGACCAAGCGAACCGTTCGCGGCCTAGGCAAACGTAATGACTGGAAGAAGGCGTATGTCAGCCTGCAGCCCGGTCAGGACATCGATTTTGCCAGCGCTGAATAAGTAAAGGGGTACATCATGGCACTTGTAAAATGTAAACCTACTTCCGCTGGCCGCCGCTTCGTTGTCAAGGTCGTAAACTCTGATCTGCACAAGGGCGCGCCATTTGCTGCCCTGGTCGAGAAGCAAGGCAAGTCTGGTGGTCGTAACAATAATGGCCGCATTACCACGCGTCATCGCGGGGGCGGTCACAAGCAGCATTACCGTCTGGTCGATTTTCGTCGCAACAAGGATGGCATTCCAGCCACCGTTGAGCGTATCGAATACGATCCGAACCGTACTGCGCACATCGCTCTGCTGAAATATGCTGACGGCGAGCGTCGCTACATCATTGCACCCAAGGGTGTGAGCGCTGGCGATCAAGTCGTATCCGGTGCCGAGGCGCCGATCAAGCCGGGCAACTCGTTGCCGCTGCGTAACATCCCTGTCGGTAGCACGATCCACGCGATCGAGCTCAAGCCGGGTAAAGGCGCACAGGTTGCTCGCAGTGCTGGTGCATCCTCGCAGCTGGTTGCTCGTGAAGGATCTTATGTGACAGTTCGCCTGCGTTCCGGCGAAACGCGCAAGATCCTCGGCGAGTGCCGTGCCACCCTGGGCGAAGTGTCCAACGGTGAGCATAGCCTGCGTTCGCTGGGTAAGGCCGGTGCCAGCCGCTGGCGTGGTATTCGACCGACTGTTCGTGGTGTTGCCATGAACCCGGTTGATCACCCGCATGGTGGTGGTGAAGGTCGTACATCTGGTGGTCGCCATCCGGTATCACCTTGGGGGTTCCCGACCAAGGGTGCCAAGACTCGGTCAAACAAGCGCACTGACAAGATGATTGTCCGTCGCCGCAGCAAGTAAGGAGATACGACTGTGCCGCGTTCTCTAAAGAAAGGTCCTTTTATCGATCTTCACCTGTTGAAGAAGATTGAAGTGGCAGTTGAAAAGAATGATCGCAAACCAATCAAGACCTGGTCGCGTCGTTCTATGGTCCTGCCGCAGATGGTCGGTTTGACCATCGCAGTTCATAACGGTCGTCAGCATGTTCCGGTGATGGTTTCCGAAGACATGGTCGGCCACAAGTTAGGCGAATTCTCTGCAACGCGTACCTATCGTGGTCACGTCGCAGACAAGAAAGCCAAGCGCTAAGGGGTTAGAAAGATGGAAGTAGCCGCTACTCATAAAGGCGCCCGACTTTCTGCCCAGAAAGCGCGTTTGGTCGCCGACCAGATCCGCGGGAAGAAAGTGGATGAGGCCCTGAACCTGCTGAAGTTCAGCAACAAGAAGGCCGCTGAAGTCATCAAGAAGATTCTCGAGTCGGCTATCGCCAACGCGGAACACAATGATGGCGCAGACGTGGACGACCTGAAGGTGTCCACCGTGTTTGTCAACGAGGGTCGTTCATTGAAGCGCATCATGCCACGTGCCAAAGGCCGGGCTGATCGCATCGTTAAGCGGTCTTGTCATATCACGGTCAAGGTTGCTGACAAGTAGGAGTCGATCACATGGGTCAGAAAGTACATCCGATTGGCATACGCCTCGGTATTGTTAAACAGCACACTTCGGTGTGGTACGCAGAAGGCCGCACGTATGCGGACTATCTGTTCACGGATCTGAAGGTACGCGAGTACGTTCAGAACAAACTGAAAGCTGCTTCGGTCAGCCGCGTTGAGATTCAGCGTCCGGCACAAACCGCCAAGATCACCATTCACACTGCCCGTCCAGGCATCGTGATTGGTAAGAAGGGCGAGGATGTCGAGAAGCTGCGTCAGGAATTGACCAAGCAAATGGGCGTGCCCGTGCATATCAACATCGAAGAGATCCGCAAGCCGGAACTCGACGGTGCCCTGGTAGCGCAAAGCGTTGCTCAGCAGTTGGAGCGTCGTGTGATGTTCCGCCGGGCGATGAAGCGTGCCGTACAGAACGCGATGCGCATCGGCGCCAAGGGTATCAAGATCCAGGTAGGTGGCCGCCTTGGCGGTGCCGAAATTGCCCGGACCGAATGGTACCGTGAAGGCCGCGTGCCGTTGCACACTCTGCGCGCCGACATCGACTATGCGACGGCTGAAGCCCACACCACATACGGTGTGATTGGCGTCAAGGTTTGGATTTTCAAAGGCGAGATCATTGGTGGTCAGCCCGAAGAAACCAAAGCTGCCGCTCCCAAGAAAAAAGCTGCTAAGTAAGGGGTACGCACATGTTACAACCCAAGCGTACGAAGTTCCGCAAGCAAATGACCGGCCACAACCGTGGTCTGGCTCTTCGCGGTAGTAAGGTTAGCTTTGGCGAATACGCCTTGAAAGCTGTTGGCCGGGGTCGTTTGACCGCTCGCCAGATCGAGGCCGCTCGTCGTGCCTTGACCCGTCACGTAAAGCGTGGCGGTAAGATCTGGATTCGCGTGTTCCCGGACAAGCCAATCTCCAAGAAGCCGTTGGAAGTTCGGATGGGTAAAGGTAAGGGTAATGTCGAGTACTGGGTTGCCCAGATCAAGCCTGGCAAAGTCCTGTATGAGATTGAAGGTGTTTCCGAAGAGCTGGCACGCGAGGCGTTTGCCCTGGCCGCCGCCAAGCTGCCTCTCGCTACCACCTTTGTTAAGCGGACGGTGATGTGATGAACGCAACTGAACTTCGTGAAAAATCTGCCGAGCAGCTCAATGAGCAGCTGCTCACCCTGCTGCGTGACCAGTTCAATCTGCGCATGCAGAAGGCAACCGGTCAACTCGGTCAGAGCCACCTGCTGAAGCAGGCAAAGCGTGATATCGCTCGCGTCAAGACCGTGCTCAACCAGAAAGGTGGTAAGTGATCATGGCTGAGACCAAGACTACAAGTAGTGTTACCGGCCGTGTGGTCAGTAACAAGATGGACAAAACCATCACTGTGCTCATCGAGCGCCAGGTAAAGCACCCGCTGTACGGCAAGTACATGCGTCGTTCTACCAAGCTCCACGTGCATGATGAGAACAACGAATGCCGCATCGGCGATCTGGTCACCATTCGGGAAACCCGTCCCTTGGCTAAAACCAAGAGCTGGACCCTGGTGCAAATCGACGAGCGCGCGGCGCAAGTTTAAAGCCCCGCGCGTTTTAGCGGAATTTTTAAGGGTCGGAGAAAGTTATGATTCAGACTCAATCCATGCTGGAAGTGGCTGATAACAGTGGTGCACGTCGTGTTATGTGTATCAAGGTTCTGGGCGGTTCTCACCGCCGCTACGCTGGCATTGGCGATATCATCAAGGTAACCGTGAAGGAAGCGATTCCCCGCGGCAAAGTAAAGAAAGGCCAGGTGCTAAACGCGGTCATCGTGCGCACCCGTCACGGCGTACGCCGTACGGACGGTTCGCTGATTCGTTTCGATGGCAACGCTGCTGTTCTGCTCAATAGCAAGAATGAGCCGATCGGTACCCGCATCTTTGGGCCAGTGACGCGTGAACTGCGAAATGAGCAGTTCATGAAGATCGTATCCCTCGCGCCCGAAGTGCTGTAAGGAGCCCGGTCATGCAAAAGATTAAACGTGAAGACGACGTTATCGTCATCGCCGGCAAGGATAAAGGCAAGCGCGGCAAGGTCCTCAAGGTCCTGGCCGACCAGCGTCTGCTGATTTCCGGTGTCAACATTATCAAGCGGCACACCAAGCCAAATCCCATGGCTGGTTCGCAGGGCGGTATTGTTGAAAAGGAGGCGCCCATCCACGTCTCCAACGTGGCAATCTTCAACGGCGAGACCAGCAAGGCCGATCGTATCGGCTTCAAGGTCGAAGACGGTAAGAAGGTTCGTATTTTCAAGTCGACGCAAAAAGCCGTCGACGCTTGAGAATCTAGGTGCTTACCATGGCAAGATTGAAAGAAGTATATCGGACGACTCTCGTTCCCCAGATCCAGGAAGAATTGGGCCTGAAGAACGTGATGGAAGTACCGAAGCTCACCAAAATCACCCTGAACATGGGTCTTGGTGAAGCTGTCGGTGACAAGAAGATCATCGAGAACGCGATGGCTGACCTCGAGAAGATCACTGGCCGTAAAGGCATTGTGACCTATGCTCGCAAGTCGATTGCCGGCTTCAAGATTCGTGACGGCTGGCCCATCGGTATCAAGGTAACCTTGCGCCGTGAACAGATGTACGAATTCCTGGATCGCCTGCTGTCGATCTCTCTGCCGCGCGTGCGTGACTTCCGGGGCCTGAACGCGAAATCGTTCGACGGTCGCGGTAATTACAGCATGGGCGTCAAGGAACAGATCATCTTCCCGGAGATCGATTACGACAAGATCGATGTCCTGCGTGGTCTGGACATTACCTTGACAACAACTGCCCGGACGGATGACGAAGGCCGCGCGCTGCTGCGTGCGTTCAAGTTCCCGTTCCGTAACTAGGAGTCAGGTAATGGCTAAAGTCAGCATGAAAAACCGTGAGCTCAAGCGTTCGCGCACGGTTGCCAAGTACGCCAAAAAGCGTGCTGAAATCAAGGCTATCATCGGCAATGTCAACGCGTCTGTAGAAGACCGTTGGAATGCCCAGGTGGCCCTGCAAAAACTGCCGCGCGATGCCAGCCCGGTTCGTCAGCGTAACCGCTGCCGCATCACTGGCCGCCCGCACGGTGTATATCGCAAGTTTGGCCTGAGCCGTATCAAGTTGCGTGAAGCAGCTATGCGCGGTGATGTCCCCGGTCTGGTCAAGGCCAGCTGGTAAACCAGACCTTAATTACTCAGTTTCAGGAGCACAAAGCCCATGAGTATGCAGGACCCGTTAGCAGATATGCTGACCCGCATCCGTAATGCCCAGATGGCTGAAAAGTCCAGCGTAAGCATGCCTGCGGCAAAGCTGAAGGTGGCTGTCGCCAAAGTATTGAAGGAAGAAGGCTATGTAGCCGGTTATGACGTACAGGGCGATGCAAAGCCTGTACTGTCGATCGAGCTCAAGTACTTCGAAGGCAGGCCGGTTATTGAAGATATCAAGCGCGTAAGCCGTCCCGGTCTGCGCCAGTACAAGTCCGTTGACCAGATTCCTAAGGTCAAGGGTGGATTGGGCGTGTCGATTGTCTCCACCAATAAAGGTGTTATGACTGATCGCGCTGCTCGCGCTGCCGGTGTCGGCGGTGAAGTGCTCTGTACCGTATTCTGATAGGGGGTTACGATGTCTCGCGTCGCTAAGGACCCTGTCAAATTGCCACAGGGTGTAGAAGTAAAGCTGAACGGTCAGGATATTTCCGTCAAGGGAGCCAAGGGCTCCATGGATCTGGTCCTGCACTCGACAGTCGAAGTTGTCCAGGAAGACGGCATGCTGCATTTTGCCGCTCGTGAGGGCAGCGTCAACATGGCCATGGCTGGTACCACGCGTGCGTTGGTACAGAACATGGTTACCGGTGTCACCGATGGCTTCGAGCGCAAGCTCCAGCTGGTAGGTGTTGGTTATAAAGCACAGTCCAAAGGACAGACTCTGTCCCTGGCACTGGGTTTTTCCCATCCTATCGAGTATCAGCTGCCAGAGGGCGTTTCTGCGGAAACCCCCAGCCAGACTGACATCATCATCAAAGGTATCGACAAGCAACTGGTCGGCCAGGTAGCCGCGGAAATTCGTGATTTCCGTCGTCCCGAACCCTATAAGGGCAAGGGTGTACGCTACGCCGATGAGATCGTGCGTCGTAAAGAAGCCAAGAAGAAGTAGGGCATAGCAAATGAGCGATAAAAAAGTTATTCGTCTCCGTCGCGCTCGCCGTTCGCGTCTCAAGCAGCGCGAGCTGGAAGCCGTACGTCTGTGCGTGTACCGTTCTTCGCAGCACATGTACGCACAAGTGATCTCGGCTGATGGCGCCAAGGTTCTGGCCAGCGCTTCCACGCTGGACTCCGATCTGCGCAGTGGTAGCACTGGCAACATCGAAGCCGCCAAGAAAGTCGGTCTACTGGTTGCCGAGCGCGCCAAGGCCGCCGGTATAACTCAGGTCTCCTTCGACCGTTCCGGCTTCAAGTATCATGGCCGCGTGAAAGCGCTTGCCGACGCCGCTCGTGAAGGCGGGCTGGAATTCTAAGGGTAGAGCTATGGCTAATTTCGAGCAAAAGCGCGACGAAGGTTACATTGAGAAACTTGTTCAGGTAAACCGCGTTGCCAAGGTAGTAAAAGGCGGCCGTATCTTCGCTTTCACCGCACTGACGGTGGTTGGCGATGGTAATGGTCGTGTGGGTTTCGGTCGTGGCAAGGCGCGTGAAGTGCCTGCCGCTATCCAGAAAGCCATGGAAGCTGCACGTCGTAACATGATCCAGGTGGACCTGAACGGTTCTACATTGCAGTATCCGGTCAAGGCTGCGCATGGTGCCTCCAAGGTGTACATGCAGCCTGCTTCCGAAGGTACCGGTGTAATTGCCGGTGGTGCAATGCGCGCCGTCCTGGAAGCTGCTGGTGTGCATAACGTACTGGCCAAGTGTTACGGTTCCACCAATCCGGTCAACGTCGTTCAGGCCACCTACAAGGGCTTGAAGTCTATGCAATCGCCCGAGTCGGTAGCGGCCAAGCGTGGCAAGACCGTCGAAGACATCGTGGGGTAAGCTGACATGGCTAATGCAAAAATCAAAGTGACCCTGTTCAAAAGTGTTGTTGGCCGTCTGCCGAACCACAAGCTCTGCGTCAAGGGCCTGGGTCTGCGTCGGATGAACCACACTGTCGAGGTCGAAGATACTCCGGCCGTTCGTGGGATGATCAATAAGGTCTCCTACATGGTTCGGGTAGAGGGTTAAGACATGAAACTGAATGATCTGCGTTCCGCGCCGGGTGCACGCCGTAACAAGCTGCGCGTCGGCCGCGGTATTGGTAGTGGTCTGGGCAAAACAGCCGGCCGTGGTCACAAGGGTCTGAGCTCGCGTTCCGGTGGCACCGTTGCCCCCGGTTTCGAGGGTGGTCAGCAGCCTTTGCACCGTCGTCTGCCGAAGTTCGGCTTCACTTCCAAGATCGCCATGGTCACTGCGGAGATCCGTACCAGCGAGCTGAACAAGCTGGACGCCGATGTGATTGACCTGCAGGCGCTCAAGGATGCCAATATCATTGGCAACAAGTTTGTACGTGCCAAGATCGTCCTCTCCGGTGATGTGACCAAAGCGGTCAACATCAAAGGGCTGATGGCCACCAAAGGTGCGCGTGCAGCAATCGAAGCAGCTGGCGGCAAGTTCGAGGAATAAATGGCTAAGCAAGGCGCTCTCTCAGGAATCAAGCAAGGCGGCCTTACCGAACTGTGGACGCGTCTGCGTTTTCTGTTCATGGCGATCATTGTCTACCGCATCGGGGCACACATCCCGGTTCCGGGTATTGACCCTGGTCGTCTGGCCGAGCTGTTCAGACAGAATGAGGGGACGGTTCTTAGCCTGTTCAACATGTTCTCGGGTGGTGCGCTGGAGCGGATGAGTATTTTCGCGCTGGGCATCATGCCGTACATCTCTGCATCTATCATCATGCAGCTGATGACGGCGGTGAACCCCACCCTTGAGCAGTTGAAGAAGGAAGGTGAGTCCGGTCGGCGCAAGATCGCACAGTACACGCGTTATTTGACGCTGGTTCTGGCGCTCGTGCAGGCGGTAGGCATGTCGGTGGGTCTGGCCAGTCAGGGCGTTGCTTTCGATACAGGGTTTGGCTTCTATTTCATAGCGGTCACCACCTTCGTGGCGGGTGCGATGTTCATGATGTGGCTGGGCGAGCAGATCACCGAGCGGGGTATCGGTAACGGTATTTCGATGTTGATCTTCGCGGGTATCGTCGCCGGTTTGCCGAGCGCGATCGGGCAGTCCTTCGAGGCTGCGCGTCAGGGTGATATCAATATCTTTGCCTTGATTGCGATTGCGCTGCTGGCTATCGGCCTGGTGGCCTTCGTGGTCTTCGTTGAGCGCGGGCAGCGACGGATTACCGTCAACTATGCCAAGCGCCAGCAGGGTCGCAAGGTGTTTGCCGCCCAGACCAGTCACCTGCCGCTCAAGGTGAACATGGCGGGTGTGATCCCGGCCATTTTCGCTAGCAGCATCCTGTTGTTCCCGGCATCACTGGGTACGTGGTTTGGCCAGGGCGAAGGCATGGGTTGGCTGCAAAGCATCTCCCAGTCACTTGCTCCGGGTCAGCCGCTGAACATCATTCTGTTTACCGCAGGGATTGTTTTCTTCTGCTTCTTCTATACAGCATTGATGTTCAATCCCAAGGATGTGGCAGAGAACCTGAAGAAGTCAGGTGCGTTTATTCCTGGTATCCGACCGGGTGAGCAGTCGGCACGCTATATTGATGGCGTACTGACCCGGCTGACCATGTTTGGTGCCATGTATATGGCAGCAGTCTGTCTGCTGCCGCAGTTCCTGGTGGTATCGGCCAATGTGCCCTTCTATCTGGGTGGGACTTCGCTGCTGATCGTTGTTGTGGTTGTTATGGACTTCATGTCCCAAGTACAATCGCACCTCGTTTCTCAGCAGTACGAGTCTCTTATGAAGAAATCCAACCTGAAAGGCTATAACGGCAGCGGTATGCTGCGCTGAGATGCCAGGTTCTAGGAGTCAGTTATGAAAGTTGGAGCATCGGTCAAGAAGCTTTGCCGTAACTGCAAGATCATTCGTCGCAATGGTAGCGTCCGCGTGATTTGTGCAGCTGAGCCCCGTCACAAGCAGCGCCAGGGTTAATTTACCCCCACCTGTTTTGTTGACTACGTCTCAGGATAACCGCCACTCGGCCAGATAACTGGTCGGGTGGTTGATTTTTATTTATGTTAGCGCTACCCTACTGCACCCTTTTTCGCACAACCTTTGTTGTATGGGTTGAGTCAGAGTAGCTGTCAGACGGAGTAAATTTGGATGGCCCGTATTGCAGGCGTCAACATCCCGGATAACAAACATACTGTTATCTCATTGACCTATATCTTTGGTATCGGTCAAACCAAGGCACAGAAAATCTGTGCCAACACTGGCATTGAGCCCAGTGCAAAAATCAAGGATCTGAGCGAGGAGCAGGTTGATCTGCTGCGCACCGAGGTGGGCAAGAACAACACTGAAGGTGACCTGCGTCGTGCGATCAACATGAACGTCAAGCGTCTCATGGATCTCGGTTGCTATCGTGGTCTGCGTCACCGTAAGGGCCTTCCGGTCCGCGGTCAGCGCACCAAGACCAACGCTCGTACCCGTAAGGGTCCGCGCAAGCCGATCCGTAAGTAATCGCGAAGGAATATACAGATATGGCTAAGCCTGCTGCTCGTGTAAGAAAGAAAGTCAAAAAGACGGTGGTCGATGGGATTGCCCACATCCACGCGTCTTTCAACAACACCATCATTACCATTACCGACCGTCAGGGCAACGCTCTGAGCTGGGCGACTTCTGGTGGTTCCGGTTTCCGTGGTTCGCGTAAAAGCACCCCCTTTGCTGCCCAGGTTGCAGCAGAGCGTGCTGGTCAGGCTGCACTGGAATACGGTCTGAAAAACCTAGACGTTAACGTGAAGGGCCCAGGCCCGGGTCGTGAATCGGCTGTGCGTGCTCTGAACTCTTGTGGCTACAAGATCAGCGGCATCACCGATGTCACCCCCATCCCACATAACGGCTGTCGCCCGCCTAAAAAGCGCCGCGTGTAACCAGGAGACGGAAATGGCTAGATATATTGGTCCCAAGTGTAAACTGTCTCGTCGCGAAGGCACTGACCTGTTCTTGAAGAGCGGCGCCCGAGCTATCGAATCAAAGTGCAAGCTGGATAGTCCTCCAGGTGTGCACGGTCAGCGTCGTGGTCGTCTCTCCGAGTACGGCACGCAGCTGCGCGAGAAACAGAAAGTTCGTCGTATCTACGGCATCCTCGAGCGTCAGTTCAGCAACTATTACAAGGAAGCTGCCCGCCTCAAGGGCCCGACCGGTGATAATTTGCTGCAATTGCTCGAGCGTCGCCTGGATAACGTTGTATACCGTATGGGTTTCGGTTCGACTCGTGCTGAATCGCGTCAGCTGGTTTCGCACAAGGCAATCAGCGTCAATGGCAAGACCGTCAACATCGCTTCGTTCCTGGTATCCCCGGGCGACGTGGTTGCTGTTCGCGAGAAAGCCAAGAACCAGTTGCGTATCGGCGGTTCTCTTGAACTCGCAGCGCAGCGCGGCCAATCCGAGTGGTTGGAAGTAGATGCAGCGAAGAAGGAAGGTGTCTTTAAAAGCCTGCCCTCACGGAGTGATCTGTACGCCGACATCAACGAGAACTTGATCGTCGAGCTTTACTCCAAGTAAGCGTCAGACAGCAAAAGGTGCCCCCATGCAGAGTTCGGTTACCGAGTTTCTAACACCGCGTCATATTGACGTACAGGAAGCCTCGCCCACGCGCGCCAAGATTACTCTTGAGCCGCTGGAGCGTGGTTTCGGCCACACCCTGGGCAATGCGCTTCGTCGTATTCTGCTCTCGTCCATGCCCGGTTGTGCCGTGGTAGAGGCGGAAATCGACGGCGTTTTGCATGAGTACAGCGCCATCGAAGGCGTTCAGGAAGATGTCATCGAGATCCTGCTGAACCTGAAAGGTCTGGCAGTTAAGATGCACGGCCGTGATCATGTGACCCTGACCCTGTCCAAGAAAGGACCGGGCCAGGTGACTGCAGCTGATATTCAGCTGGATCACGATGTCGAGATCATTAATCCTGATCACCTGATTGCTACCTTGTCCGACAATGGTTCGCTGAATCTTAAACTGACCGTGGCTCGTGGCCGTGGTTACGAGCCAGCTGACGCACGTCAGACTGACGATGATGAAAGCCGCTCCATCGGCCGGTTGCAGCTTGACGCGACTTATACCCCGGTTCGCCGTGTGGCATACGTTGTAGAAAGCGCCCGTGTCGAGCAGCGCACCAACCTGGACAAGCTGGTTATCGACCTGGAAACCAACGGTACGCTGGATGCTGAAGAAGCTATCCGCCGTGCTGCGACCATCCTGCAACAGCAGCTGGCCGCCTTCGTTGATCTGAAAGGTGAGCACGAACCGGTTGTAGAACAGCAGGAAGACGAGATCGATCCGATCCTGCTGCGTCCGGTTGATGACCTTGAGCTGACCGTACGTTCAGCCAACTGTCTGAAAGCCGAAAATATCTATTATATTGGCGATCTGATCCAGCGTACCGAAGTTGAACTGCTGAAGACCCCGAACCTGGGCAAGAAGTCCCTGACAGAGATCAAGGATGTTCTGGCCTCACGTGGTCTGTCACTGGGTATGCGTCTGGACAACTGGCCGCCTGCAAGCTTGAAGAAGGACGACAAGGTTTCGGCCTGATCGTCCTGACACCGAGGAATTGAGAGATGCGTCATCGTAAAAGTGGTCGTCACCTGAGTCGGACCAGCTCGCACCGTAATGCCATGTTCCAGAACATGGCGGTGTCGCTGTTCGAAAACGAACTGATCAAGACTACTCTGCCCAAGGCCAAGGAATTGCGCCGTGTTGCCGAGCCTTTGATCACCCTGGCGAAAGAAGATACTGTCGCCAATCGCCGCCTGGCATTTGACCGCACCCGCAGCAAAGAAGCTGTTGGCAAGCTGTTCAATGACCTGGGCAAGCGTTATGCCGAACGTCCCGGCGGTTATGTGCGTATTCTCAAGTGCGGTTTCCGTACTGGTGATTCTGCGCCCATGGCGTACGTCGAGTTGGTCGATCGCCCTGACCTGGCTGCTGCCAGCGAAGAGTGATAGCCAAGCGCTAGAAAAAGCCGGACCTTGTGTCCGGTTTTTTTGTGCCTGGTGTTTGGGTTCGGTGGGTGGTGCTTGCTAGCGTGATGTTCCGTGAGGGCGCATAGCGCTTAACTGCGGGAGTATGTATGCCCGGCTGATAGCGTGGGACGAGACCGCGGGCCCTGCACATGACCCGCTACCCCCCGTCCTTGGGGCTCGTCGTCG
>NZ_JBFGFI010000074.1:0-13933 GCF_041579695.1 Halopseudomonas sp.
ACCCAGGTTACGCTGGGCGTTGAGTGATGCAACGTTCGTGTTGACTGTAAGAGCCATGATTAATTACCTCGTAAACCTGTTTAGTTTGCCTGAGCTTGCGACTCGCGGGCCGGCTTTGCCCAGGCACCCATTGAGTTCGCATTCAAGTACTGTATCGGCGTACTAGCCCTTAGCTTTAGGTTTTTTTCGAAAAAAGTTTTTTGCTTGCTTGTCAATCATTTAGCTTGCAAAAACTTTAGCCCAAAACCCCTGACACCCGTTTGACGCCACATATGTGCCACACCGATGGTTCTCTATCGGCGTGGTGGGGGAATACTTTAGTTGTGGAGGGCTTTCTGGAAGTGGCCAAGCTGGAACTCGGCCTGGGTGATTTCTGCCGGTATTGCTGTCGAGGTGGAACTCGACAATTCCCAGGCGACGACATTTTCGGGTGACGTTTCGGTGAAAGCTGATGGGCGGTTATAGGCTGCAACGCCCCTGTCATCTGTGGGAACTAGCTTTGCGGTACTTCCCGGCTGTTCAATCGCCGCGGTACCCACTGGCCGACCCCCAATGAGGTGAACCATGTATGCCGAAAAGTCCGTTGTTCGCGTGCATCGCGATCTGAAAGTCCTCACCACGCTGTATCCCAATCCGCGTACCAGCGAGACCATCATTCTGGTCAACGGATCGTTGGCGACCAGTGCTTCCTTTAACCAGTCAGTCCGTTATCTGCTGCCAATCTTCAATGTGGTGCTGTTTGATCAGCCCTATCAGGGTCAGTCGCGCCAGCACAATCCGGGCATGGCGATGATCGACAAGCAGGATGAGGCGTTGATCCTTCTGGATCTGATCGAACAGTTCCGCGCCGACCATGTGCTGGCATTTTCCTGGGGCAGTGTTGCGACGCTATTGGCCCTGGCGCAAAGGCCGAAGCGGATACGCAGCGCAGTGATCAACTCCTTCTCTCCGGTGCTCAATCCGGACATGCAGAACTATCTGGACCGGGCGCAGCAGTGTCTGGCTGCGTGTGTTCGTCATGCCATTGGTGAGTTGATCAACGAGACGATTGGTGAGCACTTGCCTTCGCTGTTCAAGCGCTGCAATTTCCTTCATGTGAGCTCGCTGGAGGAGTTCGAGTATGCGCAGATGCTGATGCATGTGCGTCAGGTGCGGGAACTGGACGCTTCGCAATATATGAGCTGTTTTGGCCATATAGATGTGCCGCTGCTGTTTGTTAACGGCAAGTGGGATCGTTATGCCTCGCCCGAGGATGCCAGGCAGTTTGCGACCTTGGCGTCACAGTCGGAGTTTGCGACCATCGCACATACCGGGCATTTTCTGGAGCTGGAGCACAAGACGGCGTTACAGGATGTGCAGGCGGCGGTTGAGAGGTTCCTGTTGCGTGGTCGTATGCAGAAAGGAGAGACGCGGTTGGCGATGGCGGGGTGAAAATCCAGGTCCAGGCCCAGGTCCAGTTCAAAATGGATTCCCGCGTGCGCGGGAATGACGTTGGGGAGAACGGGAATGACGTGGGGAGAGAGGTGAGCGCGATCGCGACTTGGGTGCTTTAGCTACCCTTCTGTCGGGGTGGAACTCGGCGATTCCAGGGGGAGTGCACAATTCTGAGTGAGTAGCGTGTCTCAACCGGGAGTGGCCGAGTTCCATCTCGGCCGGGGTGGATTTAGCCAGCCCTTTTTGTCGAGGTGGAACTCGACCCTCCCAGAAAACGCTGTCGAGGTGGAGCTCGACAATTCCCGGTTCGTTTACTGCGGATTCATTGAATCAAATACGACTTTCTCGGCATCCGCTGCGGCGGCGCGCATGGCGATCAATTGTTTGATCTTGCGGTGCGGGAACACATAGAACTGATTGTCCTCGACGGCCTTGAGGGTCATTTCAGCTACATCAGTGGCCTTGATTCGGCCTTTCTCGACGGCGGCCTTGAGGGCAGCAGCGCGCTCCTGGTCAACCGCACTTTGTTCGAGCGTATCGGCCATCTCTGCCGGTCGGTTACGTGCAGAATCATGGATGCCCGTGGGGAAGAAGGCTGGGCATAGCACGGTCACACCGACATTGCTGGCACCGACGTCGCGCAGGTCGAGCGCGAGTGTTTCAGAAATCGCCACAACCGAATGCTTGGTCGCGTTATACACGGCCATACTGGGACCGTTGACCCAACCGGCGGCGGAGGCGACGTTGACAACATGGCCTTCGCCCTGTTCGATCATCATCGGGATAAACGCCTTCAGGCCCCAGGCTACGCCGTACATATTGACGCCGACGACCCATTCCCAGTCGGCCTGGGTGTTCATCCATACTGGTCCACCGACGCTGACGCCGGCGTTGTTGAACAACAGGTGCGCGCCACCGAAACGGCTTTTGGCCAGATCGGCGAAGGCCTGAACCTGCTCCAGTTTGGAGACGTCCAGACGCATGGTTACGGACTCAATACCGGCATCCAGCGCCTTGACTTGATTCAGCGTTTCCTGCATCCCGGCTTCGTCGACGTCACCGAGCACCAGTTTCATGCCCCGGGCGGCGCAACGCAGCGCGAACTCGCGACCCAGCCCGCTGCCACCACCGGTTATTACTGCGACTTTACCTTTCAGATCCTGCATGTGCTTTCTCCTGATACGCGCCGCCGACCATAGCCGCAGCCTGATTATTGATTTGATGAATAGGATGCCCCCATTGACCAGGCCCGACCAGATCTATCATTCAGGTTGATCGCCGTTTATCAGCTCGCGGCGAATTACCACTGCATCTGCCGGCCCTGCCGGGATAGCCACGCTATAGTTTAAATGTGTTCGGATCAGAATAATCGGAGGCAACATGAAAAATGCCATTACATATCGTAGTGTAGCCGTCTCCGGCCTGCTGCTAATTACAACTGTGACATTGCTCGGCGCCTGCTCGACGCCGCAATCCAGGGGCATGATGACCGATGAACGGGCACAGATCGCTCTCGAGACCGGCGTTTCGGATCGGGCCGAGGCCTACCGGCTGGACGGCGGGCTGGTCGATGGTCTGCGCTTTCCCGACCTGACACCCGGCAGCCACGAATTGCGGGTACGCCACCATTTCGAGATGCCAGGACCGGGGGGTTCAGGCAAGCTGACTGCCGATCCTCAGTGGGAAAGATGCATCATCGGCGTGCGCTATGACGATTTTGCTGCCGGTGAGAAGTACGTCTTCGAGATAGAACGTAGGGGCTTTCACTCGTTTGGCTGGTTGCGCTCGGAGGGTGGCGAAAAACTCGCTGATGCCAAGGTCATACGCTGCGGTCCGGCCGTCTGATATAGCCCGCGGCTTGCCATACGCGCATCCACCGCGGGTCATCCGGCATCCCTGGTGACAGTCGATACTCAGCACCAAGCCAGCCCTTGTAGCCGCTGCGGCCCAGTGCGTCAAAAGCCTCGGCAAAGTCGATGATGCCGCTGCCCGGTGCTCCGCGGGCGGGCGCATCGGCGAACTGCACGTGACCAATCAGCCCCTTTAGCCGATCGATCACAGCCGGCAAGGATTCGTCCATTCGCTGCATATGGTAGAAATCCAGTTGCGCCGAGAGATTGGGATGACCTACGCGCTCGATCATCTGCGCCAGCTCATCGCCGGTGGCTAGCAGAAAACCGGGCATGTCGATCCGGTTGATCGCTTCACAGACCACTTCTACATCCAAGTCACCGAATACATCGGCTGCCTTTGCAAGATTACCGGCCAACACCTCCAGCGCCGCCTCGCGCGGCGTGCCCTCCAGCAACCGCCCCGGCAATACGTTCACCCGCTGCGGGCGTGCAACAGCGGCATAGGCCAGCGCCTCTTCCAGCGCCCTGGCAAACTCCGCCTCACGGCCCGGCACCCCGGCCAGCCCTGCCCCACCTTCGAGCAGATCACCGGCGGGCACGTTGAACAGCACCAGCGGCAGGCCCGCCCGCTGCAGGGCGACGTCCAGCTCATCGGCCGGCACCGCATAGGGAAACTGGATCTCGATGCCGTCAAAGCCTGCCTGCGCGGCAGCCTCGATGCGCGCAGGCAGCGGCAGAGCGGTGAAGAGCATGGAAAGATTGGCAGACAGGGGCCATGACATCGGGTAGCGATCCTCGGGACAGGCGGCACCTGATGATAAGCCCGAGTCAACGGTGAGGCCAAGCGCGCGCCGCGTGTAATCCTCCCATGCTACACTCGCGCCACGCCCCGGTCGGATTCGACACCTGACTGGGAGTCTTCCGCTATTGAACCGGAGAAATACATGTCGACTTCAAAACGTCCGCTGGCCGTCATGGCTGGCTTGTGCCTGTCTGTTGCTACCCTTTTTGCCGCCCTGCCCCTGGCAGCGGAAACAAAAACCCTGCGCGTGTCTGCCATTCCCGATGAAGCGCCCACCGAGCTGCTGCGCAAGTTCGAGCCCCTGGGCGAGTATCTGGAACAGGAACTGGGCATGCCCGTGAGCTTCCAGCCGGTGTCCGACTACGCCGGCGTAGTTGAAGCGCTGGGCGCCGGTCGCCTGGACATGGCCTGGCTGGGTGGCTTTACCTTTGTGCAGGCGCACCTGCGCAGTGGCGACGCGATACCGGTAGTGCAGCGCGAACAGGATGCGGTGTTCACCAGCACCTTTATTACCGCCAACCCTGATGTGCAGCAACACAGCGATCTGGAGGGCAAGAGCTTTGCGTTCGGCTCCGTCTCTTCGACCTCGGGCCACCTGATGCCACGCTATTTCCTGCAGCAGGAAGGCATTGATGCAGACAGTTTCTTCAGCCGCATCGCTTTCTCCGGCGCCCACGATGCGACAGCTGCCTGGGTCGAATCCGGCCGGGTGGATGCTGGTGTGCTGAACGCATCGGTGTGGGACAAGCTGGTCGACGAAGGCAAGGTCGATACCGACAAGGTACGGGTTTACCAGCGCACGCCGACCTATTTCGATTACAACTGGACCGTGCGTGGCGATCTGGAACCCGAACTGGTGGAAAATATTCGCCAGGCGTTTCTCAAGCTTGACCCGGAGAACGCCGAGCACAAGGCCATTCTCGACCTGCAGCGCGCCAGCCGCTTTATCGAAACCAGCCCGGAAAACTACCAGGGCATTGAGCAGGCAGCGCGGGCAGCCGGGCTGCTGCAGTAAGCCATGGGCGTGCAACTCGAGGGGGTGGGTCTGACCCACCCCGGCGGTGTGACTGCGCTGCAGGGTCTGGACCTGCGTATTGCTGCGGGTGAGCGGGTAGCCATTGTCGGCTCCTCCGGTGCCGGCAAAACCACGCTGCTGCGTCTGCTGGCCACCGGCCTGACGCCCACCAGCGGCCAGTTGACGCTGCTAGGCGAAGTGCCGGCGCGGTTGCGATCCGGCGCACTGAAGAAGCTGCGCAGCCGTATCGGCCTGATTTACCAGAGCCCGCCGCTGCCCCCGCGTCAGCGGGTAGTCACCGCAGTGCAGGCCGGGCGCCTGGGGCAGTGGTCCCTGCCCCGGGCGCTGCTGTCGCTGTGTTATCCGCTGGATATCCGCGGTGTCGAGCAGGTGTTGGCCCCGCTGGATCTGACCGACAAGCTGTTCAGCCGCTGCGACCAGCTATCCGGCGGGCAACTGCAGCGCGTCGGCATCGCGCGGGTGATGTACCAGCGCGCCGGGCTGCTACTGGCCGACGAACCTGTCGCGGCGATGGATCCGGTGCTTGCCAACCATACCCTGGCCCTGCTCAACCGCCTGGCCGCAGAAAGGGAGGTGACGCTGGTCGCCAGCCTGCATGCAGTCGACCTGGCATTGAAGCACTTTCCGCGAATCATCGGTCTGCGCGCCGGGCGGGTGCATTTCGACTGCCCGGCCGGGGAGGTAACCGCCGAGCTGCTGGATTCCCTCTACGCGAATGACGGCCTGGGTTCGGCGCAGCCTGCCAGCACCGGCAACCATGCCGGCACTGAAGCCAGCGCCAGCGCTCCGCGGACAGCCCAACGATGTCTCTAGCCCTGGCGTCAGACCCGGCCCGACGCGATCCGGCTGCCCTGCCTCGCCTGCTCTTGACGGTGTTGGCCCTGCTGATTCTCTGGCCCGGCCTGGTGTTGACCGAATTCAACCCGGCCTTGTTGGTCGACCCCGATAACATTGTCATCTTCGGCCGTTTTCTAGCTGGATTCTGGCCTCCGGACCTGTCGCCGGACTTTCTCGCAATGCTGGCAATCGCCACGCTGGAAACGCTGGCCATGGCCACTGCCGGCCTGACCCTGGGGTTGCTGCTGGCGGTACCCATGAGCCTGCTGGCCACCCGCGCGCTGTCGGTCTCTGCGCTGCTGACCGGTCGCCCGGCAAGGTGGTCGGCGACCGCACGCTATCCGGTCAGGCTGGTACTCATCCTGCTGCGCAGCATCCCGGAGATCGTCTGGGCGCTGTTGTTCGTGCGCGCGGTCGGGCTCGGCCCCACCGCGGGTGTACTGGCCATCGCGATCACCTACAGCGGCATGCTCGGCAAGGTCTATGCGGAAATCTACGAATCGGTAGACCAGGCTCCCGCGCGCGCATTGATGCAGTCAGGCAGCTCCCGCCTGACCGCCTTCTTCTACGGAATTTTGCCGGGCGCAGCCCAGGAATTGACCTCCTACACGCTGTACCGCTGGGAGTGCGCGATTCGTGCGTCGGTGATCATGGGCTTTGTCGGTGCGGGCGGCCTGGGGCAGATGATCGACCTGTCGATTCGCATGTTTGCCGGCGGTGAGGTGGTCACCATTCTGGCGAGCTTCCTCTTGCTGGTACTGCTGGCGGACCAGCTCAGCTCCGTGCTGCGCAGGAGGCTGGCGTGAACGGACGCTGGCAGGCGCTACTGCTGTGCGGATCGATCGCGGCGGCGATTTTCGCCTCCTTCGGATACCTTGGCATGGACCTCGGCGCCCTTGCCCGGGGAGACGGTCCGGCGCAGATGGCAGACTACATCCAGTCCTTTTTCCCGCCAGACACCTCAATGCCGTGGTTGACCCGGATTGGATGGGGCTTGCTGGAGACGCTGGCGATCTCTGCTATCGGCACCTTGCTGGCCGTGGGCGCTGGCGCACTTCTCAGCCTGCTGGCCGCCGGCAGGCTGGGGGCAGTTTCGCGGATGCTGTCCCGCCTTGTGCTCAATGCGCTGCGCTCGGTGCCGGAGCTGGTATGGGCGGCGCTGATGGTGCTGGCTGCCGGGCTGGGACCTTTTGCCGGCACTCTGGCGATCGCGCTGCATACCACCGGAGTCCTCGGCAGGCTGTTTGCCGAAGCGCTGGAGAACAGTCCGGAACAACCGGCACGGGCGCTGCAGGACAGCGGCGCGGGCGCTACCGCGGCCTTCTTTTATGGCACCCTGCCCAATGTGCTGCCCCAGTGGCTGGCCTACAGCCTGTACCGCTGGGAGAACAACATCCGCATGGCGGCTGTGCTGGGGTTTGTCGGGGCGGGCGGGCTAGGCCAGATGCTTTATGTCACGCTGAGCCTGTTCCAGCAGGCGCAGGCAATCACGGTGATTCTGGCGATGCTGGTGCTGGTTCTTGTGGTCGACGCCCTGAGCGCCTGGCTCAGGGCGCGACTGGCCTGACAGCAGCCACCATCAATGCGTCTCGGGACGTTCCTGCACCAGCACCCAGGGTCGGACCACCACAGCCCACAGGGTGTCAGGATTGCGCTCACTCCAATCCGCCGCCTCGGAATCCGAGGCGGCGCCGAGCTGGCCGCTCTCCATCCATTTACGCACCTGGTCTGTGTCGTCACCGGTAAAAGCTTCGGCTACCTCGACCAGATCCAGTTCCTGGCTCACCGAGAGCAGACTGCCGGCGGCAAAATGGCGCTCGAGGGCTTTCCATTCGATCTTCGAAGTTGCGCCAAGAATGGCAGCGTAGGTCTCACTGGGGCCGGTCATGGTGATACTTCCTCATCATTTCTGAACCAGCGCATGGTAACCATCTAGCATTTACTTGCAACAATTGGTCGGCAAGTTCCCTAAAAAAGGCCTACTCTGATCAGGTCGTGTCGACTTTCAGACATAATGTTGCAACAAGAAGACATTGCTCCAGAATTTGCCCACAGCTGATTCCCTGTGCGCGCGCACATTGCTAAACTGCGCCGGTACAGTTCCGGGAGGGGACAGTTCGCGGCACATGACACCGCCAACTCTTCGATCTATCGAAATCAAGCGAGAAAATAAAATGAAAATGGCACAGAAGAAAGCAATCTCCCTGTTTATCGCTGCTGCAGCCGTTGCCGGCGCCAGCAATTTCGCGGTAGCCGCGGACACCATCAAGATCGCACTCGCCGGCCCGGTCACAGGCCCGGTCGCCCAGTATGGCGACATGCAGTTTATCGGCGCGAAGATGGCTATCGAACAGATCAACAAGGCCGGTGGCGTCAACGGCAGCCAGCTCGAAGGCGTGGTATTCGACGACGCTTGCGATCCCAAGCAGGCTGTGGCCGTGGCCAACCGCATCGTCAACGAGGAGATCCAGTACGTTGTGGGTCACCTGTGCTCGAGCTCGACCCAGCCTGCTTCCGACATCTATGAAGATGAAGGCATCCTGATGGTGACCGCCGCTTCCACCAGCCCGGAGATCACCGAGCGTGGCTATGAACTGGTATTCCGTACCATCGGCCTGGACAGCCTGCAGGGTCCGACTGCCGGCAAATACATTGTCGAGCAGGTCAAGCCCGAGAAGGTCGCGGTCATCCACGACAAGCAGCAGTATGGCGAAGGCATTGCCACCGCCGTGCGCGACGTGCTGGTTGAAGGTGGCATTGATGTACCGGTCTTCGAAGGCATCACCGCCGGTGACAAGGACTTCTCTGCTCTGATCGGCAAACTGCGTCAGGAAGGAGTAGATTTCGTCTACTACGGCGGCTACCACCCCGAGCTGGGTCTGATTCTGCGCCAGTCTGCCGAACAAGGTCTGGATGTGACCTTCATGGGTCCTGAAGGCGTGGGCAACCCGGATATCTCCGCGATTGCCGGCGAAGCCTCCGAAGGTCTGCTGGTTACCCTGCCGAAGGCATTTGACGAAGACCCGCGCAACGCCGCACTCGTCGCCGCGTTCAAGGCGAACGAAGAAGACCCTTCCGGTCCCTTCGTGTTCCCGGCCTACGCCGCAGTACAGGTCATCGCCGACGGCATCAAGCTGGCCGGTGAAAACGATCCCTTCGAAGTAGCCGAAGCACTGCGCGGCAACCAGTTCGATACGCCTACCGGCACCTTGAGCTTCGACGAAAAGGGCGACCTGCAGGACTTCAACTTCGTGGTCTATGAGTGGCACGCTGACGCGACCAAGACTGCTCTGAGCGAGTAATACCTAGGTACAGGCCCCGGGGCGTACACAACCCCCCGGGGCCTGTTTTTTTTAATGCCCGTCTGTCCTGACCAGCATTGATCATCCTGCTATTCCAGGTGTCGTGACCATGCCCGAGTCACTCTATTATTTCCTGCAACAGATACTCAACGGCCTCACGGTCGGTAGTACCTATGCGCTTATCGCGATCGGCTACACGATGGTCTACGGGATCATCGGCATGATCAACTTCGCCCACGGCGAGGTGTACATGATCGGCAGCTATATCGCTTTCATCACCATTGCCGCCCTTGCACTGTTCGGCATCGAATACCTGCCGCTGATGATTATCGGTGCCTTTATCATCAGCATGATTGTGACTAGTGCCTACGGGTACAGCATCGAGCGTGTTGCCTACCGCCCGCTGCGCGGCGGCAACCGCCTGATCCCGCTGATCTCGGCGATCGGCATGTCGATCTTCCTGCAGAATCTGGTGCGTCTGGCCCAGGGCTCGCGGGACATCGCGATGCCCAGCATGATCACCGGCGGCATCACCATCGGACCGGAAGACGGCTTTGCCGCCACCCTGTCCTACATGCAGATGATCATCTTCGCGGTCACGCTGATCACCATGACCGGTCTGACCTTCTTCATTACCCGCTCGCGAATGGGTCGCGCCTGCCGTGCTTGCGCTGAAGACCTGAAGATGACCAACCTGTTGGGCATCAACACCAACGGCATCATCGCGCTGACCTTTATAATCGGCGCCGCGCTGGCTGCGGTGGCCGGCGTGCTGCTGGGTATGTACTACGGTGTGATCAACCCCTATATCGGCTTCATGGCCGGACTCAAGGCGTTTACCGCGGCGGTACTCGGCGGTATCGGCAGTATCCCTGGCGCGGTGCTGGGCGGCTTGCTGCTGGGTATCACCGAAGCCATCACTGCCGGCTATTTCAGTAGCGAATACAAGGATGTGGTGGCCTTCAGCCTGTTGATCCTGATCCTGCTCTTTCGCCCCAGCGGCATACTCGGCCGTCCGGAGGTAGAGAAGGTATGACTTCCCTCAATTTCAAACCGGCGATCATTTCCGCGGTGGTGGTTGTGGTCCTCACCGCGCTGCTGATGGGTGTGCGTCTGGAGCAGAGCGGGGCCGGCCTGACCGTGACCGGTGCGGGTGAAGACGTACTGTGGAAGATTGCCGCCGCGGCTGGCTTCCTGTTCTTCTTCAACCTGTTCCGCAACCAGATCAATGCGCTGTGGTGCTCGATTCCCAGCGTACCGAAAACACCACCCAAGCTTGCCGACCTGCGCGACAAGCCGGCAGTGAAACGGCTGTTCTGGTGCTTCCTCATTGCTGCGGCTGTGGTCTTCCCGTTCATGGCCAACCGCGGTGGCGTGGATCTGGCGACCCTGGTGCTGATCTACATCATGCTCGGTCTGGGACTGAATATCGTGGTCGGTCTGGCCGGCCTGCTGGACCTGGGTTATGTCGGTTTCTATGCGGTGGGTGCCTACACCTATGCACTGCTGGCGATGTATTTCGGGCTTGGTTTCTGGACCGGACTCTTTGTCGCCGGTGCCATGGCGGCACTGTTCGGCTTCCTGCTCGGGTTCCCGGTGCTGCGCCTGCGCGGCGATTATCTGGCGATCGTGACGCTGGGCTTCGGCGAGATCATCCGCATCCTGCTGAACAACATGACCTGGCTGACCAATGGCCCGAACGGCATCGGCAGCATCCCCAAACCGACCCTGTTCGGCCTGGAGTTCAGCCGCCGCGCCAGCGAGGGCATGCAGACCTTCCATGGTTTCTTCGGCTTTGACTACGATTCCAGCCACCGGGTTATCTTTCTTTACTTGCTGGCATTGATCCTGGTACTGATCACGCTTTACGTGATCAACCGCCTGCTACGCATGCCGATTGGGCGTGCCTGGGAGGCCCTGCGCGAGGACGAGATCGCCTGCCGCTCGCTGGGCATCAACCCTACCGCGATCAAGCTGAATGCTTTCACCATCGGTGCGACCTTCGCCGGCTTTGCTGGTTGTTTCTTCGCTGCACGCCAGGGCTTTATCAGCCCCGAGTCATTCACCTTCATCGAGTCGGCGATCATTCTCGCCATCGTCGTACTCGGCGGCATGGGCTCGCAGGTCGGTGTGATACTGGCCGCGATCATCATGACCATTCTGCCCGAGCTGGCCCGCGAGTTTAACGAGTACCGCATGCTGCTGTTCGGCCTGATGATGGTACTGATGATGATCTGGCGGCCGCAGGGTCTGCTGCCGATGAAGCGCCCTCACATGGAGCTCAGAACATGAACTCGACGACTCCATTGCTCGATGTATCGGGCCTGACCATGCGCTTTGGTGGCCTGCTGGCGGTCGACGGTGTGGCGCTACAGGTGTTCGACAAGCAGATCGTCTCGATGATCGGCCCCAACGGCGCCGGCAAGACCACGGTGTTCAACTGCCTGACCGGATTCTACAAGCCCAGCGACGGCAAGATCGTGTTCCGCGGGGAGGAGATTCAGGGCCTGCCCGGCTTCAAGGTCGCGCGCAAGGGCATGATCCGCACCTTCCAGCATGTGCGCCTGTTCAAGGAAATGACCGTCGTTGAGAACCTGATGGTCGCCCAACACCAGAACATGAACACCAGCATGCTCGCAGGCCTGTTCAAGACGCCGGGATACAAGCGCAGCGAGAAGGAAGCGCTGGAGCGCGCGGCCTACTGGCTCGAACGGGTGAACCTGCACGAGTTTGCCAACCGCACCGCAAGTACACTGGCCTACGGTCAGCAGCGCCGGCTGGAGATCGCCCGCTGCATGGTCACCCAGCCCAGCCTGCTGATGCTCGACGAGCCGGCCGCCGGCCTCAACCCGCGCGAAACCGGAGACCTCAAGGAGCTGATCGCCGAACTACGCGATAACCACGACATCACCGTGTTGTTGATCGAGCACGATATGAAGCTGGTGATGGATATCTCCGATCATATCGTGGTGATCAACCAGGGCTGTCCGCTGGCTCAGGGCACCCCTGAGCAAGTGCGACTGAATCCGGACGTGATCAAGGCCTATCTTGGCGAAACCTGAGGGTTAATCTGCATGTTGTATATGAAGAATGTATCGACCCACTACGGCAAGATTCAGGCCTTGCATGACGTCAGCCTGGAAGTGGAACGCGGCGAGATCGTCACGCTGATCGGCGCCAACGGTGCAGGCAAGACCACCTTGCTGATGACCCTGTGTGGCGACCCAACCGCCACCTCCGGCAGCATCCGCTACAACGGCGAAGAGCTGACCGGACTGACCACCGCCGAGATCATGCGCAAGGACATCGCCATCGTGCCCGAGGGCCGTCGAGTCTTCTCCCGCCTGACCGTGGAAGAGAACCTGAGCATGGGCGGTTTCTTTACTCACAAGGACGAGTTTCAGGAGCAGATGGATACCACGCTGGCGCTGTTCCCGCGGCTGAAGGAACGCTTCCAGCAGCGCGCGGGCACTATGTCCGGTGGCGAGCAGCAGATGCTCGCGATCGGCCGAGCGCTGATGAGCAAGCCAAAGTTGCTGTTACTCGATGAGCCTTCACTCGGGTTGGCGCCGATCATCATCCAGCAGATTTTCGGAATCATCGAGCAACTGCGCGCCCAGGGCGTGACCATCTTTCTGGTCGAGCAGAATGCCAACCAAGCATTGAAGCTGGCCGATCGCGGTTATGTGATGGAGCACGGGCACATCGTCACCCAGGATACCGGCGAGGCGTTGCTCAGCGATCCGCAGGTGCGCAGTGCCTATCTTGGAGGCTAATCGCTGAGCGTCTAGTTGGTAGACGGTTGATCGCTTGCCAGGTATCCCTGATAGGCGCAGCCGACCATACTCTCGCCGGCGGTGACCAGGCGGGCAGAATGCTCGTAGTAATTCCCGTTCAGCTGGGAGAAACAAGGGTCCGGGTAGACCCATAGCTCGGTCTGCTCTCCATCCCGCGTGCTAAAACCCCGACGGCCATCGGGCAGCAGCTCGATGATGACCGACTGCCACTCATTTCCCAGAGTAGTCAGCTGCAATCCTGATGATGCAATCCTGACACGCCAATCCGGACGCTCACCGAGCGCCACCCATTGGCTTTCCTGGGCGATCTGATTTGCGCAACCTTCATTCGTCGCGCCCATGCGTATGATCGTTTCGGGACGAATACTGTTATCGCCGAGAAGCTGTCCGCGCAGATCAACAAAGATGACGTTCTGACCGGCCGGCGCCACCCGGACGAAAAGTGCACGCAGCGCCTCGTCCGCGTGCACCGGATGGACCTGTCCTCCGCAGGTTTCCAGCCGTGCCTCGTCGGCGGTCATGTGCAGCATACCGCTGGCACGCAGCCCGCCCCCGACGTCCGATTGCGGCAGCCAGGCACAGCCGGAAAGCGCTACCAGAGGCAGCACGACAGTCAGTCCTGGCAACAGTCGACGGAAAACAGGCATGTTCGATCCTCGAAAATCATTAATATTCAGAAATACTTACGGGCAGTTGGTCACAAAAGGATCAACTGGTGCTAGCCTATCAGTAGTATCGCAACTACCCTAGCAGAGCCACTAACCAACAACATTCAAGCACGACTTCCAGGGCATTATGAAAACACTAACAACCGTTTCCGCCGTTGTCTTATCCTTGGCTTTGGCCGCCTGCTCCACCGCGCCTCCGGCGCC
>NZ_JBFGFI010000075.1:0-13928 GCF_041579695.1 Halopseudomonas sp.
AGCTGGTCACTGTCGGCGCGGCGCAACATCGGAATCGAGCAGAATTGGTCGCCGCTCTTCATGCGTTGCTGCTGGCGCAGGCGATTGGCCAGCGAATATTTGATCGGCACATCGGGCATGTGCTGCATAAGCATCGTCAACGCTTCGATCGTTGTGCCTCCGGTCGGTTTGCCATCAACCACCGTTACCATTCCAGGCAGCGGCCACACTGCCCACTCCAGCTCTTCAGCGGTTGCCGCCTTAGCGGTTTGGGCAAGCAGTGCGAGAACGAGCAGGAACATTGGCGCCAGGCAGAAATGTCGACGGAAAGGGGTGCGGGGCATGTATGTCTTCGCAGCAGAGGACTGGGTTATTCACAGCCTATCGGCAGCAGAGGGATCGAAGATAGTTCTTTATGTGCCTTTATGTGGACTTGCCGTGCCCGCTCGGTGCCAACCAGGTGCAGCCGAACCTGCTGGCCTGTGTTGCACTGAGCCAGGCGCGCCACCGCGAGCGGCGTCAGGCTGCCCAGGTAGGGGTAGCCGCCGATGGTCTGGCGATCATTCATCAATACGATGGGCTGTCCATCTGGTGGAACCTGGATCGCCCCAAGCGGGATGCCTTCGGATATCACGCCCGAGCCGCGGTATTGCAGCACAGGTCCGGCAAGCCGGATACCCATGCGATCGGTCCGATAATCAACCTGCCACGGCCGGTTGAACGCCTTGAACAGACTGCGACCAGCGAAGTCGGCCAGCCGTGAGCCGGGCAGCATCGACAGCAGGGCCGGCGTTGAGTAATCCGTTATGAAGCCGGGCGGCACAGCCAGCGTCATTGGACGCCGATTGCCAAACGCCAGACGGTCACCACGTCGCAGTGGCTGGCCGTCGCCGGTCAGCCCACCCAGGTTTTCCCGCACCACGGTAGCTCGCGAACCGAGGATCAGGGGGGCGGCAAAGCCGTCGGGTGCGGCCAGATAGCCTCGCACGCCGGACCTGGGGGCGTGCAATGCCAGTTGCTCGCCCTGACGCACAACAAAGCTGCACCAGGGGGCAATGGGCGAGTCGTCGAGGGTCGCGGCAAGGTCGGCTCCGGTCAGTGCCAGCGTCGTATCCTGCTCACAGCGCAAGATCAGGCCGCCCATGGGGATCTCCAGCACGGCGCAGTCTGGCTTGTTGCCCAGCAGCCGGTTTGCCCAGCCTGCCGCCACCCAGTCCAGCGCGCCGCCCTGGGTCACGCCGATGTGCCGGACGCCGAAGCGGCCGCGGTCCTGAAGTTGCGCCAGCCCCAGGGTGCGCTCGACGAGCAAGCCGCTCATGCTCCCGCCGCCATTGGCGTATCGTCGCCACCCTGGCGCAGGAATTCGGCGCGATCGATCGCCACGAAGCGCACCCGATCGCTCGGTTGCAGCAGGCTGTAGCCTTCGCGGTCGGGATCAAACAGCGTGACCGCAGTGCGGCCCAGCAGATTCCAGCCGCCGGGCGACTGCAGCGGATAGATTGCTGTCTGCTGCTCGGCAATCCCCACGCTACCCGCCGGCACCCGTTGCCTGGGTGTGTCCAGGCGTGGTGTTGCCAGCGCAGGATCAAGCAGACCCAGATAGCCAAAGCCCGGTGCAAACCCCAGCGCAAACACCCGATAGTCACGGCCGCAGTGGGCAGCTATGACGGCCTGTTCACTGAGGCCCTTGAGCTTTGCGATTCGCGTCAGGTCCGGCCCGACGCTGGCGTGATACCACACGGGCAGTTCATGCCGGCGGCCACTGGTTTCGTTCTGCTCCGGCTGGAGGTTGGCAAGGGCATTGCGCACGGCACCCCTGGCCTGAACATCATTCAATTGTTCGATGTCGTAATGCAGCATCAGGGTGGTATAGGACGGCACCAGATCGACCAGTTGCGCGCCAAATATGGCACGCAGCCGGTTGGCTGCGGCGAGCAGCCAGGGAATATTGGCTTCGTCTATCTGCTCGAACAGGCGAATCAACAATACGTCGAGCCCGATGGTTTCGAGCCGATAGTTCATCGTCCGGCCGTGGCCTGCATTGCGGCATGAATGTGTTGAATGGCAGTGATGGCGGCGGGGTTGTCGCCATGTACGCAGAGGGTGTCTGCCTCCAGCAGCAGCGAGCTGCCATCGGCGGTGATCAAGGGCCTGCCGGCAGCGATGTCCAGTGCCTGGGCTACGACCGCGCCATGCAGTAGGTGCACAGCCCCGGGCAGAGCCCGATGGACCAGGTGACCCTGGGCATCATAGGCACGATCGGCGAAGGCCTCGAACAGCAGGCTCAGGCCATACGGGGCCGCCATGGACGCTGCCTCGCTGTTATCCCGGCGGGCGAGCAGTATCAGTTGCAGATCAGCGTCATAGGCGGCGACCGCGCGCATCACCGTGTGCAGCAGCTCGGGATCGCGCATCATGTCGTTGTAGAGCGCGCCGTGGGGTTTGACGTAGCTGACCCGCGCGCCCTGAGCCCGGCAGATGCCGTTCAGCGCACCGATCTGGTAGTGCAGCAGATCTTCTATTTCCTGAGCGGAGCAGCTCATCGAGCGTCGGCCGAAACCGGCCAGATCAGGGTACGCGGGGTGCGCGCCGATGCGCACACCGTGGCGGACCGCCAGGCTCACTGTGTGACGCATCACGCCCGGGTCACCGGCGTGGAAGCCGCAGGCGATGCTGGCGCAATCGATATGCGGCATCACTTCCTCGTCCAGGCCCATTTTCCAGGCCCCGAAACTTTCGCCCATGTCGCAGTTGAGCAGTAATGTCTTCATACAAGCTGTCCTTGGTGATGCTGAACAAATTAACCCACAATGGGTCCAACAGCCACATGCAACAGATTCGCGAAAGGAACCACATGAAAATACTTATAGTGCTTACCTCACATGATCAACTGGGTGATACCGGTAACAAGACCGGCTTCTGGCTGGAGGAGTTTGCGGCGCCCTATTACGTGCTGCGCGATGCTGGAGCCGAGGTAGTGCTTGCCTCGCCCGCCGGTGGACAACCGCCGCTGGATCCCAAGAGCGACGAGCCCGACGCGCAGACCGATGCCACGCGCCGCTTTGCGCAAGACAAGGAAGCGCAGGCGCAACTGGCCAGCACCCGCAAGCTGACAGAAGTAAACGCCGAGGATTTCGACGCGGTGTTCTACCCCGGTGGGCACGGCCCGATGTGGGATCTGTACCGCGATATCCACTCGGTCGCGCTGCTGGAGTCTTTCCTGCAGGCTGACAAGCCGATCGGTGCGGTATGCCATGCCCCTGCGGCCTTGTTGCAGGCTCGTAGCGCATCCGGTGAACCGCTGGTGAGCGGTCGTCAGGTGACCGGTTTTTCAAACTCGGAAGAAGACGCGGTGGGGCTTTCGGAAGTCGTCCCGTACTTGCTGGAGGATGTATTGCGTGAGCGCGGCGGCATCTACAGCAAGGGTGATGACTGGGCGCCCTACGTGAAGGTCGATGGCAAGCTGGTTACCGGGCAGAATCCGGCCTCTTCTGAAAAAGCGGCAGAAGCCTTGCTCGATCTGCTGGGCTAGAAGAGTTCGCCGTCTGCTTTCAGGTAGAAAAAACCGCTGCCATTGGCAGCGGTTTTTTTATGCATGAACTGCGTCTAGGGTTTCGGTCGCCGACCCATGACCAGAGAGATCACGAACAGCACCAGAAACACGACGAACAGAATCTGGGCGATGCCGCTTGCGGTCCCGGCGATGCCACCAAAGCCCAGTACCGCAGCGATGATAGCGATGATCAGAAAGGTAATTGCCCATCCCAGCATGCCGATTCCTCCTCTATCTCAAGGTTAGAACGGGCTGTTCAGCCCGCAGCCCGCGCTCATCCCTGCACGGGTAGTGCCTTCGGTGAAGGCTACTTTCCAATCGCCTTTTTCAGATCGCGCATGCGATCGTGACAGGCCCGCACCTTGGGCATTTCCGGGCCCAAAAGACTGTGCAGGCCCACATCAGCGTTTTCCAGAGCATCCTCGAACGCATGCAGTATGCGATCTTCGGTCTTTTCCAGCTGGCTGATGTAGGTCGTGGCATCGTTGTTGGTGAGTTCGGCCTTAATATCGGCGTAAACCTGTCTGATCGTGCCGGTTAGGGTGCGGCCGGATTCCGGCTCTCCTTTGTTGGCCTCGACCTTAGCGGCGAGCGCCTGAATAAGTTCTTTTTTGGCTTGGCACATCTCGCTGAAAAGCTCACGTAACTCAGGGTCTTTGACCTCTTTGCGAGCGTGCTCGTAGAGTCGCTCCCCATCTCGGGTGATGGCGATCAGCTCATTCAGTTGTTCGGTAGTGGTACCCATTGCATTCATATCGAGTCTCCGTGCCTGCTATATCTGTCCTCCTTTTGGCGATTAAGTTCAGGGCGCTACGCGCAGCGCCTGTGCATCGACGCTTTCCACGCCGCGAATGTTGCCGGCCGTTTCGATTGCCAGCTGTTTGCGCGCGTCGCTGTCGACCCGGCCGCTGAGGGTCACTCTGCTGTTGCGCGACATCACCGAAATATCCATGGCGTCGAGGTTGCGGTTGAACAGCAAGCTGGATTTGACCTTGCTGGTGATCCAGGCATCGCTGACCACCTCGGCAGCCTCGCTCGCAGCTTCCCCCGCAGCCTGCTGCGCCTGCGCCGCAGTGCCTGGTTGATCAGTGATCACAATGTTGTTGCGAACGTCGCGGACACCTGCAGTGTTTTCCGCCAACCGCTGCGCCAGCTCCCGGGCCGCGTCACTGTTTGCTTCGCCTGTCAGGGTGACGACGCTGTTGCTGGTATCGACGTCGATATCCAGGCCCTGGGTATGACGATTCCACAGCAGTTTGGATTTCACTGTGGCGGTGGTGGTCGCATCATTGAAGCTGTTGGCAAAGCTGATGCGCTCGGCATCGCTCTGGTCGACGTCGGTATCCACCGTTAACTGATTGTCGACCTCTTCGATGCCCTCGATGCTAAGCGCGACTTCTTCGGCAAGGTCACGGTTAACCCCGTTTTCCACAGTGCCGGTGAGAATTGCGGTGCGATCCTGCACCTGCACCTGGATACGGAAGGGATTGAGGTGCCGGTTCAATGCAAAGGCCGTAGCGACGGATCCCTCCATACGCGCTTCGCCTACTTCCGAGCGGTTGTCCTGGGCCATGACGGAGAACGGTGAGAGTGCGAGCATTCCCGTGGTTGCGATGGCTAAGGTCATCGTCTTGAGCTTGTGCATAGGTTATCTCCATTGAATGCAATCTGGTCCAAGCCTAGTCGACTATGGTCCAGGCTGCTTTTGTCTGGGCGCTTGGAAGGCAGCTCAAGGTCTCTGGGATATTCTTAATAAAATGTTATTTAACAATGACTTGGATGTTTTAAGCGTGTTGTAGATGCTGCTTTGAGTAGCCGATAATCTCTACTCGCCATGCAAATTGCACGAATGATACACTGGCCTTACTGCATCATTTATTCCGGAGAGCGGGAATCATGGATAAAGCAGATCAGCATAGCGGTCATATTCTTCTGGTGGATGATGAGTCGGCGATCCTGCGCACTTTTCGTTACTGTCTGGAAGACGATGGCTACGAGGTCGCGACCGCAAGTTCTGCGGCGAACGCCGAGGCGGTCATGCGGCAACAGGTGTTCGATCTGTGTTTCCTTGATCTGCGTCTGGGTGAGGACAGCGGACTGGATCTTCTGGCGATCATGCGCACGCAGGCGCCTTGGATGATAGTCGTGATTGTCACCGCCCATTCGGCTATCGATACCGCCGTCGATGCCATTCAGGCAGGCGCATCGGACTATCTGGTCAAGCCTTGCAGTCCCGACCAGTTGCGCATTAGTGCCGCTAAACAGCTGAAGGTGCGGCATCTGGCAGCGCGTCTGGAATTGCTTGAGGGTCAGCTTGGCAAGCCGGAGCAGGTAATCGAATCGCATTGCCCGGTGATGATGTCGGTGCTGGATACCGCGCGACAAGTGGCCATAACCGATGCCAACGTGCTTATTCTTGGCGAGTCCGGCACCGGCAAGGGCGAGCTCGCCCGGGCAATGCACGGCTGGAGTCGGCGTGCGAAAAAGAACTTCGTCACCATCAACTGTCCGTCGTTGAGCGCGGATTTGATGGAAAGTGAGTTGTTCGGCCATACGCGTGGCGCCTTTACCGGGGCAAGCGAGAATACCCTGGGGCGGGTTAATCAGGCTGACGGCGGCACCCTGTTCCTGGACGAGATTGGCGACTTTCCACTGACCTTGCAGCCCAAGTTGCTGCGCTTTATCCAGGACAAGGAATACGAGCGCGTCGGGGACCCGGTAACCCGCCGTGCCGACGTGCGTATTCTGGCTGCGACCAACCGCAATCTGCAGGAAATGGTCAGCGCCGGAGAGTTTCGTGAGGATCTGATCTATCGTCTGAACGTTATCACCCTGACGATCCCCCCACTGCGCGACCGTCAGGATGACATCGTACCGCTGGCCGAGCGCTTCCTGTCGCGTTTCGTGAATGATTACAGTACGCCCGCCAAGGCGCTGAGCGATGAAGCCAAACAGGCGCTGCGCGGTTATTCCTGGCCGGGCAATGTCCGCGAATTGCGCAACGTGATGGAACGGGCGAGCATCATTTGCCTCGAAGAACTGGTCGGTGTGGACCATCTGGGTTTTACGGGCCCCGCGGTTACCAATGCGCCGCGGATCGGCGCGGAGATGAGCCTTGAGGAGTTGGAAAAGGCTCATATTGCGTCTGTTCTGGCCAACAGTGAAACGCTTGATCAGGCGGCGAAGACGCTCGGCATAGACGCATCCACGCTCTACCGGAAACGCAAGCAGTTGGCTTTGTGAAACTGCGCAGTCGGCTTTTCCTCGGTATCAGCGGCCTGCTCGGCGTTGCGCTACTGGGGCTGATTCTCGGCCTGTACAGCGTGCTCCATCTTACCCAGACCCAGAATGACGCGATGACCCGTAACCTGGGGATCATCGAGGCCAGCCAGGGACTGGGCCACGAGCTGAGCCAGCAGGTCACGCTGCTGCTCGCCGAGAATCTCGACAGTGAAGCGCTGATAGCGTCGGATGAGACCTTTCAGCGTTGGCTGGCGATCGCCACTGAAAGCGCGATGGATCAGAGCGATCGCGACGCCATAGCAGCGATCCGCAGCAACTACGCCACGCTCAGTCAGATCTTCGAAAGACCTTTTACAATGCATGGCGCGTTGTTGCAGAACGACGAATACAGTTCGGCGATCATGGCCATGCGTAACAGTATCAGCTCAGTGCAGGCACGCTATGTGAATGAGGTTCAGCGTGCCATTAGAAGAACCCAGGAGCGCGCAAGGTTGATCGCCACTTTACTGGGGCTGGTGGTGATCGCCGCTATGCTTATCGGGTTGATTACCGCAAACAGTATCGCGCAGCGGGTGGGTCGGCCAATCGAGGCATTGGCCCGGGCTGCGGACCGGGTTGGGCGCGGGGACTTCAGAGTCATGCTGCCGATTTCCCCGATCGCCGAACTGGGTATTCTCAGCCGGCGCTTTGTCCTCATGGCAGACTCGCTGCAGGAGTTCAAGAACAGTGATCTGGCTGCCTTGCATGCCGAGCGCAAGCGCTTGCAGGCGGTGCTTGACAGTATGGACGGCGGCCTGCTGATCTTCAATTGCGCTGCTGAGCTCGAGCACATCAATCCAGTGGCGCGGCGGCAACTCGGTTGCGATGAGGAGCATCTGGGGCTGTGCCTTGGGGCGGTTCTGGATTATCCGGAGCTCGACGAGCAGCTCGGGCGGGTTCTGCAGGGGCAGACGCGCGAGGAAGGAGAGCAGGACCTGCAGGTGGTCGCGGGTGGGGAAGCCCGGGTGCTCACCTACAGCCTGTCCTCGGTCAGCGATGATGAACAGCAGGTGATCTGCGCGGTTATGGTATTGCGTGACGTGACCACTCAGCGCGCATTCGAGCGAGTGCGCAGTGAATTCGTGCTGCGTGCGTCCCATGAACTGCGCACCCCGGTGGCGGGCATGCATATGGCTTTTGCGCTGCTGCGGGAACGTCTGAAATTGCCGGAGGAAGGCCGCGAGGCAGACCTGGCGCAGACGGTAGACGAGGAAATGCGCCGGCTGGTCTGGCTGATCAACGACCTGTTGAATTTTTCCCGCTATCAGAGCGGCTTGCAGAAACTTGAAACAGGCCCCTGCGATATCGAGTCGCTGCTGTTGCAGTCGCATCACCGTTTCACCAATCAGGCGCTCGACCAGGGTGTGGATTTGCAGGTCGAGCTGAACGAGAAGTTGCCGGTGGTCGAGCTGGATCAGCTGAAAATCAGCCGCGTGATGGACAATCTGATCAGCAATGCGCTGCGGCATACAGACAGCGGGGGCCATGTTACATTGGAGGCCAGGCGTGAAGCCGATCGTCTGATAGTCCATGTCGAGGACGATGGGACGGGTATTGCCTACAGCCAGCAGACTCGTGCTTTCGAGCCCTTCGCGCAGGTCGGCAACAAGAGTGGGGGGATCGGCCTCGGCCTGGCTCTGTGCAAGGAAATCGTGCTGCTGCATGGCGGTACGATCAATCTGGAATCGACTCCGGGTGAGGGGTCGCGCTTTACCATTTCGCTGCCGCTCTGACGAACCAACTGTCGGGATACGAGTCGAACAGGACAGGCCCGCGAATCGAGGTATTGTTTATGCTGTCTTTACGATGGTCGACTCTTCACTGCTTGCCGCAGACCATGCGAAACGCCTTGCTCGTAGGCTGCGCGCTGTTGCTCGCCGCCTGCCAGACCACGCAGGTGGAGCGTGATTACGACACCAGTCGCGATTTCACCCATTACCGCACCTGGGCCTGGGCCGAACCGGCCATTACCTACACGCCGCAAGACGATCCACGGGTGGGCAGCGATCTGACCAGTCAGCGGATCCGCGAGGCAGTGCGTGGCGAGCTGGAGGCGCGCGGCCTGCGCCAGGCCGGTGACACCGGATCTGCCGACTTGCTGTTTCAAGTGGATGTGATCAGTGAGAAAGAACAAGATCAGGTCACTACTACCTGGGGCGGTTCCTTCGGCTATTGGGGCTGGGGTTGGGGCGGAGGCCCTGCGTATGCCCAGTCACGTTCGGTGGAATACCAGATGTTGACACTGCAGATCGACATGCGTGATGTCGAGGATGGTCAGTTGGTGTGGCGCGGCAGCGATGAACGCCAGTTGTGGGATGCGTCCAGGGCGCCGGCCGAGCGCGAGCAGCAGATTCGCGATATGGTCAGCCGTATCCTGTCCGCTTACCCTCCATCCTGATTTGTCAGGATACGGCCATATTCTAGCGGCCTTTCAGAGAGCCGAGCAGGCCGCGGACGATGGCCCTGCCCAGCTGACTGCCAAGGCTGCGCATGGCGCTTTGGCCCATCGAATTGGCCATGCTTTCGAGCCCGGATTTGCGTTGCGCGCGGGCGGGTGAGCGCTCGCGATTGGCCTGTTGCTGGGTGCGGGTTTGCGCGGTCTGTTGCGAAAGCGCCTGTTCGGCCTGCTGCCTGAGTATTTCATAGGCCGAATCGCGGTCGAGCTCCTGATCATATATTCCCGCGAGTACCGACTGCTTCAGCAGGCGGCTGCGCTCGGCATCGGATATCGGACCCATCTGGCTCGCTGGCGGTCGCACCATGACCCGCTCCACCGGCGTGGGCACGCCCTTTTCATCCAGCACCGAGACCAACGCCTCGCCTACGCCGAGTTCGGTAATCACCTGCTCGGTATCCAGGCCCGGGTTTTCCCGGAAGGTTTGCGCCGCACTGCGCACAGCTTTCTGGTCGCGGGGCGTAAACGCGCGCAGGGCATGCTGTACCCGGTTGCCCAGCTGTCCGAGAATCGCCTCGGGCACATCCAGGGGGCTCTGGGTGATGAAGTAGACTCCCACACCCTTGGAGCGGATCAGGCGCACCACCTGCTCTATCCGGTCCACCAATGTTTTTGGCGAGTCCTTGAACAGCAGGTGCGCCTCGTCAAAAAACAATACGAAGCGTGGCTTGTCCGCATCACCTGCCTCGGGCAACTGCTCGAAGAGCTCCGACAACAGCCACAACAGGATGCTCGAATAGGCCAGCGGGGTATCGCGGTACAGACGCGAGGCGTGCAGGATATTGACCACGCCCCGGCCCTGCTCGTCGGTCTGCAGAAAATCCTCCAGCGTGACCGCGGGCTCGCCGAACAGGCGCTCGCCGCCCTGACCCTCCAGGTTCAGCAGCGCACGCTGTATTGCACCGATGCTGGCGGGTGAAATGTTGCCGTAACGGGGTCCGATGTCAGCGCGGTGCTGATTCAGGTGCGACAGCATCGAGCGCAGATCCTTGAGATCAAGCAGCAGCCAGCCATTGTCGTCGGCCACCCGAAAGAGTATCTGCAATACGCCGGTCTGGGTCTCGTTCAGGTTGAGCAGGCGCGCGAGCATGATCGGACCGAAGTCGGCGATGGTCAGGCGCAGTGGGTTGCCATGTTCGCCAAACACATCCCAGAACACTGTGGGTGCGCCGCGCATTTGCAGGTCCGCCAGGCCGACCCGGTTGGCCCGTTTGGCCAGTTTGTCACTCATCGTCCCGGCCGTCGCGATGCCGGAGAAGTCGCCCTTGATATCCGGCACCAGCACAGGCACACCCAGGTCGGAAAAGCCTTGGGCGAGTACCTGCAGTGTTATGGTCTTGCCTGTGCCGGTAGCGCCGGCGATCAGCCCGTGACGATTCGCCATGTTCGGGCTGATCGCCACCAGGCGCTCGGTACTGGCGCCGATGAGCAGTTCAGGGGTAGCGTTGGCGGACATATATCAGCCTCCGATGGCGCAATGAGGGTGGAAGGCCAGCGGTAAAAACCGACTAGAAATTGGCTGGCGTTGTCGCACTGATCAGCACACAGGGTACCTCGAACGGATTGCGGAAGCGATGCGGCTGGCTGCTGTCGAAGTAGTAGCTGTCGCCGGTATCGAGCACAAAGATTTCGCTGCCGACCGTGACTTCAAGCTGGCCGGCGACCACAGTGCCAGCTTCCTCGCCCTCGTGATTGAGCATGTCGGGACCGGTATCCGAACCGGGCGGATAGATCTCATTGAGGAAGGAAAACGCCCGATTGGGATGGCCCTTGCCGACCAGCTTCATGGTCACTTCAGCGGAGCCAATGTCGAGCAGTTCGTCAGCGCGGTAGATCACCTTGCGCGGGCTGTCCTCGTCTACTTCGAGCGAGAAGAAGTCCACCAGTGACATGGGTATTCCCGAAAGCACCTTTTTCAGAGAGCTGACCGAGGGGCTGACGCTGTTTTTCTCGATCATCGAAATGGTGCTGTTGGTTACTCCGGCTCGCTTGGCCAGTTCACGCTGCGACAGGCCCTTGAGCTTGCGAATGGTTTTTAGGCGGGCACCTACGTCCAATAGCGGATCCTCCTGCTGATCAGTGTTGCAATAAATGAGGCAAATCATTGCATGACCGTTCAGAATTTACAACGGATCAAGAGGGATGCTTGAACACCTGTTATGATGGGCGCCGTGAAAATGAATAGAGAGACAAACAGTATGGATCTTGAAGACCTGCATTTGACCTTGCGGACCCTGAAACCCAGCGACTATCCGCAGCTCAAGGTATTGATGGACAAGGTCTATGACGATATTGGCGGTGCCTGGCCGAAAAAGACCATCACCCGGCTGATTCGGGACTTTCCGGATGGCCAGTTGGTGATTGTCGACGGCGAGAAGCTGATCGGGGTAGCGCTCAGTGTGATGGTCGATTACGACATCTTTTCCGATCCGCACAAGTATGCCGACCTGATCGGGAATACCGAAATCATCCCCAATAAGGAAGATGGCGACGCGATCTACGGTCTGGATGTATTGATTGATCCCGAATATCGTGGCCATCGCCTGGGCCGGCGCCTGTATGAGGCTCGCAAGGAGCTGTGCCGCTCGCGCAATCTGCAGGCGATTCTGGCCGGTGGGCGCATACCCGGCTACCACGAGCATGCCGATGAGCTGAAGCCGACCGAGTACATCGAGGCGGTTGACCGTAAGGAAATCCACGACCCGATCCTCTCTTTCCAGTTGGCTAATGATTTTCAGGTCAAACGGCTGATGCGTCGTTATCTGCCCGAAGACAAGAAGTCCATGGGCTACGCGACGCTGCTGGAATGGAGCAACATCCTTTACGAGCCCGAGGAGCGACTGCTGCAGACCAATCGCAACCAGGTGCGCGTGGGTGCGGTGCAATGGCAGATGCGCCGGTTTGCCTCGGTGGAGGCTGTGCTCGAGCAGGTGGAGTACTTTGTCGATGCCCTGTCGGATTACCAGAGTGATTTTGCGGTGTTTCCCGAGCTGTTCAATGCGCCGCTGATGGGGCTGCGCGATCAGTCCGACGATATCGAGGCAATCCGCTACCTGAGCAGCTTTACCGAACGTTTTCGCAGTGAAATGCTGCGCATGGCGGTGAGCTACAACATCAATATCATTGCCGGCTCGATGATCGAGGAAGGTGAAGACGGACGTCTGTATAACGTGGCGTATCTGCTGCGCCGCGATGGCACCGAAGAGCGCCAGGCCAAGTTGCACATTACCCCGCAGGAACGCCGTGACTGGGTGATCGAGGGCGGTGATGATCTGGCGGTATTCGAGACGGACGCCGGGCGTGTCGGCATCCTGATCTGCTATGACGTGGAGTTCCCGGAGCTTGGTCGCCTGCTGGCCGACCAGGACATGGATCTGCTGTTCGTACCCTTCTGGACCGACACCAAAAACGGTTACCAGCGCGTGCGTCACTGTGCCCATGCGCGAGCGATCGAGAACGAATGCTATGTGGTGCTGTGCGGCAGTGTGGGTAACGTCCCTTCGATCGAGAACCTGGGCATCCAGTACGCCCAGTCGGCGGTGTTCTCACCTTCGGACTTCCCCTTCCCGCATGATGCGGTGCTCAACGAGACGACGCCCAATACCGAGATGATCTTCTTCTCCGATCTGGACTACACCCGCCTGAAACTGGTGCGCAACGAGGGCTCGGTGACCAATCTCAAGGACCGGCGTACCGATCTGTTCAGTCTCAAGTGGCGGAAGCAGAAAAAGAAGAAGTGAAGCGTCGCGGCACCCGGTTGAGGTTGCAGAAAAGCTGATAGGCGATGGTCCCGGCGTGAGCCGCCACCTCGCTGGCATTCAGTCCGGCGCCCCACAACCGCACGTCGCTTCCCAGCCCGCTGCCGGGCAGATCGGTCAGGTCCACGGTGAGCATGTCCATGGACACCCGACCGATCAGCTGGCTGCGCTGGCCGTCGATCAGTACTGGCGTACCATCGGGCGCGTGCCGCGGATAACCGTCGGCGTAGCCCATAGCCACAACGCCCATGCGCGTAGGTCGTGGTGTGACAAAACGCGAGCCGTAACCAATGGGTTCGCCGGCCGGAAGATCTCTTACCGCTATGATTTTCGACTGCAGCTGCATCACCGGTTGCAGCCTGTCGGCATGTTCCTGTGGGAAGCCGAATGGCGTGGCGCCGTAGAGCATGATGCCGGGGCGCAGCCAGTCGTTGTGCGCCTGGGGCCAGGCCAGCACGCCGGGTGAATTGCACAGGCTGACCGGACCATCGAGACCTTCGGTCGCGCGCTGGAATACGGCCATCTGTTCTTCGGTGCGGCCGGTTTCGGGTTCGTCCGCGCGGGAAAAGTGGCTGATCTTGGTCAGGCTGGCGACTTGCGTGCTCGCCTGCAACTGGCGCCAGACCTGCGGGTAGTCTTGCGGAGCAAATCCGACCCGATGCATGCCGCTGTCGAGCTTGAGCCAGATATGCAGGGGCTCGACCAGGTCCGCCTTGAGCAGGTCATTGACCTGCCACTGCTCGTGCACCACAGCCCACAACCGGTGTTCGGCAATCAGTGGCAGTTCGCTGGCTTCGAACCAGCCCTCGAGCAGTAAAATCGGTTGGGTAATACCGGCAGCGCGCAGCTGCAATGCTTCCTCTATGCAGGCGACTGCAAAGGCGTCGGCCTCGCCGGCCAG
>NZ_JBFGFI010000076.1:0-13616 GCF_041579695.1 Halopseudomonas sp.
TCTGGATAGCCTTTATGCTTACATGCTGCAGCGTCTGAGCATGGCCAACCTGAAGAATGATCCGGCCATGCTGGACGAGGTCGCGGCTCTGTTGCGCGATGTGAAGGAAGGCTGGGATGGCATTGGCCAACACTGAGGAAAAGATCATGACGGTTGCGGTCAAGCAGTTGGAAGATACCCATCAGGCGCTGGTCGAGGCGGTCCACGCAGGCGACTGGCAGCAGGTCAGCAGCCTGGACGGCGTTTGCCGTGAACTGGTGGCCCAGGCCATGGCGCAGGAAGATCGCGACGATCAGGCTCTGGCCGATGCGCTGGACAACCTGCTGACCACCTACCGCGAAGTGGTAGCGCTGTGTCAGGCGGTGCAGGGCAAGCTGGCTGAAGAGCTTCAGGACCTGCAGCGCAGCAAGCAGGGCGCCAAGGTCTATCAGATGTTTGGCTGAGCAAATCAGTGCATCTGAATACCTCTACATAAAAGTGCCATAAAACTGCGCCAACTATTTGACTCGCGAAGCAAATCTGACTACCTTTGAGCGACGTTTGTCAGTGTGGCACTACGCTATCAACTCGCGGTGCCGTTATTGCGTGTTTACAGGACACCCGCCTCGCCTATGTTGCCCAACAGCCATATTTTGCTGATCGATGATGCGCCCCAGGGTCGTCAGGACCTGAGTGTAATTCTCGCCTTTCTGGGTGAAGAGGTCATTCTGAGCACCTCTGCCAACTGGCAGTCGGATGTGGAACAACAGATAACCAGCCCCGGTACTTTCAAATGCGTCATTCTTGGCCACTGCGCCGAGCCGAATGGCGTGCAGGGTCTGATTGGCCAGCTGGATAAGTGGGATGAGAATCTCCCGGTTGTCCTGCAGTGCGCCGAACAGGCCTCCCACTGGCCGGAGCATTTGCGCCAGCGGCTGCTCGCAGTGCTGACGCCGCCGCTGGGCTACAACCAGCTGCTCGATGCGCTGCATCGCGCTCAGGTGTACCGCGAGGTCTTTGATGAGCGTAATCGTCAGCGCCAGCGCGAGCCCAACCTGTTCCGTAGCCTGGTAGGTACCAGCCGCAGCATTCAGTCCGTACGACAGATGATGCAGCAGGTGGCCGACACCGAAGCCACCGTGCTGATTCTAGGCGAGTCCGGAACCGGCAAGGAAGTGGTCGCGCGTAACCTGCACTACCATTCCAAGCGCAAGGATGAGCCGTTCGTGCCGGTCAACTGCGGCGCCATCCCGGCGGAGCTGCTGGAGAGCGAGCTGTTCGGGCACGAGAAGGGCGCCTTTACCGGGGCCATTACCAGCCGTGCCGGACGCTTCGAACTGGCCCAGGGCGGCACCCTGTTTCTCGACGAGATCGGTGACATGCCGTTGCCGATGCAGGTCAAACTGCTGCGCGTGCTGCAGGAAAGAACCTTCGAGCGCGTCGGCAGCAACAAGGTGCAGACCGCCGATGTGCGGGTGATTGCCGCGACCCACAAGAATCTCGAGACGATGATCGAGGAGGGTGGTTTCCGCGAGGATCTTTACTACCGTCTGCATGTGTTCCCGATCGAGATGCCGGCGATGCGCGAGCGGATCGAGGATTTGCCGCTGCTGCTGAACGAGCTGATCACGCGTCTGGAGAAGGAAAAGCGCGGGTCGATCCGTTTCAGCACCTCGGCGATCATGTCCCTGTGTCAGCACGACTGGCCGGGCAACGTGCGTGAGCTGGCCAACCTGGTCGAGCGTATGGCGATCATGCATCCCCATGGTGTAATCGGCGTGGGTGAGCTGCCGCGCAAGTTCCGCTACGTGGAAGACGACCAGGAAGACCTGCGCAAGTTGCGCGCCGATGAGGACGAGCGTGACGAAGCGTTCAGTGGGCTGGTCGGGTTGGACAGTCCTGCCTATCTGCCGCCCGAAGGCCTGGATCTCAAGGAATACCTGGGTGGGCTCGAGCAGACGCTGATCCAGCAGGCGCTGGATGAATGCAACGGCGTGGTGGCCCGGGCCGCGGAAAGGCTGCGTATCCGCCGGACAACGCTGGTCGAGAAGATGCGCAAGTACGGAATCAATCGCGGAGTCGAGCTGTCAGAAGACTGACGCGATATTGCTTGATCGATTGTAACTTATTGATTTAAATAGATCTGGCAATGATGGCACAGGCCTTGCTTTGTCACCCCTGACGAGACGTATTGTAATCAGGGGATGACCAATGGTTCTGACTGCCCAACACCTGCCCGCCACCGAAGTCGATCAACAGATCGACGGCCCGGGCGCCCGCCCGCAGCGAAGCGAAGCTCAGCTTGAGCGCGCCCATGCGCTGTTCCAGGAAATGTCGGACCGGCTGTCCTCTTCCCATACCCTTTTGCAGGCACAGGTTGCCTCGCTGCAGGGTCAGCTTGACCAGGCGCGCGTGCAGCGCGACCAGGAGCTGGCGGAAAAAGCCTGCCTCGCCTCCCGCCTGCAGAATCTGCTGGACCTGCTGCCGGGTGGCGTCGTGGTGCTCGATGGCAATGGCCGCGTACGCGAAGCCAATCCGGCCGCCCGGGAGCTGCTCGGCGAGCCACTGGAAGGGCAACTGTGGCGTGATCTGATTCGCGACCGTTTTGCTCCCCGGGATGACGATTATCACGAAGTATCTCTGCGCAGTGGCCGCCGGGTGTCCCTGGCGACCCGCTCGCTGAACGGTGAGCCGGGCCAGATCATCCTGGTCAACGATCAAACCGAAACCCGCCAGTTGCAGAGTCAGCTGGCCCGCCATGAGCGGCTCTCCGCCCTTGGCCGCATGGTTGCGTCGCTCGCCCACCAGATTCGTACGCCGCTTTCCACGGCGATGCTGTATGCCAGCCACCTGAATGACAACGCGCTGCCGCTGGAGCATCGCCAGCGTTTTGGCGAGCGCTTGACCAGCCGCCTGCAGACTATCGAGCATCAGGTGCGCGACATGCTGTTGTTCGCCAAGGGCGATCTGCCGATGACCGAGCGCCTGACCGTGAGCGAGCTGTTCGCAGCCCTGCGTCAGCAGGCCGAGCCGATGCTGGGTCAGGCCGGCGCCACCTGCCGCTGGGAGAACCGTTGCGATACCGATGCGCTGCTGCGTTGCAACAGCGACACGCTGATCGGCGCGGTGACCAATCTGATCGACAATGCCATTCAGGCCGGCGGCCATTATCCGCAGCTCAAGGTATGCGCGCGTCTGATTGAAGGGCAGCTCAGCCTGGCGGTGGTTGATACCGGCTGCGGTATGGACGCCGCCCAGCGCGCGCAGATAGGCGAGCCCTTCTTCACCACCCGCTCCCAGGGCACTGGCCTGGGTGTGTCGGTGGTTAAATCGGTGGCCGCGGCCCATGGCGGCGCGTTCTATCTGCGCAGCAAGGCTGGCTGGGGTACCTGCGCCGAATTGCTGCTGCCGTTGCAGCCCGCCGGTACTCAGGGTAACGGTCGGGAAGCTCGCCCATGAGCAAGCCACGTATTCTGCTGGTCGAAGACGATCGTGCTCTGCGCGAGGCGCTGGCCGACACGCTCACCCTGGGCGGCTACGATTACCTTGAGGCCGGAGACGGCGAGACTGCGCTGGCACTGCTGCAGCGCGAATCCGTCTGTATGGTGGTGAGCGATGTGAATATGCCGGGTATGGATGGTCATGGTCTATTGCGCGCGCTGCGCCAGCAGCATCCGCATTTGCCGGTACTGTTGATGACCGCCTATGGCACTGTACAGAACGCGGTCGGCGCGATGCGCGACGGCGCGGTGGATTATCTGGTCAAACCCTTCGAGCCGAAAGCGCTGCTCGACCTGCTGGGTCAGTATGCTCTGGGCCGCCTGCAGTCCGGCAAGCTGGAGGGGCCGGTAGCGGTGGAGCCGGCCAGTCAGCAACTATTGCAGCTGGCCAGTCGAGTTGCCGCAAGCGACTCAACCGTGCTGATTTCCGGCGAGTCCGGGACCGGCAAGGAAGTTCTGGCGCGTTATATCCACCAGGCTTCGTCCAGGGCGCAACAACCCTTCATTGCGATCAACTGCGCAGCGATCCCGGACAACATGCTCGAGGCCACGCTGTTCGGTCACGAGAAGGGCGCCTTTACCGGCGCTGTGGCGGCGCAGTCGGGCAAGTTCGAGCAGGCCAACGGCGGTACGCTGCTACTGGACGAAATTTCCGAGATGCCGCTGGCGCTGCAGGCCAAGCTGCTGCGTGTGCTGCAGGAGCGGGAGGTGGAGCGCGTGGGTGGCCGTAAGCTGGTCCAGCTGGATATCCGCGTGATTGCTACCACCAACCGCGATCTGCCGGCGGAAGTCACCGCCGGGCGATTCCGCGAGGATCTCTACTACCGCCTCGGTGTTTTTCCGTTGCAGTGGCAGCCGTTGCGCGCGCGGGTCGGTGATATCGTCCCGATCGCCCAGCGGCTGCTGGACAAGCATATCAGCAAGATGAACCAGCCAGTGGTGCGCTTCGCCGAGGATGCCTGCCAGGCGATGCAGCAGCACGGCTGGCCGGGCAACGTACGCGAGCTGGATAACGCCGTGCAGCGCGCGCTGATTCTGCAACACGGCGGCGTGATTCATGCCCAGGATCTGTGTCTGGCGGTACAGCCGGGTAGTCCGGTCACGCCGGCAGCAAGCGGCCTGATTGATCGCCCCGCGTTCACTGCGCCCACCGCCCCGGTTTTTTCTTCCGCCGAGCGTGACGGCAATCCGTCGCCGCAGGCGAACCCCGATATAGCCCCCGATTCTCCCTCTGCCAACAATCTGACGACCGACCTCGGCGTGGGTGTCAGGCAGCGCGAATACCAGCTGATCCTCGATGTGCTCCGGGCTGAACGCGGCCGTCGTAAAGAGGCTGCAGACAAACTGGGTATCAGCCCGCGTACCCTGCGCTACAAGCTGGCGCAGATGCGTGATGCCGGTCTGGATGTCGAGCTGCGCTTCTAGTTGGCATTGATCTTGCTCTATCAATCTTAAAGCTACAGTCGCCGTCAAAAAAATACGGTTTGGAGATTGGTATGACCCAGGGTGTCGAGTTCAATCGTTTGATGTTGCAGATGCGCTCCATGCAGATGGAAGCCATGGGCCGCCCGCAGGCGCCTGCGCCTGTGGAGCAGAACGTCAACGGCCCCGCTTTCGACGATCTGCTGAAAAATGCAGTGGACCGGGTCAACGAAATGCAGAAGACTACCTCCGAATTGCAGACCGGCTACGAACGTGGCGACCCCGGCATTGACCTCACCGAAGTGATGATTGCTTCGCAGAAATCCAGCGTTGCGTTCCAGGCTGCGTTGCAGGTGCGCAACAAGATGGTGTCTGCCTACGAAAGCATAATGAACATGCCCATCTGATTTGCCGTGATTGACCGAGGGTAGAAAATGGATTCCGCGAACACCGCAAACACACCGGCCACCCGGCCCCAGGCTCCCGCTGGCGGCGATCGCAAGCCGTTTCTGGGCATGAGCTTTCTGGACAATCTGTCGCAGCTGCCGATCCTGCGTCAATTCGGTCTGCTCGTTGGCCTGGCTGCCAGTGTGGCCATCGGTTTTGCGGTGGTGCTCTGGTCGCAGCAGCCGGACTATCAGATCCTCTACAACGACATGCAGCGTTTCGACTCGGCCCAAGTGACGGAAATTCTCCAGACCAGCCGTATCGACTACCGCATCGATCCCAATACCGGCGCACTGCTGGTTGCAAGTGAAGACCTCAGTGACGCGCGCATGCGGCTGGCCGGTGCCGGTGTGACGCCGCGCGACGATAATCTGGGTTTCGAGATTCTCGACCGTGAGCGCGGGCTCGGCACCAGTCAGTTCATGGAGGCGGCCACCTACCGCCGCGGCCTCGAGGGCGAAATCGCCCGCACCATCTCCAGCATGTACAACATCAAGTCGGCCCGCGTCCACATCGCGATGCCGCGCTCCACTGTGTTCGTGCGCGATGACCGCAAGCCCAGCGCTTCGGTAATGCTGGAAATGTATTCCGGTCGGGCGCTGGAGCCGTCCCAGGTCATGGCCATCGTCAATCTGGTGGCGACCAGTGTTCCCGAGCTGGGCAAGGGCGAGGTGACCGTTGTCGACCAGAGCGGCACTCTGCTGTCCGATCAGAGCGAGCTCAGCGAACTGACCGTGGCTGGACGCCAGTTTGATTACACCCGGCGTATGGAAGAAACCTATACACGTCGGGTCAACAGTATCCTGCAGCCTATTGTCGGCTCTGGTCGCTATCGGGCAGAGGTGTCCGCCGATGTGGATTTCAGCACTGTCGAGTCCACCGCTGAAATGTTCAGCCCCGAATCGGCTCTGCGTAGCGAGCAGGTAATGACCGAAGCACGCGGTGCCGGTCAGGAGGCGCGTGGTATTCCCGGCGCCCTGGTCAATCAGCCCCCGGGCGCGGCGCAGGTGCCCGAGGAACAGGCAGATCCGGCGGTTGAAGGCGCGCCCTTGCCGGCCGCGCCAGTAGATACTCGGGAACAGGCCACCCGCAACTTCGAGCTTGATCGCCAGATCAGCTACACCCGCCAGCAGCAGGGCCGCCTCGAGCGCCTGTCGGTTGCAGTAGTGGTCGACGATCCGGTCACGGTCAACCCGGAAACCGGTGAGACCACCCGCACGCCACTGACCGAAGCGGACCTTGCTCGCCTGACACGGCTGGTGCAGGATGCGGTAGGCTATGACGTCAGCCGTGGCGACAGCGTCAGCGTGATCAACAGTCCCTTCGTTGCCCAGGCCGAACTGGAGCCGTTGCCGGAAATCCCGTTCTGGTCCAAGCCCTGGTTCTGGGATGTGGCCAAGCAGATTCTCGGCGTGCTGTTCATCCTGATTCTGGTGTTCGGCGTGCTGCGTCCGGTACTGAAGAACCTGACCACGACGAGCCGAGCAACCGGCGCTGGCGGGTACCCGGCCGAGTATGGCGGTAGCGGCGGACTGGACGGTGATCTGCGCGATGATCAGGTCAGCCTGTCCGCTGTGGCCGGCGGCGCTGGCGCGGCGATGTTGCTGCCGTCACCGGGCGCGGATTATGAACAGCAGTTGAACGCGATCAAGGGATTGCTGGCTGAAGATACCGGCCGCGTGGCCCAGGTAGTCAAAGAGTGGATCAACGCCGATGAGTGAAGAAGCAGTCAAGCGCCCCTCCAAATTGTCAAAACTGGACAAGGCCGCGATCTTTCTGTTGAGCCTGGGTGAGTCCGACGCTGCCGCGATTCTCAAGCACATGGGGCCGAAGGAAGTGCAGCGGGTCGGCAGTGCGATGGCCGGTTTGCGCACGGTGAATCGCGAGCACGTGCACCAGGTCATGGGCGACTTCATCGAGACCGTCAGCGAGCAGACCGGGCTGGGTGTTGGCTCCGACAGGTATATTCGCACCATGCTTACCCAGGCGCTGGGCGAGGACAAGGCCAATGGTCTGGTCGACCGCATTCTGCTTGGCGGCAACACCTCCGGTCTGGACAGCCTGAAATGGATGGAGCCGCGGGCGGTGGCCGATGTGATCCGCTTCGAGCACCCGCAGATCCAGGCGATTGTCGTTGCTTATCTGGATCCTGACATGGCGGCCGAGGTGATCACCTATTTCGACCACAAGGTTCGCCTCGACGTGCTGCTGCGTGTGTCTGCGCTGAACACTGTGCAGCCTTCTGCGCTCAAAGAGCTCAACGAAATCCTCGAAAAGCAGTTCGCCGGCAACTCGACTACCACCCGGGCTAACATGGGCGGCGTGAAGCGCACTGCAGACATCATGAACTTCCTGGAATCGACCACCGAGTCGCAGTTGATCGAGGCGATTCGCGACATGGACGAGGACCTCTCCAGCAAGATCGAGGATCTGATGTTCGTATTCGACAACCTGGCGGACGTGGACGACCGCGGAATCCAGGCGTTGCTGCGGGAAATTTCCTCCGATGTGTTGATCATCGCTCTCAAGGGCGCCGACGAGGCAATCAAGGAAAAGATATTCAAGAACATGTCCAAGCGCGCTTCCGAACTGCTGCAGGACGACCTCGAGGCCAAGGGACCGGTGCGTATCAGCGAGGTCGAGGCAGCGCAAAAGGAAATCCTGACCATTGCCCGACGCATGGCCGACGCTGGCGAGATCGTGCTCGGCGGCAAGGGTGGCGAGGAAATGATCTGACATGCCGGTACTGGGAAGCCTGTAGATGAAAACCCCGAGCAGCACGGCGGCACGAACCGAAGACAGCGAGCTGCTGCGTGGCGGCGAACAGTCGGCCTTTGCCCGTTGGGACCTGCCCAGCTTTGACGCCGAACCGCATCAGGTGCCGCTGGATCGCGAGCAGCCGGAAGCGGACGCCGATGCCGCCCTGGATTCCGAGCTCGGCGCCGAGGAAGAACTGCAGGAAGAAGCGCCCAAGCCGTTTACGGTCGAGGAGCTGGAGCAGATTCGCGAGGAAGCCTACAACGAGGGTTTCGCCACCGGTGAGAAGGACGGTTTTCATTCCGGACAGCTCAAGGGCCAGCAGGAGGCGAAGGTAAAGGTTGACGCCCGCCTGGCCGAACTTGAAGCGCTGATGACGCAACTGATGGAACCGATGCAGGACCAGGATGACCAGATCGAGGACATGCTGCTCAAGCTGGTCGAGACCATGGTTCGCCAGGTGGTGCAGCGCGAACTGCAGACCGACTCCAGCCAGATCACCAGAGTACTCAGGGGCGCGATGAAAGCGCTGCCAATGGGCGCCGAGAATATTCGTATCTATCTCAATCCGGTCGACTTCGACGCCGCCAAGGCGCTGCGCGAGCGTCATGAGGAAAAATGGCGTCTGCTCGAGGATGACCAGTTGCTGCCGGGCGGCTGCCGCCTGGAAACCGAGCACAGTCAGCTCGATGCCACCATGGAAACCCGCCTGCAGCAGATAACCGAACAGTTGTTCGAGGAGCATCGCGAACAGCGTGCCCATCCTCCCGCAGCGGATATCAGTGTACAGCCCCAGGACAGCTCCCCAGGCGTTGAGGAGCAGGCCGATGAAAAGGCCTGAACGCATCAGCTTTGCCCGCCGTCTGGGCGCCTATGAAACCGCTCTGAAACTCCCCGACGAGCCGGTGGTCGAGGGTCGTCTGATCCGCATGGTCGGGCTGACGCTGGAGGCCGAAGGCTGCAAGGCGCCGGTCGGCAGCCGCTGTATGGTCATTAGCGAGACCCCTCAGGGGCACAGTCAGATCGAGGCTGAGGTAATGGGCTTTGCCGGCAGCAAGATCTACCTGATGCCGGTTGATACCTTGCAGGGCGTGCAGCCAGGTGCGCGGGTCGTACCTTCCAAGGGCGGTGGCAAGCTGCCGATGGGCACCGCGATGCTGGGTCGCGTGGTCGACGGTATCGGTCGGCCACTGGACGGCAAGGGCGATTTCCGTGCCGACGACTGGGTCGACCTCAACGGCCCTACCATTAACCCGCTGAAACGTCATCCGATTGAAGAGCCGCTGGATGTAGGTATTCGCTCGATCAATGCACTGCTTACCGTCGGCCGCGGCCAGCGTCTGGGTCTGTTCGCCGGTAGTGGTGTGGGCAAGAGTATGTTGCTAGGGATGATGACGCGTTTTACCGATGCCGATATCACCATCGTCGGTCTGGTCGGCGAGCGCGGCCGCGAGGTAAAGGAGTTCATCGAGCAGATCCTCGGCGAGAAGGGAATGGCGCGTTCGGTGGTGGTTGCCTCGCCGGCGGATGATGCTCCGCTGATGCGCCTGCGCGCGGCAATGTATTGCACCCGCATCGCCGAGTATTTCCGTGATCAGGGCAAGAACGTGCTGCTGCTGATGGATTCGCTTACCCGCTTTGCACAGGCCCAGCGCGAGATCGCGCTGGCGATCGGCGAGCCGCCGGCTACCAAAGGTTACCCGCCGTCGGTATTCGCCAAACTGCCCCAGCTGGTCGAGCGGGCCGGCAATGCCGAGCAGGGCGGTGGCTCGATTACCGCGTTCTACACGGTACTGTCGGAGGGCGACGATCAGCAGGATCCGATTGCCGATGCCTCGCGCGCGATTCTTGACGGCCACGTGGTGCTGTCGCGCCGTCTGGCCGAAGAAGGCCACTATCCGGCGATCGATATCGAGGCCTCAATCAGCCGGGCGATGCCACAGATCGTCAATGAAACGCAGATGCAGAGTGCCCAGCGCTTCAAACAGATATATGCCCGCTACCAGCAGAGTCGCGACCTTATCAGCGTTGGCGCCTATTCGGCCGGCTCCGATTCGCTGACCGACATGGCCATGGAAAAAATGCCTGAGATGCAGGCGTTCCTGCGTCAGGGTCTGCAGGTCAAGGTGAACCTGACCGACAGCCGCGCCTCGCTGGAACAGTTGATCAGCCATGAGTGAAAGCCGGATCAGGCGTCTGGCGCCGGTACTGGATATGGCTCTGGAGGAGGAACGCAAGGCGGCAGGCAGGCTGGGTGAGGCGCAGCAACAGCTCGATTCAGCCCAGGCGCGCCTGCAGGACCTGGAATATTATTGCAGCGAATATCAAAAGGGCTGGGTTCAGCGCGGTCAGCAGGGCGTCGGGCGCGACTGGTTGCTCAACTATCAGCGCTTTCTGGCACAGATGCAGACCGCCATCGAACAGCAGCAGCAGACCGTGAAATGGAACGGTCAGAGCCTGGAAAAGACCCGTGAACAGTGGCGACAGCGCTATCAACGTCTCGAAGGACTGCGTAAGCTGATAGAGCGCTATCGCGAAGAGGCCCGGCTCAAGGCCGACCGTCAGGAACAGAAACTGCTCGACGAACTTTCCCAGCGGGCCTTCGAACGCGGTCCCAAATAATCCCTGACAGTTCACCATCCCTGTGCTGTACTTACCCCTGTGCAGCTATCAATAAGGAAGACCCATGCCGATCAAGGCCACCCTCTCCCCAGACGGCCAGGAACTGACAATCAAGGTATCCGGGCGGTTCGATTTCAGCGCGCATCAGGATTTTCGCGAAGCCTACGAGCGCGGCGGATTAACACCGCAGCGGTTCGTCGTTGACCTCAATGATACTGACTACATCGACAGTTCCGCTCTGGGCATGCTGCTATTGCTCAGGGATCACGCTGGCGGCGATGCGGCTGACATACGCATCATTCATTGCAACGAGAACGTGCGCAAGGTTCTGAGCATTTCCAACTTCGAACAGCTGTTCAGTATCGAATAACCTATGCCGGGGACCCGAACGTCCGATAACCGATTCCCGGGAATGGTGACGGACCAGCAGGCAGCGCCGCTGAAAATCCTCATCGCTGATGACAACCCTACCGATCGGATGATCCTGGCTCGCCTGGTGTCGCGCCTTGGGCATGAGGTGATCAGCGCCGAGAACGGCCTGGAAGCTTTGGTGCAATTCAGCCTGCGGCAGCCAGATCTTGTGCTGCTCGATGCGCTGATGCCGGTAATGGACGGGTTCGAGGCGGCCCGGCGGATGAAGCTGCAGTCGGGCGAGAATCTGATACCAATCATCTTTCTGACCAGTCTTACCGAAACCGGCGCACTGGTTAAGTGCCTCGAAGCCGGCGGCGACGACTTCCTCACCAAGCCTTACAATCCAGTCATCCTGCAAGCCAAGATCCAGGCATTCAGCCGCATGCAGGAGATGCATCAGACGCTGCAGGAGCAGCGTGACCTGATCAGCAGCCAGCACGTGCGCCTGCTGCACGAGCAGCAACTGGCAAAAATCATCTACGACCGCGTGGCGCATGCCGGCAGCCTGGGCGCGGAAAATCTGCGTTACGTACAGACGGCGTTTGCGATGTTCAATGGTGACATACTGCTGGCCGCCTACAAACCCTCTGGCGGCATGCACATCTTGCTCGGGGACTTTACAGGCCACGGCCTTTCTGCGGCCATAGGTGCGATGCCCCTGGCGGAAATATTCTATTCGATGACCGCCCGTGGCTTCGGTTTGCGCGACATCCTGCTCGAGGCCAACAGCAAGCTCAGCCGTATTCTGCCGGTGGATATCTTCTGTTGCGCGGTGCTGATCGAGATCAACCCGGACAAGGGTCTGGTCGGAATCTGGAACGGTGGCCTGCCTGAGGTTCTGATGCTCGGGTGTGGCGGAGAGTTACTGCACCGTGTGCCGTCGACGCATTTGCCGCTTGGGGTGGCCACGGCCGAGCGATTCGATCCGACGCCGGTGATGCTGCCGATGAGCCGCGGCGAGCGGCTGCTATGCCTGACCGACGGGGTGATCGAAAGCCGTAACCGAGCCGGCGAGCAGTTTGGCGAGGAGCGGGTCGTCGATCTGATCGGCGAACATCAGAACCGCCCTGAGGTGATCTTCGATGGTTTGCTGCTGGCTCTGGAAGCCTTTCATGGCAGCCCCGAGGACGACATCAGCCTGCTGGAAGTGATCATGCAGCCATTGCAGGCGCCACCGGCAACCCTGCTGCACGAAGACGTCAGACAGCTGGACGGACAAGACTGGGAACTGGCCTATACCTTCCGCGCGGCATCAATTCGCGAGCACAATCCGCTGCCTTTCCTGCTCAAGGTACTGATGGAGGTGCCCGGGCTTCGCGCCCACGCGGGCAGGTTGTTCACTATCCTCAGCGAGCTGTACAGCAATGCGCTGGAGCATGGCCTGCTGCAACTGGATTCGTCGCTGAAGCTCGACTCCCACGGCTTCACCCGGTACTACCTGGAACGCAATCGGCGTCTGCGCCTGTTGCGAGATGGCTGGGTGCGGGTTGTGCTCGACCACCAGCCCGATGTCGACGGTGGTGTGCTGGCCATAGAGATCGAGGATAGCGGTGACGGTTTCGTTGAGCAGCACACGGGCCAGCGCCATGGGGGATATGCCGGCCGAGGTCTTGAGCTGGTGCGGGCGCTGTCGGACGATCTGCGTTTCAACGCCAGGGGTAATCAGGTCAAGGTAGTCTTTGCCTGGCGGCTTGGGCATACTGCCGGCAGCTGAATGAGCGGCTGATGGACACCCAGGAGACACGGACTGCATGCCGGATTTGCCCATGGATATAGACCCTTCTGTGCAGGATGCCCTGCGCGAGCTGATGCAGGATGACTACGCTCTGCTACTCGAGACTTTCAGCAAGGATGCGCGCGACCGCCTGGCCCGCTTGCGCCTCAGCCTGGAGGCCGGTGACTGGAATGAATTCCGCCAGACCGCGCATAGCTTCAAGGGCAGTTGCGGCAATATGGGCGCTACAGCCCTGCAGCAAGCCTGCGAAGATGCCGAGCAGGCCGGGATGGCCGAAGACGCGGAGGCCGCGCGGCGCAGCTACGAAAATATCCAGCAATCGTTTCTGCGTGTAGTCCCGCTGCTGGGAATCTGAGCGCTACGACGCCAAACTGGCGCGCCCTTTGCATTGACCTCTCCAGGATCCTTCCCCTTTCTTGCAGTGGAGAATGCGTAATGTCGGTCAGTCAGAATCTGCTGGCGTTTTTCAGTAGCGGATCACCCCAGGTCAAATCTTCGACGACGTCGGCCAGCACAGCTGAAAAGGGTGATACAGAGGGCGTTGCGAGCTTTGCCGAGATTCTTGGCGGGCAACAGGCGGAGGATGTGGAAGCACTCATGCAGCTGCTGGGCGAGAGCGAAGGCGAATCAGCCGAGCAGCTGCTGGGTCTGGCCGAGCTTGCCGCCGACGGCAAGAACTTGCCGGCAGGTATGCAGGAGTGGCTAGCCCAGCTGGATGAACTGCGCAGCGAAACACAAGA
>NZ_JBFGFI010000077.1:0-13604 GCF_041579695.1 Halopseudomonas sp.
ACGCCCTGGTCGCGCATTTGCTCCAGGTGGGTAGTGGCTTGCTCGCAGCCCGACAACAGCGCCGCAACAAGGACAGTGGCCGACAGCGGCAGCAGAGTGAGTCGAGTCAATTTTGCTGGCATGGCATCAGTATATGCAAAAGTGCAGGGGGTAAATAGCTGCTTGCTGTTCGACCATGTGTCATCAGCCTGCCATGGCCCCCGGAGCCAGCTTGGGGTATCCTATGCGCCTTCCTTTTTACACTTCTCCGAGGCCGTAACCAGCATGCATACACTGCGTGGCGCCCCAGCCCTTTCCCAATTCCGCCGTGACAAGCTTCTCGCCCGACTGCAGGAACGGGTTCCCGGCGTGAGCGCCGTGTATGCCGAGTTCATACACTTTGCCGAGCTGCGCGAAGCGCTCGACGAAGCCCAACTGGAGGTGCTCGAGCGCATTCTGCGCTACGGCCCCTCGGTGCCGGCAGAAGAGGCCCAGGGCACACAGTTTCTGGTCGTACCCCGTTTCGGCACCATCTCGCCCTGGTCAAGCAAGGCCACCGATATCGCGCATAACTGCGGTCTGGAGTCTGTGATTCGCCTGGAGCGAGGCATCGCTTATCACGTGACCAGCGAGAGTGGCGAGCTGAGCGACGCTGATCAGAAGCAGGTAGCAGCCCTGTTGCACGACCGCATGACCGAGCGCGTGCTGGATAACGTAGAGGCAGCCGCCGACCTGTTCCGCCATGCCGAACCGCAACCGTTCCAGCGCGTGGATATTCTCGGCGGCGGGCGTGAAGCACTGGCCCAGGCGAATATCAGCCTGGGCCTGGCACTGGCCGATGACGAAATCGATTACCTGGTCGACAGCTTCAAGGAGCTCAAGCGCAATCCCAGTGACGTCGAACTGATGATGTTCGCCCAGGCCAACTCCGAGCATTGCCGCCACAAGATCTTCAATGCCAGCTGGGATATCGACGGCCAGGCGCAGGACAAGAGCCTGTTCGGCATGATCAAGAACACCTATCAATTGCACAGCGAAGGCGTGCTGTCCGCCTACAAGGACAACGCTGCAGTGATCGAGGGCTTTGTCGCCGGTCGCTTCTTCCCGGTAGCCGGTAGTGCTGAATACCGCGCCCACGAGGAGCCTGTGCACATCCTGATGAAGGTCGAGACACACAACCACCCGACCGCGATTGCCCCCTTCCCTGGGGCGGCGACTGGCTCGGGTGGCGAGATCCGTGACGAAGGCGCCACTGGTCGTGGCGGCAAGCCCAAGGCCGGTCTTTCCGGATTTACTGTTTCCAACCTGCGCATCCCGGGCTTCGTCCAGCCGTGGGAAGAAGACAACGGCAAGCCCGGGCGGATCGTCACCCCGCTGCAGATCATGATAGATGGCCCGCTGGGCGCCGCTGCGTTCAACAATGAATTTGGTCGGCCGAACCTGACCGGGTATTTCCGTACATACGAGCAGACCGTCAGCTCGCCGCGCGGCCCCGAGATCCGCGGCTACCACAAGCCGATCATGATTGCCGGCGGGATGGGCAACATCCGCGCCAACCACGTGGAAAAGGCCGAAATCACTGTCGGCGCCAAGCTGATCGTGCTCGGCGGCCCGGCGATGTTGATCGGTCTGGGTGGCGGTGCCGCCTCGTCCATGGATACCGGCAGCAGTGCCGAAGATCTGGATTTTGCCTCGGTGCAGCGCGAAAACCCGGAAATGGAACGCCGCTGCCAGGAAGTGATCGACCGCTGCTGGCAGCTGGGCGACAAGAATCCGATCGCGTTCATCCATGACGTGGGTGCCGGCGGCTTGTCCAACGCCTTCCCCGAACTGGTCAATGATGGCGGCCGCGGCGGGCGTTTCGAGCTGCGTAACGTGCCGAACGACGAGCCCGGCATGAGCCCGCTGGCAATCTGGTCGAACGAATCCCAGGAACGCTATGTCATGGCCGTGGACAACAGCGATTTCGATCGTTTCCAGGCCATCTGCGAGCGTGAGCGTTGTCCCTTCGCCGTCGTCGGTGAAGCCACCGAAGAGCAGCTGCTGACCCTGACGGACAGCCATTTTGACAACCAGCCGGTCGACATGCCGCTATCGGTTCTGCTTGGCAAGCCGCCGCGCATGCACCGCAGCGTCGAGCGTGAAGCCGAGCCCCAGGACGACTTCGACGCCAGTGCCTTGCCGCTGGAAGAGGCGGTCAATCGCGTATTGCGTCTGCCTTCGGTAGCCAGCAAGAGCTTCCTGATCACCATTGGTGACCGCAGCATTACCGGCCTGGTCGCCCGCGACCAGATGGTCGGCCCCTGGCAGGTGCCGGTCGCTGATTGCGCCGTGACTGCCAGCAGTTTTGATGTGTATACCGGCGAAGCCATGGCCATGGGCGAGCGCACGCCGCTGGCGCTGCTCGATGCCCCGGCTTCCGGCCGCATGGCTGTTGCCGAGGCCATCACCAACCTGGCTGCGTCACGTATCGACAACATCTCTGATATTCGCCTCTCCGCCAACTGGATGGCCGCTGCCGGCCACCCCGGCGAAGATGCCCGTCTGTACGACACGGTGCGCGCCGTCGGTATGGAATTGTGCCCGGCCCTCGGCATCACCGTGCCGGTGGGCAAGGACTCCATGTCGATGAAGACCCGCTGGGAAGATGCCGGCGAAGATCGCAGCGTCACCTCGCCGATGTCCCTGGTCGTCACCGGCTTTGCACCGGTGCAGGACGTGCGCGCCACTCTGACTCCACAGCTACATCTGGACCAGGGCGACACCGACCTGATCCTGATCGACCTGGGCCGCGGCAGGAACCGCCTCGGCGGGTCCGCGCTGGCGCAGGTGTATAACAGCATCGGCCAGACCGCGCCGGATCTGGACGACGCCGAAGATCTGAAAGCCTTCTTCGCCGTGATCCAGGGGTTGAACCAGGATGAACTGCTGCTGGCCTATCACGACCGTTCCGACGGCGGCCTGCTGACTACCCTCGCCGAGATGGCATTTGCCGGCCACTGCGGTCTGCAGATCCAGCTCGACGTATTGGCCGATGACGCCAGCGAACTGCCTGCCGCGCTGTTCAATGAAGAGCTCGGTGCTGTTATCCAGGTGCGCCAGAGCGACACCGAAGCCGTACTCAGCCAGCTGTCGGCAGCCGGTCTGGGTGACTGCAGCGCTGTCATCGGGCAGCCGCAGATGCAACAGAATTTCAGCTTCAACTTCGCCGACGAGGCCGTATTGACCGGCTCCCGGGCAAGCTGGCAGCGTGCCTGGAGCGAGACCAGTTGGCATATTCAGCGTATGCGCGACAACCCTGACTGTGCGGATCAGGAATTCGAGTTGCTGGCCGATGACGCCAACCCCGGCCTGCATGCCCTTGTCAGTTTCGACATTAATGAAGACGTGGCCGCGCCCTACATTGGCGGCAGCGCTCGTCCGCGTATGGCCATCCTGCGCGAGCAGGGCGTCAACGGTCAGGTAGAAATGGCCGCCGCATTTACGCGCGCCGGCTTCACCGCCGTAGACGTGCATATGAGCGACATTCTCAGCGGCAGGGTGCATCTGGAAGACTTCCGCGGGCTGGTCGCCTGTGGTGGCTTCTCCTACGGTGACGTACTTGGCGCCGGTGAAGGTTGGGCCAAGTCGATCCTGTTCAATGCCCAGGCACGGGAAGACTTCAGCGCGTTCTTTGCCCGCCCGGATACCTTTGCACTGGGTGTGTGCAACGGCTGCCAGATGCTTTCCAACCTGCGTGAGCTCATCCCCGGCAGCGAGCACTGGCCGCACTTCGTGCGTAACCGCTCGGAGCAGTTTGAAGCGCGGGTAGCCATGGTCGAAATCCAGCCATCACCGTCGATCTTCCTCAGCGGCATGGTCGGCTCCCAGTTGCCCATCGCCATTGCCCATGGTGAAGGCCACGCCGAATTCGCTGATACTTCAGCGGTGGATGCCTGCGAAGCCAGCAACAGCGTTGCGCTGCGCTACGTGGATAACCGCGGCCGCATGACTGAACGTTACCCCGCCAACCCCGGCGGCTCTGCCCGCGGCATCACCGGCCTGACCACACGCGATGGCCGCGTCACCATCATGATGCCCCACCCGGAACGCGTCTTCCGCGCCTCACAAAACTCCTGGCACCCCAGCGAGTGGAGCGAAGACGGCGCCTGGATGCGCATGTTCCGCAATGCCCGGGTGTGGGTCGGCTAACGCCACCCCTATCGGTACACAACACCCCGGTGCCTGCCGGGGTGTTGTTTTTGGGAAGTACATCACTCCAGTTGAAAATCCTCTTGGACAATACCTGTTGCTCTGGATTAATCTCGAATCCAGCAAAGGAATGCCAGAAACACCCCGCCTCCCAGGCACGGACCGCCTGCACTCCTTTCAAACCAACTAAACGTATCTTCCAATTGTCCGGGAACAGGATCGGGCGGTAGCGTGCCTGAAAAAGGCTCAGCCCCGCGGGCAAAAGCGTGGTCCGATCCTTCGCGCCCTTGCCGTCACGAACAATGATGACCTGCTTATCGAAATCGATGTCCTTGATTCGCAGCCGCGCAGCCGCTGAGCTTTATTTGATACTCGAAAAATCAAATTCACCATGGCCGATAGATGATCTATCGCAGCTATTTATGGAAAGCAAAATTCCATCATGCCGTGGCGCACAAATGACGCCGGTGAACGTCGAGTATCTCTACAAGCACCACTTAAAGTATGAGTAAAGAATCTACTAACAATTGGATGGTGTCGCTCCTGCGGGGCTGGGACGGCCTCTCCGCCGCTTCGCGGCTACAAGACCGCCCCAAAGCTGGGCGTTATGTTTTTTAGAGGCATATGGATAATCGGCATATCGTGGTCTTCGATGGTGTTTGCAATTTCTGCAATGGGGCTGTGAATTTCATCATCAAGAGAGATCCAGACGGAGTATTTGCGTTCACACCGATGCAAAGCGAGCTGGCGCATGAACTCATGGTGAGGTTTAACGTTCCGAACGTTGGAGTTGACACCTTTTTGCTCATAAAAAATGATCGTTGCTATGTGTTTTCCGATGCGGCCCTGGAGATAGCAAAAAACCTGACAGGACTATGGTTCCTGTTTAATGTATTCAAGGTCGTGCCAACGCCGATCAGAGACGCCGCTTATAAACAGTTTGCCCGCAATCGCTATAAGCTTTTTGGTCGGACAGAAGCCTGTATGGTGCCATCGGATGAGTTGAGGTCACGGTTTGTTGGTACCAAAACATAACCAAGCCAAGCACGGCGACAGTTTTTTCATTGCGGCTTTTCCGCCACTACAAAGGTGCACGTGTTGGCGGCGGTATGTGTATTTTATCCACATGCCATGGAAGAGGTTTTGATGACTGATCATCTTGGTTCTTGTCTGTGCGGTGCCGTGAACTTTGAGGTAAGAGGTGACTTCGATAGCTTTTACCTGTGTCATTGTCAGCATTGCCAAAAAGATACGGGGTCGGCTCATGCGGCAAATCTATTCTCTCAGTCAGCAAAATTGGTCTGGCGATCTGGCGCAGATGCTGGGACGTCCTTTACGATTCCAAACACTCGTCATAACAAAAGCTTTTGTAAGTTGTGTGGCTCGGCATTGCCAAGTACTCAGATCCCAGGCTTGCTCGTCGTCCCGGCAGGGTGCATGGACACTAAAATCTCTATGGCGCCAACAGCGCATATCTTTTCATCCAGCAAAGCTGTTTGGGACGAGAGGTTGGAGGACGTGCCAAAGTTCAGGGGGCTGCCAGGTTGAGCTACCAACACATAACCAGTGGCTGTTGGCGGACGCACCTACGCTGCGCTCCGGCACGCCGCAAAGCCAAGCGTTATAGCGCTATCATCTTAGGGTCCTGAGTTTGAAAAAAATAATTCTTATAGCTCTTATCAGTTTCGGCGCGTGGAGCTTTTACACAAAAAATCTAGAAACGGCGCCTAGAGGTACGGCACGCAGCTCCGGTTCAGCAGATCTGCATAGCGAAGTAGCTACTCAGAATCTCCGGCATAGCTTCAAATGTGATGGGCGCCAACATTGCAGCCAAATGACGTCTAGAGCCGAAGCTGAGTTTTTCACAAGAAACTGCCCCAATACAAAAATGGATGGGGATCGTGATGGTATACCTTGTGAAAACGACACCCGTTTCTGATGGCGGGCGCTATAACCAGTCGCTTTTGCCGGACAATTTCTTCACTGCTTCTCGGTTACAAAATTGCCGAAAAGCTCTACGTTATGCCGCAAAGCAGGTTCATGTAACACCACCCATTACAAGGACATGAGGGAACTATGAAATTCATAACAAGAAACTTTAAATGGGTCATGCTGGCGTCTGGCGCACTAACAGCCACAATGTTTTATGGTCTTATAGCTCCTCAAGCAGCACTGGAATCAATGTTCGGCGCTTCATTTAACGGCAACCTAGAGTCCATAATTGTGCGCAGTTGGTCAGCCCTGGTCGGCATTATTGGCATAGTTTTAATATACGGAGCATTAGTCGAAAAACACAGGATCTTTTCCGCCACTATAGGCGCGCTGAGTAAAGCAATTTTTGTGTCACTGGTCATAGTCTATGGCGAAGCTTTTTTGGGCCAAGCAGCTCCGGCGATCATCATGGATATAGTGGTTGTCGTGGTTACCTTAATTTTCTTGGTAGCGGTATGGGTTCAGCGTTCGGAGACATAACGAAGTCGTTCGCTTCGCTCACTAGGGACGGGCTAAAGCCCGCCCCTTAACCAAGCGTTAGACAAAAAAGCGAGGCATTATGTATACAGGTAATTGCTTATGCGGCGGGGTCCACTTTCAGATCCAGGGCGAGCTAGAGCCGATCCAAGTGTGCCATTGCTCCCAATGCCGCAAAGCGCAGGGCACACCGTTCGGAACAAATACACCTGTCAAAGAAGCTGCTTTCCAGTTAAATGGCGGGGCTGAATTGCTTAGAGCTTTTGAGGCGTCGCCTGGCAAACAGCGAGTTTTTTGTAGCAAGTGCGGATCGCCGATCTACAGCAAAAAAGACGCTCTGCCTGGTGTGCTTCGAGTTCGGGCAGGGCTGATCAATGAGCCGTTGTCGTCAAAGCCGGTGGCTCATTCCTATACAGGATCGAAAGCCAATTGGTGGGCCATCAACGACGATCTGCCTCAGTTCGAGGCCGCGTATGTTCCTCAGATCAGCAAGGCCTAACATGCGGCAGCACGGTGACCGCTTCTCCGCCGCTTCGCGGCTACGAATCGGCAGGAGTGCCGGGTGTTAGGCCTCACAAATCACTCCGTTTCAACGCCAGTTATCCTGGAAAGTATGGTGGCTTCTGGCCGCGGGCTACTTCCCCGGCGGCCGGAACTTTGCAGCGATTGCACCAGCGCTCTTCATTGAGTCGACCATCTGCGCCATGGTGACTAACTCAATGGACTCCACATTCGTAAAGCCGCCGCTTGCCATCACTACCATACCAGCCGTGGCCCCAGATACGGCGTCGCCCTCAACTACACAGATTACTTCGCCATTTCCTGAGTACCACATGTGGTGAAGCTTAATGCCGGCCGCATCAAACATTGCCTTCGCGGCTGATTCACGGTCAGCGGGCTGGCTGATCATGCCCTTGAAGGCCTCTTGGCTGTAGTGAGCGCGGGTTAGATAAATGCTCATGGTTATCTACTCCAGGTTGGTTACGCGTGGTTGGTTACGCGTGCCTTTGGGCGCCCATATGCTCTCTCCCAATGTTGAACAGAGTCGCCACACCCTGACACAATATAAAAGTACGCCCAGGACAACACGCATGCAACGCGTTTTCCTGGTTTCCACAGGCACGGGCGGGGGCGGGGGCGAGTGGGGCCTAACCCGACGCTCAAGCGGCCCTCCAACGGCTTTGCTCTACGTTAGGCGCTATAGGAGCAATCTATGCTTACGGTAGTCGCTTTAAAAACATTGGTGATTTGGGTCTGCATTCTTGTTCTGGCTGTTGCCAATGGAGCACTGCGCGAATCTGTGCTTATACCGGGGATCGGAACCCCGGCCGCACTCGTGTTGAGCGGGCTGCTGCTTTCAATATTGATCATTGGTGTGGCGTACTTATCATTTCCTTGGCTACGAATTAGCGGCCCAGTTCAGCTCTTGGGCGTTGGGCTGGGCTGGCTCGCACTCACAGTCGTTTTTGAGTTTTCGTTTGGGTTCTGGCAGGGCAAGTCGTGGCCTGAGTTGCTTGAGGCCTATACATTCAAAGATGGCAACATCTGGCCTGTTGTTCTCGCGGCAACGGTCCTGGCACCGTACATTGCCGCGCGGCTAAGGAGTTGGGCATAGTGCGGCTAAACAGCTGCTGCAGACGGATAAATTACGCACTGCGCTCCCACCGGTGAGCAGAGGCGTTAGAGGGTATTATTTAAATCAAGAAACCGTGCGTTTTCTCTGGAAAAAACCATGTTTGTTGAAGCCGGGTCTGTTTACTTGCAGCTTTTGGTTATGCGAACGCTCGGCCTTGGCGTGTTCGCGGCTGCCGAGTCAGGGGGATGGTCGGAGCCATCGCTGCTGGGCTGGATAGTTGTTGGCGTTTTTTGGGCAGTGGTATGGTGGCGCGTAACTTTGTTCGAAAGCTTTCTGGCAACAGGGCTGATCAAGAAGGTTTAACGTGCCGGTCAACTGGATCGTGCGGCGCGCTCCGGCGTCACTCTAAGTGTATGAGAAGTTCGGTTTTCAGAGCTCTATGATGGAGATGAATCTTGATATTCGGCAAGCATAGGGCCATCCACTTACTGACTACGATAGAAAACATGATTTTTATTCATCGCACCTTTTTGTATCGCACCCTGCGAATGTTTCTTTCCTTGCTGGCGGCTTTGTCGCTGCTAGCCTGCGACGCTTCCCAGCTTTTGCCGCCCGATGCACGCCTGCCTGATGGCAGTACCTATTCCGGCGACACCAGCGAGGGGCTTTTTCATGGCGAAGGCGTCCAGCGCTTTGCCAGCGGCATGATCTACCGCGGTCAGTTTCACGAAGGATACTGGCATGGCAAGGGTGAACTCGAATCGCCAGCGGGGTGGCGTTATGCGGGCGAGTTCCAGCAAGGCCTGATGGCCGGGCAGGGTGTTTGGCAAGACGACGAAAACCGATATGAGGGCGCATTCAAGGACGATGACTTCAACGGCCAGGGACGCTATGAAGTCAACGGGAGTGTCTATGAGGCCGAGTTTGCTGATGGCATGCCAGTAAAGGGAAAGCACATTACTGACTACGGCACCTACGAGGGTGAATTTCTCGACTGGTACTACCATGGCGAGGGTTCTTATTTCTACTCCGATGCCCCAGAGGGCGCTGAAAGTATTTCAGGGGCCTGGGAATACGGTGAATTTGTCGATGCGGATGAAAGTGCTCCGGTGGATACACCCGCGCCGCTGACCGAGAAGATTCTCGCCGAGGATCTTCAGCGTCTTAACGACCAGATCGGGAGCCTGGAAGCCGAGCGGCCCGGCGTGGCTGACGCGTACTTTCTCGCGGTGGGCGGGGACGGCAGTGAATCGGTTTTCATGCGAGATATCCAGGTGGCCAAAGCGGGCCTGCAGGCGCAGTTTGACGTTGAAAACCGCGCCATCATGCTGCTCAACCACCGGGATTATGAAACCTATCCCCTGGCTACCCGGCCTTCAATAGCCACTGCGCTGCAGGCGCTGGATGGGCAGATGAATCCGGAAGAGGACCTGCTTTTTATCCATTTGGTCAGTCATGGCGGACGGGACGGACAATTGCTGTTGCAGCAGCCGGGTATCGAGCTGCCCAATCTGTCTCCAGAGGATTTTGCCGAAATGCTGGAATCACTGAACGCTCGACGCAAGGTGCTGGTGATCTCTGCGTGCTACTCGGGTCACTGGCTAAATCAGCTCAAGGACAGCGACACCCTGATCCTGACCTCCGCTCGTGATGACCGCACATCATTCGGCTGTGGCGACGATTCGGAGATGACCTGGTTCACCAAGGCGCTGTACCAGAGCATCGGCCTGTCCCTCGACGATCCTGATGCGATGTCTGAACAGATCAACGGGCAGGTCAGAGCATGGGAAGAGGAAATCGGCATGGAGGAGGGGAGCTGGTCGTATCCGCAGTTTCATCTCGGTGCGGATCTGCGGCAATGGCTGCAGCAAGGCATTACCCCTTAACAAATAACCCTTCAGATCCGTCACGTTGTCGAAGTCTGTTGAGCGGCGGTAGTCGAAGATCCCGCGCCGGCAATCGTTACAGCGGAATCGTATGCCACTTTCGGCCATATCTGCGGTCCACCGTTCGACCCCAGTCGACGTTGAAAGGCCCGCAAAATGATACCGCACACGCCATCGCAAATAAGACTGTCCGCATCAGACAACTGGGCGCGCCTGAGCGCAGTCCTGGTCGCTGCGGCAGCCATGTGCTGGGGGCTGTCAGGCGGAATTGCCGCTATTCTCATGGCTGAGGGCTGGGGGGCCTTTCTGGTGGCGTTCTATCGCGGCGGAATCGGCCTGTTGTTCGTTGTGGTCTGGCTTATATTCCGCCCAGGAGGCAGCGGGCTGACGAGTTCCTCACTGTGGTTCTGGTCGTTGGTTGCCGGTCTTGGCGTGGCGGGGAACTTCTCCTTCTATTTTGTCAGCATAGGTGAAGGCAGCGTCGCGGTGGCCGCCACGCTGATGTACAGCGCGCCGGTGTTCGTCTATCTCGTTTCCTTTGCACTCAAGCTCGAACAACCCACTGCGCCCAAGTGGCTCGCAATCGTAGCGGTAATGTTGGGTATCGTGCTGTTGACCGGTGTGTACGACATCAATGCCAGCGACGTTACTCCACTGGGGATAGGCTCCGGACTGCTTGCCGGCCTGTCCTACGCAGTATTCATTTTCGGCTTCAAGTACGCGGCGCCACACGGCAGTCCGCAGGCGATTGTGGTCATAGCGCTAGCAGTACTTTGTGCTGTTCTTGTCTGGCCGGCGGAAGGCGCCCGAATAGTGGCTGCGTCCGACTCTGCGGATTGGCCGTTTTTTGCGGTGCTCGGGGTACTTGGGGCAGGCCTGTCCTTCATTCTCTACATCGTTGGCCTTAACTACACGGCGCCTGCCGTGGCATCGATTGTGGCGATGCTGGAGCCAGTCACGGCGTCGTTATTCGGCATTGTGATCCTGGACGAGAGCCTGGGCGGTTTGCAGTTATCCGGCATGGCTCTGATCCTGATCACGGTTACCGCGCTCAGTGTGAACTCGACCACAAGCCAGACAACATGATCGTGCCAGGCGCAGCGCAACCAGAGATGGGAGGGACTCCATGACACAAAGACTGATACTGCTTTTTGACGGGACCTGGAACGACCCGGAAGATCAGACCAATGTATACCGGATCACGCGCCGTATTCAGGATTGCGACGGAGCGACACGGCAGCACTTTTTCTATGATCCGGGAGTTGGTACCTCGAAGCTGCAACGTTTCAGCGGCGGCGTGTTCGGCTACGGTCTCAGCACGAACCTGCTTGAGGGCTACGAATGGCTGGCCAGACGTTATCGCGAAGGAGAGGAAATCTGGATATTCGGCTTCAGCCGCGGGGCCTATACCGCAAGAAGCCTGGTGGGGCTAATACGCAAATGCGGACTGCTGCACATCGTTACCCCCTGCTTGCTGGAAAAGGCCGAAAGCATCTATCGCAATGACGATCTGGCGCCAGACTCCGAGGTTTGCAGGGCTTTCAGGAAAACATATAGCCGGACGCCGAGGATCCATTTTATTGGCGTATGGGACACCGTCGGCGCACTTGGAGTACCTGGCACAGTCATCTCCGAACGGGGGAAATATGCCTGGCATGATACCGAGCTCTCCAGCATCGTGGATCGCGCCTATCACGCGGTGGCCCTGGATGAGCATAGGGCCACTTACGATGTGCCGCTTTGGACCAGCGAGGATGGAAGGCAGAAGCCGAGCAACCTCGAGGTGGAGCAGCGCTGGTTTATCGGCGCGCACGCCAATGTCGGGGGCGGCTATGGCTCCGCTGACCTACTGCCGGATATTTCCTTGCAGTGGATGATGGGCAAGGCGGAGAAAGCCGGCTTGAAGCTGGAACCGTTCACCGCTGCGGGAGACGCCTGGAAAACCGAACCAAGGGATTCCTTCAAGGAGTTTTTGAGGGGCGCATATGCCTGGTTCCAGGGACTCAGAAGTGACGAAGGAGATGGTCGATTCAGCAGACGGTATTCGTCGGGCCTGAACGGCCTGCCGGCGGTCAATATTTCGGTGGATGAGAGCGTGTGGAAGCGATGGCGTGATGCTCAACTCGATTATCGACCTCGCACATTGACAGACGCCAGCCGAATTCCTCCCGAACTTTAACCGCGTCTTGACTGGAGACAGCCCCATGATGAAGCGAGAAATTCAGGGAATAACACTCGAATGTCGGCAGGGTGATATTGCTCGGCAGTCCGACATGCAAGCCATCGTCAATGCTGCAAACGCGCAGTTGAGAATGGGTGGCGGAGTGGCCGGGGCTATCCACCGTGCGGCGGGTCCAGGGTTGGAGGAAGAGTGCCGGCCTCTGGCGCCGATCCGGCCCGGACAGGCGGTCATTACCGGCGGGCACGATCTGCCCAATGATTATGTCATTCACTGTCTCGGCCCGGTTTATCAGGTAGACGAGCCTTCTCCCGAATTACTGGCCTCGTGTTATCAAAATGCGCTCAGGCTGGCAGAGGATAACCATGTCCGTTCCCTCGCGTTCCCGAGCATTTCGACGGGCGCCTTCGGTTATCCAATGGAGTCTGCGGCAAAGGTAGCCTTCGGGACGGTGATGGATGCCTTGCCGCGGCTATCGTCGGTCAAACATATCCGTTTTGTCCTGTTCAGCGAAGGGGATGTAACTCTGCATGCCGAGGTTGTCGAGCATCTGGTTGGCTTGAGGTGATGATATAAGGGTCCGCTTGCTTGCAACGGTTCTTCCGGGAGCGGTTTTGTATTTGGGGCGTGAGAGGTGGTTGCGACTTGTTACGAGGAGAGATCCATAGACTGCAGGTCAAGGAGCTGAGCCTCGGGGCCTGTCACCTTTCGAATGACTTGCTCCGGGATTCAGATGGACAACGCAGGCTTTCGCGAGAGGCTGTTATCAGTCAGTCGAAATTTCTGTTTTTACGCCATCTTTGTCTTCGAACTTCAGGCTGACGCCGCTTTCTTTCACTGCAGCAGCAGGGGCTTCAATAATTGTGGTGCTGGTACTGCCGCCGCCACTGTTGCCGCCAAAAACGCCGTTATAGTAAAGAACGCCAGCCCCAACAATGAGCAGGCCGACTACAATGATGGCGACGATGGCGACGCTGTTGCTATTATTTTGGGTGTTTTCCATATAAACCTCGGGATCACTCTGATATCGCCACTTCCTTCGCAGAGTATCGACTCCGCTATGCGCTCAGGTGCCGCAGTATGCGCTTTAATCCTGCAGGGCATAGGGTTATTTATGCGAGGTTGTCCGCCCTGCCTACTAGCCGTTCCGAAAAGGTCCTTTTCGATGTCCGATGATGCCCTGAAGATACTTTCTGACCATGTTGGCGATGCCCATGCCCGCATCCAGGCTACCCATGAGCATATCAACCCGGTAATAGAAGTACGCCGCGGTATGCGCGATGCCGGCATACCCGCTGATGTGATATCAATAGACTGTTTGCGA
>NZ_JBFGFI010000078.1:0-13479 GCF_041579695.1 Halopseudomonas sp.
CGCCTTGTACAGAATCCGGTCGGCCTGAGCCCGTGTGGCTCTTACGGCAGGGCCCTTGCGGCTGTTCAGCACCCGAAACTGGATGCCGGCAAGATCGGTTGCCCGGGCCATGGCCCCGCCGAGCGCGTCGATTTCCTTGACCAGATGGCTCTTGCCTATGCCGCCAATGGCGGGGTTGCAGCTCATCTGACCCAGCGTCTCGACGTTGTGAGTGACTAGCAGTGTTTTCACGCCCATCCGGGCCGCTGCCAGCGCAGCCTCCGTACCGGCATGGCCACCACCTACCACGATCACGTCAAAACGACTTGGAAATTCCACAGCTGACCTCGTTCCGGGCAATTGCCGGCGTCGGGAAAAGGGCGGTGATTATAGGCCCTGGGACAGAAAAATGCAGCCTTGAACTGGCTATTTTTTGAGCAGCGGCGATTCAGGCCTAGCTTGCCCGCTTATCAATAGAATAAAGAAAGAAAAGATTTTAAAAGCTTTATGTTACTAATGCTAATGGTGGCAGCAATATCTGTGGATAAGTGCTTTCACTACCCGGATAGCAAGGGTTTCAGAGGTGCGCGAATCTGTGACTATCCTGCTTTTGGATGGGTTGGAATAACGTGGTAATCCTGTGGACAAGTGGGCAGGTTATACACAGGGTGTTTTGCAATAGCTTTATACACAGGGTTGGGACCCTGTCTCAAGGTCACTTGTGCACAGGGCTTAGTTGCAGAAATTAATATGGATTGGGCCGCTGAGGAACAGTCTCCAGGTGACGAAAGCGGAAAATGGCTGGGGTGAAAAGCGGGTTCGCGCCGTTATTTGCCGATACAGAAGCTGGAGAATATGCGGCCCAGCAGATCGTCTGCGCTGAATTCGCCGGTAATGCTGCCCAGGGCCTGTTGCGCCATCCGCAGGTCTTCAGCGAGCAACTCGCCAGCACCCATGAGGGTAAGCTGCGCATGACCGTGGTCGAGCAGTTCACTGGCCTGCTCCAAGGCCTCCAGATGACGCCGGCGAGCGCTGAACAGACTCTCGCTGGTCTGGCTGTAGCCCATGCAGCTTTTCAGGTGTTCGCGCAGCATATCCACACCTGCGCCGCTGCGGGCACTAAGTCGCAGTGTGACGCTACCGTCAGCTGCCTGCTCCTGCCCTACCGACTCATCGGTCAGGTCAATCTTGTTCAGCACCAGCGTGACCTTCGAGGGGTCCGGTGGCGTGGTCAGAAATTCCGGCCATAGCTGGTCGGGGTTCCGCGCTTCGGGTTGGGAGGCGTCGACCATCAGCAGTATCCGGTCGGCATCGGCTATCGCCAGCATTGCCCGCTCGACACCGATGCGCTCAACCTGATCCTGTGTATCGCGCAGACCTGCGGTATCGATGATGTGCACCGGCATACCGTCTATGTGGATATGCTCACGCAGTACGTCCCGGGTTGTCCCGGCAATATCCGTGACAATTGCGCTTTCCTTGCCTGCCAGCGCGTTGAGCAGGCTTGATTTACCGGCGTTGGGTCGGCCGGCGATAACCACATTCATGCCGTCGCGCAACAGCGCCCCCTGGCCCGCTTCGCGTTGTACGTTACGCAGCTTTTCGCGGATGTCCTGCAGTTGGCCGAGCACGTGACCGTCGGCTAGAAAGTCGATCTCCTCCTCCGGGAAGTCGATCGCTGCTTCAACATAAATGCGCAGACCGATCAGGGCCTCGGTCAGTTCGTGTACGCGGGCGGAGAATACCCCCTGCAAGGAATGTAGCGCGTTGCGAGCCGCCTGCTCCGAGCTGGCCTCGATCAGATCGGCAATTGCCTCGGCCTGGGCCAGATCCAGCTTGTCATTGAGAAATGCCCTCTCACTGAATTCGCCGGGCCGGGCCGGTCTTGCGCCCGCATCAAAACAGGCCTTGAGCAGCAGATCCAGCACCACTGGGCCGCCATGCCCCTGGAGCTCGAGCACATCTTCGCCAGTGAACGAATGGGGGCCCGGAAAGAACAGCGTCAGCCCCTGATCGAGGGCACGGTCGTTGTGCCAAAAGGTGCCGTAATGCGCATGCCTGGGTTTTGGCTGCAGATGACTGATTTGCTGGCATATCTGCAAGGCGCCGGGACCGGATATGCGCACTATGCCGACGCCGCCCTGACCGGGGGGCGTGGCAATCGCGGCGATGGTATCGGTGTGGTAGCTGGGGCTCATCTGCGCGCTCCGGTTGTGCTGGCTGGGGGACGGACAGCAAAACGCCCCGTAATCGGGGCGTTTGCGTGGACCCGTTTCAGGTCAGTTCTTGGCCGCAGCACCCTTCTCGATCTGCCGGGTAATGTACCACTGCTGGGCAATAGACAGCATGTTGTTGACCACCCAGTACAGCACCAGACCAGCAGGGAACCAGAGGAAGAAGAAGGTAAAGACGATCGGGAGCATCTTCATCACTTTCGCCTGCATCGGATCGGGCGGGGTCGGGTTCAGCTGCTGCTGGATGAACATTGTCGCGCCCATCAGGATTGGCAGAATGAAGTACGGATCCTTCAGCGACAGATCGGTAATCCAGCCGAGCCATGGTGCCTGGCGCATCTGCACACTTTCCATCAGGGTCCAGTACAGGGCAATGAACACCGGCATCTGTACCAGGATCGGCAGGCAGCCACCCAGCGGATTGATCTTCTCTTTCTTGTACAGCTCCATCATGCCCTGGGACATTTTCTGCCGGTCATCACCGTGCTGTTCCTTCAACGCTGCCAGCTTGGGTGCAACCCGGCGCATGTTGGCCATCGAGCGATAGCTGGTTGCGGACAGCGGGAAGAAGATCAGTTTGATCAACAGAGTGAGCAGGATGATGCTCCAACCCCAGTTACCCACGAAACCGTGGATGAAGCTCAATACCCAGAATAATGGTTGGGCGATCCACCAGAGGAAACCATAATCGACCGTGAGTTCCAGCCCGGGGGAGATGTCTTCCAGGCGGTCCTGGATTTTCGGACCAGCGTAGAAGTCGGCAGAGATTGTTGCCTGTTCGCCAGCAGGTACGATAGTTGCCGGACTGGTAAAGCCGACTATGTAGTTCCCGGCACTGTCCTTGCGGGTCTGATAGACATGCTGCTGATCCGCTGGCGGCACCCAGGCGCTGACAAAATAATGCTGTAGCCAGGCAATCCAGCCGCCTTCCACAGTTTCGCGCAAGGACGCCTTGTCCATATCGGAGAAGTCGACCTTGGTGTAGGAATCGTCAGAGGCCCAGTACGCTGCACCCAGGTATGTCGCCATGCCGGTTGCGCTGGAACTTGATGGGTCCGGACTGTCATCACGCTTGATCTGGCCGTACAGATTACCGGTCCAGTTTTCGCCGCTTTGGTTGTCAATCAGATAGTCGACTTCGATCAGGTATTTGCCGCGGCTGAAAGTAAAGCGTTTGATGTAATCGACACCGTTTTCGGTGAATCGCAAGTCGACGACAATCTGGTCGTCATCGCCCAGCGTATAGTTCTGCTGCGCCCAGGTATAAAGCGGGCGGCCGGCTGGCCGTGCATCAATGCCATCCTTGCCGGTCAAACCGCTTTGTGACACATAGGTCATGCTGTTCGAGCGTTCCAGAATCGGGAACGGCAGGTCCGGGCGGTCTTTGCGGACCGGATATTCCGGCAATGACAGGTCAACCAGATCACCGCCGCGTGGATCAATGCTGACCAGCAGGGTGTCGGTAGCAACCTTTATCAGATTTCCGTTCACCTTGGCAGCCGAGGGTGCGTCGACGATTTCGGCAATACCTGACTCTACTGCAACCGGCACGTCATCAGCCGGGCCTGCTTGCGTTTGTGGTGTGGTAGCTGATGGGACGTCGGATATCTGATCCGCGTTGCCAGTGCTTTCCGTTGCCACAACGTCGGGCAGTTCCGCCTGACCGTAGTCGGAGTTCCACTGCAGGATCATGAGATAAGAGATCACGAGCAAAGCAGCTATGAGGATATTTCGTTGCATGTTCATGGCTTGTTCATCTGAGGAGAATGATTGGCAGTGGCAGGCGGTACGGGATCGTAACCCCCTGAGCCCCAGGGATTACAACGTCCGAGTCGTTTCGCGCTCAACAGGCCGCCGCGAAGCAGGCCATGTTGCTCAATGGCCTCCTGGGCGTAGCAGGAGCAGGACGGATAGAAACGACAATGACTGGCCATCAGCGGGCTGATAGCGTAGCGGTAAACCTTGATCAGTCCGAGTGCGAGATTACGCATTGGATGATGGGGGTCCGGAATGGCGTGAACGGGGTGGCTTGTCAGCAGACTTTGCCAGCTTGCGCCACATGCCTTTGTACAGTTCGTGCAGCGCAGCATTGTCAAGCTCGCCCAGGCCCTTGCGGGCCAGGACGACGATGTCCAGGCTGCCGAGCTCGCTCTTGTTTAATCTGAACGATTCCCGGGCTATGCGTTTGACCCTGTTGCGATCAACCGCTCGCCGAACACTTTTCTTGGCAATGACCAGACCCAGGCGCGGGTGGCCCAGATCGTTAGACCTGGCCAACAACAGCACATAGGGGCCGGAAGCCTTGCGGGTGGCACCATCGAATACGGTCTTGAATTGATCAGACGATAGCAGTCTGAATTCAGTGCCGAACCCGTGATCCACCGGTACAACCGGTCTTAAGCTGACAGGCGCTTACGACCTTTGGCGCGACGGCGTGCAAGTACGTTGCGACCGTTGGAAGTAGCCATGCGAGCGCGGAAACCGTGGTTACGCTTGCGCTTCAAAACGCTGGGTTGAAATGTTCTTTTCATCTTCGGATACCTGGTTGATTCGCGTCAGAGCAGTGAGCCCCTTCAAGGGACCGGCAATTCTAGAGAATAACGCAGTGCAGGTCAATTCGATTTAGCGCCGTATCTTATTAAAAACAATATAGAAAAGATCTTTTTTAAAAGACTGTTGATGTTAATGCTAATGGTAAAGCCATTTTCTGTGGGTAACCCCGTAAACCCTCTTTTATTCAGTTACTTGCGAAGGTGAAAAGGGTGTGGGTAGACGGTGACGGAAAGGGTCCTGTTCGTGTGGGTGTCCTGTGGATAAAGAGGCACTCTATCCACAGGGTGTTTCGTCCACAGGACTGTGTCCTGTTTGTGCACAGTGCTAGGCCCCGCTTGTCCACACGGTTCAGCCAACCTTTTGGCGTGTAGTGCTGGACGATTTGCAGGTTTGGTCGGGGATTTCCAGTGGTTTCAACTTGCCGGCAGAGCATCTTTGCGCGCCTGCAAGAGTGTGGATAAGTAGGCCGTTAAAGCGCTAGAATGACGGCTGTATTTAATCGGTCCGGCATCATCTTTTTGCGCCCGGCCAATCAAAAAATAATGTCGTTCTTGACGGAAGGACCGGGAGAATTTGTGTCGGTTGTACTCTGGCAGCAATGCATTGATTTTTTGCGTGATGAGCTCCCATCCCAAGAGTTTAATACCTGGATCCGACCGTTGCAGGTTGACGGTGATCAGGCTGAGCTGCGGCTCTATGCGCCCAATCGCTTTGTGCTTGACTGGGTTAATGACAAGTACCTGAACCGCGTTCAGGAACTCCTTGATGACCTCTCGCAGGGTCAGGCACCGATGGTTTCCCTGCTCATTGGCAGTCGCCGTGCAGCGTCTGTCTCGGTAACGCCGCGTTCGCTGCCACCGCAGTCTGTAGCCGCTTCAGAGGACACCCTGAAGTCTGCCAGCACACCGGTGATGCCGCGGACCCAGGTCGTGGCCCAGGGCTTCCAGCCTGAGCAGGGGCAACGGTCACGCATAGAGGAAGAAGACCCGCGTCCGCCGCAACGCGCGGATCAAGGTGGGCCCAGTTCTCCTGTAATCAAGCACACTAGTTACCTCAATCGTAGCTTCACCTTTGAGAACTTTGTCGAGGGTAAATCCAACCAGCTGGCACGCGCAGCGGCCTGGCAGGTGGCTGATAACCCCAAGCACGGATACAACCCCCTCTTCCTTTATGGAGGGGTTGGTCTGGGCAAGACACACCTTATGCACGCGGTGGGCAACCAGCTGCTGAAAAAGAATCCGGCGGCGAAGATCGTGTATCTGCATTCCGAGCGTTTTGTAGCCGACATGGTCAAGGCGCTGCAGATGAACGCCATCAATGATTTCAAGCGCTATTATCGTTCGGTTGATGCGCTGCTGATTGACGACATCCAGTTCTTCGCCAAGAAAGAGCGTTCCCAGGAAGAGTTCTTCCATACCTTCAATGCGTTGCTTGAAGGTGGGCAACAGGTGATTCTGACCAGCGACCGCTATCCCAAGGAAATCGACGGCCTGGAAGAGCGACTCAAGTCGCGTTTCGGCTGGGGTCTCACCGTTGCGGTAGAGCCACCTGAGCTCGAGACCCGGGTAGCGATCCTGATGAAGAAGGCCGAACAGTCCCGGGTGGATTTGCCCCACGACGCGGCGTTTTTCATAGCCCAGCGGATTCGCTCGAATGTGCGTGAGCTCGAAGGTGCGCTCAAGCGGGTTATTGCCAGCGCGCATTTCATGGGCCGCGATATCACCATTGAACTGATTCGGGAATCACTCAAGGATCTGCTGGCGTTGCAGGACAAGCTGGTCAGTATCGACAACATCCAGCGCACCGTAGCCGAGTATTACAAGATCAAGGTCTCCGATGTTCTGTCAAAACGCCGTTCACGCTCTGTTGCCAGACCGCGTCAGGTGGCAATGGCTCTCTCCAAGGAGCTGACCAACCATAGCCTGCCTGAAATTGGCGACGCTTTCGGTGGCCGTGATCACACTACCGTGCTGCATGCGACACGCAAGATCGCGGAATTGCGTGAGATGGATGCAGATATTCGTGAAGACTACAAGAACCTGCTGAGGACGTTGACCACCTAGGTCATACATCCCGCATCCGTTTCCATACTGGACGAGGTCGAAGGAAGACAATGCAATTTACCATTCAGCGAGAAGCCCTGTTGAAACCCCTGCAACTGGTCGCCGGGGTCGTGGAACGTCGTCAGACCCTGCCGGTACTTTCGAATGTTCTGCTGGTAGTGGATGGAAACACGCTGTCGCTTACCGGTACCGACCTGGAGGTTGAACTGGTTGGACGCATCCAGCTCGAGGAGGCTGCCGAGGCTGGAGAGATAACAGTCCCGGCCCGAAAGCTGATGGATATCTGCAAGTCGCTGCCCGATGACGTCGCCCTGACGCTCAAGGTCGAAGACAACAAGGCGGTGATCAAGGCAGGCCGCAGTCGCTTCACACTGGCGACCCTGCCCGCCTCGGATTTCCCGAATGTAGAAGAGGGTCCCGGCTCCATGACCTTTTCGGTCAGTCAGAACAAGCTGCGTCGACTGATTGAGCGTACCAGTTTCGCGATGGCCCAGCAGGATGTGCGCTACTACCTGAACGGGATGCTGCTGGAGATCAACAAGGGCCAGCTGCGAGCGGTCGCCACTGACGGGCACCGTATGGCGATGTGTACGCTGGACGCCGATATCGATTATCAGGAGCGCTACCAGCTTATTGTGCCGCGTAAGGGCATTCTGGAGCTCGCACGTCTGCTGGGCGAAGCAGATGATCTGGTGAGTATCGTCCTGGGAACGCATCACATTCGCGCGACCACCGGCGACTACACTTTTACCTCCAAACTGGTTGACGGCAAATTTCCGGATTACGAGCGGGTTCTGCCACGTGGTGGCGACAAGATCGTGCTGGCCGACCGGCAGGTATTGCGTAACGCGTTCAGTCGCACCGCCATTCTTTCCAATGAAAAATACCGTGGCATTCGCTTGATGCTCAGCGACTCGCTGCTGAAGATCCAGGCCAACAACCCTGAGCAGGAAGAAGCTGAGGAAGATATTGCGGTTGAGTACAACGGCAGCCCACTGGAAATCGGTTTCAATGTCAGCTATCTGCTGGACGTCATGAACGTATTGAGTAACGAGCAGATCAAGCTGATTCTGTCCGATGCCAATAGCAGCGCGCTGGTGCAGGAATCAGAATCGGATGACAGCGTTTACGTTGTCATGCCCATGCGCCTGTAGGCCACCACTCACTTCATGCCCCTCAAGCGATTGTCAGTCACCGCGGTGCGTAACTTGCACCCGGTGACGATCTACCCTTCCCCGCATATAAATCTGATCTACGGTGATAACGGCAGCGGCAAGACCAGCCTGCTGGAAGCCATTCATATTTTGGGCCTAGCCCGTTCGTTCCGTAGCACCCGCCTGCAACCTGTTATTCAACATCAGCATGATGCCTGCACGGTTTTTGCCGAGCTGTTGCTGAACAACGGCGTGACTACGTCCATGGGTATTACCCGGAGCAAGCAGGCAGATTATCAGATTCGCATCGACGGTCAGGCAGTCCGAAGCACTGCTCAGCTGGCTGAGACCTTACCTTTGCAGTTGATCAATCCTGATAGTTTTAAATTGCTCGAAGGCGCGCCTAAGCAGAGACGACAGTATCTTGATTGGGGTGTGTTCCACGTGGAACATCAGTTTCTGGCCACGTGGCAACGGTTGCAAAAAAGCCTGAAGCAACGGAATTCGCTGCTCCGACGTGGTAGAATTGAGCGTTCTCAATTAGCCCCGTGGGAAGCGGAGCTGGTGGCGTCCAGTGAGCGCATTGACCTTTTCCGGCGCGCTTACATAGCCAAGCTGAAGCCGGTTTTCGAAGATGTCCTCTCACAGCTGGTCAGCCTGGATGATCTGACGCTGAGCTATTTTCGGGGTTGGGACAAAGACCGTGACCTGCAAGCGGTGCTGGATACACAGTTCGAGCGCGACTGCCAGCTGGGTCACACCCAGGCCGGCCCTCAGCGAGCCGACCTGCGTCTGCGCATTAAAGGTATGAATGCGGCAGAGATCCTGTCCAGAGGGCAGCAAAAGCTGGTTGTATGTGCATTGAAAATTGCACAGGGCTATCTTTTAAAGGAGCGAGGACGTCAACAGGATTGCGTATTTCTGGTTGATGACCTGCCTTCCGAGCTAGACGAGTATCACCGTAGTGCCCTTTGCAAGTTACTTGAGGGCTTGAACTGCCAGGTGTTTATTACCGGCGTAGAAGCTGAACAGCTCGCCCAGTCCTGGCAGAAAGAAACATTACTGACCATGTTCCACGTGGAACATGGACACATTGTGCAGACCGAAAGCTGTCTGGAGTGACGAGAATATGACCGAAGAGAGAGCCTACGATTCATCAAGCATCAAGGTCCTGAAGGGCCTGGATGCGGTGCGAAAACGCCCCGGCATGTACATCGGCGACACGGATGACGGTACCGGTCTGCACCATATGGTATTCGAGGTAGTGGATAATTCCATTGATGAGGCGCTTGCCGGGCACTGTACCGACATTACAATCGTCATTCATACCGACGAGTCGATCACCGTGCGTGACAACGGCCGTGGTATCCCGGTCGATATGCACGAAGAAGGCGTATCAGCGGCCGAGGTCATCATGACTGTGCTGCATGCCGGCGGCAAGTTTGACGACAACAGCTATAAGGTCTCCGGCGGTCTGCACGGCGTCGGCGTGTCCGTGGTCAACGCCCTCTCCGAAGAGCTCATTCTGACGGTCCGCCGCGCCAGCAAGGTGTGGGAGCAACTATACGTTCACGGCGTGCCCCAGCAGCCTTTGAAGGCCGTTGGCGACACCGAGACAACCGGCACCCAGATTCATTTCAAGCCGTCTGCAGAGACCTTCACCAGCATCAGCTTCAGCTGGGACATTCTGGCCAAGCGGCTGCGCGAGTTGTCCTTTCTTAACTCCGGCGTCGGTATTCATCTGGAAGACGAGCGTTCAGGCAGGAAAGAACTGTTCAAGTATGAGGGCGGCCTGCGCGCATTTGTGGACTACCTCAACGTCAACAAGACCACGATCAACTCGACATTCCACTTCAATTTACAGCGTGACGATGGCATCGCTGTTGAAGTCGCGATGCAGTGGAATGACAGCTTTAACGAAAGCATCCTGTGTTTCACCAACAACATTCCGCAGCGCGACGGTGGTGCCCACCTGGCAGGTTTTCGCAGCGCTTTGACCCGGACGCTCAACACCTATATCGAGCAGGAAGGGTTGTTGAAGAAATTGAAGGTCAGCACCTCAGGCGACGATGCCCGGGAAGGCCTGACTGCAATCATTTCGGTCAAGGTACCTGATCCCAAGTTCTCCTCGCAGACCAAGGATAAATTGGTTTCTTCCGAGGTAAAGACCGCCGTAGAACAGGAAATGAACAAGGCATTTTCCGATTATCTGCTGGAAAGGCCGAACGAAGCCAAAGCGGTGGTTGGCAAGATGATCGACGCTGCGCGTGCCCGGGAAGCGGCGCGTAAGGCCCGCGAGATGACTCGACGCAAGGGTGCCCTGGATATCGCCGGCCTGCCAGGCAAACTGGCTGACTGCCAGGAGAAGGATCCGGCGCTTTCAGAACTCTACATAGTGGAGGGTGATTCTGCGGGCGGTTCGGCCAAACAGGGCCGCAACCGCAAGACCCAGGCGATTCTGCCGCTCAAGGGCAAGATCCTCAACGTGGAGAAAGCGCGTTTCGACAAGATGCTTTCTTCTGCCGAAGTCGGCACGCTGATCACCGCACTGGGGTGTGGTATCGGCCGTGAAGAATTCAACGTCGACAAGCTGCGCTACCACAACATCATCATCATGACCGACGCAGACGTCGACGGCTCGCACATCCGTACCTTGCTGCTGACCTTCTTCTTCCGTCAGATGCCTCTGTTGATCGAGCGTGGTTACATCTATATTGCCCAGCCCCCGCTGTACAAGATCAAGAAGGGCAAGCAGGAGCAATACCTGAAGGATGATGACGCACTGCAAGAGTATCTGACCCAGTCAGCGCTGGAGGATTCCTACCTGTTCGTCAACGAGGATGCCCCCGGTATTACCGGAGAAGGACTTGAGCGCATCGTGCAGGAATTCCGGTCAGTAATGAAAACCCTGAAGCGTCTGGGCCGCTTGTATCCGCTGGAGTTGATGGAGCATTTCATCTACCTGCCTCGGCTTACCCTGGAGAACCTCGCGGACAAGACCTTTATGGACAACTGGATGACCCAGTTCGAAGCGATGGTAAAAACCGGAGAGAAATCGGGCCAGCAGTTCAATGTAGGTCTTCGCGAGGATCGAGAGCGCAAGCTGTGGTTGCCGGAGGTCGAAACTATCTCCCATGGCCTCTCCAGTTATGTGACCTTCAACCGCGACCTGTTTGCCAGTAATGATTACCGCAGCATGGCGGAACTGGGCGAGAAACTGCAGAGCCTTCTGGAAGAAGGCGCGTATATGCAGCGCGGCGAAAAGAAGAAGCCGATCACGCACTTCAAGGAAGGTCTGGAGTGGATGATGAACGAGACAGCCCGCCGTCACACTATTCAGCGCTACAAGGGGCTGGGTGAGATGAACCCCGATCAGTTGTGGGAAACCACAATGGATCCGGATAGCCGCCGCATGTTGCGGGTCAACATTGAGGACGCTATAGCGGCGGATCAGATTTTCAACACGCTGATGGGTGATCACGTGGAGCCGCGCCGCGACTTTATCGAGACCAACGCACTGGCAGTATCCAACCTGGACGTCTGATCGCCTGTCGACGGGCAGGTTAATTGTCACGATTGGGCAGAATAATTGTCATAAAAAATAGCAAAAACCCGGCCAAGTGCCGGGTTTTTGCTATTAAAATCAGAGGCTTATGCTTTTATACGCTAGGCCATAAGTTTCCGGAATTGAATACAGAAGGTGCTTGGCACTTGCTTTGTTACGGATGCAGAAACCTACCCGTCTGATAGATCAGCTCGAACGTGCGTATTGAGGTAGCGTCGGGTATTGAGGACGCCCTGGGCTATCTCTGCTCTAGGTACAGATCTAAGGTGCAACGCCTTGGCCAAGTTGATATTTAATGCCATTAGCATTTACCAACTTAACAATGGCGGATCCCTGACGATTTGCGGCCACCGACTAAAAGTAGGTCCAATAGTTCTGTGGCAGCCATTACGATAATATTCGCCGCTGATCTGTGAGAAACGAAGAGATGTTCAGTACAACTAGGGGAAAAGTCAGTAGGACCTAAATCCAAGATTTTCAACGAATTGAGAGCGCTGGCAATATTATTGATCTATGGTTTATGTCTGTCTGGACAGTTTTGGGGGGTTGGGTTGAATTTTTCCAGGGATTTTCTAAGGTTCCAACTTACAAAAAAACCACTTCCCTGGTGAAGTGTTTAAATGTGCCTCTGCGTCTTGCAAAGGAATCAGACCCCATTAAGCATGGTCGATCAATTTGGTAGCGGTAGAGCTGTGTAGTGGTCAACTGATTCCGGACAGTGGATAAAGCTTTTCCTCTGCCTTGGCAGGAGCCAGGCCATCATTGAATTGATGTGGTCTCAGCCAGTTGTAGCGTGTCATTAGGTAATAACTGATGTCTCGCTGTGCTTCGTTGAACGTGGTGTATCCGGTGCTTGGGATCCATTCTGACTTCAAGCTGCGGAACAGCCTTTCCATGGGCGCGTTGTCCCAGCAATTGCCTCGTCGGCTCATGCTTTGCCTCATACGATAGCGCCATACCCGTTGCCTGAATTTGCGGCTGACATACTGGCTTCCCTGGTCCGAGTGGAACATCACGTTCTGAGGCCGGCTTCGCTGTTCATAAGCCATATCCAGCGCTCTTATGACCAGTTCTGCATTTGGGTGACTTGATAGCGCCCAGCCCACTACACGACGGCTAAACAGATCCAAGACGACGGCAAGATAACACCACCGTCCTTGGGCCCAGATATAGGTAATGTCTCCACACCAGGCTTGGTTAGGTGTCTGCACCGCAAACTCCCTGTTCAGATGATTCGGGATATCCAGTCGCTCGACGGTGGCCGACTTGTACGCATGACGCCCTGGCTGCTTGGATACCAGCCCGAGATCACGCATGAGGCTTCGAACCTTGAACCGGCCGACTTGATACCCTTCTTCGCGCATCAAGCCCATGATTGTTCTGCTGCCCGCTGAGCTCCTACTCTCGTTAAACAGTTGATTTACCTTGCTCCGCAGCATCACCTTCTCGGCGTCAATATGTCTCCGGCGACGCCGGGAATCGTAGTAGCTGGATCGGGAGATGCCGAACGCTTCACAGACCAATTCAACAGGCTCATGCTCACTTAACCGGTCTATCAGCGCGAACGATCGAGCTCGTCCGCCATCAAGAGAGCAGTAGCCTTTTTTAATATCGCTTTCTCCCGTTCGAGCCGGTTGATTCGGGCTTCGAGCTCCTGAATCTTCTGCTGCTCTGGAGTTAAAGCTTTTCCCTTGGGAGTACCGCCGTCACGCTCGATTCGTAATTGGTCGATCCAGCGTCGTAAGGCCGTTTCTCCAATCCCCAGGGACTTGCTTGCCTCTATGACCGAGTATCCCTGGTCTAGAACCAGCAACGCTGCATCATGTTTGAACTCGGTTGAAAATGTACGACGTTGTCTTGTCATGGAGCACCTCAGCTATGGCGGTAAATTTACCACCCATTTCGGTGTCCGGGATTAGTAGACCACTACA
>NZ_JBFGFI010000079.1:0-13269 GCF_041579695.1 Halopseudomonas sp.
GGCGATACGTTCAGGGTAGGCAGTATCGAAGCCCGCGCCATCCACACCCCTGGCCATACTCCAGCCTGCATGACCTACCTGATCGGCGATGCCGGTTTTGTCGGTGACACGCTGTTCATGCCCGACTACGGGACCGCCCGCTGTGACTTTCCGGGCGGTAATGCCAGTGCGCTGTATCAATCGATTCGCAAGCTGTTCACTCTGCCGGATGAAACCCGACTTTTCATGTGTCATGACTACAAGGCGCCCGGCCGCGATGATTTTCGGTTTCAGACCTCCGTAGCCGAAGAACGCGTCCATAATGTGCATGTCCACGAAGACATCAGCGAATCGCAATTCGTCGCCATGCGCAGCGAACGGGATGCCACCCTGGGCATGCCTGCCCTGATATTGCCATCGGTGCAGGTAAACATGCGCGCCGGTCAGTTGCCGCCGCCCGAAGCAAACGGTATCCGCTATCTGAAGATCCCGCTCGATGTTTTTTAAACCCCGGAGAATCCTATGAAAAACGCTCACGACCTGGTTAGCGAAGCCAAAACCCGAATCCATGAAACGTCATTGCAGGACGCCGACGCGGCTATCCGCGAGGCGGACGCGCTGATCGATGTGCGCGAGAGTGATGAGTATGAGGCAGGCCATATTCCAGGAGCAGTCAACATTCCCCGTGGTGTGTTGGAATTCAAGTTGAGCAGCTCGCCGGAGCTGTCAGCGCGCGACCTCAAGCTGGTGCTGTACTGCAAGACCAGCGGCCGATCCGCACTGGCCGCCAGCTCTCTACAGGAAATGGGCTACATGAATGTGCAGTCCATCAGTGGTGGTTTTGACGCCTGGAGCGAAGCCGGCAAGCCGGTAGCATCGCCGAGCCTCCCGTCCTTCGATTGATTCCAGCGAGGCCGCCTAGAGCGGCACTCGCTCCCAGACCCAGACCGAGCCGACGGCTGCGATCATGACTACCCCTGCGGGCAGCACCACACGTTGATACAGCCACTGGCGGCGCAGGACAAAAATGACCGGCACCACGCAGGCGACCACAGCGAGCTGCGCCAGCTCGACCCCAACGTTGAAGCTGGCCAGCGCGATCAGGCGCGACGAAGTATCTGTCATGAAGTCTGCCAATACGCTGGCAAAGCCAAAACCATGGATCAGCCCAAAGCCAAAGCCGACCAGATACCTGCGCGTGCCCAGGAATGGCCAGATGATGTTCACGGCTGCAGCAACGATCGACAGCGCGATGAACGTCTCTACCCAGGCTATGGGCAGACGGATGACCCCCAGCGTGGCAATGATCAGCGTGACGGAGTGCGCCAGCGTGAACGCCGTGACTATCAGCGCCACCTCCTTGACCGCTACGGCAAGCCTGTCTTCCACCACCCAGCGCCCCTGCTCGCGACGCACAGCGGCCGGCAACAGCAGCGCCAGCAGAAACAGCATGTGGTCATAGCCGATCCACAGGTGAACCATGCCTTCCCAGACAAACTCGGCAACGGTGTGCCAGACCCCGTCGTTGCGGGCGAGGGCCAGCTCCTGCTGATTCGGACCGAGTACGGTCAGACGATCATTGCCGTCGATGCGGGTCATGACCAGGGCCCGATGCAGTGGGTCCTCGTCAAAGAACAGGTTGTAGCGCAGGGTCGCGGGAACGATCGCCGGATCAAAGCAATCCGGGCGAAACTCCACCACCAGATAATTGCCATCGCTGTGCTGTGTAAGCCCAGCCATGCGCCAGTTCATCTGGCACAGAAGATCACCTGATGCGGCCCGCAGGCGCGGCGTCAGGTAGCGGCGGATACCATCCTGGCGAGCGATAATCTCGCTCCAGAGCAGTTGACCATCACCGTCGGCATCAAGCGAGACGGTGCGCGCCAGATCGGTCAGGGCAATATCCAGCCGACCCGGTGCATCGACATCAGCCGGCTGCCAATACAGAAAGCTGTCGCTCGCCTTGTGTGCCTGGGCGCTGGCTGACAACAACACACCCAACAGCAACAGGATCAGTGATCGCTTCATAGGGTGCTCTTGTTGTCATAGCCGGTTTCATCGATGCCGCTGGGCTGGCCGGCAAGCATTGCGGCCCGGCGCAGCACTAACCGGTCTACCGGCGCTCGTTGGGTTTCCCAGTTGGCTTGCGCCGCAGCCAGTGCGGCCTGAGCATCGTTTTTCACGTCGAGCAGAAAGCGGGCATATTCCCATTCATGCAGAAATTCGCCGCGCCAGCGTGCTTCGGCAAAGCGTTCCTCCAGATCACCCACCAGCCGAAGCTGTTGCGGATGCTGCAAACGGGTCATTGCAACGGCGCGCAGCACCGCAAGGGTGTCGACCGCCTCGAAACCACGGGTGAGCACCATGACTTCCTGATCACGGCCCTGAGACAACAGCCAGTCGGCATAGCGTGCCCGCCTGTAGAGATCAGCCGGGTCGCGCAGCAGACTACGCTGCCAGAGCTCGCCGGCCTCGCGCAACTGCAGTCGCGTAGCCATTTCCGCCTGGGTCACCAGGGCGTAGTCGCGCTCGATGGCATTGGAACTGCCGGCATCCCCCAGTGCCTGGGTCAGCTGCTCATAGGCTTGCTCCGGCTGCTCGCCAAAACTGGCCAGCTCCTGCCTGCAGCTATCGGCAACCAGACCGGCGCGCCCCTCCTGCAGCCGCTCGCATGCCCGCCGCGCGCTGTCCAGATCGCCCCGCACCAGGGCAATGCTGTAGCGCGTCAGCCAGGCTTGCCGGTTCTCGGGCTCAAGATCGAGAACACGATCCAGATCCTCTTCGGCCAGATCAAAACGATGCAGCCGCTGATGAATGGTCGCACGCATCAGATACACCTCCGCCGTCCATTGCGACGCCGGCAAGCGATCCATCAGACCCGCCGCCAGCCCCAGCGGGCGAGGACTACCGCTGGCACGGGACTGCTCGACAAGTGCCCGCAGAGCCTGCACCAGCCTGTCCGGGGACAGGACAGGGGCCGGCAGCGCAGTGCTGGCGGCAGTGGCCATGGCGGTATCGTCCCGGCTCAACACCACGGCATCGCCAGCGGGCACAACGACTGTGGTGCCAATCGAGGCGACGACCGCCCCGGGCAGGATGCAGAGTATGCCCAGGATCACCCAAGCGCCGGGGCTTGCGCCCCGGCCTCCCTTACGGCTGGTTGAGAAGACCATCAAACGCTCCTTCGTTATCCTGATCGTCGAACGTCACGTCCAGACCATTGATAGCCACCGGCTCGGCGGTATCACTGGTACCAGCGAAAATGTCCTGTACCAGGCTCGTGAAGGTGACCGGCGTACCGCCTGCATCGCCACCACCCGCACCGCCGCCGGCATTCCCACCACCACCGCCACCGCCACCGCCACCGCCGCTAAGGCAGCCGGTGAGCAGCAGACCGGTCAAACTTGTCATGCATAGGGTCTTGATCATGCTCATGTCAGTCACTCCTCAGTTAGGCGAACCCGGCAGCGGTGTGCTCAGGTACGGAAAGGAGGACTGCAGACCGGATGGATCCACTTGCACGCCATCGGTGAACGGAGCCTGGTTATTCGGCGCAACGGTCTGATCGGCGATCAGGGCACCCATAGCTACCCGCAGGGACACGTCGACAACGTCATCGATCGGTCGACGGCCGTTGGGAAAGCCCGCATTGTCAGCACCGAGCACACCCAGATCATTCTGGAAGCCGTCACGGGTCACGTCGATCTCCGGATTCAGCCGCAGCATTTCCGACCCCACGACATTGACCGGCATGTTGACGCCAGGCACACCGGTGAGAAACGCGGTCACCAGATCGGTACGCGGGAACATGTTCGGGGCGACTGCGGTACCGGCAAACAGGATTTCCAGCAACTCTGGCAGGGTCGGATGTGTCACATAGGTGGCGAACTGACCGTCGTCTTTCGGTTCGCTACTGTTGAAGGCATCCTTGTCCTTAAGGCCGATTACCACTTCGTTAACCAGCGGCATACCGAGTCGGGACACCTGGGTATAGGCTCCGCCCTGGATACTTGCACCTTTGCCATTGCTCATGGGTTGCGGATTCAAGACACGCGCCTGACGCAGACTGGCTGTAGTCCATGCACCGATAACTTTTTGTCCGTTGCTATTCTCAGCTGTACCGGTCAGGCATGCAGTGGGCACTTCAAGCGCCAGCGACGTCACATTCTTGTCTGCCAGGTCATTGGCTTCAGCGTTGCGCCCACCCAACGGGTTGGTGTTCACCAGGTCGAAAATTTCGCCCAGGTTGACCGCAAAGGCTTCCTTGCGCTGGCCCACGAACACCCGCGCAGTCCCGTTGCAGCCTGGAATGATGGCGTCATAGACGTGGTCGTTCGCGTAACCCTGATAATCGGCTATGGATTTATTACCTATGTTATCCAGCGGCTTAATGAAGGTATTGCTCTGGTCGAACGCATTCATTACAGGCTCTGCCGTACCGGTGCGGCGGTCGCCGCGAATGACTGCCAGCTCGTAAGTCTGCCGCATCTGCACCGCGCCCGTGTCATCGGCAGAAGGCCCGATAGCGCCGATATTCTTTAGTGGTACCGACACTTTCTCGGTGGCACCGGCATCACCCACGTCAAGCGTCAGATCCTGCTTCACATCAGTCATCTTGAAGCGAAAGGTCAGGTCTTCCTGGGCATTGCCCGAGTTATCGATATGAATCTCATATATCGCGTTGCCGTCCAGGTCGAAATAATTCGGTCCGCCGTAGGCATCCTGCAGGGGAAGGTAATTGGCGATCAGCGTGACGGTATTCTCGCGGCCCAGCTCGTAGCTACGAAACATATAGAAATCGGTGCCGTCGACCTTGGGTATTTCAGTGATGAACGGCGCCTCGCGGTGGCTGGAGGCCAGGCTGATGGCCGAGCCCAGGCCCGCACCAACGACCATGGACGCCAGCACCGATCTGGCTAGCAAGGAACGTGTCATTAACGTTTTCATATGGATCCCTTTTCGATTGTTTTTTGGTTACCTCAGTTCGTTTACGAGACGAGTCGATAAAAGGATGCAAAGTGATGGCAAAAAAAAACCGGAACGCAGCTTCCACTGGTTCCGGCGGGATGTATCGGAGTGACACCGTCAGATGTCGGCGAGGACACCCTGGGCGACCACCGGGCCTGTTGGCAAACCGGTGGGGGACCCGCCCGGCGGTTCGAGCGAAACCGCAAATACGCTATTGGCGCTGGCCAGGGCCTGGAGGTCATCGGGTATCGGCAAACGCCGTGCACTATCAGACGGCAGTAGACCGAGCGATTGGGGCGGGTTGTCGCCCGCAATCAACCAGAGCTGCGCCTGACGACCGTCTAGCTCGACACCTGCGGCCGGGATGACGACCAGATTGCGTCGATCCGCGTCGACTGTCGCGGTGTAGAACGTCTCGCCGCTTTCCAGCCGCAGTGACGCGCTCAACATGCTGGCAGGCACCGGTACCGGACCGTCGGCAGGCAGAGTAACAAGCAGCATGACAGCCATGAGCATGGCTGCAGCCAGGCCAGCCAGTGCGCTCCAACGCCACAGCAACAGGCTGTTCCAGAGACCTGGCCGAACATCACCCTCGGAGCGACGCGGGGCTCGCATGTCCTGCCCCAGGCTCTGACGAATGCGCGCCCACACGTACTCCGGGGGTGCCTGAGCCGGGATGTCCTTCAGCATGGGCGCCAGGTGCTCGTGCCATTCCTCCAGGCGCTCTCTTAGCGACGGCTGCTCCGCCAGCCGTATGTCCAGCCTCTGCCGGTCGACCTGCTCGATCACACCCAGGGCGTATTCGGCCAACAGCAGATCATCGTCTTCGTTCGGGAGTTCGGTCGTATTCATTTTTCCAGGCACGCCTTGAGGCTCATCAGGCCGCGTCGTATCCAGCTTTTCATGGTGCCCAGCGGTACGCCGGTGCGCTCAGCCAGATCATGATAAGTGCAACCGTCAAAGAAGGCCGTTCGGATAACCGTACGGTGCTGGTTCTGCAGTGTGGAAAGACAGTTGTCGAGGCGCTGCTGGTCGCTGGCGAATTCAACGGGGTCAGTTTTCTCCACATCCGGCAAATGATCAAGGTCGACGAAGTCGGTATGCCGATCAACTCCACTCAAACGCAACCGGTCAATGCATTTCATGCGCGCGACGGCACTCAACCAAGTGATGGGTTTGCCACGCTCGCTGTCATACTGGGAAGCCTTGCGCCAAACCGTCAGATAGACTTCCTGCAGCACATCTTCTGCGTCGCTGCGCTGCACCAGCATACGTTTACAGATACCGAATATCTTGGAGCTGGTGAGTCTGTATAGACGCTCGAAGGCCTCCTGATCCTGCTTTGCGGTAGCCAGGAGTAGGATACTTAGACCATCTGAATCTTGCGCTTCGTCCATTTACCAACCATCCCGACCTGATAGCGACCTGTCCGCTTACTGTTTCGAAATCTAACAGGTATCGCGCGTCTCGACCACCGCAGGAGGACGGGGGTTGTTTCGTGATCTTTCGCGGGCCAGTGGAGGCACACAGATTCCGCGAGGCGAATTGGAGTGCTGGCCTGTTACACTAGGATTCATTTTCAAAGAGATCGCACCATGGCCTTGATCGGGCGCTACAACAGCTTGCAGATAGTCAGTCACGTCGGTTTCGGGCTATACCTCGATGGCGGCGCCGAAGGCGAAATCCTGCTGCCCAACCGGTATATTCCGAAAGACCAGCCAACCGAAGAAGAGGATTGGCTGAATGTGTTCGTGTACCTGGATAGCGAAGACCGGCTTATCGCCACGACCGAAACACCCAAGGCTCAGGTCGGCGAATTTGCCAGTTTGAAGGTCAAGGAAATCAACAAAATCGGCCTGTTTCTGGACTGGGGCCTGCCCAAGGACGTATTGCTGCCCCACTCGGAAGAAAAGCGTCCGCTGAAGGAAGGTGACTACGTTGTAGTCTACCTCTACCTCGACAAGCACACTCGACGGATCACCGCGACCGCTCACCTGGACCGCCATCTGGACAAGACACCGGCCCGCTACTCTACCGGTCAGGCAGTCGATCTGTTGGTTGTCGGCACTACCGATCTGGGCTTCAAGGCAATTATTAACGGCGAGCACTGGGGCCTGATCCACAAGAATGAGGCATTCAAGTTTCTGCGTGGTGGCATGCGCGAACAAGGCTACATTCGCGAGGTACGCCCCGATGGCAAGATCAGCCTCAGTTTGCAGCCGGTCGGTGCGCAAGCGGCCGATGCGCTGCAACAGCAGATACTCGACAAGCTGGAAGCCAATGGTGGCTCCCTGCCGGTCAGTGACAAGAGCCCACCGGAAGTCATCAGCCGTCAGTTCGGCGTGAGCAAGGGCAACTTCAAGAAAGCCATTGGCGGCCTGTTCAAGCAGGGCCTGATCGTGATTCACGCGGACCGTATCGAGCGCGCCTGATGCAGAGAATGGCAGACCGGCAGCTGCCATTACCCACACTGTTACTGGCGGCGCTCGCAATGCTCGCGTTCGCTGGCAATTCGGTACTCTGTCGGCTGGCGTTGACCGAGACCCGTACCGATGCCGCGAGCTTTACCGTGATCCGCATTGTAAGCGGCGCGCTACTGCTCTGGCTGCTGGTGTACTTACGCAAACGCGACAGACAGAAGTCCGGCAACTGGGCCGGTGCGCTGGCCTTGACTCTCTACGCTGCGGCGTTTTCCTTTGCTTATGTGCGCCTGGACACTGGCATAGGCGCCTTGTTGCTGTTCGGCGCGGTTCAATTGAGCATGTTGTTATACGGGCTGATTCGTGGCGAACGGCTGGGACCGGCAGCGACGTCGGGCCTGGTACTTGCGATAGCAGGCGTAATCGTGTTGCTGTTACCCGGTGGCAGTGCGCCACCGATGGGCAGCGCATTGGTCATGTTGTTGTCCGGTGTGGCCTGGGGTGTCTATTCGTTACTCGGCAAAACGGCTGCTGATCCACTCGGAGCAACGGCTGATAATTTTGTGCGTGCGATACCGCTGGCATTGCTGAGCGCGCTGCCTTTTCTGGATGATCTTCGCTGGGACGCGACAGGCGCTTTGTATGCCGTGCTTTCTGGAACGATCGCTTCAGGACTGGGCTATGCAATCTGGTATAGCGCACTGCGCAATCTGGGTTCGATACAGGCAGCGTCGATACAACTCTCGGTGCCCATCCTGGCCGCCGTGGCGGGCATAATGTTGCTTGATGAGCCCCTGACTCCACGAATACTACTGGCCACTGTCGCCGTCATCGGCGGCCTGATCATCGTTTTGAGAACACGTGCTTTGAAACCATCCCCGGACGGCGGCAAAGTACCGCCGGCCGGACGCTAACCTGTCTGTCGATAGTTGTCCGTTTCAGACGAAAAACTGCCCGGGAAATCCACGTGGCAGACGATTTTGGCCAGGCATGCCGGCGAGTTTGTTGCGCCAATTATTGCGCCACTCGCCAGTCAACGGAGCATCAGCCGGAGAAGTACCCTCCATCGACTCCCGCTCCGTGGCGAAGGCCTCGGTATGGCGGCAGTTGCGGCAAGTCACCCTGCCGGAATCAGTCGTGGCCTGAAGTTTTTTCCCCTCGCGGCCACAGGCCAGATGGCCACTAATCTTGAAGTGCGTAACCATAATCAATATCCCTTTTATTAAAGTAAATGCGCGTGCTCTCGACGTTCACGGCGCCCGTAAGCAAGTCGCTTAGGTGACAATTCTGCGCGGAACAAAAGCATTAGACATTGGTAACCCAAACCGGTTCACGACGGCTCTCATTTATCTCCCTGCCGGGCGCGCTCGGCAATAAAACCGAGGTTGGCGAAGTCGATATTGGCGCCGGAGTTGATTGCCACAAATACCCGATCGCGACAGTCTTCGCGCGCCACATAGGATCGCACTCCGGCAGCCGCCAGTGCGCCGGCAGGCTCGGCAATAGCGCGGGTGTCCTCGTAGATATCGCGCACTGCAGTGCAGATCTCATCGGTGGTGACGGTGATCACTTCATCGACCAGTTGCTGGCACAGATCGAAGTTGAGCCTGCCTACCTGAGCCACCGCCACGCCATCAGCAAAGGTATTCACGTGCGGCAACACCACGCGTTCATTTGCTGCCAATGCCGCCTGCAGACAGCTGGAGCCGACCGGTTCCACGCCGATGATTCGCACGTCCGGGCGCAGGTATTTCACGTAGGCGGCGATACCGGAAATCAGTCCGCCGCCGCCCACCGGCACGAATATCGCGTCCAGCCGACCCTGATGCTGACGGAGCAGTTCCAGACCGATAGTGCCCTGCCCGGCTATCACATCCGCATCATCATAGGGTGGTACGAAGGTATGCCCGCGGGTCTCGGCCAGCGCGATCGCATAGGCCAGAGCTTCGGCAAAAGTATCACCGTAGAGCACCGCCTCCGCTCCACGTGAACGCACGCCCTGCAATTTGATTTCGGGCGTACACAGGGGCATTACGATAATTGCGACGATCCCCAGCTGCTGCGCAGCCAGCGCCAGACCCTGAGCATGGTTGCCCGCCGAAGCTGTGATGACCCCACACTGGCGCGCCGAATGATCCAGGGCAGCGACCCGGGCATAGGCACCCCGGATCTTGAACGAGTGGACCGGCTGCAGGTCCTCGCGCTTGAGCAGCACCTGGTTACCCAGCGCCGCACTGAGCCGGAACGCAGGCTGCAGCGGCGTCTCGATCGCGATGTCATATACCGGCGCGCGCAGGATGCGCTCCACGTAGCTCCGTTGCAGCGCCCGGAAAGATGCATCCGGACTGCCGCCGGCATCAGTGTCAGGTACGACGGGTAACGATAGCGCGGGGAACATACAGACTCCTGTCATGTTGCAGACCCCGGAGACAGAAACAAAAAACCCGCCTCGGGGGCGGGTTTTTCAGAGCGACGTGAGTCAGCCCGCCAAGGGTGGAATGGCGGTCATAATCATCTTGCTGGCGGTCGCGCTCAATCTGTTCATGACTCGAATCTAGGCGTCCGCCCGGCCGGCGTCAAGCAAACTTTTGCGGAACCTGCCGTTTGCGCGGAACTCCACTGTAGTCCCCTTACGACTCAAGGAGCCGCACGATGAAACTGTTTCGCGCCTGCGCCGTTATCGGCTGCCTGCCCGCTATCGCATTTGCATCACCCGAGATCGTGCTGGACAAGGAACTCAACGGGCTAGACATCCGCACCTGGATAGTCGAGCCGGAAGAGGCCGCCAGCGCGCTGACCCCGGAAAACCTCAAACGTGTGCGATTGACCAACAACCACGACAGCACCGTAAGATGCTCGCTGGAGCCTGAGCCAGCGGAAAATTCCTGGACCTTTTTCCTCAACACCACCATTCTTCCCGGCGAGGAAGTCGAGCTGCGCGTCGGCGGCGATTACTCTACCGAGATCATTCGGGCGAAACTGATCTGCGAGGATACCGAATTGCTATAACCCTGGTGGACATCAGAAACCGCCATCCAGGAGCGCTGCAAATCCTGTTCAGAGGAAAAAGCCGGCCCGTCGCACGCAGACATCGACGTCGAACTCTTCGCCGATGGCGACCACGGCGATGCTCCTGATCTGCGACGGGTCCAGGGCCGCGTCGGTGCGATGGGCGCGCAGATGCGTATAGGGAATGGTAAAGCGGGTCCATTGCGGAGCCACCTGCAATTTGCAACGGAACGATTGCCAGGGCTTGTCCAATTGGCTGGTCTTGACCCGAAGATCATATTCATGGGCGACGCCGTAGAGCTCAATGAAGAGGCCGCGGAAATTGGCCAGCGAGTGCGCCGGCCCTATATCCAGCTTCATCTGCACGAAGCCGCCGTTGTTCTCCAGGCTTGTGCGGCCGGTCAGACAGGTTGAAGCGGAGCCACCGCAATCACGTTGCTGCAGACGTGCACTGGAAATGCCGCCCATCACCTGATCACTGATGGCAACCCAGGGCGAGGGCACATCGCGCTGTGTCCGGTAGACATCGATCAGGCTATCCTCGTCTACCGCCGGCCCTCGCACGTTCAATTGTTCATTCATAGGCTTGCAGCACTTCCAGGCTGATGATTTCATTAGCTTTTTCATGGCAGGCATCAAGCAGAACAGGCGGCGCTACGCCGGCCAGCTGTGCTTCCTTCCAGCGGCTGGCGCACAGGCACCACCGGTCGACAGGCTTGAGGCCGGGGAAGTCCCACTCGGGTCGAGGCGTGATCAGATCGTTTCCCCGCTCCAGGCTATATTGCAGGAAAGCCTCGGTCACCACGGCGCAGACCACATGCTGGCCCAGGTCCGCGTCACCGGTATGGCAAAAACCATCCCGGTAGAAACCGGCCCGAACACGGGTGCAGCACGGCTCCAGTGCAGTCCCCAGTACATTCTTCGCACGGTTGTCCATATTCTGCTCTCCTCATAGGTGGTCGCTTTTCAGTAACCTGTCATCTCAAGATAGCCGACACCGGTATGGCTGCCCGTGAATGTTACCGGTCCTTCCCAGTAGGGAATCCCAGTGCCCATCCAGGCTTGCTTATTCAGCGCGCTTGCCTCGATATCCAGGTTCTTGCCGGGAATCTGCAGTCGCCATCGGGTTGGCAGAGTCCGCCCTGCAACGGCTGTCTGTTGCAGGGGCGTCATGCGTATTGCGCGCTGATCCAGCGGTTCGGCAGCGCCTTGCGGGGTTATCCAGGTGCCGGAGTGAAAATGACTGCCGTCATCACTGCGCAGGCGAAAGAGCATCAGCTTGCTGCCATCTTGCAGATGCAGCGAGAACCAGTCCCAGCCCTGCTGGTCGGCCGCCAGGGGCTGACTGCTCCACTCCCGGTCGAGCCAGGCAACGCCAGTAACCCGGCGTTGTTCACCCTGCCACTCAATCTCTCCAGCTACCTGAAAAAATGGCTGACTGTAGTACCAGGATGCCTGACCGAGATTCGACTTGCGGCTGAAGCCATTTTCACCGTGCAGCACAAGCGGGCGGTCGGACTGCAGCTTGAGGTCATAGCTGAAATCGTCCGCTGCGGCTTTGACCCGCAGCGGACTGAGGTGAATGTCTGCTTCACCGGTCAGCGACCAGTCATCAATCCAGGCCTGAAAAGGCTCGGCGCGCACTCCCGCCTGCCCGATGCCGCCGCGGGCCAGGCTGTCGGCATGCTGATGACCGCCGGCATGGCTGAGTGCGGCGTGGCCGAGCCATACCTGCGCGCTCTGCCAGCCGTTCTGCGCCTGTTCCGGGTCCTGCGGCGCCATCGCCTGGCGAAAGAGGGTCCATTGCGCGCCCCACTGCTTGCCCTGCTCGTCAGTCAGATTGGCGGTGACGTACCACCATTCGATCCGATAATCGGGGTGCGCGGCAAAATCGGCCGGAAAGCTCAGCGATTCGCCAGGCTGAACCGCGCTGAAACCTTCCGCTTCGCTGCCCAGCCCGGCAAAACCCGCAGGCGCGGGCGGATCAGCACCATCGCAGGCTGCCAGCAAAAGCAGGGCCATCGCAAGTATCCGTCTAGGCATCTTGAGCGAAGCTCCTTAGCAAACGAGAAGGGCCGGTGCGCATGATCCGCCAGGCCGGGCCAATGCTGGCCAGCATGACTGCCGCCAGCGCGAGCAGCACCAGGGCCAGCCATTGTTGCGGGAACCAGTGCCATGGCAGGCGCCAACCAAACGCCTGCACGTTGACCACTTCGACCAGGCACCATGCGAGCGCCAGCCCCAGCGGAATCGCGAGCGCGCAGGTGAGCGCGGCCAGCACCAGCATCTGTGCCAGACTCAGCGCTGCCAGCTGACCGGGACTCAGACCCATTGCCCAGAGCGGCGCCAATTGATTCAGCCGGCTGTCTGCAAGGCCCAGCAAACTGGTAAACAGCGCCACGGCGGCCACTCCGAGAGTCAGGGTATTGAGCGCTGCAGTAGCAGCGAAGGTCTGTTCGAAGATCTGTTGCGAATAGGCCTTCAGCGCTGCCTGATCGATCACCCGACTGTCGTCCAGATCGAATTCTGCCCTGAGCGCCGATGCCACCTGGGACGCCGCCCCGGGCTTGGTCAGGATTCCGATACTGATCAGCGGCTGCTCGGGCCAACGCTGCTGCAAGCCGGTTGCGGAGACCAGCAGCTGCCCCTTCGGATTGCCGTAATCGGCGTAGCGCCCCAGCACCTTCAACGACCAGGGTCCGCCTGGGGTGTCCAGTGTCAGCAGGTCGCCAACGGACAGGTCCAGGCGATAGGCCAGCTGTTCGCTGACCATGGCGCCCCGCCCGGCAGCGAGTTCAGGCCAGGACTCGCTGGTGGTTTCCAGCATAGGCCAGGTCTCGGCATACAGCGGATGGTCGATGATGCCGCTCAACTGGGTCGGCCAGCCGCCGAC
>NZ_JBFGFI010000080.1:0-13252 GCF_041579695.1 Halopseudomonas sp.
CGAAGAGTTGGGCCTGGAATACGAAGTCAAACGCTACGAGCGCGACCCGGAAACCAGCCTGGCACCGCCTGAGTTGAAGAAAGTCCATCCGCTGGGCAAGTCGCCAGTGATTACTGATGGCGAACAGGTGGTGGCAGAGTCGGGTGCGATTATTGAGTACCTGGTCGACAAGTATGGCAACGGCAAGCTTGCGCCTGAACGGGGTACACCGGAGCGTTTGCAATATACCTATTGGCTGCACTACGCCGAGGGCTCGGCAATGATGCCGCTTCTGCTCAAGCTGGTTTTCAACAAGGTCGAGAAAGCGAAAATGCCGTTCTTCGCCAAGCCCTTCGCCAAAGGTATCTCCAAGAATGTATGCACAAGCTTTATTGAGCCGCAAATTCGTCAGCATCTCAATTACATGGAAGCGGAAGTGGCCAGGACAGGCTATTTCGTCGGCGATCAGTTCAGCGCAGCTGATATTCAGTTGAGCTTTCCGTTGGAAGCGGCGGCCGCCCGTGGTGGTCTGGATCAGAAGTGGCCCAACCTGATGAGCTTTCTGGAGCACATTCACGCGATGCCCGGTTATAAGCGTGCGCTCGAACGCGGCGGGGAATACGACATAATCAGCTGATTTATTTTTCGGGACACCTCTTGTTTTTGTCTACTCTGTTCAATAGAGTGCTTTGCAAAGAATAAAACAAGAGATAGCTATGCCCCCTTCAGTTGAAGAAGCCGCACGGGCGCTGCGCGAAATTGATGCCATCAAGGCACGTGCCGCCGGCTTCCAGGATTATCGAGCAGAGTCCGATCAGCTCCTGCTGTGGGGCATCGCACATGCTGTCGGTTTTGCCTTGTCCGGTCTCTATCCTGCATTCATTCTGTTGATCTGGATTGTGCTCATACCGCTTGCCATGGGTATCGGCATGCTGGTGGCCAGCCGTGCGGGTAGCGAGATACCCGGCATCGGTTGGCGTTACCTGGCGCTGATCGGAACCATTGTCACCTTCATGATCCTCATGCACATCATCATGTGGCCGCTGACACCGAAACAGGGATCGATGATTGGCCCCCTACTTGTATCCGCGTTGTATGTGATGCGCGGCGTGCAGATGCGGCCTCGATACCTGTTCATTGGTGGCTGGCTGGCAGTGCTGCTGATGACAGGCTTTATTTTCTTTCAGCCGGTGTTCTGGTGGTGGATGACCGCAGTGTACGGCGGCAGCTTCATTGCCTTCGGTCTCTGGTTGAGGCGCCTTTGATGCAGACCCCCAACGAGATTATCCACCAACCGATTCGCCTCAAGATAATGGCCGCTCTCAATACCCTCGCCGCGGGTCAGTGGCTGGAGTTCGTCTCCCTTAAATCAATTGTTGCCACCACCGACGGCAATTTGGGCGCTCACCTCAATACCCTTGAAGGCGCTCAGTATGTGCTGATCAAGAAAGACTTCGCCGGCAAGAAATCGCGCACGCGGATTTGCCTGAGTGCCAGGGGACGTGAAGCATTTGCCGCTTATGTTGCAGCATTGCACGCCATCCTGGCGCTGGAAACCCTCGAATCCGATGTTCCCGAAAACACTCCCGATAACAATAGATAATGGAGCTATCCATGCAGACCACTACCCCTCACGCCACGGCCAACCGCTGGCAAACCCGCCTGCGCCTTGCTGCTCTGGTTATTCTCATGGGCGTGACCGGCCTTACTGCCAATCTGGTGGTGGCCCAGGCAGATCAGGAACAGGTCGCGCCGCAAACCACGACTACCGAGGCTACTCCGGGGGCAGAGTCGGCGGAGTTTGCGCCAGCCCTGGGAGGCATGCCGGCGCAGGAGCGCTTTGGCGTGCGGGAAATGTTCTTGCAGGCAGATGTGGTGGTAAAGGCAGTCATGATTTTCCTGGTGCTCTGTTCCCTGGCGACCTGGGCGATCCTGTTCGAAAAACTGGTAGTGTTTGGTCGAGCCAGACGCGCCAACCAGCGCTTTCTCAAGGCATTCCGTGATGACGACAAGACGGCGATGCATGAACAGGCAGACGCCAGCGCGATGGGACGTATGTGGCAGGTAGCCCAGGGCGAGTTACGCCGTTTTGGTAATGATCGCAAGGCCGATGCAGATCAGATCAATCGTCTGCTGCAGCGCATGTCCCTGACAGCCAGTATTCCCCAAGAACGTGACATGGCGCGTTTGGGCAGCATGATGGGGGTACTCGCTACCATTGGCGCCACCGCTCCGTTCATTGGTCTGTTCGGTACCGTATGGGGCATTCTCAACAGCTTCGCCAGTATCGCGACAATGAAGACCGCCAGCCTGGCGATCGTCGCACCCGGTATTGCCGAGGCCCTGCTGGCCACGGCGTTGGGTCTGTTTGCAGCGATACCTGCGGTGATGATCTTCAACAAGTTTGCCCGCGACATAAATCATTTTGTCGGCAGTCTGGATAACTTCTCCGCCGAGATGCTGGCGACGACCTCCCGTCAGCTGGACGAGGTGCGCTGATCATGTCGATCCAGTTCAACTCAGGGCCTACGGTAAAGAGGCACAACTACCAGCAGAATGCCGAAATGAACATCACGCCCTTTGTCGACGTGATGCTGGTACTGCTGATCATTTTTATGGTGGCCGCACCCCTGGCGACAGTGGATGTGCCAGTGGATCTGCCCAGCAACGCTGCCGCGCCCAGCTCTCCGCCGGCGGATCCGGTCTACGTGAGCGTGCAGGCTGATGGACTGCTGTTCGTGCAGGAGCAGGAGGTCACCATCGACGGATTGCAAGCGCTGGTTCGCGGTGTGACCTCGGGACAACAGGACACGCGCCTTTTCCTGCGGGGTGACCAAGCAGTTGATTACGGGACGCTGATGCGCGTCATGAATACGCTGCAGAAGGCCGGGTACACGCGTATCAGCCTGGTTGCATCGGAAGAGCTGGAACCCTGATGAGTCGCTCGACGACAACATTGGGCTGGTCAGCACGGATACTGGTGATTGCGATCTCACTCGCGCTGCACGCCGCGCTGGTCGCGTGGCTGGCGAGTGGGCGATTCTCGCAGCCGATGGTCATCGAACCCGAGGCGGTCGCTATCGATCTGGTAGAGATGCCCCCAGAGCCAGAGCCTGAACCCGAACCCGAACCCGAACCCGAACCCGAGCCCGAGCCAAAACCAGAGCCAAAACCACAACCAGTCAAGCCGCGGCCGCAGCCCGCCGCCAAGCCTGCGCCACAGAAGCCTGCTGGTCCGCCAGTACACTCTTTTGGCGCCAACACCGAGTGGAGTGCTCCTCCTGCGCCACCGGCCAACGCTCCGACCCGCGCCCGCATGGCGCCGTCTGGTTACGCGGACACGGTAAAGGGCAGGGTAACCGCCAACATCAAGCGGCCAGAAGGTTCCTCATACAAGCCACCACCGGGATACAAGGGTGATCCTGATGACTTCAAGCGACAGTGCCGCATTCCGTACGAAGTGATCGTCGACGCTCAGGGCAGGATGGTCTCCTACGAAATCGACCGCTGTGGTGATGACGTGCTGGATCAGGCCGCCGAGCGCGCGGTACTTCAGGCAGCGCCGTTCCCGCCGCCGCCAAACGAAGGCGCCAGCCAATACACCATTTATGGCACCGTCATATTCATCAAGTAACCGGAGGTCGCTCGATGCTTTACCTAACACGTTCAAACGCTGCGCTATTGGCGACAGCGGTTTCGGTGGCTTTTCTCAGTGGCTGCGCCGGTCAACCGGTCGCCGGTCCGGTGGACAATACGCCACCCCCCCCCAGCATCCCTGGCGAGCGTGCTTCCACGCTCGCCAGCTTCGAGTGTGGAGGTGCCTTGCCGGAGGTGCATCGCCAGATCTGCGCCAGTGATGATCTGTCCCTTGCCGACCGCCGCTTGCACGAGCAACACCGGGCGCGGGTGCAGGCCGCCGATATGGCCGGCACACTGCTGATTGAGGCAAATCATCGCCAATGGTTGCTCGGCCGGGCCGGACATTGCGGGTTGGGCGCGCAGAGTGGAACGGAGATAAAGGCCGACAGCCAGGCGATTGGGTGCCTGCAGGCTTTATACCGGCAACGCTCGCGCGAACTGGCGGTATGGCCCGAGGCCCGGCCGCAGGCGCGGAACAAGCCTCACGCTTACGCCGCCTACGTGGATTATCGGCTGGCCGACAGCCGTGACCCGGCGCTCTGTACAGCCATGAACGCGGATCTGAACAATGATCTGGCGCGCAATGGCACGCCTTCAGCGGCGCGGTTGCCTGGTGTCAACATGCTGGCTGGCACCCACGCAGAGAATACCTCTGCGAATATCGACGGTAACGAGGTTCAGGTTGACGTATACAACGCTGGGGCCTACGCCGGATATGAAAACCGTTCCCGCGTACTGATCGTCAACGGTCAGGCTGTGCTTGGTCATCGCACCATGCCGCAATGGATCGCCGAGCAGCCCAATTACGGCGGTCGCGCCCATGCATCATCCTCGCAGACCGGAGATTACGGCTCGATTGACGTGTTTACCCGAAACGGACGTAATCTGGTGATGGTCAATGAAACCTGGGGCTTTTATTCACCAGCAGCCCGGGGCGAGTCGGCTTTCAGCGGCTTGTATGAACTAAAGGGCTCGACCGTGCAGCCTCTGTGTCTGTTTCAGACCTATCTGACGCCGCCGCGCACCAACACGCTGGCTGGCATGCCGGCCTACGCGCAGTTGCAGGCCCAACTCGACATGCTGGGTGGCGACCCCTTGCCCGGCTACGCGCAACAGGAACGGCTGGATAATTTTCAGAAATGGAAAGAGCGCCAATGGACCCTCCTGAACCTGCCACTGCTGGGTGCCGACGCGCTCACCCGCTTTGGCCGGGAAGGTGCAGTACAGCAACGCAACGACGCAGCGATGGATGCCTTCTTTGCCTGGTCGGAGCGCAGCCTGAGCAACAAGGCGATGTACCGGCGGGTGATGCCGATGTTGCAGCCGGCACACAACGAGCTGGTCCAGATGTTCACCGCCCAGGGCCTGTCCGGTTCAGAGGCGCGCGCTTCGGCTGACCTGCTGTTTCACGAAACTTTCGCACGGACCATGGAAAACCTGGCAGCGCCTGAGCAGGCTCCTGGCCTACCATTACCTCCCGGGGCTGACTACCAGCCACGCTTCGCCATTGCTCCTGCCGCAGGCGAGCTGGAACGAGGACGCAACTTTGCCACGCTCTACAGTGTGCTACTGAATAACGCCCCGCAAAATGTGGTGCGCGATTTCGTTGCCTATGAAACCGAAGCGCTGGGCCGCCAACGCGGCATGGGTCCGGATTCCAGCCCAGCGTTGCTCGCGGCGCTCGAAACGCCAGCTAACGTCCAGCTGCTGCTTGATGCCGGCTTCGACGTTAACGAGTCCAACGCATGGGGCAAGACGCCCTTGATGGCTGCTGCGCAGCTCAACGAGCTCGAAAGTGCCAGGCTGCTATTGGCCAACGGTGCCGATGTGCATCGTCAAACCACGCAGTCTCCAGGGTTGGGCGCAGGCGGACCGGATCGGAAGGAAGCGGCGAGCGGTCGTAAGACAGCGTTGCTGATGGCCGCCCTTGAAGCCGAAGCCAGCATGATCTCGGCGCTACTGGATGCCGGCGCCGCGCGTCAGCTCTGGAAGGGTTATCACCAACAGGTGTGCAACGCCTTGGATGCCAATCCGAACCTGAGCGACAGTGAGCGCAGCAGTTTCAAGGAGCCGCTGTGCAAGGAAGTGTACAAGCCGCTGCCAGTCAGCCAGCAAAAACCGGTGGATATCCGCGCAGGGGATATTCTGCCCCTGCGCGATGACGGCGTGATTTACGAAATACGTTTACTGGAGCGCCCAGCGATGAATCTTTTTGGGCGCGCATATCGGCTTTCGCCGGAGCGTTTTCGTGAAGACATAGGCTCTTTGGCGCGCACGGTGGGCGTAGCGGCGGTACGCCGGGGCAAGGTCCAGATCGAAGGACCATTGACCCTGGTATTTCCCGACCTGTCTGCGGTCACGCCAGACGTGTTACCGGTGACCGTCAGCTTTCCGGTGGAGGCAGCCGGGGTGCCTTCAGTGAGCGGCTACGTGATGGATAAAATTGATGCACAGCAGGTGCTTACTGTGGACTTTGATGCCCAGCGTAATGATGTGGAAGGCACCTGGAGGGCCCTGTACAGCGCCGCGTTGACCCAGGGTTTTACGCCAGCCAGTCGGGGCTATGTGGTGGTGCATACCCGCGGCGGACTTCGCACCGAATATCAGCTGGTCGTTACAGAATAGGGGTTTGGTTATTCGGCTGCTAGGATAAGGGTAAGCACCTGACAATAACGAGAGCGCCATGCGCCAGAAAAAATATGCTTTGGTCGGTAGTGTCTGCGCACTACTGGCCGGACTTACGGGCTGCGCCACGCCGCTGCCCGAACACGATATGCCGCCAAGCTACGCCATTGAGGTGCCAGCCAAGGGACTACTGGGCACCTACCTCGGCAAGCAACCGGGCGATGGCGAAGACATGTCCGGTTTTTACATGCTCGATCGCGGCGTCGATGCGTTGTCGGCACGCCTGCAACTGATCGACGCGACCAGTACCAGTCTGGATATCCAGTACTATATTTACAGCAACGATGTCACCGGTGGTCTGATTGCAGAGCGGATTGTTGCGGCAGCAGACCGCGGTGTACGCGTGCGCATTTTGCTGGACGACGTCGGCAATAGTTTGTCAGACAGGGCCGCTGCTACTCTGGATCGACACATCAACATCGAGCTGCGGTTATTCAACCCAATCCGTCTACGCAACATGTGGTTCAGTTGGCCAAGCAAGATTGTCGAATTCGGCCGTATCAATAATCGCATGCACAATAAGCTGATGGTCGCTGACAACCTGGCGATGATCACTGGCGGACGCAATATCGGCGACGAATACTTTGCGCTGGGCGACAGGGATTTTCAGGACATTGACCTGCTGGGCATTGGGCCGATCAGCAGCGAGGCGTCTAAAAGCTTCGACGCCTTCTGGAACAGCCCCAATGCGATTCCGGCCAGCGTGGTGTACGAGAATGCCAAGCAGGGCGCACTGAATATTACTCGCGACAACCTGGTCTCACACCGGCAGCGGGAAGCGCAAAAACCCTATACAAAAGCAATGGAGGAGTCATCCTTCAGCGAAGCTTTGAGCGCCGGGCGCCTGCAGCTGTACTGGGGCGACTCCGAATGGCTGGCCGATCCGCCGGGCAAGGCTGACGCTCAGTCCGCACAAAGCGAAGACCCTTATCTGGCGCGCATTCTTGTCGATCATTTGCAGGAGGTGCGTTCCGAGTTGCTCATGAAGTCGGCGTATTTTATTCCCGGTGACCTCGGTGTCGAGCTGCTGACCGGAATGGTAGCGCAGGGCGCCGAGGTGTCGGTTTTAACCAATTCGTTGGCGACAACCGACGTTCTGGGGGTCCACAGCAGCTATGCGCCTTATCGCAAGCCGCTACTGCAGGGTGGGGTAAAAATATGGGAGTTGAAGCCCATAAGCAACAGTCAGGCGGACCCCAGCACTTTTATCGGCGACTCTGAAGCAAGCCTTCATGCGAAAAGCTTTGTGTTTGATCGCCAAAAGCTGTTTGTCGGCTCTATTAACAGCGATCCGCGTTCCATTGAACTGAATACCGAAGCGGGCGTAATGGTCTACCAGGAGGACCTGGCGCAGCGGCTGGCTGAATTATTCCATCGCTGGACTTCAGATGCCTACGCTTTCGAACTGCGTCTTGACCCAAACGACAGGCTCGAATGGCACGCGGGAGACAAGCGCTGGACAGCAGAACCACAGGCAGGAAGACTTCGCCGCATAAAGGCGTGGATGATCGACTGGTTGCCAATCGAAGGCCAGATGTAACTATCTGCTGCGCAGATAAGGGACTGAAACGCGGCCGCAGGCTCGATCAGTCTGCGGCCGCGTATCATGGATGGGGCTGCTCAGTTGATCACTTTCTTCGCCGCGCCAAGGTAAGCGATGCCATGCCTGCGCACGGCTTCCGCATCGGCACGCTCGGATGCAAGATGGACTTCTTCGAGGGACTCGGCCATTTCTACCGTTTCAACGCGGATCTTTTCCAGTGCGTTCTCTAGGGTATAGGTCAGCTCGTGCACCTGGGCCAGATCAGCTCCCTCAAGGTTGCCGGCCAGCAGCTGCTCCAGGCGTCCATTGTATTCGTTGAAGTTGGTCAAGGCCTGCTCCAGTGTATCCGCCGATTTAGCCTGGTAGTGGCTGACATCTTCGGCGCTGGCAATGGTGGGGGACATCAGAGCAGCAGTCAGGGTCAGGGGCAGCAGGTAGATTCGCATTAGAAAGATCTCATTTTGAATGATAACAAGTCGCATTTGGAATCTATCAGGCATTACTAATGATAACAAGTCGCATTTAAAGAATTGACTGACCAGAGTTACAGAGGCACTTTTCAGGCTGGTTAGAGCAGGGGACTCATAAAGAACATCAAGCGCTCAAGCACCCGGGCGCCCTTGCTGCGCTTACGCCACCAGGCCAATGTCACGAGCTCGCTTTGCTCCAGATAGGATTCGAGCAATCTGCCGATTCGTGCGGTGCTTGCCCCGTCGAATAACACAACGGTCAGCTCGAAGTTCAGTTGCAGACTGCGAATATCCAGGTTGACGCTGCCGACCAGTGCCATTTCATCGTCCACCAGCATCACTTTGCTGTGCAGCAGGCCACCGTTGAATCGATGAATTCTCGCGCCTGACTCGAGCAGCAGTTCGAAATAGGATCGGCTGGCCCAGCCCACCATCAACGAATCATTATGTTTGGGCAACAGGACGTTGACGTCGACTCCGCGCCTTGCGGCCTGGCAAAGTGCGTCAAATATTGCCTCTGAGGGCACGAAATAGGGTGTGCAGATGGTGATACTGAGATTGGCCCGGTAGATGGCTGAAAGCACCGCCTGGCCAATCAGATCCTCCCCAACGCCGGGCCCTGAGGGAATGATCGAAACCCAGTTTTTCCAATCCGGGACCATTGGATAATGTTCTGGGAGATAGCGTTGGCCGGTTTCGACTTCCCAGTCCCAGGCGAATACCTTGGCCATGGCCGGCGCGGCCTGGCCATCCAAGCGCAGCATGAGGTCAATCCACTGTCCGACCCCCGCACCCTGTTTGAAACTCACCGGATCGGCCATGTTCATCGAGCCGGTATAGGCAATTCGGTCATCAATAATCAGCAACTTGCGGTGCATGCGCAAATCGATACGCTGGGCGAGGGCCCGAAGCAATTTCACTGGAAGTGCCGGCACGATCTCGATTCCCGCCTCGACCATTCTTTTGCGCCAGCGTGAACGAAAAAAGCTGCGGCTGCCGGCATGGTCGATCAGCAGTGAGACGCGTACGCCGCGATGGCTAGCGGCTATCAGCGCCTGAGCGATTTCGTCCACCCGACCACCGTTATGCCAGATATAGGTTGCCAGACGAATGCTTTCCTGGGCCTGTGCTATATCGTGCAGCCACTGCTGGAAAATACACTCGGGCGAGTCCAGCAGTTGCATGTTGGAGTAGCCCAGTGCACTGACCCCATTACGTGCAATCAGCAGCTGATGAATACCCTGGGCCAGCGCGCCGCCGGGCATTGCGGCTTCTGCCTGACCGAAACGATGATTTATGTTATGCAGATAGGGGTCGATCATTCCCTTGGTGCGATCGCCGTGTCGGCGGCCAAGATTCAGTTCACCAATCATCAGATACAGCACGGCACCAATCAGCGGGATCACATAGATCACCAGCAGCCAGGCCAGTGTGCTGCTCACGGGTCTGCGCCGGGTAATCACACGAACGGTGACCGCCGCAGAGAACAGCCAGTAAAAGGCTACAACGAAGAGAGCGAAGATGTTTTGCAGGTTATCCATCGAAATCCGTTCGGGTGACTAATCAGCCTGCCGGCAGATAGTCAATCTAGCAGGCTTTAGGTACGCTTGTAAGACATCGTCCCAATCGGAAAACATATGCTGCCCTTCACCCTGGTAGACCGCCTGCGCTACATTCTCGAACGACAGCTGATCAAGGGCGTGCACTACCAGTTGCTGGTAGTGGCATTGTTCATCGGTCTGATCTCGTTACTGGGTGGCTGGCTGGCGTGGCCTTCAGCCGCAGCCGACTTACCGCTGGCCGATTCGGTCTGGTGGGCCTTTCTGCGCCTTACTGACCCAGGCTACCTGGGTGACGACGAGGGCACCTGGCGGCGGGTGATTTCGACAGTGTTGACTGTCGTGGGCTATGTGCTTTTCATGGGTACACTGGTGGCCATCATGACCCGCTGGCTGATCAGCAAGATGGGCGTACTGGAGCAGGGACTCACACCGGTGACCATCCGCAATCATGTGGTGGTCCTGGGCTGGACCAACCGCACTTTGCCGCTGGTACAGGAGATCATGGACCCCAGCGGTGGTATCCAGCGCTTGCTCAAGTCCCTCGACACCCGCCGCCTGAAACTGGTGATCCTGTCCGATACGGTAAACACGGAGCGCACGCAGGAACTGCGCGACACCCCCGGCATCGGCCGCCGCTTCCGGGACATCATCCTGCGTTCGGGAACCCCATTGCATCCCGAGGCGCTGCACCGCGTCGCATGTCTGCAGGCCGCTGTGGTTATGATTCCAGGCCGCTCGCAGGGCGGTAGCACCCTGGTAACCGGTGACATGGAAACGATCAAGGCCCTACTCACGCTGCACGCCCAGGGCCACCAAAGCGGGCAACCGCTACCTTATGTGGTGGCCGAGATAGAGGACGTTCGCAAGCTCAATGTCATGCGCCGCGCCTATCCCGGCCCGCTGGAAATCATTGCCAGCGATGCCATTGTCAGCCGTTTGATGGCCCAGGCGATCCTGCATCCAGGCTTGCCTGAGTTCTATGGCGAGGTAATGTCCGTCCATGATGGCAACGAGATCTATCTACGTAATTGCGAAAGCTGCGAAGGCCTGACACTGGCCGAGATAGCGGCCCGTTGCCCACAAGCGATTCTTCTCGGACTGGTCAGGCAGGACGGCGAGACATTGACCACTATGCTCAATGCCCCTACCGGCGAGCGAGTACGTGCGGGCGATAATCTGGTGATGTTGGCCCGGGAATACGAGGACGCTGACCCGGCCCAGCACAGCGACACGCCTGCCCGTGCATGGCAACGCAGCGACAAGGTCAATTCGGCTTTAACCACAGCAACTTCAGCCAGAACATCAGTTTTGATCCTCGGCTGGAATCGTCGTTTGCCGGCGCTGGTGCATGAGCTCGCAACCTACGGCGACCAGAATTTTCGCCTGATGATGGTGTCGACGCTGGAAGCTGACGCCCAGCGCGAGGAGATGGTGCAATACAGTGAGATGGCGAAGCAGTTGACCTGCGAGCATCTGCAAGCCGATTTCATGGCCGAGACAACCCTCAGAAAAATACTCCAGACCCAATGGGACAGTGTTCTGCTGGTATCCAGTGATCGACTGGATTCCGGGGAGGAGGCGGACGCCCGCGCGATGGTCGGATACATGGCTGTGGACGAGCTGCTCAAGGAACGCAAACAGCGCCCGCAACTGCTGCTCGAGCTGAGCGACCCGGCCAATGAAGAGCTGGTGGTGCGCAACCGCAGTGAGAGCATCATCAGTCCGATGATTCTCAGCCATCTGATGGCACAGATAGCCCAGCGCAGGGAGCTCGGGCTGGTATTCGAAGAGCTGTTTACCTTTGGCGGCGCCGAGATCCTCTATCGCGACCTGAGTGAGTACCCGATGCAGAGCGTCACCACCTTCGCCGACCTTGAAGCGGTGGCAGGCCTGCAGGGCGAAACCGCACTGGGAGTCTATCGATATACGCCGGACGGGGCGGGCAGGCGATTGCAGCTCAACCCTGCGCGGGATGTTCCGCTCAAACTGCAGCCGGGGGACGAGCTGGTGATCCTGACGACGTTGCCAAACAAAAAAGGTGGGTAGAACGGGCTGTTAAAGACAATTATCCGGTTTCGGCAGGCCTGCGATCTTGCTCGCCAGCTTGGCCGGGCTACCGGGAAACAGCTTCAGCAAGTAGATGCTCTTGCCTTTCTCGGGACCCAGCTCCTGGCCGATGTATTTCACCAGTGGGCGCATGGCCGGAGAGAGCTGATAGCGTTGATGAAACAGTCGCAGCGCCAGGATCACCTCCAGGTGCTCGTCGGTAAACTCTATGCCTTCCAGGCGTGCTAATTCTGCAGCCAGGGGTTGCGTCCAGTCGTTCAGGTCAACCAGAAACCCTTCTTCGTCCAGGGCTACGTCTCGGCTGCCAACACGAATCGAGCGGGTCACCAGCTGACCACCTTGCCACTCTGCACACTGAGCTCAACCATGCACTCGTAACCTAACGGCTCCACACGCGGGGGCAGGTCGTCGAGGGCCAGGCCCCGGGCCAGCAGGTCCGCCTGCAGTACATACAGACGTATCTCGCCGGGCAGCAAGCTGAGGCTGTTCAAGCCCGCGGAGCCGGGCAGTAAAGCGTAAACCGCATCCTCTATCAGCAACACAGACTGCCCACTCGCCAGCACGCGTATACAGGTGGCCAAAGATGCGTTGCCAGTCGGGGAATGACGCAGGATATGCAGCGTGGGCGCGCTCACAGAGTGACTACCTCCGAATAGTGTTCCAGCAATGTGGCAATTTGCGCGCTATCGACGCAGTCCGCCGCAAGCAGACAGTGATTGAGGGTCAGGCCACGCTCAGCGAGTGAGTGGCGGCAGACCATCACGTCCTCGATGCCGTAGATCTCCAGTGCACCGAGATTGGCTGCCAGGGATTTCTGCTGCAGCAGGGAAGCGTCCTGCCCATTGCGTAACTGCAGAACGCCGTCATCCATGAACAACAGACCGGTGGGTACACCGAAGGCAGCTGCAGCCAATGCGAGATCGAGGGCTTCGCGGGCCGCGATATGAGCGGGCGGTCGACGGGTGATAATCAGCAGGCTCTTCATGTCATGTTCCGAAGGTTACGGTGCGGTCTGCCGTCTGCAGGCTGTCGACCCATTGGCCCAGGCCAGAGAGCTCCCAGGGTGCACCGGTATTGGCCACAGGCCGCTGCCAGCGCGCGGCCTCGGCATCGTCCAGCACGCCGCGACGCAGGGCAGCGGCAATACACACCACAGCGTCCAGCTTGTTGTCGCTGATAAAGGCTCGCCAGTCAGCGTATACATCAGGCTCGTCCTGCGGCTGTACGCTGAGTGAGGTGGCCAGGTGTACGGCATCACGATAGAAGAACAGGCGGCTGATCTGATGCCCGGCATCCAGCACGGCGCG
>NZ_JBFGFI010000081.1:0-12893 GCF_041579695.1 Halopseudomonas sp.
AAGAGCCAGGAACCGCATTGCTCGGCGTGATCGCATAGGGATTGCCATCAACAGGAGCCGTCGCCACCGTGCCGGGGCTGGTCAGGGTCACGCCGCCGATGGTCTCCCCCGCTACCAGACCTTGCGAGGTGAAAGCCGATGTACCCAGCACCAGCGTGTCACCGAAGACCTTGGTGGCGTTATTGGCCGTGATGGTCAGCGGTGCCGGGGTGATATCGGCGCGGGTGACATAGGTTCCGATTGTGGTGCCGTAGGGGGCAAAGAGCGCAAAGACCGCATCGGAAAAGCTGCTTTCATAAGTGATCAGCTTTTCAACACCCACATCCTTGGTATCGAACAGCGCATTGGTGACCGCGCCCAGGGCGACAGGAGGCTGCGTGTTGGTGACATCAGGTTCGAGGCCACTGACTGTTGCATTGCGCAGGCCATCGTAAACCTTGTCATTACCCAACCCGAATACCCAGGCTTTGGCGTCCAGGGCTCCGCCGCCAGTCAGATTCAAGCCGTAGGCGAGAATTTCGGCCTCGGTCGTGGCGTAGCTCTCCGGGTTGAAACGAATACTCAGATCGCCGGTGCCTACGGTGATGCAATTGCTGCCGCAGGTAATCAGCACGGTGCCTCCGAGGATAGCGCCTGGTCCGGTGCCGTTGTTGTCGGCAATCAGAATGACGTCGCCAGTGGTGACCGTCATGGCCGCGTTCAGGTTCACGTCCTGCCCGGCGACCGCAGTGAGGTTGCCAGTGGTGATGGTCGTGGCCGCATTGATGTTGACGTCGTTGACGGCGAGAAAGGCAAGGCCACCGGTGGTGGTGGTGATGTCCGCATTGACATTAATGTCGCGCCCGGCGTTCGCCACCAGGCTGCCATCGGTGCCGGTGATATCGGCTCCCAGATTTACGTTGATATCCCGCTCGGCATTGAGCGTCAGCGTCGTGGGTGCCACCCAAGTAATTGCGTTCATAATGGTGATGTCACCATTGCCGCTACCGCTGGCTCCGGTATTTTCTGTGGTCACGGTGATATTGCTGCCACCGAGGGCAGTGACCAGATCACTGACATTGATATTGGCTACAGTAACCCCCGAATCGGGGGCGAATACATTTCCTGTTGACGTCGCGCCCGACGCAGGCGTGCTCGAGATGGTGATATCCGCCGGATCCAGCAGCCACATGCCAAACTGACCATTCGCTGCGCTGGTATTGACCTTGATACCCGACACTTCCAGCCAGCCGCCGGAGGTTTCGATCAGGCCGCCGTTGCCTGACTCCTTGCCGCCGCGGGCGGTGATGGTGCCGTGCGCGCGGGTCGAGTCATCACCCCAGAGTACCACCGTACCGCCGTCGCCGGCAGTATTGGCATCAGCATTGATGCTGGAATCACTGCTCATATAAGTCGCTTTGGCGTTCTCTACGTCTGCGTTCTTGCCCTGGTATCCACCGCCGAGCAGCACGGTGCCGCCGCCAGCGTCGCCGGAGGCATCGATTTTCGCATCTACCAGGCCCACGTGACGGGCTGTTGCAGTAACGCTACCGCCAGTCTCGCCGGTATCGCTACCGGATACATCCAGGGTGCCGCCCAGATTCACGGTACCGCTTTGCATATCGCCGGAAAGCGTAATCTTGCCGTTGCGATTCTCGATGCTCTGAGCACGGACCACGCCGGTATTATTGACCGAGGACTGAAACAGATCGCCCGCCGAACGGGCCGTCATCATTACTTTGCCACCATCGGCCTGGATCATCCCGCCGTTATCTACCAGCGCTTTTACAGCGCCCTGATCAACGGCGACGTTGAGCAGGCCATCGCCCGCTACGTCGAGGGTAATAGCTTCGCCTGCGGCCAGCGCCACCGTACCGAGATTGGCCTGGATAACGCCCTGGTTGCTGACGTTGGCGCCGAGCAGAGCAACATAGCCACCGTCTGCATTGATGCTGCCCTGGTTGACGACGCTGCCGTCATTGGCGCCCGCAAATGCGTGCTTGCCAGCCATGAAATCGCTGTCGCTGATATCCAGCGTCGAGGCGACCAGACCGCCGACGTTCACCGCAGCGCTTTGACCAAACAGCACGCCGTTCGGGTTGACCAGGAAGACCTTGCCGTTGGCATCCAGGCTACCCAGGATGGTCGAGGGGTCGGAACCCAATACCCGGTTGAGCGCAATGGCGCTGCTGTTGGGCTGGACAAACTTGACCGCTTCGCCCTGGCCGATGCTGAAGCCCTGCCAGTTAATGCTGACATTCTGCGAGGTCTGGTTAATGGTCATGCTGTCTGCACCGCTTTCGATGCTCGCGCTGCCCGCTACTACCGAACCATCGGTAGGTAGGGCATAGGCATTAAAACCGGTAGCCAACATGACTGAAGCGGTCAGTGATCTGAGGGCAAAGCCCATGCTGCGCGAGGCGATGCTTTTTCTGCCGCTGCCGGTTTTCTTGCCACCGCTTTTGGCGTGTTCTGAAGCGGCAACATAGGTACCGCTCTTGGCGTTCCAGATTGATTGATAAATAGCGTTCATGAGGTGCTCCAACTTGGTTGCAGGCATTTTTTGTGGGCGCATTCAGCGCCTTGTTTTTTGTGCTTGGCGAGCACGCTGATCAGAAGTATTTGACCAGTTGCACCCAGAAGCGCCCGTTTTTATCCGGAGCAGCGGTTGCATCCTCACTACCCAGCTTTTGGGCGTAGGAGGCCTTTACCGAGAAATTGTTATTGTCGATCCAGTTGACGCCAACGCCTGCTCCGGTAAGGGTGCGGCTGTTGTCGGAACCATCCCAGGGATCCTTGTGTACTGTGACGGACCCGCCATCAACAAAGCCGATCAGATGCACTTGTCCGAGCTGCTGGCTGGAAAGTTGTGCAAGCAGGTATCTGGCTTCCACAGTCGCCAGATAACCTTCATCACCAAAGGCCTCGCCCTGGGGATAGGCGCGTACGCCGTACATGCCGCCCAGTGACATCTGCTCGGAGCTGTCGAGGTTTTTCGATGCCACCTGACCGCTGACTGCGCCATAGAGTGAAACCCGATCGGTGATGTGCTGCAGGCGCATGACATCCAGGCCCAGCTTGTTGTAATTACCATTGGTGCGTGCAGACAATGCATCTGCCTGACGTGTTTCAGGTGTCTCAATATCAAGCACACCGGTGGACCAGGTCGCCGAAGCTGCGCTGAAGCCGCCGCCGCCGAAATCGTCGCTATGATTGCCGCGCAGGCTGGTCATCAGGACATGAATATTCTTGTTGGTAACCAGAGCTGGCGAAACCGCATCGATACGATCTTCGAAGGTTTTGTAGTCATAGCCAACCTGGGCATAGAGGTTACTGCGGCGCGAACGCAGCAATGGATAGCTGGCGAAGACGCTGGCAATGTCTGCCGTGCCGTTGGCATCCAGGTCACTGAATTGTTTGCCCAGCTCATATTCCAGGCGGCTGTAGGCCACGCCGGCGGTCGCCCGGCCAAACTGCATCTGGTAGGCCGCACGCGCATAGTTCAGACCGTCGAAGGCGTGGAGCACGCGCAATGTAGCGACGTCGCCCTGCGCGGCCAGGTTGTTGATGTTCAGCGTCGCACCAAGGCGATACTCGCCGGTGTAATAGTTGCCCGCGTTGTCGGCATCGATGCTGCCGGTTAGCGTTTGCCCCGGGGTAACATCGACGATCAGGTCGGCGGCACCTACAGAGGCGCCGGGCACCAGAGTTGATCTAACGTTCACGCCGGGGGTATCCGATAGCAGCAGCAGACGGCTTTCCAGTTCTGCAGAGTCGATTACCTCGCCACTATCAAGACCATTGAGAAGACTGTTTGCCTGGCGGTCGGAGAGGTTGCTCTTGTTGCGCAGACTGATATCCCCGTAACGACCTTCAACCACAGCAATTGTCACCGCACCTTGCTCAATTTCCTGGGCAGGCAGATAGGCCTGGGCAACGAAATAGCCTTTTTCATGGTAGAAAGCTGCAATGCGTGCAGCCATCTGCTGCAATTCGCCAAGGCTCAACTCACTACCCGCGGTAAAGCCGGTGAGGGCAAGCAGCTCGGACTCGGAATAGAGCGTCTGTCCTGTCAGGCTCAACGAATTGACCTGAATCTTCGCCCCTTCGGCATCAGTAACAACAGGCGCCTGGGGTTGTTCGACCCGAATCTCCGGCGCTGCTTTTTCCAGGGTAGGAGAAGGCGGAATCTGTTGTAGCTGAGTTCCGCCGTCCGGGAGCTGCTGGGCGAACACGCTCGAGCTCAATGTCAGCAATGCGAATGTTATAATTTGTTTTTGCAAGATAGACCCCTTGGCAAACCCTCACTAACTCGGACGACATTGACTTTCATGCGCGCGCAGTCGTTTTGCGTGTTATTTACGCAAAATATGTAGAGAGTTTGGAATATGCTACGAAAAGGTGAGGCCGCCCGAATGGGCACGGCGTTCCGGACGAACTCCAATGGGCGGTAGGAGCGCGTGAAATCTGTTGGTAGTAATTATTGCAACTCGCCGGCGAGGACCCGATCAAAACGATCGTGGTAATCTGCTGGTTTAGCTGTCAGTAGCGGGTGGTAGTTTGGCGATAATCGGCACCTCGATACTCTTGAGGCGAACAGTACACCGGTAAATAATTGAAGCAACAGACGCTTTTAGTAGCAGAAACTCTGATTGGTCTCTGCGGGGCTAAAGTGATTGCGCCATTACTGTGCCGTATGTGCAACGTACAGCATATTGAAACAATGTCTACCAATTAATTGTGGAAAAAAAATAAATATTCTGATTCAGCGACAGCGCTCCCAGCCAGAGCGGTCGGATGCCGAGAAGGAAGACGCGAACTTTGTTGGAATCGGATGTTAGTGGTCTGTTAGCCATCGATTAACGGGGCCTGATGACAGAAAGCGCGATTCTATTTGTGGCAGCCGGTTTTGGACTCAGTTGGCTGCCGTGGTTACCGGGCACCTTCGCAACCCTGCTCGGCATGCCTCTGGCTTGGTGGATGCTGCGATCTTCGCCTGGATAGTTCTCAGCTTAGGCATTGCCTTCTGGAATCGGTACCGGAAAACAAAAAAAGCCGATCATTTCTGATCGGCCTTTCTGTTAAATATCAGTCGGGACGGAGTGATTCGAACACTCGACACCTTGCATACCATGCAAGCGCGCTACGTAGCGAAGCTATTCCGACTGCTACAAAAAACGCTTCTGCCCCCCCCCTAAGGGGAGGATTAGCACCTCAAACCGCGGCAGTAATCGACTTGTCTGAATACCAGGCATCCACCAGCGGGCTGACTTCAACTTTGCTCAGTTCGCTACGGCTTTTGAGCCAGCTCTCTACTGCACCACGCTGTTCTTCGCTGACAGAGCCACGCTCGGCCAGGCAGACCAAACCGAAATCTTCGCCGCCAACATAGTCCAGGCCGTTGGATTCCAGAGCCTGCAGGATGAATTGATCGAGGAAGCTATCAATCTCTTCAACACTAAGGTCATCCTTGAGATCGAAGTGCAGCTCAAATCCCAATTCTTGAAACTCATCAACACAGAGCTTTTTGCGTAAGCGACGCGAACGGTTGGTAGCCATGAAAATTCCTCTTTGGATGATTTCAACAGGGAGAATAGCAAGCTTGAAGATCGGTCAGATGACAAAATGCGCGGGGAGTCAATTTGCCGGTAAACGCCCGGCGGTTCCCAGAAATGAAAAAGCCCAATGCGTGAACATTGGGCTAAATCACTGAATATTGGTCGGGACGGAGTGATTCGAACACTCGACCCCTTGCACCCCATGCAATTGCGCTACCAGGCTGCGCTACGCCCCGACTGTGCTTCGACTTTGTCTGTCGAAGCGGGTCGCATAATACATTAACTATCTGATACGAGAAAGTTTTTTTTCATTATGCGGGTAAATCAATGGGTGCGCAGAACCTGCAGCACTTCTTCCAACTCGGTGATGGTCTGGCGGATCAATTGCTTGTAATGCGTGACGTCTTCCTTGGCTTCGTCACCGGACAAGCGCTGACGGGCGCCGCCGATAGTGAAACCCTGGTCATACAGCAATGCACGGATCTGACGGATCATCAGCACGTCCTGGCGCTGGTAATAACGTCGGTTGCCGCGCCGCTTGACCGGAGACAGCTGGGGGAATTCCTGCTCCCAGTAACGCAATACATGAGGCTTGACCGCACACAGCTCGCTCACTTCGCCAATGGTGAAGTAACGCTTGCCGGGTATGACTGGTAGTTCGTCGTTATGGCTGGGTTCCAGCATATGCTTCTACTCGTGCCTTGAGTTTCTGTCCGGGGCGAAAGGTGACCACACGCCGGGCGGTAATGGGAATTTCTTCACCGGTCTTGGGGTTGCGGCCTGGCCGCTGGCGCTTGTCGCGCAGGTCGAAGTTGCCGAATCCCGACAGCTTGACCTGCTCGTTGCTTTCCAGGGCGTTCCGAATCTCTTCGAAAAACAGTTCTACCAGTTCCTTGGCTTCACGCTTGTTGAAGCCGAGTTCCTCGTAGAGACGTTCTGCCATTTCTGCTTTTGTCAGAGCCCCCATAGGCTATTTCCTTAGTGTGGCATTGAACCTTTGCTCCAGAGACATAAGCACCTTGTCCATGACAGCGTTCACCTCATCATCAGTAAGAGTGCGCGACGAATGCTGTAACGTCAAGCCGATTGCCAGACTTTTTCTATGCGGATCAATGCCTTTACCTTCATAGACGTCAAACAACCTTAGGTTCTTCAGCGCATCGTCTGCATTGCTACGGATGTCGGCGAGCAGATCGGCGGCCACCACCGTCTTGTCGACAACCAGCGCGATGTCGCGGCGCACCTCTGGAAAGCGCGACAATTCGGCAAACCGCGGTAGGCGGCCTTTGATGATTTTGCCCAGGGTCAGCTCGAATACGAACACGGCGCCCTGCAAGTCCAGCTCGGTGGCCAGCTGCGGATGCAGTGCGCCGAGCCAGCCGACGGTTTCGCCATCGCGGGTGATACGCGCGGTCTGACCGGGATGCAGCGCAGGATGCTCGGCGGGCTCGAAGCGGTACTGATCGCCCGCTCCGCCCTGCCCCAGCAACGCTTCGACGTCACCTTTCACATCATGAAAGTCGAGTTTGTCGTTACTGTTGGCCCAGCCTTCCGGGACGCGGCTACCACAGGCTATACCGGACAGCATGGGCTCCTGCAGCAATTGGCCGCCGGCCTGAGGCACGAAGCGCTGGCCACTTTCGAACAGGCGCACGCGGCCCTGCTGACGGTTCTGGTTGTATTGAACGGCTTTGCTCAAGCCTGGCCACAAGGACGTACGCATCACGGCCATGTCGCTGGAGATCGGGTTGGCCAGGGCCAGCGGTTCGATTTGCGGATCGAACAGCTTGTTCAGGCCCGGCTCGACGAAGCTGTAGGTAATGGCTTCGTGGTAACCGCGAGCAACCAGCAGACGACGCAATACCGGCAGTTCGCCACGGGTCTCGGGCTTGGCGGTCAGGTTCAGCGCTGCGGTGGGCGCACTGACTGGCAGGCGATTATAGCCATAGAGACGAGCGAGCTCTTCGATCAGGTCTACTTCAATGCTGATGTCAAAGCGGTGGCTCGGCACATTGACCTGCCACTGCTCGGCGCCATCGGCGTTGATCTGCAGGCCCAGACCGGTGAGGTAACCGGTAATATCGGCGTCGCTCATCGGCATACCCAGCATCTGGCTGATGCGCTCATTACGCAGGATGATGTGCTTGAGCGTGGGCAGCTGCGCCTCTTCGACTGCTTCAACGATCGGGCCCGGCTCGCCTCCAACAATTTCCAGGATCAGTGCCGTGGCGCGTTCGGCAGCTTCACGCTGCAGCTGCCAGTCGACGCCGCGCTCGAAACGGTGCGAAGAGTCGGTATGCAGGCCGTAACCGCGGGCCTTGCCAGCGATCGCGATGGTGTCAAAGAAGGCGCTTTCCAGGAACAGATCGGTGGTTTTCTCGCTGACGCCACTGTGCTCACCGCCCATGATGCCGGCCATAGCCAGGGGGCGCTCGTGGTCGGCGATGACTAGGGTGTCGGCGTGCAGAGTGATTTCCTGGCCGTCGAGCAGAACCAGCTTTTCGCCCTCCTCGGCCATGCGTACACGGATGCCGCCATGGATTTCGGCCAAATCGAATGCGTGCAGCGGCTGACCCAATTCGAGCATCACGTAGTTGGTGATATCGACTACCGGATCGATGCTACGGATGTCGCTGCGACGCAGGCGCTCGACCATCCACAGCGGGGTTGGGCGGGATAGGTCGACATTGCGAATCACCCGGCCGATATAGCGCGGGCACGCCTGGGGAGCCAGCAGCTCGACCGGACGCTGGTCATCATTGACTGCGGCTACCGCTGGTACGTCTGGACGGCAGACGGTTTCGCCATAGTTGGCGGCGACTTCGCGGGCGAGACCGGCGATCGACAGGCAGTCACCGCGATTGGGCGTCAGGTCGACTTCGATGATGACATCGTTCAGGCCAAGGTACTCGCGCAGGTCCTGCCCTGCGGGCGCGTCGGCGGGCAGCTCGTAGAGGCCGTCGTGGTCATCGGACAGCTTGAGCTCGGCAGCCGAACACAGCATGCCCTGGGACTCGACGCCGCGCAGCTTGGCCTTCTTGATCTTGAAGTCTTCACCCAATACCGCGCCGACGGTGGCGAACGGCACCTTGATGCCGGCACGCGCGTTGGGCGCACCGCAGACGACCTGGTGCTGCTCTCCGCCGGCGCTGACCTGGCATACGCGAAGCTTGTCGGCATCGGGGTGCTGTTCGGCGCTGATGATTTCACCGATTACCACGCCACTGAAGACGCCGGCGGCGGGCGTGACACTATCGACTTCCAGACCGGTCATGGACAGGCGCGCAACCAGCTCATCGCTGGAGACCGGCGGATTCACCCAGGTGCGCAACCACTGTTCACTGAATTTCATTATTGGTTCCTGCTTTCAAAGGGATTGGCGGATGCGTCGCTTAGCGAAACTGCTCGAGAAAACGCAGATCGTTATCGAAGAAGATGCGCAGATCGCCTACTCCGTAACGCAGCATCGTCAGGCGCTCGACGCCCATGCCGAAGGCAAACCCCTGGTATTTCTCCGGATCGATGCCGGACATGCGCAGCACATCCGGGTGCACCATGCCGCAGCCCAGCACTTCCAGCCAATCGGCCTTCTCTTCGCCGTTCTTGACTACGGTGCGGCGGATGTCCACCTCGGCCGAGGGCTCGGTGAACGGGAAGAACGAGGGACGGAAGCGCACTTCCAGGTCAGCCTCGAAGAATTCGCGCAGGAACTGCTCGATGGTGCCTTTCAGATCAGCAAAACTCACGCCCTCGTCAATCAGCAGGCCTTCGACCTGATGGAACATGGGTGAGTGGGTCTGATCCGAGTCGCAGCGGTAGACACGGCCCGGACAGATGATCCGGATCGGCGGCTGCGTGCTTTCCATGGTGCGGACCTGTACCGGTGAGGTGTGGGTGCGCAGCAGAGTGTTGGCATTGAAGTAGAAGGTGTCATGCATTGCCCGGGCCGGGTGGTGGCCGGGAATGTTGAGCGCTTCGAAGTTGTGGTAGTCGTCCTCGACTTCAGGACCTTCCTCGACGGTATAACCGACGTGGGCAAAAATCTGTTCGATCCGCTCCATGGTGCGGGTCACCGGATGCAGTCCGCCACTGACCTGACCGCGGCCTGGCAGGGTGACGTCAATCCGTTCGGCAGCCAGCTTCTGATCCAGCGCGGCTGCTTCCATGGTGCTCTTGCGGGCGTTGAGCTCGCTTGAGACCTTTTCCTTGGCTTCGTTGACCATGGCGCCTACTTTGGGGCGCTCTTCGTTCGGGATATTGCCCAGGGTCTTCATTACCTGGGTCAGTTCGCCCTTCTTGCCAAGGTATTGCACGCGGATCTGTTCAAGCGTGCTGACATCATCGGCCTGTTCGATAGCCTTCAGGGCTTGGCCGACCAGGGCGTCAAGGTTTTCCATTTACAGACTCCAGAAACAAAAATAGGGGAAGAGCGTTGAGGCTCTTCCCCTATTAATGACGTTGCCAACCGGAGCCAGGCTCCGGTGATTGTCGTAACGAGGGCTTAAGCCAGGCTAGCCTTTGCTTTTTCGACAATCGCGGTAAACGCCGCTTTTTCGTTCACAGCCAGATCGGCGAGAACCTTGCGGTCGATTTCGATGGACGCTTTCTTCAAACCAGCGATCAAACGGCTGTACGACATGCCGTTCATACGAGCACCAGCATTGATACGGGCGATCCACAGAGCACGGAACTGACGCTTGCGCTGCTTGCGGTCACGATAGGCATACTGACCTGCCTTGATGACCGCCTGCTTGGCAACACGGAATACACGCGAGCGCGCACCGTAATAGCCTTTGGCGAGTTTCAGAATTTTCTTGTGACGCTTACGCGCCATTACACCACGCTTAACACGAGCCATTCTTTATATCCTCAACCTTGACTTATCGGAGGCGCAACATGCGCTCTACTTTTTGCACATCAGCAGGGTGCAACTCGGAAGTACCCCGAAGTTGACGCTTACGCTTAGTGCTCATCTTGGTCAGGATGTGGCTCTTGAAAGCATGCTTGTGCTTGAGACCGTTACCGGTCGCCTTGAAGCGCTTCGCGGCGCCCCTTTTGGTCTTCATCTTTACTTTAGCCATGTTCAATTTCTCCGCATAGAGCGTTAATAGATAACCGCAAGGCCTGGCGATGCCCTGGAGGTTACTTTTTCTTCTTGGGTGCGATGACCATCATCAGCTGACGACCTTCCATTTTCGGATGCTGTTCGACGGTGCCGTATTCCAGAAGGTCTTTTTCGACCCGCTGCAACAACTCCATCCCCAGCTCCTGGTGGGCCATTTCGCGGCCGCGGAATCGCAATGAAACCTTGGCTTTATCCCCATCACTTAGGAAGCGTATAAGGTTGCGTAGCTTGACCTTATAGTCCCCTTCTTCCGTCCCTGGTCGAAACTTTATTTCTTTGATCTGAATCTGTTTCTGATTCTTGCGCGCGACGGCCTGTTGTTTCTTCTTTTCGAAGATGTGCTTACCGTAATCCATGACGCGGCAAACAGGCGGCTCTGCATCAGGAGAGATCTCAACCAGGTCCATCTTGGCCTCCTCTGCGGTGGCCATGGCTTCCTGAATGGACACGATACCGATTTGCTCACCTTCGGCACCGATCAGGCGGACTTCGCTCGCCGTGATGTTCTCATTGATCGGCGGGCGTTGTGCGGCTCTTTTGTCTTGTCTCATCTCGCGTTTAATCGTTATAGCTCCGAATTCTGGCGGCCTCGTTGTGCAACGTCACGGGCGAGGTATTCGGAGAACTCGGTAACAGTCATGGAACCCAGATCTTTACCCTCCCGCGTGCGCACGGCCACAGTGTGCGATTCGACTTCCCTGTCTCCAATTACCAGGAGGTAGGGTGTCTTGTGCAAAGTATGCTCGCGAATCTTAAAGCCAATTTTCTCGTTTCTCAAGTCCGCATATGCCCGATAGCCCATTTCATTGAGGCTTTTCTCCACTTCGGAGCAAAAATCGGCCTGATTGTCGGTGATATTGAGAATTGCGGCCTGAGTCGGTGCCAACCAGGCAGGAAAATCGCCAGCGTAGTGTTCGATCAAAATACCGATGAATCGTTCAAAAGAACCCAGAATTGCGCGGTGCAACATGACCGGGGTCTTGCGCGAGCCATCTTCGGCTACATATTGGGCGCCGAGGCGACCCGGCAGCATGAAATCCAGTTGCAGTGTGCCGCATTGCCATACCCGACCGATACAGTCGCGCAGGGAGAATTCGATCTTCGGACCGTAAAAGGCGCCCTCGCCCGGCTGCAGGTCCCATTTCAGGCCCGCCTTGTTCAGGGCCGACTCCAGGCCCTTCTCGGCCTGGTCCCAGAGCGCGTCGTCGCCGACACGGCTTTCCGGGCGGGTCGACAGCTTGAGCTCGACGTCGTCGAAGCCAAAGTCCTTGTATACCTGCAGCGTCAAAGCGATGAAGTCAGATGCTTCAGCTTCTACCTGCTCGTCGGTACAGAAGATGTGGGCATCGTCCTGGGTGAAGCCACGCACGCGCATCAGGCCATGCAGGGAGCCGGAGGGCTCGTTGCGGTGGCAGGAGCCGAACTCGGCCAGACGCAGCGGCAGTTCGCGGTAGCTCTTCAGGCCCTGGTTGAACACCTGCACGTGGCACGGGCAGTTCATCGGCTTGATGGCGTAGTCACGGCTTTCGGATTCGGTGGTGAACATGGCATGGGAGTAATGCTCCCAGTGGCCTGAGCGCTCCCAGAGCACCCGATCAACGACCTGCGGGGTCTTGATCTCTTTGTAGTTGGCGCCACGCTGGATCTGGCGCATGTACTGCTCGAGCACCTGATAGATGGTCCAGCCATCCGGATGCCAGAACACCATGCCCGGGGCTTCTTCCTGGGTATGGAACAGGCCCAGGCGCTTGCCGATCTTGCGGTGGTCACGCTTCTCGGCTTCTTCCATACGCTGGATGTAGGCTGCCAGCTGCTTCTTGTCGGCCCAGGCGGTGCCGTAGATGCGCTGTAGCTGTTCATTCTTGGCATCGCCACGCCAGTAGGCGCCGGAGATACGGGTCAGCTGGAAGGCCTTGAGAAAGCGCGTGTTCGGCACGTGCGGACCGCGGCACATGTCGACGTATTCTTCGTGGTGGTACAGGCCCATGCTCTGCTCATCGGGCATGTCTTCTACCAGACGCAGCTTGTAGTCCTCGTCACGCGAACGGAAGACTTCGATGACCTCGGCACGCGGGGTGACCTTCTTGACCACGTCGTAATCGGTCGAGATAAGCTCGCGCATGCGCGCTTCGATCGCAGCCATGTCTTCGGGCGTAAAGGGGCGCTCGTAGGCGATGTCGTAGTAGAAGCCTTCCTCGATCACCGGGCCGATAACCATCTTGGCCGAGGGA
>NZ_JBFGFI010000082.1:0-12862 GCF_041579695.1 Halopseudomonas sp.
CCCGGGCGCGCGAGCACGCGGGCTATGTCATCGCTGGTGGCCTTCAGTGCTTTCTCGATCGCCTGATCCACCGCGGGGCTGATGCCGCGGATTTCGATCAGCAACAACCTGGCAATGGTCGGGTTTTCCTTCAGGCGTTGAAAATACGCCAGCAGCATGGCTCTGCTGCGTGCCACCGGGTCAGGCCCCGCCTCTTGTGCTGCGGCCATGTTGTCCTCGCGCATCCAACGCGCCGCCTGTTCGTAGGCGGCAATCAGCAGGTCGTCGCTGTGCGCAAAGGACTCATAAAAGTAACGCTGGGTCAGCCCGGCAGCGTCGCATATCTGCTTTACACCCGAATGCCGGTAACCGTTCTGCCCATACACCTGCACTGCCGCATCAATTAGCTGCTGGCGGCGCAGCGCACGGCGCTCTTCCACCGCAGATCCGCGGTAGCGTCGCTTGGGCTCGGAGGCAGGTGCGGTAGTAGTTGTATTCATGCGTTGAATTCTGACAATAAGGATTGCCAAATCTTATATGACAATTTAGATTGTCACCACCACCCATTGTCGGGATAACCGCATGAACACACCACAACAACAATTCCAGCCTACCTCCCTGGACGTCCTGATCATCGGTGCCGGCCTCTCTGGCATCGGTGCGGCGCGCGCCCTGACCGATCAATGCCCGGACAAACGCTACCTGATTCTGGAACGCCGCGCGGCCATAGGCGGCACCTGGGATCTGTTCCGCTACCCCGGCATCCGCTCTGACTCGGACATGTATACCCTGAGCTACAGCTACAAGCCGTGGACCCATCGCAAGGCGATTGCCGATGGTAACGACATCAAGCGATACATCGAGGAAATTGCCGAAGAATCCGGCATTACCAACCACATCCGTTTTCAACGCAGGGTGGTTTCTGCCTCCTGGTCGAGTGAAGAAACACTCTGGACGGTCACTTCGATCGCGACGGACAAACAGGGGCAGGAGCGGGAGGAAGTCGTCAAGGCGCGCATGCTCTCGGTCTGCGCCGGCTACTACAGCTATGACGAAGGCTACCGTCCGGACTTCCCGAATGAGGCCGATTTCAAGGGCCAGATCGTTCATCCACAGTTCTGGCCGGAGGATCTTGATTACAGCGGCAAACGCGTTGTGGTTATCGGCAGTGGCGCAACCGCTGTAACGCTGGTACCGGCCCTGGCCCAGACCGCCGCCCATGTGACCATGCTGCAGCGCTCGCCCAGCTACGTAGTATCGCGGCCGCTCGAGGATGGCTTTGCCCGCGGCCTGCAGAAGTGGCTGCCAATGCCTGCCGCCCACTCCCTGACTCGCTGGAAGAACGTGCTGCTGGGTTCCTTCTTCTACCGGATCGCACGCAACAAGCCGGAAATGTTCAAGCAACGCCTGCTGCACATGGTCAAGACCCAGGTCGGCTCCGAGACGGACATGAAGCACTTCACGCCTTCTTACAAGCCCTGGGATCAGCGGGTCTGCGCGGTGCCGGACGGCGATCTGTTTCACGATATCCGAGCCGGCCGTGCATCGGTTGTGACCGACACCATCGAATCGTTTACCGCGAACGGCATCCGCCTGACATCAGGCGAGGAGCTGCAGGCCGACATCATCATCACCGCTACCGGACTCAAGCTCAATGCGCTCGGCGACGTGCAGGTGAGCGTGGACGATGAACCGGTGGTCTTTGGCGAACACATGGCCTACAAGGGGATGATGCTCAGCGATATTCCGAACCTGGTTCTGACCTTTGGTTATACCAACGCGTCCTGGACGCTCAAGGCCGAGCTGACATCCAACTATACCTGCCGCTTACTGCAGTTCATGGACCGCAAGGGTTACCGCGTCGCGGTGCCGCGGCGTGATGAGGATGTGCAGGACGCACCCTTCCTGAACTTCACCTCCGGGTATGTTCAGCGCGCCGAGGGCATGCTGCCCAAGCAGGGCGATCGCAAACCCTGGCAGGTCCATCAGAATTTTTTCCAGGACAAGATGACCATCCAATACGGCCGGGTAGATGACGGCGTAATGCAGTTTCAATAAAAAGGATAATAAAAGCCATGCAAGTAAATGATTGTGTTGCAGTTCTTACCGGTGCAGGTAGCGGCATCGGCCGTGCTCTGGCCCTGGCCCTGGCCGAACGCGGCTGCCATCTGGCGCTGGCTGACGTGAATACCCAGGCGCTCGGCGAAACCGCCGCTCAGGCCCGTAAGCTCGGTATACAGGTCAGCGAGCACCCGCTGGATGTCGCCGATCGAACAGCAGTTGCCGCCCTGCCCCAGGCCGTAATGGCCGAGCATGGCAAGGTGGATCTGTTGATCAACAATGCCGGTGTGGCGTTGGGCGGCAACTTCGACCAGGTCAAGACCGAAGACTTCGACTGGTTGATGGCGATCAACTTCGATGGCGTGGTGTGCATGACCCGCGCCTTTCTGCCATTGCTCAAGCAACGCCCGGCATCGCGTATCGTCAACGTTTCCAGCCTGTTCGGCTTTATAACCCCGGCGGGCCAGACCGCCTATTGCGCCAGCAAGTTCGCCGTTCGTGGTTTTTCCAACGCGCTGCGTCTGGAACTGCAGAGTGGTCCGGTAGGCGTAACCGTTGTGCATCCCGGCGGCGTCGCAACCGCTATCGCCACCAGCGCACGGCCGCCGGAAGGCGTTGACGATGCCGAGCATGCACGCAAGCTCAAACAGGCAGAGAAACTTCTGCGCATGCCGCCACCAAAGGCCGCACAGATCATCCTACGCGGTATTGAGCGGGACAAGCCCCGGGTTGTCGTCGGCAATGATGCGCGCATACTGTCATGGTTGGAGCGCATTATGCCGGTCAACTACTGGCGCTTGCTGCCCGGGCTTGCGACCCCGAAGAACGACGGATCATCCGCACCCTAAAAGGAATTAACCGTGAATTTTCTGTTCAGTGCCATCCTCATCAGTCTGTCGCTGTTTCTCGGCGGGCTGTTTCTGTTCACCCTTTTTATTGCCACGCGCGTGCGCATGGGCCTGCCGCCAGAGGGTCGGTTTGTCACGGTCATGGGCAACCGGATGCATTATCTCGAGCAGGGCAAGACGCAGGGAGATGCACCGACGATCCTGATGATCCACGGTCTCGGCGGTGTCGCCCAGAACTTCAGCTACAGCGTGCTCGGCGAGCTGGCCGGGACTCACCGCGTCGTTGCGATCGACCGGCCAGGCAGCGGCTATTCGTCGCGGCATAAACGCTCGTCCGCATCGCTGACGGTACAGGCCGATGTGGTGGCTGGCCTGATCGACGCGCTTGGCCTGGGCAAGCCGTTGATCGTCGGCCATTCCTTGGGCGGTGCGGTGGCGCTTGCCACGGCGCTGCGTCATCCGGACAAGGTTGCTGGGCTGGCACTGGTCGCGCCACTGACTCACATGCCCACGGAAACCTCCAAGGTCTTTGCTGCTCTGGGTATTTCCTGGCCGTGGCTGCGCCGTCTGGTGGCCTGGACACTGGCGACGCCGATGTCGATCCTGCAACGCGACAAGGTGCTGGACATCGTTTTCGGTCCCGAGAGTGTACCCGAGGACTTCGCGGTGCGCGGCGGCGGCTTGCTGGGTCTGCGTCCCAGCCAGTTTATCGCGGCGTCGGCTGACATGAATGCACTGCCGGACGCTTTGCCAATGATGCAGCAGCAATATGCTTCACTCATGCTGCCGATCTCGGTGCTGTATGGTCGGGAGGACCGCATCCTGAATTATCGCGAACAGGGCGAGACGATGGCTGCGGCGGCGCCCGATGTCGACCTGGAGCTGATCGAGGGCGGCCACATGCTCCCGATCACCCAGCCCGCAGTGACTGCAGATTTTATCCGGCGCAACAAGGCGCTATGAGACAGCCTGGCGTTTTCTGCTCGCCTGCAGGGTGCGCCAGGTTGACCAGGAATAGAGCGCTAGCGCAATCCAGATCATCGCGAAGCTGATGATCTGGATCATTGTGATCGATTCCTTGAATACAACCAGCGCAATCAGGAACTGCATGCTCGGGTTGATGTACATAAGAAATCCGACCGTGGCCAGGCGCAACCGCCGGGCCGCACCAGCGAACGCCAGCAAGGGCACCGCAGTGACCACGCCACTGGCTACCAGCAGAAAAGTGGTGCGCAGGTCAGCGGTAAAGTGCGACTGGTCCGCCTGGAGCATCCAGGCCACGACCAGAAGCGCAATCGGCAGCAACAACAGCGTTTCCACAAACAGCCCTGACAACCCATCCAGCTGTATCTGCTTGCGCAGCAACCCATAAGTACCAAAGCTCAACGCCAGAATCAGACTGATCCACGGCATTGTGCCCAGAACGATCAATTGCAGGAGTATGGCCGCGCCGGCCAGCAGTACCGCGACACCCTGCAGCGGCTCCATGCGCTCGCGCAGAATCAGCATACCAAGCGCTACATTCACCAGCGGCGTGAGGAAATATCCCAGACTGGCCTGCAATACGTGATGGGTCTCGACAGCGTAGATGTAGACACCCCAGTTGACTGCGATCAGCACAGCGCAGCCAAGCACCCTGCCTAACCGCCCGGGCCGCGCCAATGCCTGCCTGACGGGCTCCCAACGCCGCATCAGCGTGATCACCAGCGCCAGAAAAACGCAGGACCAGATAATGCGATGGATCAGAATTTCGAATGCAGGCACGCCCTGGAACAGCGCAAAGAAAAGTGGGAAACAGCCCCAGATGGTATAGGCGCCAACACCGTACGCGATGCCCTGGCTATTTTCCGTAAGTTTGGCGGACATTGTGCGTTTGACTCGACATGGGCAAGGTGGCGCAGATTCTACAGGCTACCCGGTGGTGGGTTCATCCGGATGCAGCGAATTCAGTCAGAAAGCACGGTCTTTTCCATCCAGCAGAAAACGCACCCAGCGGCTCAGTTCGTCCAGGCTGAAGGGTTTGACCAGCAGGCGGGTACCGACAACGCTGGTTGCCTGTTCGAGATGAGAAAAGCATTATTGGCATCAAAAATCCGACCGGTCATATCGAAATAAATGACGCCAATGGCCTCCACATCCAATGCATTGCGAAGCCTGTACTCACCGTGGCCGGCCGAAAGCTCCGCCCACAGCGCAAGTTGTGGATTCTCTTCTGCGATGCGCATCGCCGTGGCGTGAATACCCGGAGAGGGCAAATCAAGCCTGTTTTCTGCAGTGTTTTCGGCTAACTCTATAGCGCGCTGCAACAACGGCTCTACGTCGGGTATATCCGTCATGCTGATACCGTATCAATCTCAAACATCTTCGCTTCTTTTCGCTTCCCTACGCTTCCTAGCGCAGTCAATAACAGTATTTAGCCTCGGATAACGTAAGATCGCAACCTTGGCTGCTGAAAAGAACTGATCCTGCTGCTGGCAATGTAGTACCAATACTAGCGCGAACGGTTCGGGTTATCGGACCTCGGCATAGTCAGTGTTTCCAGCATTTGCCGCATCTTTTGCCAATGCGTGCCCTCCCAATACACCTGATCACAAGCCTCGCATAACCAGAACCGCTCGTGCCGCTCTCGCACCCCTTGCGGAATACGCTCAAGCACCCGTGCCCTGGCTATTTGCTGTAGGACCACGTTGCAATTCAGGCAGCGGCTTAATGGCCGTATGTGCGTATCCAGACCCAACCGATCAAATAGCTCACGCAGTTGGTCATGCGGCTTGACCGAGTGTACATAGCAGCCATGCGTCACAGCGCGATGTTTGAGCAGATCCCGGTCGCGGGTGAGCAGCACGCGGCCCTGCTGATAAGCCACCTTCGCTATTTCCGCGTCATCGATGCCGTTATCGTACAACGTGTCGAATCCCGCCATGCGCAACAGCCGGGCGAGCGCGCCCAGGTGAGCATCGGCCACGAATATCGGCACTCCGCCAGCAGGTTGGCGCACGCGGGTCACGGTAGAAATATCAAGAGACGCAAATTCAGGATAAACAGCGATACGGGCACCGTCCGTGACCTGTTGGTCAAGCGCCGCGGCCTCGCCGTTGGCAAGCACCAGCGCTATCTCGGTATGTGGTACGCCAAGCGCTTCGACCATATGCTTGATGGTCGCGTTCTCTGCGCAAACGACGGTAAACGGTTGGCTGCGCCGTTCGCTCGGCAGAAAATGATTGAGTCGGGCGTAGAATCGAAAGGTTGCTGAGGTCATGCTGTAACTATGGCAGCTGGAGCGTCGGTTGCCAGGCCAGGCCCGCACATCTGATCAGCGAAATTCCGCAAGGCGCTAGCAATCGAGTGCATCGATTTCCGAGTTTATCTACCGGGGGCGGCTATTTCTGGCCCCTGACCGCTATCACCTCGACCGGGATGGCGAGCTACAGCTGATCCAGACCGACCCCAAAGTTTTTCCAGTTATCGAAAGCTGATACGGCAGGGACTCATTGCGCGGTGACCTGAGTCCGAAAACGCCGCAACCGCAATGAGTTAGTCAGCACAAATATACTCGAAAGACTCATCGCACCTGCGGCCAGCATCGGGTTAAGCAGAAAGCCTGAGACCGGAAACAGTACCCCCGCCGCCACCGGGATCAACGCCAGATTGTAGCCATAGGCCCAAAAGAAGTTGCCCAGGATAGTCTTGCGGGTACGCCGCGAGAGCGCAGCAGCGTTGACTATGCCGCGCAGATCACCGCGCATCAGCACTACATCGCCCGCCTCAATGGCAACATCCGTTCCGGTGCCTATCGCTATTCCCACATGGGCCTGCGCCAGCGCAGGCGCATCATTGATGCCGTCTCCGACAAAGGCCACAAGTCGACCCTCGTCCTGCAAGCGCTTGATCTCTTCTGCCTTCTGCTGCGGTAACACTTCAGCCAATACGCGCTCGATGCCCACCTGGCGCGCGATGGCCTCGGCAGTAACACGGTTATCGCCGGTGAGCATCGCCACTTCCAGGCCTAGGGATCTGAGCTCGGCTATTGCTTCTACCGAGCCTTCCTTGAGAGGGTCCGCGACCGCAATAATAACCGCCAGCTTACCGTCCACCGCCGCGTAGAACGGGCTCTTGCCCTCCTCCGCCAGCGCTCGCGCCTGTTCTTTGGCCGCCGCGAGATCGACACCCAGCCGCTCCATGTAACGATCGGCGCCAATATGAATCTGCCGCCCGGCCACATTAGCTTTAATGCCGTAGCCAGGCTCGTTGTTGAATGCGGTAACACCAGGCAGTTCCAGCTCACGCGCTTTGGCAGCGCCGACAATGGCTTCGCCGATCGGGTGCTCGCTCTGCGATTCGATAGCGGCCACCCAGCTCAGCAACTCGTCATCATTGCCTTCCATCACTACAAAATCAGTCAGTTCCGGCCGGCCCTGGGTCAGAGTGCCTGTCTTGTCCAGCACAACGGTATCCATCTTGGCCAGCGTTTCCAGCGCTGCGCCGCGGCGGAACAGGACGCCCATCTCCGCGCCCTTGCCGGTGCTCACCATGATTGCGGTCGGCGTTGCCAGACCCATCGCGCATGGGCAGGCAATCAGCAAGACGCTAACGCTGGTGACAAAAGCGAAGGACAGTGTCGGCTCGGGGCCAAACCAGTACCAAACCGCAAAGGTGATAATCGCGACCAGGATGACGATCGGCACGAATACACCGGCGATCTTGTCCGCCAGCTGCTGAATCGGAGGTTTGTCGGCCTGGGCCTGTTCCACCATTTTCACGATCTGCGACAGCACCGTGTCGCCACCCACACGAGTCACGCGAAATACCAGCGACCCGTTCTTGTTGATCGTGCCGCCCACAACCTCTGCCCCAGATTCCTTCGAGACCGGCACAGGCTCGCCGCTGATCATCGACTCATCTACGTAGGACTGGCCCTCCTCCACTACACCGTCTACCGGTATCCGGTCGCCGGGGCGTACCTGGATGCGGTCACCGGACACTACGTCTTCGATCGGCACCTCGATTGTCTCGCCATCGCGCACTACCCGCGCCGTTTTCGCCTGCAGGCGCAGCAATTTCTTGATTGCCTCTGAGGTGCGACCCTTCGCGATATGCTCGAAGTAGCGTCCGAGCAGAATCAGCGTAACGATAACTGCTGCCGCCTCGAAATAGCTCTCGGCGGTGCCGGACGGAAACACCGCAGGCGCAAGAAAGGCCACCACCGAATAGAAGTAAGCCGCGCTCGAACCAATCATCACCAGGCTGTTCATGCCCGGGCTCAGATGCCGAAGCTCCGCAAAGCCACTGCGGAAAAAGCGAGCACCGGCGTAGAACAGCACGGGAGTGGTCAGCAGCCATTCGATCCCCATCCAGCCGCGGTGCGACATGATGCCGGCAAAGAACGCATCCAGGCCGGGCAACATCTTGCCCATCGCGATGAACACAATCGGGATAGTCAAGGCGGCAGCAAATAGCATCCTGTTGCGCAGCTCAAGCCGTTCCTGGTCCTCTGTATCAGGCACGGGATGAGTCTCACTTTTCTGTGGCTCATACCCCGCACCGCGGATTGCGTCATGCAGCTTCTGCAGAGTTGCCACATCCGGCAGAAAAGTGACCGAAGCCTTCTGGGTAGTGAGATTGACACTCGCCTGCACCACGCCGGGCACCTGATTGATCGCCTTCTCGACGCGCGATACGCAGGAACCGCAGGACATGCCATGCACCGCGATATCGACAGTCTGTGTCACGGGCTGATAGCCGGCACTTTCGATCGCCCGGATCGCTGCAGCTATATCAGGCTGATTCTCGAAGTCTACCTGCGCCTTCGAAGTAGCCAGGTTTACCTGTGCACTGGAAATGCTCGGTTCATTGGCCAGCGCGCGCTCCACGCGTCCTACACAGGAAGCGCAGGACATGCCACTGATCCCGACCTCGATACTGTTACTCATTCAACCTCCCATACCGCGTTATCAGGATTGTTCAGCAATAGCCTCGACGATCGGGCAACCGGCAACAGAGCCCGTGCCAGAGCATTCAGCAAAGGTCTTGGCCAGCACTGCCTCGATGCGACGCAGGCTCTCTATCTGCTCGCGGATCTTCGCCAACTTCTCACCAGCGATGCGCTTGGCCTGGGCACGGTCACCGTTAGCATCCTGAAGCAGCAGAAGCTCGCGCACCTCTTCCAGGGTGAAGCCCCACTGTTTGGCATGCATGATGAACTGAAGGCGGGCCAGAGCCTCATGCGGATAGCGGCGATAATTGGATTCAGTACGCCGGGGCGCGGGCATCAGGCCTTGCTGCTCGTAAAAACGGATGGTCTGCGTGGCCACGCCGCTGGCAGTGGCAAGCTCACCAATGCTGAATGTCTTCATCGATACCTCGACGGCTTGAAGTGCAATGCACACACCATAACCTTAAAGTAAACTTTAAGGTCAAGAGTGTTAGCCAGTATGTTGCCCAATGGTTAATCCTGTTGAAGCAACTACACTTTAATTTCGCTACTAAAGTGAGATCACACCATGAGAACAACAGCATCTGCACTCTCGATTTCGGCACTGGCCGCTGCACTCCTGTTGGCACAGCCGGTGTTTGCCACGGATGAAGAACTCAATGACGCGCAAGCACAGGAATACGCGCGCGATCTGCTCGAGCCTGAAGAGGATCGCGCCGGACTAGGCAATATTCGCGACGAACCTTCAGACCGATATCTGGAGGAAAAGGAAGAGAACAAGATGGAAGGTCAACCCGGTAAAATACCTGAAGAGGAATACTGAGTACCGGCATATCAGACAGTCGGCACTCCAACCGGCTGCCCATCAACCAACGCGCGTCGACAGCTTGTGAACCGCGGCAATCTCCCCGCTCCAGATCATTTCGTAGTGTGCGGTCTGCACAACAGAAGCCACCTGCCTGGGTGTTAACAAGCCCCAGCAGACCCCCTCTGGTTGCCTGACAGAGTGGTATCGCAACCCCGCCGCACCCGCAGTAAGCGCGCTTTGGCCCAATACACGCGAGGCCTGATAACTGTCTGATGCATATACCGGATCAGTACGCGGCACATCCAGCACGTCCAACGCCTCCCTCTCGTCAAAACGCACCGTCAGGCCGCGAAAGACAAAGCGCTCGTAACGCAGATCCGGCACATTCGACCAGTAGGCCTGCTGGTGATAGCGCACCTCGGCGATGGCAGTCTCCATGACGTCGGCCAGATAGAGCACCCCGAAGGAGCCATCACTGAAACGCGAACCGTCCGGATTGACGTGAGTAAAAGGGGCCGCGGCATAGGAGCACCCGGGAATGCCGAAGGGAATATCCGGTCGCGGAATCAGCTCCAGCCGCCCAGCCTGATTGGCCAGCCGCGGATTGGTCATTGTCTGCAGGGCATAGAGTTCTTCGAATTCATCAACGCTGGCCACATCATCGAAAATAGCTATCGGTGGGAACTTGGAATTGACCAGCCGATACGCCCGCACATTGGCTGAGGGTAATACCGGCAGGTCCTGCGCGGTTACCACTGGCTGCCACGCAGCACATCGATTCGCCGAAAGGTCTCGTATAGCGCCACGATGTCCCCGCTGCCCATCACCTCAAGTGGTGCGCGGCCGAGAAAGAAGGCATTGTCGTTGGGCATCCGCATGAAGCCATACAGGTTGTCCGGATTGTCGAAGATGGTGCGCAGCGCCGCGTGGATATTCAGCACGAAGCTCACACGGGTGAGTTGATCACGATCCAGGTTGATCGACGCCACACCATCCTTGCGCTTCGCTCGCGCGTAGGTGCTGTGCGAGACGCGCAAAATCGCCTCGCCCTGCTCTCCCGTAGCGCCCCACTTATCCAGGATGGCAACGGCCGTGCGCAACCCGGTGGCGGCAGTCGTTTTGTCGGGCGCAAGAGCAGAAGCAGCCAGCATGGCGGAAACTCTTTCAATGTGTGTCTATAAATACTAGTTTCTAATATATGTATTTGCAAATACATAAAACTACGACCGTCGCCATACACTCGCCAGCCAGGGTTGCTGGTTCTGGGGTAGCCCCGCCGGCCGATAGTAATGTTCGATCTCGGTAAAACCTGCAGCCTGCATAAACGACCGCCAGGTTTCCAGTTGGTAGTAAGCCGCATAGCGATCGCCGGCCCAGCCTTCCTGATCGTCGCCGCGGGGATTGGAGCTGAGCAGCACTCCGCCCGGCTTCAGCGTGTGGTGTAACTGCTGCAGCGCATGAGACAAAGCCCGGCTTGGAATATGAAACAGCGATGCATTGGCAAACACACCATCAAAGCGCTCCACCGGCAAATCCAGCGCCAGAAAATCCTGCAGCCACACGTCACAGCCGCTGTCTTCACGGGCCATCTCGACAAAGCGCCCGCAGCCATCCAGGCCGACAGCCACGTGCCCCAGCCGGGTAAATGTACGCAAATCCCGCCCCGGCCCGCAGCCCACATCCAGAATGTGGAATGGCGCAGGCGCTTGAATGTGTTGCAGCAAGGTAGTTATGTTCTGGCTCACATCATGATCGCGCGTGCCTTCGCGGAAGTCTTCAGCGTTCTGTTCATAGTGCGCCAACGTCTGGCGAGCCAGTACGGAAAGGTTGTGGTCAGGTTTCAACGGCGCCGAGGCGTTCGCGTCTGCAGCAGGTTGCGCTTCGATAGAACGCGGCGGGTTGTGATGGTCGGACATAATGCGAGCGGGCTCCGCGCAAAGTAATCAGCCACAGGCTAGCGGGTTATTGTCCGGCTGCCCAGCATCCGGACCCGTTTGCTAAATGAGGCGCCGGATGAATCGCTGCGTATCCTTATTGAAGCCTACCGACGCAAAGGGCTATTGATTCCGACGAACCTTTGAAAGGTTGAAGCGCGCGTTGGCGACCGACCAAAAGATGATCTCGTCGGTGTCATAACAGACCAAAACGCGGCAGGTACTGAAACTTCTGGCAACCAGAAACCTCATAGGTCAATCCAACTCTGTTGTAGGCTAAATACTGTGAGACGGCATCAAAAAAGCTGACAAGTGAGCAGCGATGAACAGAATCGAATTGGTCAGACAATCAGTAGAACGGCATCTGAACGACATCAGAGATCTCTTGGCGATGCGACTGCTGTTTCCGCCGGAGCACACGGTGATAGCCATCGAAAAGGAAATTCGGGACCTGTACACCTATCCGGAAAGGCTGGAAACCAGCCACCGGGATGAGTGGAAAGCCATCGCGGTAAAGGCTCTGCACAGAAACGCCTTTCGCGAAAATGGACAAACCGACGAGAAAAACCTGGAAGATTATTTGGGCCTTCTCCAGGAATACGCGATCGACCAGTGCAAGACAGATAATGCCGAACTATTCCGATGCCTCGAACAGTTGCTGGCCATAGAGCAGGCAGCCAACACCATCACCTTCCACGACGCGAAACGGCGCGAGGTGTTGCGACTGATCTGGCCAGATCACAAATGACTGACAAACTTGAAAAGTGAGAGCGACATGGAAGATCCAAAAACAGTTGTGAAAAAAGAGCAGCGCAAGAGTTTGATTGTGCTTTTTGTGATGAGCATCATCAGCATAGTGCTCGGCACCATCATCACAGTTGCTTCCAGCGGGAATCAGAACGGCATGGGTGGCGGCGCAGGATACGTCATGATCATTGGCGGCATCATCGCAATGGGCATCTACATTTACGGCCGCAGGACCGGTCGCCCCTGAACAAACCCCCTGGCTCGAACTTCTTCAGCCCTGGCTAGGTCAAGCAGCGGTTAGAACTCTGCGGCTGTGCATTGCCTCCTTCAACTCGCGGCAGATTTATGGGCTGGATCATGTCCGCGCAAGCACCCTGTCTACCGCAGCCAGGGCGCCTTCCATATAACCGCCCTGTTCAATCGCGGCTTCGCTACCAATCAAACGCACCCTGTCTTTCCAAGGCGCAGTGAGCACAATGTCCGTATGCAGTGCACCGTGCTCGCCCAATGAGAGCCGGTCCTGGTCTGCAGCTGTATGGGGGTCAGCCGCCCA
>NZ_JBFGFI010000083.1:0-12790 GCF_041579695.1 Halopseudomonas sp.
GTCGGCAGCTTCCTGAACGTGGTTATTCATCGTCTGCCGATCATGATGGAGCGTGCGTGGCTGCGCCAGAGCAAGGAAATGCTCGAGCCGGACACCGAACTGCCGCCCGAGGCGACATTCAACCTCATCCTTCCCCACTCCCACTGCCCGCATTGCGACGTTGAAATCAAGGCCTGGCAGAACCTGCCTGTTGTCAGCTACATTTTCTTGCGCGGGCGCTGTGGGCAGTGCCGTGAGCGAATCAGTTTTCGTTATCCGGCTGTCGAGCTGCTCACCGCGGTGCTGTCCATGGTGGTTGCCTGGCAATTCGGGTTTGGCTGGGAAGCCGGGGCCATGCTGGTGCTTACCTGGGCGCTTATCAGCCTCAGCCTGATCGATGCTGACACCCAGCTGCTCCCGGATTCAATCGTCTTGCCGCTACTCTGGCTAGGGCTTATTGCCAACAGCTTCGGGCTCTTTACCGATTTGCCCACTGCGCTCTGGGGCGCCGTATTTGGCTACCTGAGTCTCTGGCTGGTGTTCTGGGCGTTCAAGCTGGTAACCGGCAAGGAAGGCATGGGCTATGGAGACTTCAAGCTCCTGGCCATGTTGGGCGCCTGGGGCGGCTGGCAGGTTCTACCGCTGACCATACTGTTTTCATCGCTGGTCGGTGCCATTCTTGGCATCATCATTCTCAAGACGCGTGGCCAATCAAACACCACTCCCCTGCCCTTTGGTCCTTATCTGGCGATCGCCGGGTGGATTGCGCTGATCTGGGGTGACACAATAACCGGCAAATATCTTCAAATCGCCGGATTCTGAATAATGATCATTGGTTTGACTGGCGGCATCGGCAGCGGTAAATCTGCCGTTGCGCTACGTTTTGCGGTAAAGCACGGCATCCATGTGGTAGACGCTGATCTCAAGTCCCGGGTTGTGGTCGAGCCGGGCCGCCCGGCGCTGCAGGCAATCGTGGATCGCTTCGGTGACGCTGTTATCCAGCAGACCGGCGAGCTTGACCGCGCGGCCCTGCGTGAGAAAATATTCAGCGACCCGCAGGAACGGTTGTGGCTGGAAGCGTTGCTGCATCCTTTGATCCGCGATGAAATCGTTACTGATCTTGCCTCGGCTGCATCCCCCTACGCACTGCTGGTCTCACCGCTGCTGGTCGAGTCTGGTCAACATCTGATGACTGACCGGGTGCTGGTGGTGGACGTGTCCGAGGAAACCCAATTGCTGCGCACCGCGTTACGCGACAGCGTACCGCAAGAGCAGGTCAAAGCCATCATGCAGGCACAGGCATCCCGCGAGGAGCGCCTGAAACATGCACACGACATAGTCAGCAATGATCAGGACCTGGCAGCGCTCCACAAACAGGTGGACGCGCTGCATGGGCGTTACCTGAGCATGGCTGCCGGAGACACGATATGACTATCAATCTGCAATGCCCTACCTGTACCGCGCCGGTTACCTGGGATGACGCCTTTCCCGAGCGCCCTTTCTGCTCGCCCCGTTGCCGCCTGATTGATCTTGGCGCCTGGGCCTCCGAGGAACATGTGGTGCCGGGGGAAGAAATAGAGCAGGATCTGTATTCCGGCGACTTGCCGCAGCAATAACCCGGTGAAACCTCCCCGAATTCACGTGATGGCTGCGGTGATCCGCCGTAATGGCCGCATCCTGATTGCAAAGCGACCAGACAGCGCCCACCAGGGCGGGCTGTGGGAGTTCCCGGGCGGCAAGCTGGACGCGAGCGAAACGCGCGAAGCAGGGCTGAGACGGGAACTGCGCGAGGAGCTGGGCATTGAAGTCACTTCCGCCCGCCCTCTGATCGATATCTGCTACGACTATCCGGACAAGTCCGTACGCCTGGATGTCTGGCTGGTTGATGACTTCGACGCTGAAGCCCACGGTGCCGAGGGGCAGCCCATCCGCTGGGTAGCGCCCGCCGAGCTCACTCAATTTGAGTTTCCGCTCGCCAACGCGCCTATCGTTACAGCCGCTCGATTACCGGAGCTCTATCTGGTTACGCCGGATACCCCGGATATAACGCAGCTTGTTCAGGGGCTGGAGCATGCCCGCAGCCAGAGTCTCTCTATGGTGCAGTTGCGCCAGACAGGGTTGGGCCCCTCGGAGTATAAGGATGCTGCGAAGCAGCTGATAGAACGGTTTGGCAGCGATTTCATCTGGATATTCAAAGGCTCGAAACCCCCGACCGGTGCTGATGGATGGCATTTGACCTCGACGCAGTTGAGGGCTCTGCATCAAGCGGGTTGGTGCAAGGGGGAGTCCTTCGCCGGAGGGCTCTTCGCGGCGGGGCCGTCGCTCCTACCGGAAGAGGATGCAGGGTGGGAGCGGCCGCCTGGCCGCGAAGAGTTTGAGTGCTGGGATGGCTTACTTGCGGCTTCGTGTCACGACGAACGGGAAATGCAAATGGCGGCCGACATCGGTGCGGACTTTGTCACCTTGTCTCCAGTCCTGCCGACCTCGAGCCATCCGGGCGCTGGACATCTAGGATGGGATCGCGCGGCCGAACTGGTGGCGATAACCAACTTGCCCGTGTATTTGCTTGGTGGTCTTTCAGCCGAGGATCTGGACCGGGCGTTCCAGGCGGGCGCTCAAGGCATTGCCGGCATTTCAGGTTTGTGGCCCGATTGAGCGTCGCTCAGTCCAGAGAAACTACCCGCAGCTCCTTGGGCATGCTGAAGACGATGTTCTCCTCCTGCCCTGCCAACTCTTCCTCACCGGTAGCACCCGAAGCATGCAAATGCTGGATGACCTGGCGCACCAGGATATCGGGCGCGGAGGCACCAGCAGTAATACCGATGTGCTTGACGCCATCCAGCCAGGCAGGCTGGATCTCGTCGGCGCCGTCAATCAGATAGGCAGGGGTGCCCATCCGCTCGGAGAGTTCGCGCAGCCGGTTGGAATTGGAGCTGTTCGGGCTACCGACTACCAGTACCAGATCGCACGCAGCTGCGAGCTGCTTGACCGCATCCTGACGGTTTTGCGTGGCGTAGCAGATATCGTCCTTGCGTGGCCCGTCTATCGCCGGGAAACGCGCTCTGAGGGCATCTATAACGCGCGCGGTGTCGTCCATCGAAAGGGTCGTCTGGGTAACAAAAGCCAGCCGCTCGGGATCCTTTACTTCCAGTTGGGCGACGTCATTCTCGTCTTCAACCAGGTAGATGGCCCCGCCGTTGCGGGCGTCGTACTGGCCCATCGTGCCTTCCACTTCCGGATGCCCGGCATGGCCGATCAGAATGCACTCACGGCCGTCTCGGCTGTAGCGAGCCACTTCCATATGTACCTTGGTGACCAGCGGGCAGGTGGCATCGAAGATCTTGAGACCCCTGTCTTCGGCTTCTTTACGAACTGCCTGCGACACGCCATGGGCGCTGAAGATGACGATGACGTCGTCCGGAACCTGTTCTATTTCCTCGACGAATACCGCACCACGATTGCGCAGATCCTCGACCACGAACTTGTTGTGTACCACTTCGTGGCGCACGTAGATCGGTGGCCCGAAGACCTCCAGTGCACGGTTCACGATCTCGATGGCGCGGTCTACGCCGGCGCAGAAGCCGCGGGGATTGGCCAGTCTGATCTGCATGGGTGCCTCGATGGTTGGGTGCTGAATAAATGCATTATCCACGATAAGCAGGACGGAATCGATGGGGCTGGTCTGGTGTCGCGGTGTTAAGCAGCAAAGTCAGAATGGATTCCCGCGTTCGCGAGAATGACGGGGTCTGGTTGCTGCTTGCGGCTGACCTGAAACAATAGTGCGAACGCAAACTTCAGAATGGATCCCCGCGTTCGCGAGGATGACGTTTTGGGGGGACTGTGTTTCGGACCAGAGACTCACTATTCGCTCAATTCTGTCATCCTCGCGAACGCGGGGATCCATTCGGATTTGGACGTAACAACCCTCATCAGACGGGTTGCACGTCCAGAATCTCGACATCAAAGGTCACCGTCTTGCCCGCCAGCGGATGATTGAAGTCAACATCCACTGTCGTGTCATGAATCGTTTTAACCATACCCGGCATTTCGCCGCCAGCTGCGTCGCGAAAAATCACCATTAGACCGGGCTCCAGTTCCATTTCGTTGAACTGGTCGCGGGGAATACTCTGGATATTCTGCGGATTGCCGGGGCCGAAGCCGCGCTCCGGCTCGATCTGGAAGCTACGCTGGTCACCCGCCTTGAGGCCGAACAGGCTTTGCTCGAAACCGGGCAGCAGACTGCCGTCACCGACCTTAAAGGTGGCCGGCTTCTTGTCTGTTGTGGTGTCGATCACTTCGCCGCCGGGCAGCTTGAGGGTGAAGTGCAGCGTCACCTGCGTGTCATGATTGATGCGCGTTTCGGTCATGGTTATGCCTTTGCGGGTTTGCTTATGAACATATCCAGGATCAGCAACGCGGCGCCAACGGTAATGGCGCTATCGGCGATGTTGAACGCCGGGAAAAACCAGCTTTGCTGCCAGTGCACAAGAATGAAGTCCACCACGTGGCCATGCATTATCCGGTCATACAGGTTGCCCAGCGCGCCACCGAGGATCAACGCCAAGGCTATCGGTTCCAGACGTTTACTGCGCGGCAATCGCGCCATCCAGATCACCAACATCGCGCTGACGCCGATCGCAATCGCGGTAAAGAACCAGCGCTGCCATCCTCCGGCAGAGGCCAGGAAGCTGAATGCCGCGCCTAGATTGTATGCCAGGGTGAAGCTGAACAGACCGTCGATCACCGGCACTTGCTGGTGGAGCTGCAGCTGATTCAGCGCCAGCCATTTGGTCGCCAGATCCAGCGCGATTACCAGCCCCGTGATCCACAGCCAGCGAAGACTGCCCTGGCGCAGATCAGGCATGCTTGCGCACCTCACCCGGGCCTTCGATATTGTCTATGCACCGACCGCAGAGTTCGGGATGCGCAGCGTGCGTCCCGACGTCAGGTCGCAGATGCCAGCAACGGGCGCACTTGCTGTGGCTGGACTTGACGATGCTCAGCTTCAGGCCCGGCAACTCGGTTTCCACAGAGTCTGGACCCGCAGCATCCAGCGGCGCAATACCGGCCTGGGAGGTAATCAGTACAAAACGTAACTCGTCGCCCAGACGGGCAAGCTTGTCTGCCAGCCCCACATCGGCGTGCAGCGTGACTTCAGCCTGCAGGCTGCCACCGATGACCTTCTCCTTGCGCAGATTTTCCATCTCGCGATTAACGGCTACTTTCACCGCCATGATGTCGTCCCAGAATTCGCGGCCAAAGGCAGCGCCTTCGGGCAGTGCGGCGAGCTCTTGATACCAGGTGTTGAGCATGACTGACTCATTATGCTCGCCCGGCAGATGCTGCCACAGCTCTTCCGAGGTAAACGCGAGGATGGGTGCAACCCAGCGGGTCAGGGCTTCGACGATGTGATACATCGCGGTCTGGCAGGAGCGTCGCGCAGTACTGTCGGCACCCGTGGTGTACTGGCGGTCCTTGATGATATCCAGGTAGAAGCCACCCAGCTCCTGCACGCAGAAGTTGTGTACCTTCTGGTAGACGTTCCAGAACTTGTAGCTTTCGTAGTCCTCGATGATTTCCTGCTGCAGCAGCAAGGTGCGATCCACCGCCCAGCGATCCAGATCGAGCATCTGCTCAGGGGCCAACAGGTGCTCTGTTGGGTCAAAGCCGGTGAGATTGGACAGCAGGAAGCGTGCAGTATTGCGGATACGGCGATAGGCATCGGCGCTACGCTGCAGGATGACCTTGGATACCGCCATCTCGCCGGAATAATCGGTCGATGACACCCATAGGCGCAATATGTCGGCGCCCAGGCTGTTGTTGATCTCCTGCGGCGCGACCACGTTGCCCAATGACTTGGACATCTTGCGGCCGTTCTCGTCGACCACAAAGCCGTGGGTCAGCAACGCCTTATAGGGTGCATGGCCATCGATTGCCGCGCCAGTCAGCAGGGACGAGTGAAACCAGCCCCGATGCTGGTCCGAGCCTTCCAGATACAGATCCGCACGCGGGCCTTGTTCGTGACCCATCGGGTGCGAGCCGCGCATCACGTGCCAGTGCGTCGTGCCCGAGTCAAACCAGACATCCAGGGTATCGCTGATCTTGTCGTACTGGTCGGCTTCGTCGCCCAACAGCTCCGCCGCGTCCATGGTAAACCAGGCTTCGATACTTTCCTGCTCTACCCGCTTGGCGACTTCTTCAATCAATTCGAGCGTGCGCGGGTGCAGGTCACCGGTTTCCTTGTGCAGGAACAGCGGGATCGGCACACCCCAGTTACGCTGACGCGAGATACACCAGTCAGGGCGCCCGGCAATCATGTTATGCAGGCGCTGTTTACCCCAGGCGGGTACGAATTCGGTTGTCTCGATGGCGGCCAATGCGCGTTGACGCAGGCTCTCGCCCTCTTTCGGCTCGGTGTCCATGCCGACAAACCACTGGGCGGTCGCACGATAGATGACCGGCGTCTTGTGGCGCCAGCAGTGCATGTAGCTGTGGCTGACCTGTTCGTGGGCCAGCAGACAGCCAACCTCTTCCAGCTTGGCGACGACGTTGGGGTTGGCCTTCCAGATAAACTGGCCACCAAAGAATTCCAGCGACTCCACATAGACACCATTGCCCTGTACGGGGCTCAGTATCTCGTCATTGACCATGCCGTAGCGCTTGCAGGTATGAAAGTCGTCCACGCCGTAAGCCGGGGACGAGTGCACGATGCCCGTGCCTGCGCCAAGCTCGACGTAATCCGCCAGATAGACCGGTGATTTGCGGTCATAGAACGGATGGTTGAAGTTGATCAGCTCAAGCGTGTCGCCAGTGGTTACGCCAACCACTTCGCCCTCGCGGCCATAACGGGCCAGGCAGCTTTCGACCAGCTCTTCAGCCAACACCAGCAACCGGTCGCCGACGTCCACCAGCGCATAGTTGAATTCCGGATGCACGTTCAGCGCCTGGTTGGCCGGGATTGTCCAGGGGGTGGTGGTCCAGATGACCATTTGCGCTGGCTTGCTCAGTTCCTGCAGACCGAAGGCGGCAGCGAGCTTCGCAGGTTCTGCGCAGGGAAAACCGACGTCGATGGTCGGCGACTGCTTGTCGGCGTATTCCACCTCGGCTTCGGCCAGCGCAGAACCACAATCGAAACACCAGTTAACCGGCTTCAGGCCCTTGAATACGAAGCCTTTCTCGACCAGCTTACCGAGCGCGCGAATCTCCCCCGCCTCGTTGGCATAGTCCATGGTCTTGTACGGGTTGCCCCACTCGCCGAGCACGCCCAGGCGCTGGAAGTCGACCTTCTGGCCTTCGATCTGCTTGGCGGCGTAGGCACGGCTCAGCTCGCGCGTCTTGGCGGGCTCGAGGTTCTTGCCATGGGTTACTTCAATCTTGTGTTCGATCGGCAGGCCGTGGCAGTCCCAACCGGGCACGTAGGGCGCATCGAAGCCTGACAGTGTCTTGGACCGGGTAATCATATCCTTGATGATCTTGTTGACTGCGTGGCCGATGTGAATATCGCCGTTGGCGTAGGGCGGGCCATCGTGCAGCACGAAGCTGGGCCGGCCACGGCTGATTTCACGAATCTTGCCGTACAGGTCTATGCCTTCGAGACGCTTGAGCGTCTCCGGCTCACGGTTCGGCAGGCCGGCTTTCATCGGAAATGCCGTTTCCGGCAGGTTCAGCGTCGCTTTGTAATCAGTCATCTGGTCCAGGCTCACTTGTTTGAGTCAGAGGCCCATTGGGCGCGGGCAGCGGCAATATCTGCCGTGATAGCTGCCTGCAGGGCATCCAGGGAATCGAATCGCTGTTCGTCACGCAGTTTTTCATGAAATATGACGGTGAGGTGGCGGCCGTATAAATCGCCCTTGAAGTCCAGCAGGTGAACTTCAAGGTGTGGCTGGCCATCACCCTCGACCGAGGGGCGCATGCCGATATTGGCTACACCCTGGTGGCAGCCCATATGGGGCGCCTCTTCGAGCACCGCGCTCACGCGAAACACGCCCTTGAGCGGCGCATGCAGGCGCTTAAGCTGCACGTTGGCGGTGGGTGCGCCCAGGGTGCGACCCAGTTGCTGACCGTAGAGAACCCGCCCGCTGATACTGAATGGGCGGCCCAATAGGCGCTCGGCCAGTTCGAAATCGCCGTCAGCCAGAACCTGACGCAAGCGTGTGCTGCTGATGCGCTCGCCGTTCTCGGCCACCGTATTGGCTGCTTCTACAGTGAAACCGTGGCGCTCGCCACTGCCCTGCAGGAACGCAAAGTCGCCGCTGCGATCGCAACCAAAGCGGAAATCATCACCGACTTCCAGATGCTTGACGCCCAGGCCGTCGATCAGCACCTGCTGCACGAATTCCTCGGCGCTGAGCTCGCGCAGGCGGCGATTAAAGGCCAGACAAAGCACGCGGTCGACGCCTTCAGTCTCAAGCAACATCAGCTTGTCGCGCAGACGGGTCAGGCGCGGGGGCGCAGCATCTGGAGCGAAGTACTCACGCGGCTGCGGCTCGAAAATCACTACGCAGCCGGGCAGGCCCATGCGCGCCGAATGCGACTTCAGGCGCTTGAGAATAGCCTGATGCCCGGCGTGCACGCCGTCGAAATTACCGATTGTCGCTACACAACCCCGATGCCGGGGGCGCAGGTTATGTAGACCGCGGACCAGTTCCATAATGCTCGTTGTTTGGCTGAGGGATCAAACGCGCGAGTATACAGCCTTAGCCGCCCGCCCGTCATGCGTGGACATCCAGTTGCCTGCGGGTGAAGGCCGGGAATGACCCAGTTCCACCTCTGCTTTCGGAGCTACGTCAGCCCTGGCGCAGGTGGCGCATCCGCATCCCGCTCACTACCAGCGTCAACACAAAGGCGCCCATGCCGGCGCATACCAGCAGCGTCATTTCCAGCACCTTGCGCTGCCAGCCCCAGACAAACCACTGTTCGATGCCCGGCACCATCCAGACGACCACCAAAGCCATTGCCGTACAGGCCGCGATAAGCCGCAACATGAATACCGCCCACCCCGGCTGAGCCTGATAGATGCCAGCCTTGCGCAGCCCCCACCAGAGCAGACCGGCGTTGAGCACGGCCGAAAGCGAGGTGGCCAAAGCCAGACCGACGTGGGCGAGCGGCCATATCAGGATCAGATTGAATCCCATATTGACCACCATACAAATGATCGCGATTTTCACCGGCGTCTTGATGTCCTGCCGGGCGAAATACCCCGGCGCCAGCACCTTGATCAGCATGAATGTCATCACCCCGATGGAATAGGCGCGAAGCGCTGCTGCTGCTTGCAGGGTGTCGCGCTCGGTCATCGCGCCGTAGTGAAACAGCGTTGCTATCAGCGGCTCGGCCAGCAGCAAGAGCGCCAGCGCCGCAGGGACGCCTACCAGCAAGACCATGCGTATTGCCCAGTCGAGAGTGGCGGAGAATGCCTTGGGATCCTCGCCAGCATGCTGGCGAGACAGCGCCGGCAAGATTACCGTGCCAATAGCGATGCCAAAGGCGCCCAGCGGTAACTCGGAGAGACGATCAGCGTAATAGAGCCAGGAGATGCTGCCTGTCTCCAGAAAGGATGCCAGCACGGTATCCAGCAACAGATTGATCTGGCTGACAGACACACCGAACAGCGCCGGCAACATCAACGTCATGATGCGCTTGACGCCCTCGTGCCTGCGATCAGGGCGGGGGACGGGCAGCAATTTTATTTGCGCAAGAAACGGTAATTGAAAGAGGAGCTGAACCACGCCGGCGATAAATACACCCCAGGCCAGCGCCATGATCGGCTGGTCGAAGTAAGGGGTCATCAGCACGGTCGCGCCTATCATGCTCAGATTAAGCAGCACCGGCGTGAAAGCCGGAACGGCAAATCGACCGTAGCTGTTCAGAATTGAGCCGCAGAGCGCGGTCAGCGAGATCAACAGCAGATAGGGAAAGGTGATGCGCAGCATGTCAGTCGCAAGCGCGAGCTTTTCAGTGTCGTCATGAAAGCCCGGAGCAAAGAGCATTATCAGCACCGGGGCACCCGCGACGCCGAGCGCCGTGATAGCCACCAGCGTTATACCCAGGGTCCCGGCGACTCCGTTTATCAGATATTTGACATCTTCCAGAGTGCGCTTGGCGCGATATTCCGACAGCACCGGCACAAAGGCCTGGGCAAAGGCGCCCTCGGCGAATAGCCGGCGCAAAAAATTGGGGATCTTGAACGCGATAAAAAAAGCATCAGCTTCCGACTGCGAACCGAAATACGCCGCCACCACCACGTCACGCACCATGCCGAGCACGCGTGAAAGCAGCGTCATGATGCTGACCACCATGCCTGAACGCAGTAATGTTGGGGCCTTGGGCTCAGGAGTAGCGGGTGGGACCTGCTCAGTCATGGATTCGAGTCGCCGGATAAAACCGCGATGATAGCCTCCAGATGCACCACATGGCGAGAACCGGAGCCTAGCAAAAGCTTGTGGCCAGGAGGCAAAAGCCTCAAGCTGTCGGGCAACGGCGAGCCGCCTGACACTTCTGCTCTGCGGCCGACCCACACCCCTTGACATTGGTATAGACTGGCGGCATAGTACGCGGCCTTATTTGTACCCTTATTCATCACGATTTTCTGAGGAGCACGACGGTGGCAAACTCACCTCAAGCCAAGAAACGCGCCAAGCAGGCCGAGAAGCGCCGCGATCACAACGCAAGCCTGCGCTCCATGGTTCGTACCTATATCAAGAACGTAATCAAGGCCATCCAGGCCAAAGACCTGGAAAAAGCCAAGACTGCCTATACCGCAGCAGTGCCGGTCATCGACCGCATGGCTGACAAGGGCATCATCCCCAAGAACCGGGCCGCTCGTCACAAGAGCCGCCTGAACGCACACATCAAGGCCATGGCTACCGCCGCCTGATCTGCGTTCCTTGTGGAAGAAAAAACCGGCCTTGAGCCGGTTTTTTTGTGGCCTCCCCGCCCGTCATCCTCGCGAACGCGGGGATCCATCTGGGTTTGGGGTTCTGACAAGGCCAAGACCGTTAGATCAAGGTCAAGGTCAAGGTAAAAATGGATCCCCGCGTTCGCGAGGATGACGGGGAAAAACCTGAAGCTTGCGGCTCGACGTTTCAAGCCAGTAGCTTAAACCAGCACCAGATTGTCCCGATGCACCATCTCCGGCTCGTCGATGTAACCCAAGATTCGTGCCACTGCCTCGGTCGGCTGGCCGAGGATGCGGCCGGCGTCGAGGGCGCTGTAATTGACCAGGCCTCGGGCCACTTCCTTGCCGTCGGGACTGACACAGACAACCATCTCACCACGACGGAAGGCGCCTTCCACGGCGACCACACCTACCGGCAGCAGACTGCGACGGCCAGAAGCCAGTGCCTTGACTGCGCCCTCATCAATCACCAAACGCCCACGGGTCTGCAGATGGCCTGCGAGCCATTGCTTGCGCGCCGCCAGCATACCCTTTTCAGGGAGCAGCAACGTACCCAGCTCCTCCCCCGCCTGCAGGCGCTCCACGACGCGATCGATCCTGCCGCCGACGATCACCGTGCCCGCGCCCGAACGCGCCGCCAGGCGCGCAGCGCGCAGCTTGGTCAGCATCCCGCCACGGCCCAGCGCGCCAGCGCTGCCGCCAGCCATGGCATCGAGTGAGGGATCATCGGCCATGGCTTCACGAATGAGCTCGGCCTGAGGATTGCTTCGGGGGTCCGCGGTGAACAAACCGTCACGGTCGGTGAGAATCACCAGCAGATCCCCTTCAACCAGATTGGTTACCAACGCACCCAGGGTGTCGTTGTCGCCAAAGCGGATCTCGTCGGTGACTACGGTGTCATTCTCATTCACAACCGGAATCACACCCAGGTCCAGCAATGCCCGGAGCGTGCTGCGGGCATTAAGGTAACGCTTGCGGTCGGAGAGGTCGTCGTGGGTCAGCAACACCTGAGCGGTCGACAGACCATGCGCCTGAAAGCTCGACTCCCAGGCCTGCACCAGACCCATCTGGCCGATAGCGGCGGCAGCCTGCATCTGATGAATGGTCTTGGGCCGCTCGGTCCAGCCAAGGCGACTCATGCCCGCGGCAACAGCGCCGGATGAGACCAACACCAACTCAGCGCCGCTCTTGCGCAGCTCGACCAGTTGCTCAACCCAGACTGCCATAGCCTGCTTGTCGAGACCACGGCCGTCACCAGTCAGCAGGGCGCTGCCGATCTTGACTACCCAGCGACGGGCATTGGTTACCTTGTCACGCATGTTCGATCCACAATTAAAGTGTCAGTTGAATCGCTGCATTCTAACCCATTCGCAACGAAGCCGGCGCTCCTGCCGAGGAATATCCCCCTGGGAGCACCGGCCTCGGCGCGACACTGGATCAAGCAACCACATCAATGCACGTAGATGATCTCGGGACCGTCCTCGTCATCTTCGTCGTCGTCCTCATCATCCTCGTCATTGAGCAGACCCTGCTTGCGCAACGCCTTGCGGTCGTCCAATGACTGAATGTGAGCACGCGCCTCATCCTCGATCTGCTGATCCAGAGCGCGCACTTCGGCTGCATACTCTTCATCGTCCTGCATCCGCAGGGTGCGCTCATCCAGCCAGTTCATCACATCCTTGGCCAGTTCGTCGGTACCCTGACGCTCCGATGCGGAGATCACGTATACCGGCCCCTCCCACTCCAGCCGCTCGACCACGTCATCCAGCAGCGCCTGCTGCTCATCCTCCATCAACTGGTCACACTTGTTCAACACCAGCCAGCGCTCGCGGAGCGTCAGCGCAGGGCTGAACTTACCCAGCTCATGGATGATCGTCTCGATCGACTCGACCGGATCACTACCATCCGGCGGCACCA
>NZ_JBFGFI010000084.1:0-12682 GCF_041579695.1 Halopseudomonas sp.
CGCGAGCCCTCCCAGGTGGACATCACCACACTGCCGGGGATCGGCGTCTCGTAACGCGAGAGGAAAATCGCCGAGGGGTTGGATACTTCTTTCAGCCCCTTATCGGTCATCGCGAACACGCCCAGTTCGTTGACTGCACCAAAGCGGTTCTTGACCGCCCGCAGCATGCGCAGGCGACCATCGGACTCGCCCTCGAAATACAGTACGGTATCCACCATGTGCTCCAGCACCCGGGGGCCGGCCAGGGATCCTTCCTTGGTCACGTGCCCCACCAGGAAGATCGCCGTACCGCTCTGCTTGGCATAGCGCACCAGCAATGCCGCACTCTCGCGCACCTGGGCAACGCCACCCGGTGCTGACTGCAACTGCTCGGTGAATATCGTCTGGATCGAGTCCACCACCATCACCCGCGGTTTTTCCAGCCGCGCAGTGGCAATGATGCTCTCGATGCAGGTTTCGGTCATTACCCGCAGACGCTCCTTCGGCAGGTCCAGACGTCTGGCCCGCATTGCAACCTGCTGCTGTGATTCCTCGCCGGTGACATACAACGCCGGCATGCTCTCGGCGAGCTGACACAAGGTTTGCAACAAAATAGTCGACTTGCCTATCCCCGGATCACCGCCGATCAGCACCACCGATCCGGAGACCAGCCCGCCACCCAACACCCGATCCAGCTCCGAAGACCCGCTGGGCTGGCGCGGCACTTCTTCGGTGGATACCTCCGCCAGCGTGCGAACCTGTGCAGCCTGCCCAGCCCAATGCCCACTGCGTCCCGTCGAAGGGCCGCTGCCGCCAGTTGGGGTAACATCGACAACAGTCTCCACCAGGGTATTCCAAGCCTGGCATTCGCCGCATTGCCCGGCCCACTTGGAAGACGTCGCGCCGCACTCGGTGCAGCCGTAAATGCGCTTGTTTTTTGCCATGAAAATCCCCGGTGGCGAAACAAAGGTGTTAATTTCGGATGATACCGCCGGGCAGCGGAGACGACTGGCACGACAGGCCAATGGCCACCAGCATCTTCGGCTATACTCTGCCCGTATCTGAACAAGAGACCATTGTATGCCGACCGAGATTGAAATTCCCAAGCCCTGCAAAGCCTGCCAGGAAAACGAACCCCTTCCCTTTGACTTCACCATGGCGTTTCAACCGATCGTTGACACCCGCGACAACAGCGTCTTTGCCTACGAGGCCCTGGTTCGCGGCACCGATGGCGCCGGGGCCTGGAGCATTCTCTCGCGCGTGACCGAAGAAAACCGCTATGTGTTCGACCAGTCGTGCCGGGTAAAAGCTGTGGAGCTGGCTGCGCGCCTGAAGATTCCCTGCTTTGTCAGCATCAACTTTCTGCCCAACGCGGTATACAAGGCGGCGACCTGCATCCGCGCTACCCTCGAAGCCGCACGCCGCTACAATTTTCCTACCGACCGGCTGATATTCGAGATCACCGAGAACGAACGGCTGGTCGACAAGGAGCATCTCAAGAGCATCATCACCGAATACAAGCGCCAGGGCTTCAAGACGGCTATCGACGATTTCGGTGCCGGCTACTCTGGTCTCAATCTGTTGGCCGAGTTTCAGCCCGACATCATCAAGCTCGACATGGAGATAGTACGTGATATCGACCATGATCCGGTTCGCCAGGCGATCGTGCGCGGAATCCTCGGTGTGTGTGAGGCACTGAGTATCGACGTGATTGCCGAGGGCGTAGAGAGCCGGGAAGAGTTGGACATACTGCGTTCGATGGGCGTTTTCCTGTTCCAGGGCTATCTGTTTGCGAAGCCCGGATTCGAACACCTTCCCGAGATCAACTGGCCGGTCGATGCCTGATAACGCCAATAGCGGCACGTCCGGCAAGGACCTCTTCGCCGAGCTCAACGAGCAACTGCTGGAAGCCCAGTTTGAATTGCGCAAGGCAGGCAAGGGACCGGTTCTGTTGCTCATTGCCGGCAACGATTTTGCCGGGAAGGCGGAGGTAATCGATACCTTCTATCAATGGCTGGATAACCGCTTTCTCAATACCCGGGCCTTCGCTCTGCCCCGCGGGCTGGAAAAGCAGATGCCGCCATTCTGGCGTTATTGTCGGGCACTGCCACTGGCCGGGGAGATCGGTTTCTATCTGGGCTCCTGGTACCACCAGCCGCTGAGAAAATTCAGCCGGGGCGAGACTTCCGTCAAACGCTTTACCGCGCAGATGCAGGACATCCTGCGTTTTGAGCGGCTGCTGGTGCACGAAGGCGCCACGGTGCTCAAACTCTGGTTGCATCTCGACGCCGAGGACGAGGATGGGCAGGCCAGAAGCGAGAAAACGCAGACGTCCGAAACCATTGCGATGCGCGAGTGGTCAGATTTCAGTGCTGCCGATTATCAAAAGGTCCGCAGTGCAGCCCAATTGATGATCGATCTGACCTCCGTCGGTGGCGCCCCCTGGATCAGGGTGGCCGGGCGCGACGCCGGGCAAAGGGATCTTGAAATTGGCCAACTGCTGCTGGATACCCTCCGCTCGTGCTTGAATGACGAGAAGCAAACAGCCATCCCGCGCAGCTGGATTCCGTCCACCCGACCGCGGCTCGACGAACTCGACTACAGTCAGGCGCTGTCCAAGGATGACTACAAAGCCCTTCTCGAGCACTACCAGAATCGCTTGCGCGAGTTGCTCAAACATCCTGGTTTCGCCCGCCGCAGTCTGCTACTGGTTTTTGAAGGCACCGATGCTGCCGGCAAGGGCGGCACCATAAGGCGCATTACCCAGTGCCTGGATCCGCGCTTTCTGCGCGTGCACGGCACCCGGGCGCCCACCGACGAAGAGAAGCTGCAGCCCTATCTGATGCGCTTCTGGCGACGGATCCCCCGACCCGGCACCATCGTCGTGTTTGACCGTAGCTACTATGGCAGGGTGCTGGTCGAACGCGTGGAGGGCTTCTGCACTCCGGCGCAATGGCAGCGTGCCTATGGCGAAATCAATGATTTCGAGCAGCAGCTGCGGCAGGCCGGCACGCTGGTAATCAAGTTCTGGCTGGCGATCACCCCCGAAGAACAGCTCGACCGGTTCAATGCCCGAGAAGAATCGCCGCTCAAACGCTACAAGCTGACCGATGAAGACTGGCGCAATCGCGAAAAATGGCCAGCCTACCGCGACGCGGTGCATGACATGCTCGAGTTCACCAGTACCGAAAACGCACCCTGGCACCTGATCTCCAGCGAGAACAAAAAGCACGGGCGCATCGAGGCTTTGAAGATCGTCTGCGAAACCCTGGAGCAGGCGCTAGACTGACTGCCGATAACAGCTCTGCATCCCATGTCACAGGAGTCCTTCTCATGCGTGTACTTAATGAATTCAAGGCATTTGCGCTGCGTGGAAACGTTGTCGAAATGGCGATCGGTATCATCATCGGCGCTGCCTTCGGCAAAGTCGTTTCGTCTTTTGTAGCCAATGTGGTGATGCCCCCATTGGGCTTGCTGATTGGCGGCGTCGATTTCGCCGACCTGGCCATTGTACTCAGGGATGCACAGGGCGAGTTGCCGGCAGTCACCCTGGGTTACGGTCTGTTCATCCAGAGCGTGGTCGACTTCCTGATCGTGGCGGCAGCCATCTTCGTCGCGGTCAATGTGATGAACAACCTCAAGCGCAAGGAGGTCGAGCAGCCTGTATCGCCGCCGGTGGAAACCCAGAGCAAGCAGGAAATACTGCTGAGCGAGATTCGCGACCTGCTCCAGCAACAGCGCCAGTAGCAAGCCAACCGCTACTGACATCTGCGCTATACTGCCGGCCAGTGATTTCCCGATCCCTTATAAAGCGGCACCCCCCATGCAAACATGCACCACCGCGTTCGGCTCTCTGGAGCTCGAACGCTACCCCGTTACCGACAACCCGACGCTGCAGGCGTTTGACACCGCAGACGTCTATCTGCTGCAAACCCTGGCAGAGCAACCCGCCGCGGATCTGCCGGTGCTGGTGATAAATGATCACTTCGGCACCCTGGCCTGTGCGCTGGCGAAAGCCAGCCCGCAACACAAACCGCATAGCTGGAGCGATTCCGAGCTTTCCAGACTGGCCCTGCAGGCCAACCTGGCAAACAACGGGCTTGCAGCCGACGCGGTGCATTTCATCGATAGCCAGCAGCCACCGCAGGGGCCTTATCAGCGGGTGCTGATCCGCGTGCCAAAAAGTCTGACGTTGCTTGAAGATCAGCTTGCCCGTTTGCGCGAGCATCTGACGGATGACGCCACCGTCATCGCAGGAGCAATGGTCAAGCATCTGCCCCATGCCGCCGGCGACCTGCTGGCAAAGCACATCGGCCCCTATCAGGCCTCCCTGGCCTGGAAAAAGGCTCGCTTGCTCACCGCGGCGCTCGACCCGTCTCTTACCCCGGCGAAGACCGATCTAACCACTAGCTACCCTTTGCCGGGCGGCGATGAGGAACTGATCAATCTGCCAGGCGTATTCTCCCGGGAAAAACTCGACAACGGTACCCGACTGCTCCTCGAGACCCTGCCTACCGGGCTGGATGGGCAGCGCATCATCGATCTGGGCTGTGGCAACGGCGCCTTGGGTATACGGGCCGCGCAGCTCAATCCCGACGCGCAACTGGTATTCGTCGATGAATCCCATGCGGCCGTTGCCTCGGCGCGGCTGAATTTCAGCCGGGCCTTCCCCGGACGCAGCGCCGAGTTTGTGGTCTGCGACGGCCTGACGGATATGGCAGCCGACAGCGCCGGCCTGGTGCTGTGCAATCCACCCTTCCACCAGCAACAGGCAGTGGGCGATGAAGCGGCCAAACGCCTGTTTGCCCAGAGCAGCGAGGTGCTCGACGCCCAGGGTAGTCTGATGGTGGTCGGCAACCGGCATCTGGGCTATCACGTGAAGCTGCGGGCAAACTTCGACAAGGTCGAACAACTGGCTGCGAATCCGAAATTCGTGGTTCTCAAGGCCAGTCACTGAAACCGCCCACCCTGGCGGCCTAGTCGGCGGGCTTGACCCTGTGCCGCCGGCAGCGCTCGGAGCAGTATCTGACCTCCTCCCAGCAGCGCTGCCATTTCCGGCGCCAGCTGAAAGGCAGGCCACACTGAACGCAGACTTTACTCGGCAGATTGGCCTTCTTCCTCACAGCGCCTCGCCATCGTCCAGGCGCTGGAGCAGTTTTTCGCCCCAGTCCCACAACGCCTGCTGATTCTTTTCGGTCATCCGATCAAGCGTGCCGTAGATCATTTTCATCCGGTGGTTACTCTTGAACTGATCACGGTGGCGCATCAGGAAGTGCCAGTAGAGGGAATTGAACGGGCAGGCCTTTTCCCCGGTTTTCTCGGTAACCTTGTAGCTGCAGCCCTGACAATGGTTGGACATGCGCTTGATGTATTGTCCGCTCGAGCAATAGGGCTTGGAGCCCAGGTAACCGCCATCGGCATGCATCACCATACCCAGTGTGTTGGGCAGCTCGACCCAGTCGAACGCATCCATGTAGACCGCCAGGTACCAGTCGCAGATCTGTTTCGGCTCGATACCCGCCAGCAGCGCGAAATTGCCGGTCACCATCAGGCGTTGAATATGATGGGCATAAGCGTGTTCCAGCGTCTGGCCTATGGCCTGCTGCATGCAACGCATGCGGGTCTTGCCAGTCCAGTAGAATTCCGGCAGATCGCGCGTATTGCCCAGTGTGTTGTTTTCAGCATAACCGGGCATCAGCAGCCAATAGATGCCGCGCACATATTCGCGCCAGCCAAGTATCTGTCGAATGAACCCTTCTGCTGCATTCAGCGGAATGTCACCGCCCTGATAGGCCGCCTGAACGTCGAGACAGACCTTGCGCGGATCGAGCAGGCCGATGTTCATCGCCGCGGCAATTCGCGCGTGAAACAGAAACGGCTGGTGATCGGCCATCGCGTCCTGGTAATCACCAAAGTGCGGCATTCCCTGCTCGAGAAAAGCCTCCCACAGGCCCTCGGCATCCTTTGCGGTCACCGGGTAATCAAAGCCATCGAGCTGGCCGTAATGCTCGCCGAAGTGCGCGGCCACCACCTGTTCCACCTCACGTGTTGTGTTGTCGGGGGGAAAATGCGGCTGCGACGGGATGCACGCATCGTCCGGCAGGGCCTTGCGGTTCTCAGCATCGAAATTCCAGCTTCCGCCTTCCGGACCGCCTGCGGCGTCCAGCAGCAGTTGCTGATCCTTGCGCATCTCGCGGTAGAAGAACTCCATGCGCAGCTGTTTGCGCTCGCCAGCCCAGTCGGCAAAACGCTGATGGCTGCAGAAGAATCGATCGTCCTCGATCAGCTGCAGCTCCGCCCAGTCATCCTGCAGTGCCCGAAAAGCATCGAGCAACCGCCATTCGCCGGGTTCGCAAAGCAATATACCTTCCGGCTTGAGCCGACTGCGGGCGCGCTGCAATTCCCCGGTCAGCGAGCCGGTATTGTCCTTCTCATCCAGTTTGACGTAATCAACAGCAAAACCGCGCTCCTCCAGCTCTCCGGCGAAGTGCCGCATGGCAGAAAGGATCAACAGGATCTTCTTGGGATGGTGAGGTACGTACCGGCCCTCTTCCCGAACCTCTGCCATCAATATGCGATCCTTTTCCGGATCGGCGTCGCGCAGGGTAACCAGTTGGTGGCTGAGTTGATCGCCCAGCACCAGAATAAGATGGCGGGTCACGGACGTAGAGGCATGGTCAGGCGCATCTCGGGAGCCCCTTCGCTGGAATGCTCTTGCGAGGGTCCGATCTCGTCATAAACGTTCTTGTGTACCAGATTGATTGTTTCGAGGGGCACGTTCTTGAGCGTGTTGCGCGCCACCTCGAGCCCGCTGAATGTCCAGGGGCTTTTGTCGTCTGCATTCTTCTTGAGCATGTAGCGGCGATCGTCCAGGACCGCCTCGACCAGATAGATGGAGCCCTCATGGGAGAGCACATTCAATTCGATGACTTGGCCTTCGCCGGCCAGCTTCTGCAAATCGTCGAGGGTCATTAGCGGACTCCTTTACACATGTGACGGAAACTATAGCTCCGCACACCGCTGGCCTCCATTTACAGATGTTACATATTGTCCTTTTTCGCCATCACGGCACTCTCTGTCTTGGCGATCTTGTCCAGCAGTCCCATACCGAATGCCGATACCACGAAGGTCATGTGGATGATCACGTACCACATCATCTTGTCGTTGGGGATGTTCTGCGCATTCATGAACACCTTGAGCAGGTGGATCGAGGAAATGGCAACGATCGAGGCAGCCACTTTCATCTTCAGCGAGCTGGAATCCATCTTGCCGAGCCATGCCAGCTTTTCCTGACCTTCCTTGATATCAAGCTGCGAAACGAAGTTCTCATAGCCGGAGATCATCACCATCACCAGCAACCCCCCTACCAGCGCCATATCGACCAGCGACAAGACAACCAGAATCAGATCCGCCTCGGCAATCGCGAAAAGATTGGGTAGCAGATGAACGACCTCCTGAAAGAACTTGACCGCCAAGGCGAAAAGGGCCAGCGACAGGCCGAGATAAATCGGGGCCAGAATCCAGCGGGCTGCATACAACAGTGTTTCCAGTGCGCGTTCCATACTCGTTGATACCTTCGTTTGATTTGAGATGCCCGCAGGGCGGGCAAGTTGTTCACAGTTACTGTGGATAACTCTGTGGGCAGTTGGTTTTAAAGGCGCTGCGAGCCCGAGTAGTGCGGTGATCCTTGCCAAAGTACAAAAAATAGCCAGAAAAGCTCATTTTAATATTCAAACAAGCGTTGGTCGCCATTCATGGTGGCTGCAGCCGCAAATCACGGATCGCGCCCTGCTCATATCGTGCTTTTATCGCCTCACTGATCTGGGGTATTGACAACCCCAGAAACCGTATCAACCGTTTATTTGTTCCACATGATCTGTGGATAACTCTGTTGGTAAACATGGGAAACAAGGCTACGCGGCTTGTCTGGGCTGTGGTTCGCGCGATTGCTCATCGAGTGATCAAGCGCGACCGGCCGGTTTCGATTCGCAATGGTCGGTCGAGCTATTGTCGTCGTCGCGCTGCAGTTCGGCAATCTCACGCAGGCGCCCGACTACCCGTGAATTGATGGTGCCATCGGGATAGTGCCCGGCCTTGTCGGCGACGCCGGTTTCCTCGCCGGCCAATAGCCCCATTGCCTGATCGACCTGACTGACTGCATAGATATTGAACATGCCCGCCTCCACCGCATCAAGCACGCTCTGGTCCAGCATCAGGTTGGGCACGTTAGCGCGCGGGATGATAGCACCCTGCTCGCCGGTCAGCCCACGGGCCAGGCACAGGCGGAAGAAACCCTCAATCTTCTCGTTGACGCCACCCACAGCCTGCACTTCACCGAACTGGTTGATCGAGCCGGTAATCGCGAAGCCCTGCTTCAGCGGCGTGCGCGACAGCGCAGACATCAGTGCGCAGACCTCACCCAGGGAGGCACTGTCGCCATCCACATATCCATAGGACTGCTCCAGCGCGATGCTGGCAGAAATCTCCAGGGGGAAATGCTGCGCATAACGACTGCCCAGGTAACCGGTCAGAATCATCACGCCCTTGGAGTGGATCGGTTGGCCGAGCTCCACCTCGCGCTCGATGTCGACGATACCGCTGCCACCAGGGTAAACGGTCGCACTGATCCGCGCTGGTACGCCGAACACTGAATCGCCCACCTCCAGTACGGTAAGGCCGTTACACTTGCCAACCTCGGCGCCATCGGTGTCGATCAGGATCACCCCCGAGAGCATATCTTCCCGGATGCGGGCACTGACACGGCCAGTGCGGGCTTCCTTGGCCTGAAGAGCCCGCTCGATGTGCGCGGTATCGATCAGCGCATCGCCGGCCAACTGCCGGGTGAAGTCAGCCTCGGCCACCAGCTGGAAGATGTCACTGATCCGCGCAGAGAGACGCTGCTGATGCTCAGCCAGCCGCGCACTATGAGTCATTACCCGTGCCACTGCGGCGGCCGTCAGCGGTGCGATGCCCTCCTCGGATGTACGCGTCTTGAGCAACTGCGCCATGCTCTCGATGCTTTCGGCTGTCCGCGGCAGGTCCTCGTCAAAATCGACCAGTACCCGAAACATCTCCTGAAAGTCCGGATCCAGGTCCTGAAGCGTGTAATAGAGATGCCGCGAGCCAATGATAACCACCTTGACCGCCAGTGGAATGACTTCAGGCGTGAGCGTCACCGTTGTCAGTCGGCCCATGTCGGCCCAGGGCGATTCCATCTTCAACTGGCGTGATTGCAGCGCGCGCTTCAGCGCGTCCCAGACAAAGGGCTCACCCAACAGCTTTTCGGCCTCCAGCACCAGATAGCCACCATTAGCGCGGTGCAGGGCACCCGGGCGTATATGTCGGTAGCTGGTGATCAGCGCACCCTGCTCGGAGCTGTATTCGATGCGCCCGAACAGGTTGTCGTATGAGGGATGCGGTTCATGTACTACCGGCGCACCACCACTGTCTGCATGGCCGACTACCAGGCTCGGGCAATATTGCTCGGTCAGCAGCTGCTTCTTGTAGGCCTCGGGCCTGGGCTCGAGCGCGCGCTCGTCAACCAGCAGCTCGACCACGGTTTTCAACAGATTCTGGCGAAGCAGATTAATGTATTCGCATACCGCGTCGTTTCCGCTGTATTTCTCCAACAACGGCTCGAGGATCGGTTTGATCGAGTCGGTGATCGTCTGCTCGTTCAGCTCGCGCAACTGGTTGCTGGATTCGCGCTTCCACTGGGGCAGACTGGAAAGCGCTTCGTTCAGCACCTCTTCGAGCGTCGCAATATCCACATGAAAACGCTCGCGCTCCTCCTCGGGCAACTGCGCGAATTCTGCTTCGTCCAGGGCCTTGCCGTCTTTCATCGGAGTGAACGCGATGTTCTGGGCATCGCGGTAGACAGCAATCTTCTTCTCCAGCGCCTTGCGCTCGACCGAATCGATCGCGCGGTCATAACGCTGGTTGAAGCCCCGGTCGATTGCACTTTTCTTCTGCTGAAACGCCGGATGCTCGAAGACCGCGGGGAAGGTCGCCAGCAGATTGTCGATAAGCCGGTTTATGTCTTCCAGCAGTTCGTTGGCGGTACCGGGTGACAGATTCAGAACCCAGGGCTCACGCGGCTCGTCGAAGTTATTCACGTACAGACAATCCTGCGGCGTGATCTGCCGCTTGGCCTCGGCCTTGAGATAGCGCATCACGTAGGAGAAGCGCCCGGTGCCCGGGTCGCCCATGACGAACACGTTGTAGCCCGAACGATGCATTGCCACGCCGAACTGCAAAGCCTCTACCGCGCGGTCCTGACCGAGAATCCCGAGAAAGGGTTCCAGATCGTCGGTGGTAGTAAATCCCATGCTGTCCAGGTCGATTGGTGCTGTGAGCTGTTCGGGCAGCAGGCGCAGAGCGTTGGCAGTGTTGGTCATCAAGCGTCCTTGAAAGGAGTTGGTTGGCATGCAATGCGGCATTGTTGCCCTGTCAGCTTCCGCTGACAAGGGCAAAGCGGCGTTTGACTTGACGACCGGACCTGCAATCGCGTTCTATTAGAGTAATTACTCAAACATATAAGAAGGTGCCGAGCGCATGTCTCTATCTGTGCAGGAATACGTCGACAGCGATGCTACCGGTCTCGCTGAACAGGTCGCTTCAGGCGCGACCAATGCCACCGAACTGCTGGATATTGCCATAAGCCAGTATCACCGCCTCAACCCTCAGCTCAATGCGGTGTGCCAGCCGATGTTCGAGCTGGCCAGGGAGCGCGCCGGACAACAGCTAAGCGGCCCCCTGGCGGGCGTGCCCATGTTGATCAAGGATGCGATACAGGATTATGCCGGCCTGCCCACCGGCAACGGCAGCACCGTTTTCAGCCGTACCCCCGCCGCCCGCCATTCGCATATCGTGCAACGCCTGCTCGACGCCGGGGCGGTAATAATCGGCAAGAGCAACACGCCGGAACTGGCCCTCAAGGGCGTTACCGATCCCGAAGCCTTTGGCCGCACGAACAATCCCTGGGATACCAGCAGAACACCGGGCGGATCAAGTGGTGGATCAGCGGCTGCGGTGGCCGCCGGTATGGTGCCGATCGCCGGCGCCAATGACGGCGGAGGCTCGATCCGCATTCCCGCCGCCTGCTGCGGACTTTTTGGCCTGAGGCCCAGCCGAGGCCGCGTTTCCGTGGGGCCGGCGCATAGCGAGATATGGGAGGGCGCCTCCAGCGACCTGGTGGTGTGCCGCAGCGTCCGCGACGCGGCCCTGGCCATGGACGTACTCGCGGGCCCGGCTCAGGGCGATCCTTTTATAATCACCGCACCACAGGAATCTTTCCGCGATCTGTCGCGGCGCGATCCCGGCGTATTGCGGATTGGTTACAGCACCCGCTCGCCGGTGGACACACCGGTGCATCCAGAAGCGGTGCAGGCTGTGGAGAATGCAGTGAAGGTTTTGCGCTCACTGGGTCATGAAGTGGTTGAAGCAGAGCCCGACTATGACGGTCAGGCGTTGGCGCGTTGTTATCTCAACATGTATTTCGGCCAGGTCGCGGCGACGCTTGACCAGGCGCGACAGAACGGCGCCCGCGACGAGGAATTCGAACTGCTGACCCGCACCCTGGCGGCGTTTGGCCGAGGGATGACCAGTGCAAGCTACATCAACAGCCATCGCCAATGGAATCAGTTCAGCCAGGCCCTGGGGACTTTCTATCAGCAGCATGATCTGTATCTCACGCCGGCCATCGCCCATCCGCCCATACGCCATGAACAGGCGAAAATACCCTCCGGCCAGGAACGCGCAATGCGCTGGCTGCTGGCCAGCGGCTTGCTGCCGCTGCTGGCACGCTGGGGCGTGATGGATAACATGGTCGAGGACATGGCGCGCAAGAACCTCACCTATGTGCCCTTTACCCAGCTCGCCAATCTCACCGGCACCCCGGCGATGACGGTGCCGCTGCACTGGACGGCAGACGGGCTGCCACTGGGCGTGCAGTTCTGCGGCCCCTCGGCCAGCGAGCCCCTGCTACTGCAACTGGCCAGCCAGTTAGAGCAGGCGCAGCCCTGGGCGGACAAACGCCCGCCAATCAGCAGGCTCGAAAAACAGAGCTCTTAATCAGTTGCCGGACCGAGCGACTTGACCAGCTCCCTGACCAGCGGCTTCATAAAGAAGCTGCTTTCCGGCATCAGATCGACCCGCACGCCGCGTTCACGCAATTCATCGGCCACCACCGGCCCGACTGCGGCAACCTTCAGCTGTCCCAGCCCATCAAGCAGCGCCTGCTCACCGCACTGCCGCCGACCGATCTGAAACAGGCGGCGCACCTGAGTGGCACTGGTAAAGGCAACCGCATCGAGCTGCCCATCCAGAATAGCCGACACCAGTTCTTCCACCCGTGCGTCTTCCACATCGTCGGCATATACGTAGGGAGCGACGCTGCTGACCTCCGCGCCCGCTTCACGCAGAAAATCAATAAGCGGCAGATTCGGCTCTGTGCCGTATAGCTGTACTGCAACCCGTCGGCCTTGCAGGTTCTCGGCCTGCAGCGTGCGGATCACGCCTTCGGTGGTAGGCTCCAGTGCAACGAGATCGGATTTGAGCCCGATACTGCGCAGCGCGGTGCCTGGCTTCGGACCCCGGGTGAGCTTGCGCACCTGACCGAGCTTGGCGATAAAATCCTCGCGCAGGCTACCGCCTGCGCGCTCCGCCGTACCCAGCATACGTCGCAGACCTTCGCCGGTGAGCA
>NZ_JBFGFI010000085.1:0-12669 GCF_041579695.1 Halopseudomonas sp.
CAGGCGGTGGCGACCTCGTCCGCCTGTGGTCTGCCGATTGCAATAGCCGGGGCCATCAGCTTTATCGTCACCGGCTGGACCATAGAGCCGTTGCCGGACTGGAGTCTGGGGTATGTTTATCTGCCGGCTGTAGTGGGTATTGCTGCCACCAGCATGCTGTCTGCCGGATTTGGTGCGCGACTTGCGCACCGCCTGTCGCAGCGGCTGCTGAAACGCCTGTTCGCACTGTTGCTGTTGTGCGTGGGTATCAACTTCTTGATGTAGGGAACCGCCATGCTGGCCTATCCGCAGATCGATCCGGTGGCAATTTCGCTGGGTCCGTTACAAATTCACTGGTACGGCCTGATGTATCTGGTCGGCATTGGCGGCGCCTGGTGGCTGGCCAGCCGCAGATTGAGCTCCTTTGATTCGAGCTGGACCAGGGAAACGCTATCGGACCTGGTGTTCTGGGTCGCGCTTGGCGTGATGGCCGGTGGGCGGATTGGCTATATTCTGTTTTACGATCTGCAGTCCTATGTCGCCGAACCCTCCCTGGTGTTGCAGGTGTGGAAGGGCGGCATGTCTTTCCATGGCGGTCTGCTGGGTGTGTTGCTGGCGGTCTGGTGGTTTGCGCGGCGCACCGGCAAGCGTTTTTTCGAGTTGATGGACTTCGTCGCGCCGCTGGTGCCGATTGGTCTGGGCGCCGGTCGTATCGGCAATTTCATCAACGCCGAGCTCTGGGGTAAGCCGACAGATGCGCCCTGGGCAATGATTTTCCCGACCGATCCGCTGCAGTTGGCCCGGCATCCCTCCCAGTTGTATCAGTTCGCTCTCGAGGGCGTGGCGCTGTTTGTGATTCTCTGGCTGTATTCGAGCAAGCCGCGGCCGACCATGGCTGTGAGCGGACTCTTTGGCGTCTGTTACGGCGTCTTCCGGTTTTTCGTCGAATTCTTCCGCGAGCCGGATTCACACATTGGTTATCTGGCGTTCGGCTGGTTGACCATGGGGCAGCTACTGTCGTTGCCGATGATTCTGATTGGCGCTGCGCTGATGGCGTGGGCCTACCGTAATGAGGGTGCCAAGCGTGAAACAGTATCTTGATCTGATGCGCCATGTGCGCGAGAACGGAACCTTCAAGAGCGACCGCACCGGAACGGGCACCCATAGCGTGTTCGGTTACCAGATGCGCTTCGACCTGGCCGAAGGTTTCCCACTGGTGACCACCAAGAAGTGCCATCTCAAGTCCATCATTCACGAACTGCTGTGGTTCCTGCAGGGCGATACCAATATTGCCTACCTGAAACGCAACGGTGTATCCATATGGGACGACTGGGCGGACGAGAACGGCGATCTGGGGCCGGTATATGGTTATCAGTGGCGCTCCTGGCCGGCGCCGAATGGCGAATCGATCGATCAAATCAGCAAGCTGCTGGAGATGATTCGCAGCAATCCGGATTCGCGCCGTCTGATCGTTTCGGCCTGGAACCCTGCGCTGGTTGACGAGATGGCGTTGCCGCCATGTCATGCGCTGTTCCAGTTCTATGTGGCGGACGGCAAGCTGAGCTGCCAGTTGTATCAGCGTTCGGCCGATATTTTCCTCGGTGTGCCATTCAATATTGCCAGCTATGCGCTGCTGACATTGATGGTGGCGCAGGTGTGCGGACTGGAACCGGGTGATTTCGTGTGGACCGGCGGCGATTGCCACCTTTACTCGAACCACCTGGAACAGGCAGACCTGCAACTAACGCGCGAACCGCATCCGCTCCCGACCATGCGTCTGAATCCCGAGGTGAAGGATCTGTTCGCGTTCACCGCCGAGGACTTTTCTCTGGAAAATTATCAGGCGCATCCGCACATCAAGGCCCCGGTGGCAGTATGAGTGACGCGTCCAGTCCACGTATTGCAATGATCGCAGCCATGGGGCTGAACCGGGTGATCGGCCGCAACAACAAGCTGCCGTGGCATCTGCCGGAAGACCTCAAATACTTTCGCAGCACTACCTGGGGCAAGCCGATTGTCATGGGTCGCAAGACCTTTGAATCGCTCGGCCGGCCACTGCCCGGACGCACCAATATTGTTGTCAGTAACCGGCACGGTTTGCAGATTCCGGGTGCCTCGGTGCAGCAGAGTATTGATGCTGCATTGCAGCAGGCCTCACGTCAGGCGGTCCTGGACGGGGTGGAGGAGGTGATGGTGATCGGTGGCGAGACACTTTACCGCCAGATGCTTGAGCGTGCCGACAGGTTGTATCTGACCCTGGTAGAGGCTGAACCCGAGGGTGACGCCTGGTTTCCGCCGGTTGACGGCCAGGACTGGGAACTGGTGGAAAAACGTGATGTGCCTGGCTCGAATGATTACCCGGCTCATTCCTATCAGGTACTGGACAGGCTCAGGGGCTGACCAACCACGTCCTCCAGGGGGCGCGGTCTGCCGATCCAGAAGCCCTGGAGAAAGTCGCCGCCCCAGCTGGATAGCTGTTCGGCGCAGTGTGCGTCTTCCACGTAGTTGGCGATCACCTGCTTGTCCATCCCGCGCGACAGGGTCACCAGATTCTTCAGGTAGCTGGTGAAGTCGTCGCTTTCCTTCGACAATTGGCGAGCGTCCAGCTTGATGCCCCTGATAGGCAGCCTGGACAGATAGCCCAGAGCGCCGTATTCCTCGCCGAAATGATCCAGCCAGATATCCACACCCAATGCGGCCAGCTTCTGACACAAGGCCTCTGCCTGCGCGGCATGCTTTAGCAGCGCATCCTCGCGCAGCTCCAGCTGAACAAGCCCCGGGCTTATGCGGTGCTTGACCAGCAACTGTTTCAGCTGCTCGGCAAAGCGCGGCTGTTTCAACTCGCGGTCGCTGAGATTGATCGACAGCCGGCAATCTATTCCGGCATCGCGCCATTGGCTGACGGCATTCAGTGCCTGGCTGATGACCCAATGCCCCATGGGCAGTATGAGTCCGCTATGTTCTGCCAGGCGCAGGAAACCATCCGGGGTGAGCAGGCCCAGTTTCGGATGCTGCCAGCGCAACAGTGCTTCCCAGGCGACAGTATTGCCATTGCGGGTATCCACGATTGGCTGGTAGTGGAGGCGGAACTGCCCTTCCAGTAGTCCATGCCGCAGTCCCTGCTCGATGTCCAGATTGTGTTCGGTTCCGGCATCTTCTTCAGGGCTGTAGAAACGGTAGCCATTTCGCCCGCCTGCTTTTGCACGGTAGAGCGCCTGGTCGGCATGGGACAGCAGTTCCTGGGCACTGGCACCATGCTGTGGATGAGTGGCTATACCCACGCTCGCGGAAATCAACAGATGATGGCCGTTGAGCGTTATCGGCTCGCTCAGGGCATGGATGATCTTGCTGGCAATCAGCGCCGCATCATTCACATCATGCAGGTCTGTGAGTAGCGCGACGAACTCGTCGCCACCAATTCGGGTTATCAGATCGACGTCCCGCATGCTGCGACGCAAGCGGTTGGCGATAACCGCGAGCAACAGATCGCCGAGTCCGTGACCGAAGCTGTCGTTGATCTGCTTGAAGTAGTCCAGATCGATGTACAGCAGCGCAAAGCTGGTATGGCTGCGTTTGCTGCGCAGAAGCAGGCGTTCAAGCTCCTCTTCGAGCATGGCGCGGTTGCCCAGGCCGGTCAGCGGGTCCTGCTTGGCTTGCTTGGCCAGCTTGCCGCCGCTCTGCCTGCGCCACCCGGCATGCAGCAATGCCCGTTGCAGGCTCGCGGAAGTAAGGCTTTGCCGTAGCAACACTTCGTCGGCGCCATCGCTGATCGCGCGATTGTCCAGCTCCGGAGAGTCGTCATCGCGGATCATCATGCACAGTGTGTGCTGAGCCATACGACGTACGTCGTGCAGCAGCGTAATGTCCTCGGGGATCAGGCAGTAGCGGAACTCGCCGTTGGCCAGCCGGTTGGAAGCTTCTTTGGGGCGGGTGCAGACCTCAACGCTCGGGACGTTGCCGCTGAAAGCACGGAAGAGTTCAAGCAAGTGCTCGCGCTTTGCCGGATCCGCTTCAACCAGCAGTACCCTGTCCTCGTCTGTTTCCATCTGTCCCTGCCCGATTCCCGGTATATCAATATGCCATCTTTCGCTTGATGTTAGCTCCATCACGGTTCGGCAGCTTGCTACCGAGCCACAAAAGGACGTTTTGTCCGACAGATGGTATGACAGCCGCCTCGTCTGGTCGGTTCATTGACGATTCGCGGCGGGATGTCCGGGTTTTGCCATAATAGTGGCGAATTTTCAGCCGAATTTGCATTCAGCCATCGAGCATGGCCTTGTCGCGCACAGCTCCCTTGTCAGCGCTGGTTGCCAGCAGGGCATAGGCTTTGAGCGCGGTGGTAATCTTGCGCGGACGCTTCTCTACCGGCTTCCAGCCTTTCTTGTCCTGCTCGATGCGGCGGTGTGCCAGCTCCTCATCGCTGACCAGCAGATTGATGCTGCGATTGGGTATGTCGATGAGTACCTTGTCGCCGTCGCGCACAAGGCCGATCGCGCCGCCGGCAGCCGCTTCCGGCGAGGCATGCCCAATCGACAGGCCGGAAGTGCCGCCCGAGAAACGGCCGTCGGTCAGCAGCGCGCAATCCTTACCCAGACCCTTGGACTTCAGGTAGCTGGTGGGGTAGAGCATTTCCTGCATGCCCGGGCCGCCCTTGGGGCCCTCATAGCGGATAATCACGATGTCACCGGGCTTCACTTCATCGGCGAGAATGCCCTTTACCGCGCTGTCCTGGCTTTCGAAAATCTTCGCGTTTCCTTCAAATACGTGAATCGACTCATCAACGCCGGCCGTCTTGACCACGCAGCCGTCCAGTGCAATGTTGCCGTACAGCACAGCCAGACCGCCTTCCTGGGAATAGGCATGCTCGACGCTACGAATGCAGCCGCCCTCACGGTCCATATCCAGCGTGTCGTAGCGGGTGGACTGGCTGAATGCGGTCTGGGTCGGAATGCCTGCCGGACCGGCGCGGAAGAAGGTATGCACCGACTCGTCATCGGTAACGGTGATATCCCATTTCGCGATCGCTTCTTCCAGGCTGGCGCTGTGCACCGTGGGCACCTGGGTATGCAGCAGGCCACCGCGCGCCAGGGAGCCGAGGATACTGAAGATGCCGCCAGCACGGTGCACGTCTTCCATGTGGTACTTCTGGATATTCGGCGCCACCTTGCACAGTTGCGGTACCTTGCGCGAAAGACGGTCGATATCGCGCAGATCGAAGTCAATCTCGCCTTCCTGGGCGATGGCCAGCAGGTGCAGGATGGTATTGGTCGATCCACCCATGGCGATATCCAGTGTCATCGCGTTCTCGAACGCAGCAAAGCTGGCGATGCTGCGCGGCAGTGCGCTCTCGTCGCCATCCCCATAGTAACGCTGGCACAGCTCGACAATGGTGCGTCCGGCGCGTAGAAACAGTTCTTCGCGGTCGCTGTGGGTGGCCAGTGTTGAACCGTTGCCCGGCAGGGCCAGGCCCAGGGCTTCGGCCAGGCAGTTCATCGAGTTAGCGGTGAACATACCGGAGCAGGAGCCGCAGGTAGGGCAGGCGCTGCGCTCATACTCGGCGACCGTCTCGTCGCTGGCTGTCTCATCGGCGGCGATAACCATCGCGTCCACCAGATCCAGGCCGTGACTGGCCAGCTTGGTCTTGCCGGCTTCCATCGGGCCGCCGGAAACGAATACCACGGGCACGTTCAGGCGCAGTGCGGCCATGAGCATGCCGGGGGTGATCTTGTCGCAATTGGAGATGCAGACGATCGCATCTGCACAATGGGCATTGACCATGTATTCCACCGAATCGGCGATGATTTCCCGCGAAGGCAGGGAGTAGAGCATCCCGTCATGGCCCATCGCGATACCGTCATCGACTGCGATGGTATTGAATTCCTTGGCCACACCGCCGGCCTTCTCGATCTCGCGGGCAACCAGTTGACCCATGTCCTTGAGGTGGACGTGGCCGGGAACAAACTGGGTGAAGGAATTGGCTACCGCAATGATCGGCTTCTTGAAGTCTTCATCCTTCATGCCGGTGGCGCGCCATAGTGCGCGGGCACCAGCCATGTTGCGACCGAAGGTGGAGGTTTTCGAGCGGTAATCAGGCATGACAGCAAATCTCGTTGGCTTGGCAATCGCGCAAGCATAACAATTTGCCGCCATGCATGCAGCAGGGTAATCGTTCAATCCAGTGTCATGCCCGCGCTAGAGTGCTTTCTCGAACACCTTGGAGTTGCGCTGGAAGTTATACAGCGAAGCGCGCTTGGCCGGCAGGCGCTCGACCGAGCTGGGGACAAAACCGCGTTCGCGAAACCAGTGGGCGGTGCGCGTGGTGAGCACGAACAGGGTGTCGAGTTTCAGCGAGCGCGCCTGGGCTTCAACATGTGCGAGCAACTGGTCTCCACGTCCCCCATGACGGTAGTTGGGATCGATCGCCACGCAGGCGAGTTCCGCCGCGCTGGAGTCTTCCAGTGGATAAAGCGCGGCACAACCGACGATCATCCCGTCGCGTTCCACCAGGGTAAACTGGCCGATCTCGGTTTCCAGAATCTCCCGTGAGCGGCGCACCAGGATGCCGGCCTCTTCCAGTGGGCGCAGGAGCTCCAGCAGACCGCCGACATCCTCGATCGTTGCGGTACGAATGACCTCGAAGGCCTCCTGGGTCACCAGGGTGCCGCCACCGTCGCGGGTGAACAGTTCGGTAAGCAGTGCGCCGTCATCGCTGTAACTGACGATATGCGCGCGCCGGACGCCCTTGCCGCATGCCTTGCAGGCAGCGGCAAGCAGGGAACCGGGCAGGCTGTTGCCAAGCGCATTGAGCAGCGGCTGCGCACGGGTGGGTTTGAGTTCGCGCAGCAGTTCACCGTCGGCACTGAAAATGCCCTGGTCCGGCCCGAAGAGAATCAGCTTGTCGGCTTCAAGGGCGCTGGCAGCACTGGTGGCAACGTCTTCGCAGGCCAGATTGAACACTTCTCCGGTAGGCGAATAGCCGATCGAGGACAGCAGTACGATCGCGCTTTCATCCAGATGCCGGCTGATAGCCTTGCGATCCATTCGTCTGACTTCGCCGGTATGGTGATAATCCACGCCGTCGACCACGCCAATTGGTTTGGCGGTAACAAAATTGCCGCTGACTACCCGCAGCCTCGATCCCTGACCGGATGCGGAAGGCGCCGAGCAGAGCTGCGCCTCGATGGCAATACGCAGGCTACCTACCGCATCCATTACACACGCCAGGGTATCGCTGTCGGTAATTCGTAGGTCGTTGTGGTAGCTCGACGCGATACCCCGGGCCTTTTGCCGCTCCTCGATTTGCGGCCGGGACCCATGGACCAGCACCAGACGCACGCCAAGACTGTTGAGCAATATGATGTCGTGCACGATATTGCCAAAATTGGGATGCGCGAGGGCCTCGCCCGGGAGCAACATGACAAAGGTACAGTCGCGATGCGTGTTGATATAAGGCGTCGAGTGGCGGAACCAGTTGACGTAGTCGAGCATGATTGTCGGTCCGGGCAAAAGGGCAGTTTAGGGACTTTGATAGACTCCCTTCAAGCGATCATTGTGCTAGATCGGACCGCGGTCATGACCGCAGTGTCGATTCAGTGCAATATGAAGCTAAACCCTGTGGCAAAAGAGAGTGTAGCGTGAGCGTAATGACCCAGGAATTCGTGCTTGTTGGAACGCCGGAAGAGGCTGTTGATCGTCTGGCGCGGCTGTATGGCCAGGCCACTGGCGCCCTGAAGCTGGCGCTTGACCGGTATCTGAGCGACCGCAGCCGGCCGGACGGTGCCCAGCTACAGCAATTTCGCTATCCCGAACTGCGTCTGACCTATGATGCCCAGGGCGAAGCGGCGGCAACGGTGCGCGCCTATGCCAAGGTTCAGGTGCCGGGCATCTACAGCGTGACAGTCACCCATCCCGAGGCCTTCCGCAAATACCTGCTGGAACAGCTGGGTCCGCTGATGCGTGATTTCACGCTGCGCGTGGAGGTAGGCGTCAGTGAACAGTCCATCCCCTATCCCTATGTGCTGGAATACGCCGATCTTGCCGCATCCGCAGTCACCGCGGGTGAGCTGGCAAGGGTCTTTCCCAGCACCGATCTGTCGGCGGTGACCGACGGTACCGCCGACGGTCTGTACGACTGGGAAAACGCATCCCGGCTGCCGCTGGCACTATTTGACGCCGCGCGGGTCGATTTTTCCCTGCGCAGGCTGGTGCACTACACCGGCAGTGACTGGAGGCAGGTGCAACCATGGATCCTGCTGACCAACTATCATCGCTATGTCGATCAGTTCATTCGCCATGGTCTGGACATGCTGGGCGGGGATTCGCGCTTCGAGCGCATGGTCCTGCCCGGCAACGTGGTGATCGAGCGGGGCATGTCCGAGGCGCAGGCGCAGGCGCTGGTGGCAGGCGTGCTCTGGCACCGTTATCAGATGCCGGCCTACCACCTGCAGGCCGCCGAAGGTGACGGTATTACGCTGGTCAATATCGGCGTGGGGCCCTCCAACGCCAAGAACATTACTGACCATCTGGCGGTACTGCGACCGCATTGCTGGCTGATGATCGGCCACTGTGGCGGCCTGCGTCAGTCGCAGACCATCGGTGACTATGTGCTGGCCCACGCTTATATGCGCCGCGACGGCATCCTTGACCGCGTGCTGCCGCCGAATATTCCGCTGCCGGCACTGGCCGAGGTGCAACTGGCCCTGCAGGAAGCCGCCGCGCAGGTTACCGGCGACCGCGGCGACGATCTCAAGCGCCGCCTGCGTACCGGCACGGTATTGACCTACGACGACCGCAACTGGGAGCTACGCTGGGCGCAAGAGCGACCGTTGATCAATCAGGCCAGAGCAATCGCGGTGGATATGGAAAGCGGCACCATCGCCGCCCAGGGTTACCGCTTGCGAGTACCCTACGGCACGCTGCTCTGTGTGTCCGACAAGCCGCTGCACAGCGAGATCAAACTGCCCGGCGCTGCCGGTGCCTTTTACGAAAGGGCAGTGACCCAGCATCTGCATATCGGCATTGCTGCCCTGGATCTGCTGCGCAGTCAGCTCAATGCGCTGCACTCGCGCAAACTGCGCAGCTTCGACGAGCCTCCCTTCCGCTAGGCGCAGCCAGGCCTCAGTGCAAACAGAACTGTTCGATCAGTCCGCGCAGGATTTTCACAGTCGGGTCGATACGGTCCATCGCCAGGTACTCATCGGGCTGATGGGCCTGGTCGATGTCGCCCGGCCCCAGAATCAGCGTCTGCATGCCCAGCCTGTTCAGGTAGGGACCCTCGGTGGCAAAGGCTACGCTGCCGGCGCTATGGCCGGTGAGCTGCTCGCAGGCCTTGACGATCGCTGCGTCGGCGGCGGTCTCGAAGGGCGGAACGCCGGGAAACAGCGGGTTGTAGGTAATGTCGACCTGCTGTTCGGCAGCGATGATCTTCAGTTGCTCGCGAATGTCCGTGCGCAACGCGTCGGGATCCATGCCGGGCAGGGGCCGGATATCGAACTCCAGCGCACATTTGCCACAAATGCGGTTGGGATTGTCTCCGCCATGGATGCAGCCCAGGTTCATGGTCGGTACCGGCACGCCGAACAGCGGGTCGTTCCAGCGTTTCTGCCATTTCGAGCGCATTGTCAGCAGGTCGCCGATGACCCGGTGCATCGCCTCCATCGCGTTGTGGCCCAGGGACGGATCCGACGAGTGACCTGACTGACCGATGATGTCGATGCGCTCCATCATGATGCCCTTGTGCACCCTGACCGGCTTTAGCCCCGTGGGTTCGCCGATGACGGCGTGGCGGGCATGGGATAGGTCGCTGGCTGCCAGCGATTGGGCGCCGCTCATCGAACTCTCCTCATCCGCGGTGGCGAGGATGATCAGGGGGTGCTTGAACGGTTGGTCGGCATACTGTTTGAGCGCTTCGATGATCAGCGCAAAGAAACTCTTCATGTCGCAGCTGCCCAGGCCATACCAGCGGCCATTCGCCTCGGTAAGCTTGAAGGGATCATGCTGCCAGAGCTCGGGATCACAAGGCACGGTGTCGGTATGGCCGGCTAACACCAGCCCACCTGGCCCGGAACCCAGTGTCGCGATCAGGTTGGCCTTGCCCGGCTCATCGGGAATGTCCTGGATATGACATTTGAACCCCAGATCGTCCAGCCAGGCAGCGAGCAGATGGATGACCTCGAGATTGGACTGATCCAGCTCGGGCTGGCTGCAGCTGATTGACTGGGTCTGGAGCAGGGCGTCGAATTGCGCCCTCAGAGAGGGAATAGCCATAGAAACTCCTGGCGGTCTGAGCTGGTTCAGGCCAGCTTAGCCCGCCAGGGTGGCAGCGTCAGCCGAAAATGCCGCTAAGGATAAAGAAAAACACAATTGAGAGCGCCGCGCCGGCGGGCAGGGTGATTACCCAGGAGCTGAAGATTGTGCCGATTACCCGCAGGTTCAATGCGCCGATGCCGCGCGCCATACCCACACCAAGAACTGCGCCGACGAGGGTGTGCGTAGTGGAAATCGGCAGGCCGATACCTGAGGCCGAGACTACGGTGGTGGCGGTCGCCAGCTCGGCAGCAAAGCCGCGGCTGGGTGTCAGCTCGGTAATGTGCCGGCCAATGGTGGCGATGACCCGGTAGCCATAGGTTGCCAGGCCGATGACGATGCCGACACCGCCCAGCAGCAATACCCACGCCGGGACCACCGAACGGGCAGCCACTTCGCCGCCGGTCTGTAGCACGCCGACGATCGCCGCCAACGGGCCGACCGCGTTCGCTACGTCATTCGAGCCGTGAGCAAAGGCCATCGCGCAGGCGGTAAAGATCATCAATACCGCGAACACCTTTTCCACGCTGGCGAAATGAAAGTCCTTGTCCGCTGCCGGATCGGCCTTGATCCGGGTGAGCAGCGCCATGCCCAGCAGCATCACCAGCACCCCTATGGCCACGGCCATCAGGAAGCCCTGGAAGTTGCTGATATCCAGTCCAACGTGTTTCAGCCCCTTGGTCAGGGTCATCAGTGTGACTACAAAGCCGACCGCAAACATGTACAGGGGGACATAGCGCTTGGCGCTGGTGAAGGGGTCGTCAGTGTTCAGGATAAGCTTGTGCACACTCATGAAGATCATGAAGGCGATAATGCCCGACAGCAGCGGGGAAATGACCCAGCTGGCGACAATGGGCACCACGCCACCCCAGTTCACCGCCTCCATCGATACGCCAACCGCACCAAAGCCGATAACAGCGCCGATGATCGAGTGGGTGGTGGATACCGGCCAGCCCTTGATCGATGCGATCAGAAGCCAGGTGCCAGCCGCCAGCAGCGAGGCCATCATGCCGAAAATCATCTGCTCGCCGCTGATCAGATCCGAGTCTAGAATGCCGCTGCGGATTGTCTGGGTAACCGAGCCGCCTGCCAGGTAGGCGCCAAGAAATTCGAAGACGATGGCGATCATGATCGCCTGCTTGATGGTCAGCGCGCGAGAGCCAACCGAGGTGCCCATCGCGTTGGCGACATCGTTGGCGCCGATGCCCCAGGCCATGAAGAAACCGAACACGCAGGCCAGTATCAGCAGGATGGTGCCGTATTCTGCAATCAGGGTCATGTTGGAAATACTCTGTTTGGGTGCATGTCGAGACTGACCACTAGCGGGCCATCAGTTGTTCTAGGCGGTTACCGACGCGCTGCGCCCGATCCGCTACATCGCCTATCCACTCGATGATCTGGTACAGGAACATCACGTTGACGGGCGGCAGGTCGCGCTCCAGCTTGAACAGTTCTGCCCGCAGTTTGATCTGAAGCGTATCGGTATCGTGTTCGATGGCGTCGAGCTCCTCGATCAGGCTCTCTACCAGGGTTACTTCGCGTCCGGAAAAGCCAGTCTCGAGCAATTCGTCCAGCTCGTTCATGGCCTTCAGCGCCTGGGCTACAGCGTCTACCGAGCGCTGCACGAAAGTCTGGAATGCCGGGCGGATCGGCCCCGGAATATCCATCTGCCGACCAAGCATCAGGCCGGCTATATCCTTGGCCCGATTGGCTACTTTGTCCTGTACACTGAGCAGCTCCAGCAAGTCCGAGCGTGGCACCGGTAGAAACAGGCTCTTGGGCAGATGTACACGCACGTCTTTCTTCAGCTTGTCAGCATCGCGCTCGAGCTGGGAGATTTGTTGCTGCAGGCGTTCGGCTTCGGTCCAGTCATTGGCGACCACGGCTTCAATGAAAGGCACCAGGTGCGCCGAACATTCGTGCGCCTTGGCCATGTGTTGCTGCATCGGCCCGATGGGCGAGCGACCAAAAAGGCTGAGAAAGGGATTGCTAGGCATGAGGCCTCCGGAACGGGTTTGCCGGCAGATTATAGAGAGTGATCGGCTGATCGTCACCAAACGGTCACATGAACGTCATCATATAGCCATTAATACGCTGACATCAGGCTGATCTCCGGATTTCGACCGGTTCAGCGCAACCCGGTCGGGTTAAAATCATGTCAGTTCTGGCCGCGCCTTTTCGGGCGCGGTTCGATGTAATCAAATACCAGATCAAGAGACAGTCCGATGGCCAAAGAAACCGAGATCAAGTTGCGCACCACGCCGGAAACGCTCCAGGCGTTGCGCACACACCCGTTGCTGGAGGTTCGTCGCCAGGGCGAATGGCAGTCCGGGCCGCTGCTCAACCAGTATTTTGATACGCCCGCGCGCGATCTGGCCGGGGCTA
>NZ_JBFGFI010000086.1:0-12396 GCF_041579695.1 Halopseudomonas sp.
AGCCAGACGTATAAGCCGGACTGGAATCTGGAAATCAAGACGCCCATGAACGTAAGGCTCATGAGCGTAATAAGATAAACTAGGCTCCATCGCTGCACATGGGGGGTGGTTTTAGAAACGCTCCATATCACCATCCAGATAAAGGCTACAGCAAGCTCAAGTCCTGCGAAGAGCGTTAAATCGATCATCCAGTTAAAAGCTGAAAACAATATTGCGGGCAATATGGTAATCATCAGCATTACGCGCAATATCGACCTACGATCCGCGACATCAACAGGTAAGCTCACTCTCAGGTCCTTGAATCAATTTAACGGTCATCTCACGTCAAGGGACGCAAGTAGGAAATATACCTTTATAGGGTAATCAGAACTGCTGATGAATAATACTATGAATCGGCAAAAAGACATCTAGTTACTTCGTAGTCAATGATAACGTACAGCTCTGGAAGGATGCTCTCCTTCCAGAGAACTTCTAGAGGCTGAGGGTATGGGCCGGCCAGTATTCGCGATCACCGGTTGGTATCAGGCCAACGTCTTGACGCTAAGCGATCCACTGGTTAACGCCAGCAACCCATGCACCACTTGTCGAAACCGCTGTTCATTGAGCCGGCGATGCAGAAGCCGATGACTGCTTCTAGGGTGTAGGCCAGGACGCCGCTGGCCGAGTAGGAGCTATGCCTTCCCGGGGACGCGTGGCCTGGGACCATTGAGTTGCATCTCGATGAAAGGAGGTAACTGTGGCACTGCTGATCGGGCGAATGCGGGGTCAGATGAAGCTGTCCGTCAACATAGGCTGGCTGGCATTCTGAACGCATGCGCCTCAGGCAGTCCCAAGTACATCTTTACTGCCTGCATATATGGTCAGACTCTCCACCGAGGTGCTGCCCTGTCGGCTTCTCATGTTTCACCAGAGGGCACACTGCCATGGTGCGGCTGAAATTTTCCATTGAACTCACCTATGGCGCGCTGGATGCGAACTGTGACTTTTTGCTCAATATTCATCCTGCCGTCACGGCCAGCCAGCAGGTGCTCAGCTAATCGCTGCGCATCAACCAGCCCTTACAACAGCAACTGTTCATGCATAACGCGTGACGGCACGCGGTGGTTGAAGGTACGTGCCAACAGTGGAGAGCTGGTGGCTCGCTACGAGGGGCTGTTGGAGATTTACCACACGGTAGAGGACCCCTGGACCCTGCAAGAGAGGCATCGGCCCGATCGTCGCCGTTGGGCCCCGCACCGCAAACCTGCCAGCCGCCAGAGCCGGTGATTATGTCGCCTGCGGGTGTCCGCCTGGAGCGAACGCCCTGCTACCCCAAGGCACCATCAAGGTCGGTGGCCAAGGGACTGCAGTTGGCTTACCTCAGCCGAAATAATCCTGCATCCAGTCAAACAGGGTATCGCTGCCCATATCCGCCAGCGGGATCTGCTTGAACTCACCGCCGACTTCTTCTGCTCTGGTCACGAACTGGTAGAGCACAATGCCCGGCTGCTGGTCATGCAGGATCAGGGTTATCCGGCGGGGCCGCGGCTCCTGCCTTGTGGACGCGTAGAGAATTCGTAGCCGTATGGGCAATTAAACAAATAAGCGGGTCGACCCACCAAGGATCAGCGGGATACCATCGATCTGCACCCATTGCCCCAGGACAAAGACCATGTCTGATACCGACACCCTGCAAGCCCTGAAAACAGCGTTCACTTTCATGCCCAAGCCGGTAGAAGTAACCCGATTCGAATATGGCGACGATGCCAGCAGGATTCTTGAGCAGATCAATTTCGTGCGCGAGGTATTGATCACCCATGGAATAGACCCCGATGAGGTCGCCGGAGACATCAATCCGATGAGCACGCCCAACTCTTGCTATTGAGAGCAACCGGCGAGGGGTTCAACCACCGCAAGGCCACGACTCCTACCAAGCGATCCAGCCGCTGGAGTACAAATACCGGGCCAGCATCACGATGCACACTGTGACCACCAGCAGTCGCAGCTTGTTGGGATTGAACGGAAGCTCGCACGCAAAGCAGGCTCGATTAACGTTCATCTGACGCAATCAATTTCGATTCCCGGCCGATCGGCTTCTCTGTCAAGATAGGCTGGCTGGCATTCTGAACGCGATGCGCCTCAGGCAGTCCCAGGTACATCTTTCCTGCCTGCAAGCAGGGTCATACTCTCGGCGGGGTTCTGCCCTGTCGGCTTCTCATGTTTCACCAGAGGATACTCTGCCATGGTGCGGCTGAAATTTTCCATTGAACTCACCTATGGCGTGCTGGATACGACCTGTGACTTCCTGTTCAACATTCATCCGGCCATCACCGACAGCCAGCAGGTCCTCAGCGAATCGCTTAGCATCAACCAGCCCGTGCAACAGCAACTGTTCATGCAGAACGATGACGGCACGCGGTGGTTGAAGGTACGCGCCAACAGTGGAGAACTGGTGGTTCGCTACAAGGGAGTGGTGGATATTTACCACACGGTAGCGGACCCCTGGACCCTGCAAGAGATGGCGGTTGCTGACTTGCCGATGGATCTATTCAATTACATCTATCCCAGTCGCTATTGTGAGTCAGACCGCTTTCAGGCGCTGGCCAATTACGAGTTCGGTCACATGCAGCCCGGTTATAACCGCGTGCTGGCCATCCGTGACTGGGTATTCAAGAGAACCCGATATACGTCGGGCAGCTCGGGCAGTAGTACCTCTGCCGTGGATACACTGACCGACCATGTAGGCGTATGCCGCGACTTCGCCCATCTGATGATTGCCATCTGCCGCGCCCTGAACATGCCGGCACGCTTTGTTTCCGGCATCGAGTACGGCGCGAATCCTGCTTTCCGGCCGGCGGATTTCCATGCCTACGTCGAGGTATTTCTCAGTGGTCGCTGGTATCTGTTTGACCCCAGTGGCGTGTCTCCCGTCATGGGCCTTCTTCGCCTCGGCACCGGCAGGGATGCGGCCGATGTGTCCTTCGCCACGGTATTTGGTGCGACAAACCCCGCGCTACCGGTGATTGCCATTGAGGCGATCCAGGGTTCCCAGCAGGGGCTCGAACTGCCCGTGCATCAGGACAATGCGCTATCAACCGCAGGCGCACCCGCGACAGAATTTCAGCGTATCTGGTGAACAAGGTTGAGGCGAAGTCTGGGTCAGATGAAAGTTTTCGATTAATGTTCATCAGAACCCAATTTATCCCCAACCCTACAAGTGGACCCGCGCCAATGAACCGCTCTTGCTTCCGCAGGCTTCGCACCCTACTCAGGAACTGTGTTTTTGATATCCGCTGGAAGCTCGGCATGTTCAAGAAGTCGAAACCGACTGTTTGCGGTCACCTTACCCACCTTCCGGACGGCGAGCTTTATTACATCTCCCCGCGAAACAAAGCCGCCAGCACCGTCCGCACGCCGCTGGGGGAAATCGGGGTCAGATGAAGGTTTCCGGCAGAAACCGCGAATAATTTTCATCTGAACCCATTTGTTCGTACAGGCAAAAGGCAAGACCTGACCCTGAGCTCTATTCTTAACCGATACTTTTTACCGCGCGCGCTACCGTGCTCGAATAACCGCGTCCGGGGTACGGCAACAGACGATCGGTTTCGGTCTTGACCACTGCGTAGCATTCACAGCTCAGTTTTTCCAGTTGAGCACGATCTAGTACCTTGATCTTGCCCCGATTGTAAGAGATGGCGCCCAGTTCCTGCAGTTTACCTGCGGCTTCGGTAACACCTTCGCGGCGCACACCGAGCATGTTGGCAATCAGCTCCTGCGTCATGGTCAGATTGTTGTCTGGCAGCCGGTCCAGGGAGAGTAAAAGCCAGCGGCATAATTGCTGGTCAATCTTGTGATGGCGATTGCATACAGCGGTTTGCGCCATCTGCGTAATCAGTGCCTGGGTGTAGCGCAACACCAGCACCATCAAGTCGCCATGGCGGTTGAACTCGTCCTTGAGGCGACGACTCTGCAGACGGTAGGCCCGCCCGGCACTTTGGATTATTGCTCGGCTGGGTGTGCTTTCGCCGCCCATGAACAGGGAGATACCAATCAGGCCCTCATTGCCGATCACAGATATTTCTGCAGATGCGCCGTTTTCCATGACATAGAGCAGCGATACGATGCAATCAATCGGGAAATACACATGGGTCATGACATCGCCAGGCTCATACAACACCTTGCCCAGCGCCATGTTGACAAGTTCCAGATGCGGCAGGAGGCGTTCGGCCGTTTCCTCCTGCAAGCCTATCAATAGATGGTTCTGTTGCGGTGAAGCAAGCATTGGCGGCAAGGCTGGCTCAATAGTCTTGGAAATACTCATGCGAATGTCTCTTATCGGATTTGGGCAAAATTGACACCCAAAATCCCAACCGGTTAAGTCATCCGGTTATGGGTTGAATGTGCGCTAGCAGACACAGTGCGCTTAATTGTCAGTGCCGTCGCGAAACCAATGTTGCGCAAGCCAATCAGTCTGATTGATCTCTGACCAGATCAAAGAGTGGAAAAGGGGTCAGTTCAATCTGACCCCAATTGACGCCAGGTCGCCAAAAATCCTGCGAGACCCCTGATCCTGGAGATTTCGCTATGCGCCCTAGCGCACAGACGGAACCTTTATCTCTTCATTAAGCTGCTACTGCGCGAGGTACTACCTATCGCGCCCTACCGGGAATTTATCCCTAATTGAGAACACCATGAAAAAGAATCTGAACAAGTTGTTGTTGGCATCGAGTATTTCCCTCGTTCTGGCTGGAGCAAGTGCAACAGCGCTCGGTCAGTCGGCCTCGAAGGAGGTAAACAATGCCCGACACGAAGCACAGATCGAAACCACCTACACCTTGAGTCCGTATCTGCGCAGTTACGAGATTGATGTCGATGTGATTGATGGCAAGGCCACCCTGAGCGGTATTGTTGATGAAGAAATATCCAAGGATCTGGCACGCCAGATAGCGCTGGGCGTAAAGGGCATTGAGTCGGTGGATAACCAGATTGAGGTCAAGAATGACCATGTCAGAGAAGCACGCACTGGCAATGAACGCAGCTTCGGTGAGGTTGTTGATGATGCGTCCATTACCGCTGCAGTGAAATCCAAGCTGCTCTGGAGTACCTACACCGATGGCATGGATACCAAGGTGGAAAGCCGCAATGGTGTGGTTACCCTGACGGGAACGGCTGGCAATGCCGAGTCGAGGGAGCTGGCAAACATGCTGGCGCGCAATACCCAGGGCGTCCGTGCGGTTGACAATCAGCTGACGGTTACAGCCGGCAAGAGCAAGACGGCTGAGACTAAAGCCGCCGTCAAAGATGCAGGCCAAAGCGTTTCAGATACCTGGATCACCACCAAGGTTCGCTCAACCTACCTGATGTCCAACAATATTCAGTCCAGAGATATTGATGTCACCACCAGTGAGGGAGTTGTAACCCTGAGCGGCACAGTTCAAAGCGCTGCTGAGAAGGCGCTGGCAGTTGAGCTTGCCCGCAACATCAAGGGCGTCACCCGTGTTACGTCACCAGAGCTGAAGCTCTGATATTAAAGACCTTCATGGGCGCCTGCTTTCAGGGCGATTGCTGGGAGACGGCCTGGAGTAATGGGCCGTTGTCCCTATATACAACAGGAGACATTTCATGCTCGAGACCTTGATAGTTATTCTAATCATACTGTGGGCCCTGGGCCTGGTTTCTTCCTTCACGATGGGTGGGCTTATCCATATCCTGCTGGTAATCGCCCTGGTGGTAATCGTCATTCGCGTTTTACAGGGCCGACGGCTCTGAGGCGCACAGGATTGATGATGGATCCGCGGATAACCTCCTGCCGCGGATAAGTACCTGAATGCGAGCCCTGATACCGCTATGGTCATTTCCATAGTGGCTCCAGGGCTTTTTTGATTGCGGTGTGCCGTGCCTCAAATATGGCTGCGCGCCTCATCGGCGCGTCTGTTGAGGTGCTGGGATTAATGTTCATCTGACCCCATTTATTCCTTGGTCTTGAGCGCCTGAGCGAGGCGTTAGCCGCTGCGTGGCACCTGGTTGTCATGTGCAAGAGAACGCATAAAAAGCAGCCTTGCCATACCGCCAATCCGTGTTTGCAGTTATTCAGCGCGCGAGCCTACAATGCTGTAAGTTCGAGCCAGCAACACCATCCCCCAGAGGAAATCCCATGTCATTTTTAATTTATATGATCGGCCTTGCTTTGACAGTCGCCGGCATTGCGTGGGGGCTAGTAACCGCAGGCGTGGATACACTGTACATCGGCATCGCCTGTCTGATTGTTATGGGCATCGGCATCATGATGGCGGTTTCACGTACTCGCTCCAAGGATTCGCCGAGTTAATCTCTACAATCAGCCGGAGTGACAGGCAGTGACTGTTGAGAAAATTAGGGTCAGATGAAGATTTCCGATTAATGTTCATCTGACCCCAACTCACCTCTAGCTGTAGGCAAAAGGCAAGACCTGAGCTTGCGCTTATCTAAAGTGACATATTCCACGACAACGCCAACCAGATATCCGGGTCCTGACCTCCGGTGGTGGTGTTGGCACTGAATCTCAGGCTGCTCTTCGCGTAGTTGAATACTGCGCCTGTTGACCAGTGCATCCAGGTACGGTCATCACGGCCGCTGTCTATCCTGAAGAGCTGCCCACCATTGATACCCGAGACGCTCGGGGCGCTGTTGTTGAAGCGGTGCACGCCTTCTGCTCCGGCGATCAAGGCCAACCGAGGGGTAAGCGGGTAGCGGGCGTTGATGCCAAGGCGTGATTCGCTGACGGCCTGTGTGCTGCTGGCAAAATAGGCGGGCAGGCTACCGGACTCCTCGGTGTAACTGTCGACCTGGGTCTCGATCCAGGACAGATCCACAAAGGGCGAAAAATACGTGCCATAGGCATGCAGAGCATTTTCCCAATCCAGTCTGGCGCGCAGGGCCCAGGTGTCAGTCCGGGTGTCACCCTTGGACGCATCCAGCGTCAGACCGTTGCTGTAGCCGCGCAGCGCATCTGCGTTGGCATGGTTGTAGTACAGAGTGGCAGTGGCCCACAGGTCAGGACTGAGGCTCTGCAACGGCGTGATGAGTTCAAGCAGAAGATATTGGCCGTCCAGCTCCTGCCGACCATTGAACGGCGTCTGCTGTTTGCTCCAGGACTTGCCGACCGCAAGGCCAATTTGCGTGCGGGCTGCATTCAATACCTTGCAACCGCCAATCTCGGCCAGCGCCAGCGTGTCATCGTTACCACCAAGGTTATTGCCACCCCAGTCGCCGGCAGCCCAGATGCAATGATCCGTGCCCGGCGCGGCGCGCATATCCAGTGGATGACCATGGTTGCCATGCAGAACCAGTGCAGCGCTGTTGGTGGCTGCCACTGAAATCTGTGCCTGTCCTGCCAGGCTCTGGTAATAGGTCGCAAGATTAAAGACCGGCGCAATCACCAACTGCAGGGTCGATTCCTTCTGGATGTTGTAGTCGGCCAGGGTGCGTCCGTCTTCCAACTCCTTGCCAGCAAAAAACAGGCGCTGATTCTCTGGGGCAATGCCCTCTTTTTCTTGAATTTTGGACCTGACATTCTCGATGGTGTCGTTTGCCTCAACCTCAAGCGCGATACTCTTGCCCCCGTCGGTTTTGACGAAAATCTGCAGGGCCAGTGCCTGTGAGGACAACACGCACGCGAAGACAAACACCGAAAGGCGCGCGAGCGGCGCCCGTGACAAAATTGACAGCATGACTAATCCTTAGGAGTGAGCTGCAAAAAAGGTCAGCCACAATAACGGCGCTCTATCCAAGGATTCAACATAATTTGCAAAGGAGTCATTGGGCGCACACGGCTTTGATTCTGCTGGTAGGGTGCCAGCACGCTTTGTTCACAGAGCATTATCTTGCCGTGCGCTCTATTTGAATCACACCGGGGTTCGTGGAGACCTCAACGCTTGAAAGAAAAATTCAGGGTCAGATAAGTTGATGTATATCTGATCTCAATTACCCCACGTTGTCAGCGCAAATCTGGCAGAAACGACAGCCCCGACGCGGTAACCAGCAAGGGTCTTGTCCAGTGCCATATGCATTTCTTTTACTTATAGCTATAGGCAAAAGGCAAGACCTGACCTTCAACCCCGGCTTAACTCCTGACAGATTTACTGCGTAGAGGCTGCCTGGAGCGCTTGCCAGGTGGAGGTCCTAGCACGCGTTACTGTATGAAGCTATAAGGTGCTGGCAAGCTCATTGGTGCTTTTTCGCTTAACCAACAGCCTTAAAAATCAACAACGCCCCCGTCACCGCCAGCAACCCATACACCACCTGCCGAAACCGCTGCTCATTCAACCGATGATGCAGGTATTCCCCCAACAATACCCCAATGACAAGTAGCGGCAAATAAACCACAAGCCTGGGCAAACTGGGTATCAGGCTGCCGTCGAAGAGGAACAGGGTGGTCAGGCAGCTGTTCAGGGTGAACCACACCACCAGCAGGGTGGCGCGCATGCGGCTCTTGTCGAGCTGGATACCGCCGATGGCATACACCAGCAGCGGGCCGCCGGAGGCGAACAGGCCGTGGGTGATGCCGGCGCCGAAGGTGAGTGCGCGGCTGAGCATGGGTGGGTGCGGGGTGATCACGATGCCGCGGGCCATGCGCCAGAGCTCGCGGCTGGCGAACCAGAGCACCAGAATGCCGAACAGCAGCTTGAGCAGGTCGGCGCCGAGCCAGGGGCGGGTAACGTAGCCGGCCAGGGTGCCGAGCAGCATCAGCGGCAGGATCAGTTTGAGCAGCACGGGCCAGTAGATGTGCCGGCGGTTGCGCCAGACCAGGTAGCCGGTCATCAGCACGTTGAGCGGGACGACTACCGGCATCATGGCGGGGATGGGCAGGATCAGGGCACCGAGGGAGAGGGCGATCACCAGGCTGCCGAAGCCGGTGATGGCTTCTACGGTGTAGGCCAGCAGGATGAATACGCCTAGCCAGATCCAGGGGTCAATCAGCATTGGTGGGCCTTACTTGGAAAATTGTGGTGAGCTGGTAACCCGAAGGTCAAGATGGATCCCCGCCTGCGCGAGGATGACGAGACCCTCCTAGAGGGGCACTGTTTTGGCATGGGTTAGCGTAACTCGCCGGCGAAGCGTTTGCGTACCTGGCGCAGATATAAAGACGGCGCGATGCGCCAGAGCAGACTGCCAAAGCGCGAGACCGGCTCCGGGAGTATCCAGCGTTTGCCGTCTTTCAGGCCTTTGTCGATCAGTTCGGCCATCCATTCGGCGCTGCGCATGCCGCCGACCATCGAGCGGGGATGCTTGGCAGTGCTGCCGTCGCGGCCCAGGGCGTGGTTCTCGATGGGGGTGTCGAGAAAGCTGGGGTAGGCCATGAGGATATGGATGCCGTCGGCTTCCAGTTCCAGGCGCAGCACTTCGAAGAACTGCGTCAGTGCACCCTTGGCGGCGCAATAGGCGGCGCGCCCCGGCACGGGCATCCAGCCGGCCATCGAGCCGATGCAGACGATGCTGCCGGCGGATTCGCGCAGCATGGGCAGTGCAGCCATGGTCAGCTCCACCGGGCCTTGCCAGTCCACGGCCATGACCTTGCGAAACACCGCAGGGTTGGTCTGGTGCGCGGGTGAGCGGTGGGTGATGCCGGCATTGTTGACCAGCAGATCGAGGCGGCCGAAGCGGTGCTGCACTTCGTCGATCAGGTAGCTGATGTCGGAAGCCTGGGTAATGTCCATGGTGACGGTCAGTACCCGCTCGGCATCACCCAGTGCCTCGGCGCGGGCGGCCAGCCCTGCTTCATCGATGTCGGCCAGTACCAGGCTGTGGCCGGCAGCGAACCAGTGGCGCGCCATGGCCCAGCCGAGGCCGGAGGCCGCCCCCGTTATTAGTGTTACGTGCATGGGATACCCTTTTTTATTATTTGTTTGCGGCGCGGTTTCAGCGTTTCAATCCGTTCGCTTCGACAAAATACTCGAACGTTTGCGCGGAGGTCTTGGCCAATGGATAGCCGAACTCTTCCTTCAACCGTCGGTTGCTCAGTACCGGGCGGTAGCGCAGGAAGTTCACCTGCTCCGGGCCGGTCGGCTTGCCGCGCCATTTTGCTATCTGCAGCCCGGCTTTGACCAGCCATACAGGCAAGGTCAGCAGCGGCTTGTTCAGCCGGTCGGCGATCTCCGCCATGGTCAGCGCACCGTCACCGGCCATATTGAAAATGCCGGTCTTGTCTTCGCGGATGCCCATTTCCATCGCGCCGATCACGTCCTGATCCCAAATGAATACAAAGGGCGAGTCACTGCCCTTGAGCGCCAGAATGCGCGGGGCCATGAACAGGTTGGTGATCTGATTGCGCGTCTCGCTGCCCAGCACCGTGCCGGGGCGAAAGATCAGCTGTTGCAATTGCGGATGCTGCTGGCGGTAGTCAGCCAGCATCTCCTCGATCTGCCGCTTGTGATCGGAGTAGGCGAACTCGGTATTGCCGCGTAGCGCGTCCTGCTCGTCGATCCAGGCCGGGTTGTCGGCGTGGTAGCCGTAGGCTGCGCCGGAACTGGTGACGGTGAAATGCTGCACGCCGGCCTTGATGCAGCATTCGAGTACGTTGCGCGTGCCGTTGACGTCGATGTCGTAATCCCGCGCCCGATCCGGTGATGCCTGGAGGATCGAGGCCAGATGCACCACATGGGTGATCTGCTCGCGCTGCAGCAGGTCGGCCAGGGCCGGGTCACGTACATCGGCCATCTCCAGGGGGAAGCGCAGGCCGTCGCGTCCGCGCAGGTCGGTGCCGATCACGAGATAATGCTCGGACAGCCGGTTGCCCAGCTGGTGTCCGATATAGCCGGCCGCGCCGGTGATCAATATGCGTTTAGTCATGTGCGGTGCGTGCCCAGATTTGTGAAAGTGTGATGCCCGACACCAGGTGCCAGACGCCCCAGAATGCGGTGATCAGCATCATGCCGCCCGCCTCCGGGAAAAACGTGAAGAGGATGACCAGGCCCAGCCCCGAGTTCTGGATGCCCACCTCCATGGTCACCGCCCGGCGATCGGCGACCGGCAGTTTGAGCAGTACCCCCATGCCGTAACCCAGTGATAGGGCCAGCAGGTTGTGCGCGACGACCAGCCAGAAAAAGCTGTGGAAACGCTCCAGGAACAGGTCGAAATTGTTCGAGAACGCGATCGCGACAAAACCCAGAAACACCAGCAGCGATGCTATGCGCAGGGGCTTTTCGCTGCGGGCGACCAGTTCCGGCAACTTGCGCCCGGTCACCATACCCAGCACCAGCGGCAGCGCGAGCACCAGTAACACCAGCAGCAGGATGCCGCCCGGCTCCAGGGTGATCTGGGTCAGGTACTCGCGGGTATGCGGGTTGAGCCAGCCGTAGAACGCAAAGTTCAGGGGCGTCAGCACGGTGGCGGCCATGCTGGATACCGCAGTCATGCTGACTGAAACCGCGACATTGCCGCGGGCCAGCCAGGTCATGATGTTGGAGAAGCTGCCGCCCGGGCAGGAGGCGACCAGAATCATCCCCAGCGCCAGCTCGGGATCGATCTGCAGCGCCCAGGTGAACAGACAGGTGGCCAGCGGCAAGAGCAGAAACTGGGCGACCAGCCCGGCCAGGGGTGCGATCGGCGCCAGCGCGATGCGCTTGAAATCCTCCAGGCGCAGGCTCAATGACACGCCGAACATCATGCAGGCCATGATGACGTTGAGCAGGATCAGGCTGGCCGGGTCGAATTCCATCGGCAAGGCGCCACTCATGCTGCGGGCACCGGTTGGGGTTCCTCCACCTCGAGTCCGCTTTGTAGCTCGGTAATGTGCTCGGCCAGCGTTTTCAGGTATTCATCCTTGTTGACGTAATAGGCCATGCGCGGCAGCTTGATGTAGTCGTAGCCGCCATCCAGCGTCACCCCTGCCCGCTCGCGTTTGATCGTGTCGAACGCCTTGGCCGCCTCTGCGTTCTGCTGGTGCCGGCGTATATACAGTGCCACCAGCCTGGCTTGTTGGTTGCGCCCTTCCCAGCCGAGGCCCGCCGCCTCGATCATGCCCATCATGAACAGGTTATCGTGCTCGGGATGGAACACGTTCATGTAGAGCCGGGGCGCGTCTTCGCTGGCGGGCCAGTTCAGGTACTGGCGATCGATGAACGGATAGTCCAGCAGGTAGCCGGTGGACATCAGGATCAGATCGTATTCTTTGCTCTGGCCATCGGTGAAGGTGACCTGCTTGCCGCTGATCTTGCTGATGTCGCGGCGCGGCTGAATATCGCCATGGCCGAGGTGATGCAGGATCAGCGAGTTGATCACCGGGTGCGATTCATACAAGCGGTAATCAGGGTCGGGCAGACCATAATCGGAGGGCTTGCCGATGATCATGCGGATCATCGCGCCGTCGATACGTTGCTTGAGCGGGCGCGGCAGCTTGACCTTGCCGCCCAGGGTGTCGATGGGTCGGCCTTTGACGAA